>NZ_JBHEZX010000003.1:0-365351 GCF_042511045.1 Streptacidiphilus alkalitolerans
GCACCTCGACTCTTGGCACCCGTTTCGCAGCAGGCCCCAGAGCGACCAACCCGACCCGGCCCGCCCCCGCTGCCATGCACCCACCCGCGCCGCAGGCAAACCCCAGGCCCGCACCAAGCCAAGCCCGCAGGCCAACCCTCAGCCCCGCGCCCCCGCCCCGCCCCGCGCCACCGGCAACCCCACCGGCGCCGGCCTCCGCTGCCCCGGAAACGCCAGCCCGGAGGACGACGCCGCCGCCCCCCCACCCAACGGCGGAGCCGAACTCGCCAACGGAACCACCGGCGCCACACACACCTGCACCCCCCGATCCGCCAACGCGTCCAACTCCCGCGACGCCAGCTCGGAGACCCCCGTCGGCTCATCCGTCACGAGACAGGCAATCCCCTCCGCCGCGACGGTCTGGAACATGGTGTCCGACCCCAGCTTCCCGTGGTCGGCCAGCACCACCACCTCCGCCGCCGCCGCGACCAACGCCCGGTCGACGCTCGCCGACAGCATGTTGGTCGTCGACAGCCCCCGCTCCGCGGTAAGACCGCTCCCCGAGATAAAGGCCCGAGTCACCCGCAGCCCCTGCAAGGACTGCTCCGCGCCGCTCCCCACCAGCGCATAGTTGGAGCCCCGCAACGTCCCCCCGGTCATCACCACCTCCACCCGGTTGGCATGCGCCAGCGCCTGAGCGACCAGCAGCGAGTTGGTGACCACGGTCAGCCCGGGGATCCGCGCCAACCGCCGCGCCAGCTCCTGGGTCGTGGTGCCCGCGCCGACCACGATCGCGTCGCCCTCGGCGACCATCGTGGCGGCCAGGTCGGCGATCGCGCTCTTCTCCGCCGCGGCGAGATGTGTTTTCTGCGGATATCCCGGCTCTCTGGAGAGACCGCCGGGGAGCACCGCTCCACCGTGTCTGCGGTCAAGGAGGCCCTCGGCCTCCAAGGCACGCACATCACGGCGGACGGTCACTTCGGAGGTCTGGACGACTCGGGCGAGCTCCCGGAGCGAAACCGCTCCGTTGGCGCGCACCATTTCGAGGATCAACTGGCGACGTTCTGCTGCGAACACGAAACAGACGGTAACGTGCATGACCATCTGCTTTCAGGCGTTTGCCCTTAGTAGTCGAAGTTGTCCACCACAGAACGGCGCGCACCCCTACAATGCGCGCCACCAACCACTACGTCACGCCCCCGTCACGCCCCCGCGCCGCCCTCCGCCCGCTTACGGATGTGCAACTGCCGTGCCGCCTCCGCGATCGACCCGGAGACCGACGGATAAACGGTGAACGCGCTGGCCACCTGTTCGACCGTCAGATTGTTGTCCACCGCCAGCGAGATCGGGTGGATCAGCTCGCTCGCTCGCGGCGCGACCACCACTCCACCGACCACGATCCCGGTCCCCGGACGGCAGAACAGCTTCACGAAGCCGTCCCTGATGCCCTGCATCTTCGCCCTCGGGTTGCCCCGCAGCGGCAGCTTCACGCAGACCGCGTCCATTTTCCCGCACTCGACGTCGGCCGCGCTGTAACCCACGGTGGCGATCTCCGGGTCGGTGAAGACATTGGACGCCACCGTCTTCAGGTTCAGCGGCTGCACCGCGTCGCCCAGCGCGTGGTACATCGCGATCCGGCCCTGCATCGCCGCGACCGACGCCAGCATGAAGACGCCGGTGCAGTCGCCGGCCGCGTAGACGCCCGGCGCGCTGGTCCGGGAGACCCGGTCCACCTTCACCTGGCCGCCCTCGGTCAGCTTCACCCCGGCGCCCTCCAGGCCCATCCCCGCGGTATTGGGGATCGAGCCGACCGCCACCAAACAGTGCGAGCCGGTGATCACCCGCCCGTCCGCCAGCGCCACCTCGACCTTGTCGCCGACCCGGCGAACCGACGCCGCACGCGACTGCGACATCACGTTCATGCCGCGCCGGCGGAACACGTCCTCCAGCACCGTCGCGGCGTCCGGGTCCTCCCCGGGCAGCACCCGGTCGCGGCTGGAGACCAGGGTCACCCGCGACCCCAGCGCCTGGTACGCGCCGGCGAACTCCGCCCCGGTGACGCCGGAGCCGACCACGATCAGCTCGTCCGGCAGCTCGTCCAGGTCGTACACCTGGGTCCAGTTGAGGATCCGCTCGCCGTCCGGCACCGCGTCCGGCAGCTCCCGCGGATGCGTCCCGGTGGCGATCAGCACGGCGTCGGCGCGCAGTTCCCGGGTCCCGCCGCCGTCGGCCTCGGCGAGGTCGACGACCACGCCGCGCGAGCCGTCCACGCCCTGGCCGCCCTCGGCGAGCCGGCCGAAGCCGCGCAGCAGGGTGACCCCGGCGCGGGTGACCGACTGGGTGATGTCGTGCGACTGGGCGACGGCGAGCCGCTTCACCCGTCGGTTGACCTTGCCCAGGTCGACGCCCACCACCCGGGTCCGCGCCATGTCCGCGCCGTCCGCGACGGTGATGCCCAGTTCCTCGTAGGAGCTGTCGAAGCTCGTCATCACCTCTGCCGTGGCGATCAGGGTCTTCGACGGCACACAGTCCGTCAGTACCGCCGCGCCGCCGAGGCCGTCGCTGTCCACGACGGTCACCTCCGCGCCGAGGTCGGCGGCGACGAGCGCCGCCTCGTATCCGCCAGGTCCGCCGCCGATGATCACTATCCGAGTCACATACGCCATTGTCCCGCACCTTGCCCCATGTACGACACCGGGCTCGACCGCCCGAGGCCCCCCGCCTGCTGCCTCTCCCGTACGCTGTGACGCATGTCGCTCTACGCCGCCTACGCCAGCAACCTCGACGCACGGCAGATGAGCCGCCGGGCCCCGGCCTCGCCACTGCGCTGCACCGGCTGGCTGGACGGCTGGCGGCTGACCTTCGGCGGGGAGCAGTTCGGCTGGGAGGGCTCGATCGCCACGGTGGTCGAGGACGAGAAGGACCAGGTCTTCGTGGGCCTGTACGACATCGCCCCCGGGGACGAGGCCGGCCTGGACCGCTGGGAGGGCCTGCCGCTCGGCTTCTACCGCAAGATCAAGGTCAGGGTGCACACCCTTGAGGGCGACCTCACCGCCTGGACCTACGTCCTGAACGACTACGAGGGCGGCCTGCCCTCGGCCCGCTACCTCGGCATCATCGCCGACGCCGCCGAATCGGCCGGCGCCCCGCACGACTACGTGATGGAACTCCGCAAGCGCCCCTGCTGAGCGGCGCCGGGCCCGCCTCGGGGCCCGGCATTTGGCGGACCATACAGTCCGCACCCGACCTCATGCCGGAAATGTCATCCGTTCGTTCTTCTACGCGCGTAGGGGGAACAGATATCCTCAAGGTGTGAACGCATCCCCTCAGCCGGTCGCCGCCGCTGACACCAGCAGCAGGACCGCCGACGAAACGCCCGCCGACCCGTACTCGCCGTACGCCGCCGCCAAGGAGGCCGCCGCCGCACTGCGCGACCTGACGGGTGTGGAGAACCACGACGTCGCACTGGTCATGGGCTCCGGCTGGGTCCCCGCCGCCGACGAGCTCGGCACGCCCGAGCACGAGTTCCCGATCACCGCGCTCCCCGGCTTCCCGCCGCCCTCCGTGGCCGGCCACTCCGGCATGGTCCGCTCGATCACCATCGGCGGCACCCGCGCCCTGGTGTTCCTCGGCCGCACCCACTTCTACGAGGGCCACGGCGTCGCCGCCGTCGCCCACGGCGTCCGCACCGCCGTCGCCGCGGGCTGCCGCACGGTCGTACTGACCAACGGCTGCGGCGGGCTCCGCGAGGGGATGGCCCCGGGCCAGCCGGTGCTGATCAGTGATCACATCAACCTGACCGCGGCCTCGCCGATCGTCGGCGCGAACTTCGTGGACCTCACCGACCTCTACTCCTCCCGCCTGCGCACGCTCTGCCGGGAGATCGACCCGAGCCTGGAGGAGGGCGTCTACGTCCAGTTCCCCGGCCCGCACTACGAGACCCCGGCCGAGATCGCCATGGTCCGCGCCATCGGCGGCGACCTGGTCGGCATGTCCACCACGCTGGAGGCCATCGCCGCCCGCGAGGCCGGCGCCGAGGTGCTCGGCCTGTCCCTGGTCACCAACCTGGCCGCGGGCATCACCGGCGAGCCGCTGAACCACGCCGAGGTGCTGGAGGCCGGACGCACCTCCGCCGCCCGGATGGGCGCGCTGCTGGCCAAGGTCCTCGAACGGATCTGAGCGGCGCCGCCCGGCCCCGCCCCACCCATGGCATCCGCCGCTCCTCCGTGGCGGGTGCCATGCTCGTTGTACGGACCCGCACCAGAAAGAGAACGGACGACGCGATGAAGCCCACCGCCGCCACCGACCTGCTGACCCGGGCCCGTACCTGGCTCGCCGAGGACCCCGACCCGGACACCCGCGCCGAGCTGACCGGCCTGCTCGCCTCGGTCGAGGGCGACGCCTCCGAGGAGCACGCGCGGGCCTGGTCGGAGCTGTCCGCGCGGTTCTCCGGGACGCTGCAGTTCGGCACCGCCGGGCTCCGCGGCGAGATGGGCGCGGGCCCGATGCGGATGAACCGCGCCGTGGTCATCCGCGCCGCCGCCGGCCTCGCCGCGTACCTGAGGCGGGACGCCGAGCACGGCCTGGTGGTCATCGGCTACGACGCCCGGCACAAGTCCTACGACTTCGCCCGGGACACCGCCGCGGTGATGGTCGCCGCGGGCCTGAACGCCGCGCTGCTGCCGGGGCCGCTGCCCACCCCGGTGCTGGCCTTCGCGGTGCGGCACCTGGACGCGGCGGCCGGGGTGATGGTCACCGCCAGCCACAACCCGCCCCGCGACAACGGCTACAAGGTCTACCTCGGCGGCGAGTTGGAGGGTTCGCAGATCGTCCCGCCGCACGACGCGGGCATCGCCGACCGGATCGCCGCCATCGGCTCGTTGGACCAGGTCCCGCTGGCCGAGGGCGGCTGGGAGGTGCTGTCCGAGGCCGAGATCCTGGAGCCCTACCTGGCCCGCGCCGCCGCGGTGGTCGACCCGCACGCGCCGCGCGACCTGTCCGTGGTCTACACCCCGCTGCACGGCGTCGGCCGGGACACCCTGCTCGCCGCGTTCAAGCGCGCGGGCTTCCCCACCCCGAGCACCGTCGTCGAGCAGGGCGAACCCGACCCCGACTTCCCCACCGTCGGCTTCCCCAACCCGGAGGAGCCGGGGGCGATGGACCTGGCCTTCCGTACTGCGGCGGCCCTCGGCCCGGACCTGGTCATCGCCAACGACCCCGACGCCGACCGGCTCGCGGTCGCGGTCGCCGACCCCGGCGCGGCCAACGGCACCGGCTGGCGGATGCTGAGCGGGGACGAGGTCGGCGCGCTGCTCGCCGCCCACCTGGTGGCCAAGCGGGCCGCCGGGACCTTCGCCACCACCATCGTCTCCTCCTCACTGCTCTCCCGGATCGCCGAGACCGCCGGACTCCGCTACGCCGAGACGCTGACCGGCTTCAAGTGGATCTCCCGCGCCGAGGACCTGCGCTACGGCTACGAAGAGGCCCTCGGCTACTGCGTCGACCCGGACGCCGTCCGCGACAAGGACGGCATCAGCGCCGCGCTCACCGTCGCCGAGCTGGCAGCGGACCTCAAGCAGTCCGGGCGCACCCTCGGCGACCTGCTGGACGACCTGGCGCTGACCCACGGCCTGCACGCCACCGACCAGCTCTCGGTCCGGGTGGCCGACCTGCGGCTGATCGGCGAGGCCATGGCCCGGCTGCGCGAGCACCCGCCGACCGCCCTGGCCGGACTGCGGGTCGACTCGGCCGAGGACCTGGAGCAGGGCGGCGCCGGCCTGCCGCCCACGGACGGGCTGCGCTACCGGCTCAGCGGGCCCTCGGTCGGGTCGGCGCGGGTGGTGGTCCGCCCGTCCGGGACCGAGCCCAAGCTGAAGTGCTACCTGGAGGTCGTCGTCCCGGTGGCCTCCGGCGACGTGCTCGCGGACGCCCGCGCGACCGCCGCCGGGGTGCTGGCCGCGCTGAAGCGGGACCTCGCCGCGGCCGGCGGATTCTGACCCCGGCGGGCAACTGACGGACTGTCGGTGGCCGGACCTAGGCTGAGGCCATGGAGACGACGGAACCCCGCCCCGCCCCCGGTACCGACAGGCTGATCCACATCCCCGGCGTCCGCAACCTCCGCGACGCCGGGGGCTTCGCCACGGCCGACGGCGGGAGCATCGGCCTCGGCCTGCTCTACCGCTCGGCCTCGCTGCACGAACTCAGCCCGGACGGCGCGGCCCGGCTCGCCGCGCTCGGGCTGCGCACCGTCGTCGACCTGCGCAGCGCGGAGGAGGCGGTGTACTGGCCCAACCAGCGGCACGGGCTGGACTTCGAACTGGTCTCGCTGCCGACCCTGCCGCCGTTCGACCCCGCGGCGGCGGCGATGACGGAGGCTGCCGCGCCCACCGGCAACCCCGACACCGCCGCCGACACCCCCGCGGGCGAGGGCGACGGAATGGAGGACATGTACTCCTTCATGGCCGACACGGCTGGACCGCCGATCGTCGCCTGCATCCGTCGGCTGATCGCCCCCGGCGCGCTCCCGGCCCTGGTCCACTGCGCTGTCGGCAAGGACAGGACCGGCGTCACCATCGCCGTCATCCTGTCCGCCCTGGGCGTGGACACCGCCGACATCGCCGCCGACTACGCCCTGTCCAACACCGGGCTCGGGCTGCTCGACGGCCCCGTCTACTACCTCGACGAACACGGCACCGAACGCCGCTCCCGCCCGGTCCGCGGGGCGCTGCTCGCGCTGTTCCTGGACCGGGTCCTCGGCCGTCACCGCACCACGGCCGGGTTCCTGCAGCACCACGGCCTCAGCACCGCCGAACTCGACCGCCTGCGCGACCAACTGGTGCGGGCCAGACCCTGAGGGCCCAGACCCTGAGGACTCAGCCGAGGGCGGCCAGCAGGGCGATGGCCACCACGCCGGCGAGCACCGGGGCGATGACCCACCAGGTCCAGACGACCGTGACGGTTCCGACCGCGCTCGGGCGGCCCTCCGCCCGGGCTCCGAGCTCGCGCAGCTCCTCGACCGCGCGGTCGGCCCAGGCCAGCGGCACCTCCGTGCTCGCCGGGGCGCCGAAGCCGTCGCCGCTGCTCGCCGTGGCCCGTGCTCGGCCGCGCAGCACACCGGGGCCGCCGACCGGGAACCTGGAGGTCGGACCGGAGCCGCCGAGGCCGGTACGGCTGCGCCGGCCTTCCAGCACGGCCGCGTCGCCCCTGGCCATCATCGACCGCCGGCCGGCCCGCTTGCGCTGGCGCAGCGACACCGGGATCGCCCAGACCTGGTACTTCCGGCCGCCCGCGCGCAGTTCCACCGAGAGCGCCGCCTGGATGGACTCGACCTCGCTCCAGGGCGCGGTGATGGTCCGGAACGGGTTGCGCACAAAGAGCTGGTCCCGGTCGGCCCGTACCACGGGCCAGAGGGTGAAGGCGGCGAACAGCGGGAGCAGCAGCACCAGCGACGCCAGCCCGTACCAGGGGGTCTGTCCGTGCCCGCGGACGATCGCGTCGATGCAGAGCCACAGCGTCAGCGCGGTCAGCAGCCCTCCGGCGACCAGGCCGGGGACGGAGCGGTAGCTGCGGTCGGCGAAGTCGGAATCAGTCGGCTCCGCGGTGTCGCCCGGCTCCGCGGTGTCGCTCGGCTCAGCGGTTTCGTTCGGCTCTGCCGTCGCACCCGGCTCAGGGGTCTCCTGGCTCAAGGTGTCGGGGTCTGACGTGCTCTGGCCCTGGGGGTCGCTCATAATGACCGATTCTGCCTCAGCCGACCGCCCGGATCAGGAGCGGGCCTGGTTGCGGTATGGCATCAGCTGCGCATATCACTACAAAAGTGCCAACCAGTCACCCTCGACAAAAGTCACACCCCATCGGCGCTGACGAAACGCTACGCGTGTAGATATGCTCATCTGGTGAGCATGCCCACCACTTCCCCAGCCGCCACCGCCGCCGGACTGACCGAGGTCGCCTCGTCGGAGGCGACCCTGCGCCGCTTCCTGCACGGGCTGCCCGGCATCGACGCCGTCGGCCTGCAGTCGCGTGCCGCGTCCCTCGGCACCAGGTCCATCAAGACCACCGCCAAGGCCTACGCCATCGACCTGGCCATCTCCATGATCGACCTGACCACGCTGGAGGGGGCCGACACCCCCGGCAAGGTCCGCTCGCTCTGCGCCAAGGCGATGCGCCCCGATCCCAGCGACCCGACGGCGCCCCGCGTCGCCGCGGTCTGCGTCTACCCCGACATGGTCCGCACCGCCCGCGCCGCCGTCGGCGGCAGCGGGGTGCAGGTGGCGTCCGTCGCCACCGCGTTCCCGTCCGGGCGCGCCGGACTGCCGGTGAAGCTCGCCGACACCGCTGAGGCGGTCGCCGCCGGGGCCGACGAGATCGACATGGTGATCGACCGGGGCGCCTTCCTGTCCGGCCGCTACCTGGAGGTCTTCGAGACCATCAAGGCGGTGAAGGGCGCCTGCGTCCGCCCGGACGGCAGCGCGGCGCACCTCAAGGTGATCTTCGAGACCGGCGAGCTGCAGACCTACGACAACGTCCGCCGGGCGTCCTGGCTGGCGATGATCGCCGGGGCCGACTTCATCAAGACCTCCACCGGCAAGGTCGCCGTGAACGCGACCCCGCCGGTGACCATGGTGCTGCTGGAGGCGGTCCGCGACTACCGCGCCGCGACCGGGGTGCAGGTGGGAGTGAAGCCCGCCGGGGGTATCCGTACCACCAAGGACGCCATGAAGTACCTGGTGATGGTGAACGAGGTGCTCGGCGACGACTGGCTGTCCCCGGACTGGTTCCGCTTCGGCGCCTCCAGCCTGCTCAACGACCTGCTGATGCAGCGTCAGAAGCTGACCACCGGCCGGTACTCCGGTCCTGACTATGTGACGGTGGACTAGCCGTGGCGAAGAAGAAGCCCAACGAGACCGTGGCCGCGGCGGCGACCGCCACCCACGGCCGCAAGCTGTTCGAGTACGCCCCCGCACCCGAGTCCCGGGCCGCCGCGGGCGAGATCGCCAGCTCCTACGGCCACTACATCGGCGGCGAGTTCGTCGAGAGCACCGGCACCGAGGCGCTGAAGACGGTGGACCCGTCCACCGAGCAGGTCCTCGCCGAGGTCGCCCAGGGCACGCCGGAGGACGTCGACCGCGCGGTGAAGGCCGCCCGCGACGCCTTCCCGGCCTGGTCGGCGCTACCCGGCGTCGAGCGCGGCAAGTACCTGTTCCGGATCGCCCGGATCATCCAGGAGCGGTCGCGCGAGCTGGCCGTGCTGGAGTCGATCGACAACGGCAAGCCGATCCGGGAGACCCGCGACGTCGACCTGCCGCTGGTCGCCGCGCACTTCTTCTACTACGCGGGCTGGGCCGACAAACTGGAGTTCGCGGGCTACGGCCCGGATCCGCGCCCGGTCGGCGTGGCCGCTCAGGTCATCCCGTGGAACTTCCCGCTGCTGATGCTGGCCTGGAAGATCGCCCCGGCGCTGGCCACCGGCAACACCGTGGTGCTGAAGCCCGCCGAGACCACCCCGCTCACCGCCCTGCGCTTCGCGGAGATCTGCCGCCAGGCCGGGCTGCCCAAGGGCGTCGTCAACATCGTCACCGGCGACGGCCGCACCGGCGCCGCGCTGACGGGCCACCCGGGCATCGACAAGGTCGCCTTCACCGGCTCCACCGAGGTCGGCCGGGCCATCGCCCGCACCCTGGCCGGCAGCCGCACCCGGCTGTCGCTGGAACTCGGCGGCAAGGCCGCCAACATCGTCTTCGACGACGCCCCGGTCGACCAGGCCGTCGAGGGCATCGTGGACGGCATCTTCTTCAACCAGGGCCATGTCTGCTGCGCGGGCTCCCGGCTGCTGGTCCAGGAGTCGGTGCACGACGAGGTGATGGACGCGCTGAAGCGGCGGATGGAGACGCTGCGGCTCGGCGACCCGCTGGACAAGAACACCGACATCGGCGCGATCAACTCGGCCGAGCAGCTGGCCCGGATCCGGGAGCTGACCGAGGCCGGCGAGGCCGAGGGCGCCGAGCGCTGGGCCCCCGCCTGCGAGCTGCCGAGCTCCGGCTACTGGTTCCCGCCGACCGTCTTCACCGGCGTCAGCGCCACCCACCGGGTGGCCCGTGAGGAGATCTTCGGCCCGGTGCTCTCGGTGCTGACCTTCCGCACCCCGGAGGAGGCCGTCGCCAAGGCCAACAACACCCCGTACGGGCTCTCGGCCGGCATCTGGACCGAGAAGGGGTCCCGGATCCTCTGGATGGCCTCGCAGCTCAGGGCCGGTGTGGTGTGGTCCAACACCTTCAACAAGTTCGACCCGACCTCGCCCTTCGGCGGCTACAAGGAGTCGGGCTACGGCCGCGAGGGCGGTCGCCACGGCCTGGAGGCCTACCTCGATGTCTGACACTGAGACCCGTATCGACGTCTACAAGACCTACAAGCTTTTCGTGGGCGGGAAGTTCCCCCGTTCCGAGAGCGGACGGGTGTACGAGGTGACCGACCTCAAGACCGGCGACTGGCTCGCCAACGCCCCGCAGGGCACCCGCAAGGACACCCGCGACGCGGTCTCCGCCGCGCGCAAGGCGGTCGGCGGCTGGGCCGGCGCCACCGCGTACAACCGCGGCCAGATCCTCTACCGCGCGGCGGAGATGCTGCAGGGCCGCCGCGAGCAGTTCGCCGCCGAGGTCGCGGTGAGCGAGGGCGTCGGCGCGCGGAAGGCCGCGGCGCTGGTGGACGCGGCGATCGACCGCTGGGTCTGGTACGCGGGCTGGACCGACAAGGTGGCGCAGATCGCGGGCGCGGCCAACCCGGTCGCGGGCCCGTACTTCAACCTCTCCACACCCGAGCCCACCGGTGTGGTCGGCATCGTCGCGCCGCAGTCGGGGAACGGCTTCTCGCTGCTCGGACTGGTGTCGGTGATCGCCCCGGTGATCGCCACCGGCAACACCGCGGTGGTCGCCCTGGCGACCGCGGCGCCGCTCCCCGGCCTGTCCCTGGGCGAGGTGCTGGCCACCTCCGACCTCCCCGGAGGAGTGGTCAATCTGCTCTCCGGACGCACCGAGGACATCGCCCCAACCCTGGCCTCGCACCAGGACGTCAACGCCCTCGACCTCTCCGGGGTGAATTCTCCGGAAGGCCCCGGCTCGGCGCGAGCTCTGGAAGTGCTCGCAGCGGATACCCTTAAGCGTGTAAGGCGGCCCGACATCAGCAATGACTGGACGGCTGCTCCGGGTACCGACCGACTCCTGGCCTTCCTGGAGACCAAGACGGTGTGGCACCCGATGGGCATCTGACCCCCGGGTCGGATCCCTCCACAAGCCGGGCGGCCCGCCCCACCCCCCCTGGGCCCGGTCGCCCGTTGAGAACGGGCACGCGCTCCTCCCCCCCGAGTGCGTGCCCGTTCGCTTTGCCCGGCGCCGGTCGGCCAGGATGGACGCATGAGCGATCAGGGCTACTCGGGCACGCCACTCGCGAAGAAGCTGCGGATCAAGCCGGGCCACCGGGTGGCCCTGCTGCACCCGCCGCAGGACTGGACCGTCGCCGCGATCCCCGGCCTGCCGGACGGCGTCGAGCCGGGCACCGGGGTCGCCGACGCGGACGTCACCGTCGCCTTCTTCCGCACCGCCGCGGAACTCCGGGCCGAGGCCGCGGGGCTGGCGGCGGCGCTGCCGTCGGCCGGCTGCCTCTGGATCGCCTGGCCCCGCCGCGCCGCCGGACACCGCAGTGACCTCACCGACACCCTGCTGCGCGAACTGCTGCTGCCGACCGGCGTGGTGGACGTCAAAGTGGCCGCCCTCGGCGAGGACTGGTCCGGCCTGGCCTTCGTCCACCGGCTCGCCAACCGTTGAGACCTGACGGGGGCGGGGTACTCGGCAGCAGCCTGATGCGTCAGACTTGGGACCTGTGAGCAGCCAATCCGTGAACAGTCCCGGTCCGGTCCGCGTCGTCCTGCTGTGCGGGCCCTCGGGGTCGGGGAAGTCGACGTTGGCGGAGCGGACCGGGCTGCCGGTGCTGCAGCTCGACGACTTCTACAAGGACGGGGACGACCCGACCATCCCCCCGCTGCCCGACGGCGCCGGCCCCGACTGGGACCACCCCGGGTCGTGGCACCAGGAGGACGCGATGGCGGCGATCCGGGCGCTGTGCACGGAGGGCCGCGCCGAGATACCGGTGTACTCGATCCCCGACAACGGCCGGATCGGCTCGCACACCCTGCGGCTGGAAGGTGCCCGGGCGTTCGTCGCCGAGGGGATCTTCGCCGCCGAGATCGTCCGCCGCTGCGAGGCCGAAGGGCTGCTGGGCGAGGCGGTCTGCCTGCGCAACAGTCCGGTCACCACCGCCTGGCGCCGGTTCCGCCGGGATGTGCGGGAGCGCCGCAAGTCCGTCCCCTACCTGCTGCACCGGGGCTGGCGGCTGATGCGCGCCGAGCGCGGGATCGTCGCCCGGCAGGTCGCCCAGGGCGCGTTCGCCTGCGGCGGCAGCACGGCGCTGGTCCGGATCGCCGCGGTGACGGCGGCCCCGGCCCCGGCCTACGCGGGCTGAGCGCCGACCCCGACTCGAGCCGGAACGCACGGAACGGGCAGTGGCCTCCTCCCCCCGGAGGTGCCCTGCCCGTTCCGTTCCCCGCTGCCGCGGGCCTTCCCGGCTCCCCCGAGCCGGGCCCCCGCCCGCGACGCCCCCGTTCCCCCCGTTTCCCCCCTGTCCCCCGTTCCCCCTGGTGTGCTGCCGGGAGTGCGGGCCCCATGATCCCCCCGGACCACGCGGCTCCCCGGTCTTCCCTCGGCGAGAAGAGTCGTGCCTGGTCAGCTCATGCTCAAGCGACCAGCTCGCCGAAAGCCTCACTCGCGTCGCCGTCGCGCGACGCCAGGATCTCGTCGTCCCGCAGTCGGCGCAGTGCGCGCCAGATGCTGCTCTTCACGGTGCCGACGCTGATGTTGAGCACGTCGGCGATCTCCGGGTCGGTGCGGCCCTCGTAGTAGCGGAGCACCAGCATGGTGCGCTGGGTCTCCGGGAGCTTGGCCAGCGCCTGCCAGAGCACCGCGCGCAGCTCGGTGCCGCCCATGGCGTCGATGTCGCCGACGGTCTCCGGCATCTCCTCGGTCGGGTACTCGTTGACCTTGCGGCGACGCCAGGCGGAGATGTGCAGATTGGTCATGGTGCGGCGCATGTAACCGCCGACCGCGGCCTTGTCGGTGATCCGGTCCCAGGCCCGGTAGGTGCTGAAGAGCGCGCTCTGCAGCAGGTCCTCGGCGGCGAAGCGGTCACCGGTGAGGTGGTAGGCGGTGGCGTACAGGGAGGCGCGGCGCTCCCGGACGTAGGCCGAGAACTCCTCCTCACTGCTGAGCGAGGTCTCCCCCGCCGCGCTTTCCGGTACGCCGACCGCCGCCACCGCGGCCTGCTGGCCGCTCTCCCCCGTGCCCCCCGTGCCCGTCCCCCCGGGCAGCTCGCGGACGGTGGTGCCGCGCACCACGCCGCGAAGCGTGAGTGTGACGGTCGTGGAACCGTCGTGCGCCCCGCCGCGTCCGACACCGTGAAGCGTCTGGAGCGAAGTCGTCCGGTGCGGTGCGCTGTGTGTGGCGTTGCCGTGCACAGGGCGCGCAGCGCGAAGTGCCGCGGCGCTCCGGGCCTCGATGACTGCGTTCATGCTGCGCTCCCTGGTGGATGTTGGTTCTGTTGCGCCGGAGTCCCCCGACTTCGACAAGCAAAAGCTTCTCTCGCCGTCGTCATGGCCGTGTCCGCCGACTGTCACAGGCCTGTCACAGAGGCCGGGCGGGGGTAGGGCTCGATCAAATACGCCCGATGGGCAAGAATGGCTGCCGTGTCACATCTGCTGCTCATCGAGGACGACGACGCCATCCGCACGGGCCTTGAGCTCGCGCTGACCAGGCAGGGCCATCAGGTATCGGCCGCCGCCTCGGGCGAGGACGGCCTGAAGCTGTTCAAGGAGAAGCGTCCGGACCTGATCGTCCTGGACGTGATGCTTCCCGGCATCGACGGGTTCGAGGTCTGCCGCCGGATCCGCCGCACCGACCAGCTGCCGATCATCCTGCTGACCGCGCGCAGCGACGACATCGACGTGGTGGTCGGCCTGGAGTCGGGCGCGGACGACTACGTGGTGAAGCCGGTGCAGCCGCGGGTGCTGGACGCCCGGATCAGGGCGGTGCTGCGGCGCGGCGAGCGGGACAGCTCGGACTCCTCCGCGTACGGGGACGTGGTGATCGACCGCAGCGCGATGACGGTCACCAAGGCCGGCGTGGACCTGCAGCTGACGCCCACCGAGCTGCGGCTGCTGCTGGAGCTGAGCCAGCGCCCGGGCCAGGCGCTGTCCCGGCAGCAGTTGCTGCGGCTGGTCTGGGAGCACGACTACCTGGGCGACTCCCGGCTGGTGGACGCCTGTGTGCAGCGGCTGCGGGCGAAGGTCGAGGACGTACCGTCCGAGCCGACGCTGATCCGCACCGTGCGAGGCGTGGGCTACCGGTTGGACCCGCCGCAGTAGGCTGCCCCGCGACCATGAGGCTCGGCCCGCCGAGCCACCCCGGCCCCAGGCAGCGAAGGCACCGTGACCGAACAACCCGAGGCTCCGGCCTCCCTGCCCCCTACCCGCAGCGGGAGTTGGCTGGCGCGCTGCCTCCGGCTGACCTCGCTGCGGATACGGCTGATCGCCGTGTTCGCGCTGGTCGCGCTGGCCGCGGCGGTGTCCGCCTCCGGGATCGCGTACTGGCTGAACCGGGACGCGGTGCTGAAGCGCACCCAGGACAACGCGCTGTCGGACTTCCGCGGCCAGGTCAGCCGTGCCGTCACCGACCTGCCGCTGCAGCCGAACTGCGACCAACTGGGGCGGGCGGCCGAGATCGTGGCCCACTCGGGGCTGCAGTACAGCGTGGTGATGGTGGACGACGGCTGCTCGGTCTCCAGCGATCCGGGCCTCACCCAGGCGCTGATCCCGACCCGGCTGCAGACCTCGGTGACCACCCCCTGCGCGCTCTGCACCAGCCAGCCGAACCAATACCACCTGTTCTGGCAGCGGATCACCGTGGCCGGCACCCCGTACCTGGTCGGCGGCAGCGAGGTGGCCCCGGCCGGGCCCACCGCGTACATGTTCAAATCGCTGGACGGCGAACGCCGGGACATGGACTCGCTGGCCTGGTCGCTGGGCATCGCCACGCTGCTGGCGCTGGTGGGTTCGGCGCTGCTGGCCCAGGCCGCGGCCTCGACCGTGCTCCGTCCGGTGGCCCGACTGGGCGAGGCCGCACGGCAGTTGGGGGCCGGGCGGCTGGACACCAGGCTGGAGGTGAGCGGCGCGGCCGAGCTCGCCGAGCTGTCCGCGACCTTCAACCGGACCGCGGAGTCGCTGCAGGCGCAGGTCGAGGAGCTGAGCGCGCGCGAGCACGCCAGCCGCCGCTTCGTCGCCGACATGTCGCACGAGCTGCGCACCCCGCTGACCGCGATGACCGCGGTGACCGACATCCTGGAGGACGAGGCCGACACCCTCGACCCGATGATCGCCCCGGCGGTCCGACTGGTCGTCAGCGAGACCCGCCGGCTCACCGAGCTGGTGGAGAACCTGATGGAGGTCACCCGCTTCGACGCCGGCACGGCCAAGCTGGTGCTGGACGAGATCGACGTCTCCGACCTGCTGACCTCCTGCATCGACACCCGGGCCTGGCTGGACGCGGTGGAACTGGACGCGCCGCGCGGCATCGTCGCCAGGATCGACCCGCGCCGGGTGGACGTGATCCTGGCCAACCTGATCGGCAACGCGCTGAAGCACGGCGGCTCACCCGTCAAGGTCAGCGCCCGGGTGGAGCAGGACGAGCTGGTGGTCCGGGTCGCCGACGGCGGGCCCGGCATCCCGGAGGACGTGCTGCCGCATGTCTTCGACCGCTTCTTCAAGGCGGACGCCGCCCGGCGCCGGTCCGAGGGCAGCGGGCTCGGGCTCTCCATCGCCATGGAGAACGCCCGGATCCACGGTGGGACCATCAGTGCCGGGAACGGAGCGGGCGGAGGCGCCGTGTTCACCATGCGGCTGCCGATGACCCCCTCGGTCGCGGCGGGTCATCCGCTCGCGGCGGACGGCGGCCCCAGCGGCGGCGGCACCGGGAGCACCGGCCAGGGCGGGAACAGCACCGGAAACAGCGGGAACGGCACCGTGAAGGGCGACAGCGCGTGAAGCAGCACAGCAGCAGCACCAGCCCGCCCCCGCCCCGCAGCCGCGGCAGCGTCCGCCGTCCGGCGCCGGGCGCCCCGGTCCGCAGGATCGGCGTGCTGGCCGCCCTCGGCGCGGTCGCCGCGGTCCTCACCGTGCTGCTCAGCGGCTGCGGCATCCGGGACACCGCGCTGCCGGTCGACGCGGGTGTCGCGGCGTCACGCACCGCCTGCCCGCCCGCGCCCGACGCGACCCTGAGCAAGCTGGAGAGCGACGCCAGCATCCTGCCGACCCGTCCGGTCCTGGCGGAGCCGGTGCCCTCGGTCCTCAGCAAGCGCTCGGCCGAGGCGCTGGCCTCGGCCCTGCGGGCCAAGGAGGCCGCGGGACAGGCGCCCGGCGCCGCGGCGGCAGCGCCGTCCGCGCCGGCCGCCCCGGCCACTCCGACCGCGACCGCGACGGCGACCACCGCCGACGGCACACTGAGCTGTCTGCACACCACGAACCCCTCGGCCACCGGTTCACCCTGACGGAGCGGAACCGAGACCCCCACCACGCGCGTCCTCCCCGGCGTGCAGCGAGGAGACACCGGCGTGCGAACCGGTATCGACCAGCGATCCCCCGAGGGCGACCGTGCCGTCTCCGACGACCGGTCGACGGTGCACCGGGGCGCGCGGCGGCTCGGCCTGCTGCTGCTCGCGGTCCACCTGGGGCTGGTGCTCTGGACCGCCTTCCAGCCGGTGTCCGCGGCCTGGATGGCGGACACCAACCTGACCCCGTTCGCGACGGTCCGCACCGAACTGATGGCCGGGACCCAGCACGCCTATCTGGAACTGCTCCGCGGCCTGCTGCTGCTGGCCCCGCTGGGGCTGCTGCTGCCGCTCGCGGGCGGCCGGGCCGGCTCGCCCACCCTGCCGTCCTTCCTGCGCACGGTCTTCGCCGGGATGCTGCTGGCGACCGGGCTCGAAGTGCTGCAGTCCTCGCTGACCAGCCATCTGCTCAATGTGGACGATGTGCTGCTGGCGGCCGTCGGGATCGCGGCGGCCCACCTCGCCGTCGTCCCGGCCTTCCGCGCGGCGCTGCGCCGCCGGGACCGCGGCGGCGGCTCAGGGACGACCCTGAGAGCAGCCCTGACAGCCCGTCCTTCCTGAGCGGGGGTCCGGCCGGGGCCGGGATCGTCGAGCGGGAGGACGTTTCCGGGCCGTCGTCGCGGGAGGCTTGAAGCATCCCGACGGAGCACCGCCGCAGACGACGCAGACACCCAGGAGTCAGAGATGAACGCCACCGCCACCACCCTCGCCCGTCCCCGCAGCAACCGCATGATCGGCGGGGTCTGCGCCGGAATCGCCAAGCGCTTCGGGCTGGCGCCCAGCACGGTACGGGTGCTGGCCGTCGTGTCCTGTCTGCTCCCCGGCCCGCAGTTCCTGATCTACCTGGCGCTCTGGCTG
This sequence comes from Streptacidiphilus alkalitolerans, assembly GCF_042511045.1. NCBI lineage: Bacteria > Bacillati > Actinomycetota > Actinomycetes > Kitasatosporales > Streptomycetaceae > Streptacidiphilus > Streptacidiphilus alkalitolerans. The sequence continues at coordinate 17,539 of NZ_JBHEZX010000003.1, forward strand.
GTGCTCCCGCAGGAGCCCTGAACCACAGGAGCCCTGAACCGAGAAGACCGGGCCCCGCCACCGCTGACGATGCGGTGGCGGGGCCCGGTCGTTGGTTCAGCGGACTAGCCGAGCGGCGCGGCGTGCACCGGCAGGCCGGAGGTGACCTGGCTCAGGCCGTCCGCCTGGCCCAGCACCGGGAGGCTGTTGCCCTGGCCCAGCTGGCCGACCACCGGCAGCCCGCCGCTCAGCCCGCCCGGCAGGGCCCGGGTGCTGCCCGCCGGGACGCTGCGCACCTTCGGGGTGGCCGAGTCGACCAGGCCCTGGGCGGTGCCGGTCACCGCGTGCACGCTGCCGGTCTGCGAGCCCAGCACCTGCTGGGTGTCCGCCACCGGGCCGGCCGCCAGCCCGGCCAGGTCACCGGTCGGCAGACCGCTGCTGGGCGCCGCGCTGATCGGCGTCGCCCCGGCGGGAAGCCCGTTGGCCAGCGCACCGCCGAGCCCGTCCGCCGCCGCCGGGGTGACGGCCGCCGCAGCGAGCGCGACACCGAGCACAGCGGTTCCGGCGGCCTGACGCATTGCCTTCTTCATGAGCTGCTTCCTCGTGTCCTCGGGGGGTGGAACGGGGCGTAGTGACTACGCCGCGTGTCCGACTGGCGGCCCAACGTATCCACGAGGTGCGACCGCGCCCAAATCTCCGTCCCCCGGTCGGGCTAACCGGCCGCCAGCTCGGCGTAGCCGGGCTTGATCACCTCGTTGATCAGCGCCAGCCGCTGGTCGAACGGGATGAAGGCCGACTTCATCGCGTTGATGGTGAACCAGCGGAGGTCGTCCAGGGTGTAGCCGAAGGCGTCGGCCAGATGGCCGAACTCGCGGCTCAGGCTGGTGCCGGACATCAGCCGGTTGTCGGTGTTGACGGTCACCCGGAACTGGAGCCGGCGCAGCAGCCCGATCGGGTGCTCGGCGTAGGAGACGGCGGCGCCGGTCTGCAGGTTGGAGGTCGGGCACAGCTCCAGCGGGATCCGCTTGTCGCGCACGTACTCCGCCAGCCGGCCGAGCTTGACGCCGCCGTCCGCGGCGACTGAGATGTCGTCGATGATGCGCACGCCGTGGCCGAGCCGGTCCGCGCCGCAGCACTGCAGCGCCTCCCAGATGGACGGCAGGCCGAAGGCCTCGCCCGCGTGGATGGTGAAGTGGTTGTTCTCCCGCTTGAGGTAGTCGAAGGCGTCCAGGTGCCGGGTCGGCGGGTGGCCGGCCTCGGCGCCGGCGATGTCGAAGCCGACCACGCCCAGGTCGCGGTAGCGGTTGGCCAGTTCGGCGATCTCCCGGGAGCGGGCGGCGTGCCGCATCGCGGTGAGCAGCGTCCCGATCCTGATCGACTGCCCCTTGGCGGCGGCGCGGGCCTCGCCGAGCCGGAAGCCCTCGTTGACCGCCTGCACCACCTGGTCCAGGGTCAGCTCGCGTTCGAGGTGCTGCTCGGGCGCGTAGCGGACCTCGGCGTAGACGATGCCGTCGGCGGCGAGGTCCTCGGCGCAGTCGGCGGCGACCCGGACCAGGCCCTCCCTGGTCTGCATCACGGCGCAGGTGTGCGCGAAGGTCTCCAGGTAGCGGACCAGCGAACCGGAGTCGGCGGCCTCGCGGAACCACTCCCCGAGGGCGGCCGGGTCCGTGGTCGGCAGGCCGTCGTAGCCGACCTGGGCGGCGAGGTCGACGATCGTCTCGGGGCGGAGGCCGCCGTCGAGGTGGTCGTGCAGCAGCACCTTGGGTGCGCGGCGGATGACCTCGGCGGTCAGCGGTACGGATGTGAGGGGGGTGAGGGTGCTCTCCATTGGCCAACAATAGCGCCTACGCGCGTAGATCGCAGCGTTCTTTCGCCCGCACCGGGTCAGCTGTGCAGCGGGAGCTGCCCCCGCACCGAGAGGACGTAGGCCCGGAACGCCTCCGCCGGAGGCGTCAGCGGACGGCCGGTCACCCAGGTCAGCGCGATCTCCCGGCGGGCGCCTGGCGAGGACAGCTGCAGCTCGGCCACATCCGGGCGGGCCACCGTGGCCGGGGGCAGCACCGCCACCCCGAGCCCGGCCGCGACCAGGCCGCGCAGGGTCTCCGACTCCTCCCCCTCGAAGGAGATCCGGGGTGTGAAACCGGCCTCCGCGCACAGCGCGTCGGTGATCCGACGCAGCCCGTACCCGGGTTCCAGGGTGACGAAGGCGTCCTCGGCCACTTCGCGCAGCCGGACCCGCTGGCGTCCGGCCAGACGGTGGTCGACCGGGACCACCAGCCGCAGCCGCTGCTCGCCGAGCCGACGCGCCGTCAGCTCCGGCCCGTCCGGGCGCGGCGACACCAGGCAGAGGTCCAACTCACCCTCGCGCAGCCGCTGCAGCATCGAATCGGTGTAGTCCTGCACCAGCTGGAAGCGCACCCCGGGATGGTCCGCGCGGAAGCCGCGCAGCAGCATCGGCACCGCCTCCGAGCCCATGGTGTGCAGAAAGCCGAAGGCCACCCGCCCGCCGGTCGGATCGGCCTCGGCCCTGGCCGCCTCGGCCCCGCGCTCCAGCTCGGACAGCCCCCGCTCCACCGCCGCCAGGAAGATCCGCCCGGCCCGGGTCAGCCGCACGGTACGGCCCTCGCGGGCGAGCAGCGCCACCCCCAGCTCCTGTTCCAGCCGGGCCACCGCGCGGCTCAGCGTCGGCTGCGGCATCCCCAGCTCCACCGCCGCCCGGGTCACATGCTCCAGCCGGGCCACCGCGGCGAACTGCGCCAGCAGCGGCGCCAGCAGCACGGCCGGAGCGTCGGGAGACAGCTCGGCGACGGCCGCCGGCATGTCTTCTGCGTCACGCGGCTGTTTCGCGCCGTCGGCTGACCTCTGTTCATACGCCACAGCATCAATCATCCCTGTTCCATGCATTGGACGCATCAGAACCGCCATCCTAGTTTTGCGGTATGCCGCCTGCTACTAGCGGGGCATTCGACGACCAGCCGTCGAGTGCCCTCACCTCGCCGATCCGTTCCTCCGCCGCCGCCGGCTCCGCTGCTGAAGACCTGCGGCACCTGCCCGGCAGCCGGGGCCTGCGCCGCACCCAGCTCGCACTGTTCGGCGCCGGTCTCGCGACCTTCCTGCTGCTCTACTCCACCCAGGCGCTGCTGCCCGCGCTCTCCGCGAGCCTGCGGCTGACACCGGCTCAGGCCAGCCTCACCGTCTCGGCCGCGGCCATCGGCCTGGCCCTCGCGGTGATCCCGGTCAGCGCCCTCTCCGAGCGCTACGGGCGCACCGCGGTGATGACCGCCTCGGTCTTCACCGCCGCCGCGATCGGGCTGGTCCTGCCGTTCGCGCCCGACCTCACCACGCTGACCGTGCTGCGGGCGCTGCAGGGGGTCGCTCTGGCCGGGCTCCCGGCCACGGCCATGGCCTACCTGGCCGAGGAGGTCCACCCGACGGCGCTGGCCTCGGCCATGGGCCTCTACGTCGCGGGCAACAGCATCGGCGGCATGAGCGGGCGGCTGGTGTCCGGCGTGGTGGCCGGCTCGTACGGCTGGCGCTGGGGCCTGGCGTCGGTCGCCGTGCTGTCGCTGCTCTGCGCGATCGGCTTCCGGCTGCTGATCCCCCGCGCCCGGCACTTCCGTCCCGGGCCGATCAACCCGGCGGCGCTGCTGCGCACCGTCACCTCGCACCTGCGCAACCCGCTGCTGGGACGGCTGTTCGCGCTCGGGCTGCTGTTCATGACGGTCTTCGGCGCGGTCTACACGGTGATGGGCTACCGGCTGGTGGCACTGCCGTTCGGGCTCTCCCAGGGGCTGGCCAGCTCGATCTTCGCGGTCTACCTGGTCGGCACCTTCGCCTCCGCCGCGTCGGCCCGGGTGACCGGACGGTTCGGCCGCCGCGGCACCCTCTACCTGGCGGTCGGCACCACCTCGACGGGCCTGCTGCTCACCCTGCCCGACTCACTGCCGCTGGCGCTGCTCGGGCTGGTGCTGATCACGGCCGGCTTCTTCACCGGCCACTGCGTGGCCTCCGCGTCGGTCGGCCGCACCGCCACCCACGGCCGCGCCCAGGCGTCCGCGCTGTACCTGGCCGCCTACTACCTCGGCAACAGCCTGGGCGGCACCCTCGGCGCCGACGCCTACCACAGCGACGGCTGGACCGGCACCGTCCTGGTCGCCCTCGCCGCCATGGCCCTCGCCTGCGCCGTCACCCTCTACGGCACCGTCCACGCCCGCCTCACCACCCCACACGCGGTCGCCGCGGCCCGTTAGCCCCCGTCCGGGGTCAGCTGATGCGGTCGAGGATGATCGGGGCCGGCTGGTGGGCGGTGCCGGGCGGGGCGATGGTGATGCCGGTGGCGAGGGCTTCGAGGGCGTAGTCGAAGCGCTCGGGGGTGTCGGTGTGCAGGGTCAGCAGCGGCTGGCCCGCGGTGACCGCGGCGCCGGGCTTGGCGTGGAGTTCGACGCCCGCGCCGGCCTGGACCGGGTCCTCCTTGCGGGCGCGGCCGGCGCCCAGCCGCCAGGCGGCCACGCCGACGGCGTAGGCGTCCAGCTCGGTGAGGACGCCGGAGGCGGTGGCGGTGAGGACGTGCTGCTCGCGGGCGACCGGGAGTGGGGCGTCCACGTCGCCGCCCTGGGCGGAGATCATGCGGCGCCAGTGGTCCATCGCGGAGCCGTCCTTGAGGGCGGTCTCGGGGTCTTTGCCGCCGACCACGCCGGCCGCGGCGAGCATCTCCCGGGCCAGCGCGAGGGTCAGCTCGACCACGTCGGCCGGGCCGCCGCCGGCCAGCACCTCGACCGACTCGCGGACCTCCAGTGCGTTGCCGGCGGTGAGGCCCAGCGGGGTGGACATCCCGGTGAGCAGCGCGACCGTGTTGACCCCTGCCGCCTTGCCCAGGCCGACCATGGTGCGGGCCAACTCCCGGGCGTCGTCCAGGTTCTTCATGAAGGCGCCGGTGCCGACCTTGACGTCGAGCACCAGCGCGCCGGTGCCCTCGGCGATCTTCTTGGACATGATCGAGGAGGCGATCAGCGGGATCGCCTCCACCGTGCCGGTGACGTCGCGCAGCGCGTAGAGCTTCTTGTCGGCGGGGGCCAGGCCGTCGCCCGCCGCGCAGATCACCGCTCCGGCGTCGCGCAGCACCTGCATCATCTCGTCGTTGGAGAGCGAGGCGCGCCAGCCGGGGATGGACTCCAGCTTGTCCAGGGTGCCGCCGGTGTGGCCGAGGCCGCGGCCGGAGAGCTGGGGCACGGCGGCGCCGCAGGCGGCGACCAGCGGGGCCAGCGGCAGGGTGATCTTGTCGCCGACGCCGCCGGTGGAGTGCTTGTCGGAGGTCGGCAGCGGCAGCGAGGAGAAGTCCATCCGGATCCCGGAGCGGATCATCGCGTCGGTCCAGCGGCTGATCTCGCGCAGGTTCATCCCGTTCAGCAGGATCGCCATGGCGAGCGCGGACATCTGCTCGTCGGCGACCTCGCCCCTGGTGTAGGCGTCGATCACCCAGTCGATCTGAGTGTCGGTCAGCTCGGCGCGGTCGCGCTTGGCGCGGATGACGGAGATGGCGTCCATCGGAAGTCCTCTTCAGAGCGAGTGCAGAAGAAAAAGCGGTCAGAGCTGGTCGGGGCCGAAGGCGTCGGGCAGCAGCTCGGCCAGCGGGCGGATCCCGGAGACCGACTCCACCAGCAGTTCCGCGCCGCCGTGCTCCCAGAGCAGCTGACGGCAGCGCCCGCAGGGCATCAGCACCGCGCCGGAGCCGTCGCAGCAGGTGAACGCGACCAGCCGGCCGCCGCCGGAGGCATGCAGCGCCGAGACCAGCCCGCACTCGGCGCACAGGCCGAGCCCGTACGAGGCGTTCTCGACGTTGCAGCCGCTGACGATCCGTCCGTCCTCGACCAGGGCCGCCGCGCCGACAGGGAAGCCCGAGTACGGCGCGTAGGCGCGGGACATCGCCTCCTGCGCGGCCAGCCGCAGCTTGTCCCAGTCGACGGCGGTGGGGTCACTAGCGGTCATCAGCAGCGCTCCTAGCGAGTGCGGAGTTCGGTTCAGCCCTTGACGTACGGCTTGCCCGACGCCGCCGGCGGCCTGGCCAGGCCGCCGAGCGCGGCGACCACGAAGATGGTCACCAGGTACGGGGCCATCGACAGGAACGCGCCGGGGATCGGGGTGCCCAGCGAGGACAGCGCCAGGTTCAGCTCGGTGGCGAAGCCGAACAGCACCGCCGCGCCGAGGGCGCCGAGCGGCGACCAGCGGCCGACGATCAGGGCCGCGATGGCGATGTAGCCCTTGCCGTCGCTCATGTCCTTGCCGAACTGGCTGTCCAGACCGAGGGTCAGCCAGACGCCGCCGAGGCCGGAGAGCAGGCCCGCGGTGATCACATTGCGGTAGCGCAGCCCGATCACCTTGATGCCCACCGTGTCGGCCGCGGTCGGGTGCTCGCCGACCGCCCGGGTGCGCAGGCCCCAGCGGGTGCGGAAGAGCAGGAACCAGACGATCGGCACCAGCAGGTACGTGGCGTAGAACAGGATGTTCTGGTTGAACAGCGCCTCGCCGACGATCGGGATCGAGGACAGCCCGGGAATGGAGATCGCGGAGAAGCCGGGCGGGGTGTTGTAGGTGGCGCCGTCGGTGGACATCAGCCGGTCGTAGAGGAAGCCGGTGATGCCGGAGGCGAGCAGGTTGAGCACCACGCCGAGGACGACCTGCTCGATCAGGTAGCGGTTGGCGAACACCGCGAGCAGCGAGCACATCAGCGCGCCGCCCAGGCAGCCGGCGATCAGCCCGGCCCAGACCGAATGGGTCATCGACGCGGTCAGCGCGGCGGAGAAGGCGCCGAAGAGGAACTGGCCCTCCACCGCGATGTTGACCACGCCGGAGCGCTCGCAGAGCAGCGCGCTGAGCGAGCCGAGCACCAGCGGCACCGCGGCGATCGCGGTCTGCTCGATGATCGAGGGAACGTTCATCCCGATGCCGGAGCCGGCCGCGGCCCAGATCAGGAAGGCCAGCACGATCGAGCCGAAGTAGCCCGCCGCCAGCCAGCGCTGGGTCTTCGCGGAGATCGGGGCGAACGCCCGGACCAGGCCGCAGATGATGGCGACGGCGGTCAGCGCGATGGCCACCGGCTGGGCCGGGGCCGAGATCGAGCCGGGGCCGCTGCCGGCCGGGTCGAGCTTGAGCACGAACAGGGTGTGCGCGTCGTGCGCGGTGCGTGAGCCGAGGCCGAAGGCCCACAGTCCGTAGAGGCCGACGACGGCCTGGGCGATCCCGCCGATCAGCTTGGACCGGTCGGTCTTGACCACGAGGGGGCCCGTCGTGCGGGGCTCGGTGGTAGCGGTGGTCATGCCTGGCCTCCAGCAGAGGTCGCGTGGAAGGGGTCGGGGCTCACCGGGGGCGGCGGCGCCGGGCTCTTGTCGACGTCCACCCTGGTCTCCCGGAGCCGGAAGATCTCCTTCACCAGCCGGGGGGCCGCGACAAAGATGACGATCATGGCCTGGACCACGGTGATGATCTCGATCGAGACCTGGGCCTGGGTCTGCATCAGCGCGCCGCCGGCCTGGAGGGCGCCGAACAGCAGGGCCGCCCAGACCACGCCCCAGGGCTTGGTGCGTCCGAGCAGGGCCACGGTGATCGCGGTGAAGCCGAGGCCGGCGTCGATGTTGGGGGCGATCGCGTTGTTGTTGGGGTTCGCCAGGCCGATGGTCTGGGTCACACCGATCATGCCCATCAGCGCACCGGAGATCAGCATCGAGGCGATCTGCACCCGGGCGACGTTGATGCCGGCGGTCCGGGCGGCGCTCGGGGTCAGCCCGACCGCCCGCACCTCGAAGCCGAGCTTGGAGCGGTTGAAGAACCAGGCCGTCAGGAAGGTCGCGGCCAGCGCCAGCAGCAGCCCGAAGTCGGTGTTGAGGCCGGAGCCGAACAGGTGCGGCAGCACCGCGTCCGGGTCGGCCTCCTTGGAGATCGCCTGTCCCGCGTTCTTGGTGCTGTGGAACACCGAGGTGTTCAGCAGCCAGCCGCCGAGCAGCAGGTAGGCGACGTAGTTGAGCATGATGGTGACGATGACCTCGTGCGCCCCGCGCTTGGCCTTGAGCCAGCCGACCACACCGCCGTAGAGCAGCCCGCCGACCAGTCCGGCCACGACCGTGACGACCAGGTGCAGCACACCGGGCAGCGAGGTCCAGGAGAAGGCCACGTACGAGGTGAAGATCGCCCCGATGATGGTCTGGCCCTGGCCGCCGATGTTGAACATCCCGGCCCGGAAGGCGACCGAGATGCCGAGGCCGCCGAAGATCAGCGGGGTGGCGTACTCCAGGGTGTTGGTGATCGGCCCGAAGAACTGGGACGGGGTCCCGGCCAGCGTCCCGGGGTCGAAGATCGCACCCTTGAACAGCGAGGAGTAGGCGCTGGAGATGTTGTCCCAGGCCGAGGAGAGGAAGTCGCCGGGGTCGGCGAAGAAGTACGCGGCCTTGTCCATGGTCGCGGTGTTCGACAGCACGATCAGCACCGCGCCGACGACCAGCGAGAGCACGATCGCCAGGGTGGTGACCAGGGCGCTGTTCTCGGCGGTGAAGACATTGCGCAGCACGGTGCCGAGGCTGCGGTCCTGGCCGGGGTCGGCAGGCTTCGCGGGGCCGGGTTCGGCGGCGGCGGGCTGTTCCGGCGCTGGGGGCTTCTCGGTCTGGTCCGGGTCCGGCGTGGTCATGAGGTCGCCTCCTCCGTCCTGGTCGTGGCGGTGTCGTTGGAGGTGATGCCAGCCATGAGCAGGCCGATCTCTTCCCGTGAGGTGCTCGGCGGCACGGTGGCGACGATCTTTCCGCGGTACATCACGGCGACCTTGTCGGCGAGCGCGAGGACCTCGTCCAGCTCGGTGGAGACGACCACGACCGGTCGGCCCTGGTCCCGTTCGGCGACGATCCGCTTGTGGATGAACTCCATCGCGCCGACGTCCACACCGCGGGTGGGCTGCGAGGCGACCAGCAGCCGCAGCGGCCGGGAGAGCTCGCGGGCCACCACCACCTTCTGCTGGTTGCCGCCGGACAGCTTCCCGGCCGGGTGGGTCGGCTCGGTGGGCCGGATGTCGAACTCCTGGATCCGGTGCCGGGCGTTCTTCTCGATCTCGCCGAGGTTCAGCGAGAGCCCCTTGCCGAACGGCGCCGAGGTGTAGAGGTCCAGCACCAGGTTCTCGGCGACGGTGAACTCGCCGACCACGCCGTCGTGGCCGCGGTCCTCGGGGATGAAGCCGACCCCGGCGTTCAGGGTCTGCCGCGGCGTCAGGCCGACCAGGCCCGTGCCGTCCAGGGTGATCGTCCCGGACTCGACCGGGGCCAGGCCGATGATCGCCTCGGCCAGCTCGGACTGCCCGTTGCCCTGCACCCCGGCGATGCCGAGGATCTCGCCGTCGCGGACGGTGAAGGAGACGTCGTCCACGGCGGCGTTCCCGTGCTGGTCCCTGACCGTGAGGTGCTCGACCTGGAACGAGGCGGCGCCGGGGGTGTTCGGCTGCTTGTCGACCACGAGCTGCACCGAGCGGCCGACCATCAGCGAGGCCAGCTCCTGCTCGCTGGAGGAGGGGGACGCCTCGCCGACGACCGCGCCGCGCCGGATCACGGTGATCCGGTCGGCGATCGCCTTGACCTCTTTGAGCTTGTGGGTGATGAAGACGATCGACTTCCCGGCCTCGCGGAGCGAGTTCATGACCGTGAAGAGGTCCTCGATCTCCTGCGGGGTGAGCACCGCGGTGGGCTCGTCCAGGATCAGCGTCTGGGCGTCGCGGACCAGGGCCTTGACGATCTCCACCCGCTGCTGCACGCCGACCGGGAGGTCCTCGACCAGCGCGTCCGGGTTGACCGGCAGCCCGTAGCGCTCGGAGACCTCGCGCACGTGGTTCCTGGCCCGGCGGCGGTCGAGCAGCCCGAGCGGGCCGCGCTTGGCGCCGAACTCGGACTCGTCGCCCAGGATCACGTTCTCGGCCACGGTGAACACCGGGACCAGCATGAAGTGCTGGTGCACCATGCCGATGCCGTTGGCGATCGCGTCGCGCGGGCTGCCGATGGTCTTGGCGACGCCGTCGACCAGGACCGCGCCCTCGTCCGGCTGGTGCAGCCCGTAGAGGACGTTCATCAGCGTGGACTTGCCGGCGCCGTTCTCACCCAGCAGGCAGTGGATCTCGCCGGGTTCGACGGTCAGGTCGATGTGGTCGTTGGCGACCAGCGAACCGAATCGCTTGGTGATACCGCGCAATTCCAGACGCACTAGTGAACACACCCCTCACGCCGCGCAGCAGTGTCGGTCGGCGAAAGCTATCGAGGTCTTGTCTGACAGGGAACAAGGCGGGCGCACCGGAACGTGCGCCCGCCTCGGTGGACTCCGGGGTCAGCCCGCGGCGGGCTGGCTCTTCGAGGTGATCTTGATGGCGCCGCTGATGATGTCGGCCTTGACCGTGCCCAGCTCGGTGGTCAGCGCGGCCGGGACCTTGGACTCGAAGTCGTGGTACGGGGCCAGACCGGTGCCGTTGTTGGCCAGGGTGCCGATGTACGGGGCCGAGGAGAAGGTGCCCTTGGCGGCGTTGGTGACGGACGTGGTGACCGCGCTGGCGATGCCCTTGGTCACCGAGGTCATGATGACCGGGCCGTAGGCGGCGTTGGACAGGAAGCCGTCGTCGTCGACCCAGATCGCGTTGAGCTTGCCGCCGCTGGCCTTGGCCTGGGCGAGCGCGCCGATGCCGGTGCCGCCGGCCACCGGGAAGACGATGTCCGCGCCCTGCGACTGGAAGGTCGCGGCGATCTGCTTGCCGCCGGCCTGGTCGGTGAAGCTCTGGGTCGGGTCGAAGGTGCCGGCCTGCTTGGTCTCGTCCCAGCCGAGCACCTGGACCTTGGTGTTGTGCTTCTGGTTGTAGTACTGCACGCCCTCCCAGAAGCCGTCCATGTAGACGGTGACGGTCGGGTACTTGGCGCCGCCGAAGGTGGCGACCTTGCCGGTCTTGGTCATCCCCGCGGCGAAGTAGCCGCCGAGGAAGGCGCCCTGCGCGGTGTTGAACTCAAGGCCCTGGACCTGGGACGGCGAGGAGGCGTTGTCCACGATCGCGTACTGCTGGTTCGGGTTCTTCTTCGCCGAGGCGACGGTCGCGTCGTCCATGGCGAAGCCGACGGTGACGATCAGCTTGCAGCCGGCCGAGACGAAGCCGGCGATGTTGCTGGCGTAGTCGTTCTCGGTGGCCGAGGTGGCGTTCTGCACCGCGATGCCCGGGTCGGCCTTGGCCGCGTCCTGCATGCCGGCCCAGGACTCGGCGTTGAACGAGTGGTCGTCAAGACCGCCGGTGTCGGTGACCATACAGGCCTTGAACGCGGCGGCCTGACTGGCGCTCGCGCTGCTGCTCGAGGTCGCTCCAGTGGTCGACACCGGCTTCGACCCGCAGGCCGAAGCGGTCAGGGCGACCACTGCCGAGATCGCTACGAGCGCGAGGGGCTTCTTCATCGATTCCTCCTGATTAAGAGCCGACGTCCCAGAGCTCGGTTGCGGCGAGCCACGGCCGGATTGAAGGCGACGTTAACGCGCGTAGAACACGATTGTGTTACGTACACGCTGGCGTTATCAGATCGTCGCAAACAGTCCTTGCGGACCCGGCGGAACCGGGCCGACGTCCGCCCTTGGAATCAGTCCAGGGCGAGCGCGGCGAACAGCTCCACCCCCACCGCGATCGCGTCCTCGTCCGCGTCGAAGGTGCCCTGGTGCAGGTCGCGGGAGCCGGTCTCGTCCGGGGCCCGGACGCCGAGCCGGGCCAGAGCGCCGGGGGCGAGTTCCAGGTACCAGGAGAAGTCCTCGCCGCCGAGGCTCTGCTCGGTGCCCTCGACCCGGCCGGGGCCGAAGCACTGCTCCATCGCGCCGGCGATCAGCCCCACCGAGACCGCCTCGTTGACCACCGGCGGCACCCCGCGGTGGTAGTCCAGCACCCACTTGGCCCGGTAGGTCTCGGCGATCTGGCCGACCAGCTCCTCGACCGCGCCGGGCGCCTCGCGCCAGCCGTCCAGCTCCAGGCAGCGGACCGTCCCCTCCAGCTCCGCGCGCTGCGGGATGACATTGGCGGCCGAGCCGCCGGCGATCCGGCCCCAGACCAGGCTGACGCCCCAGCGCGGGTCCATCCGCCGGCCGAGCGCGCCGGGCAGCTCGGCGGCGAGCTTGGCCACCGCCATCACCAGGTCGGTGGTCAGGTGCGGCCGGGCGGTGTGGCCGCCGGGGCCGTCCAGGGAGATCGCCAGCTTGTCGCAGGCGGAGGTGATCGCACCGGTCTTGAGCCCGATCCGGCCGGTCTCGACCTTGGGGTCGCAGTGCACCGCGAAGATCCGCTCGACCCGCTCCATCCCGCCCGCCTTGATCACGTCGAGCGCGCCGCCGGGCATGATCTCCTCGGCCGGCTGGAAGATCAGCCGCACCGCCCGGGTCAGCCGTCCGGCCGCCCTCGCCTCGGCGAGCAGCAGGGCCAGGCCCAGCACCACGGTGGTGTGCACATCGTGTCCGCAGGCATGCGCCCGGCCCGGGACGGTCGAGCGGTAGGGGACGCTGTCGGGCTTGGCGTCCTCGATCGGCAGCGCGTCGATGTCCGCCCGAAAGGCCAGCAGCGGAGTGTCGGCGGGAGCGCCCTCGGGCAGGATGTCGCAGATCAGCCCGGTACCGCCGGGCAGCACCCGGCCCTGCAGCCCGGCCTGTTCCAACCGCGCCAGCAGCAGCGCGGTGGTCCGCAGCTCCTGCCGGCCGAGCTCGGGGTGCATGTGCAGATCGCGGCGGATCCCGATCAGCTCGGGCAGCAGCGCCTGCACCCGGCCACGCCTGGACGTATCAACAGACTGGTTCACCCCCACAAGCCTACGGCCCTGGGGCGGTTGGGGCAGGGGATTCTCGGAACCGGTACCGCTGGAAGGGGAGAAAATCCCCCGCTCGGCGCATGGGCTCGGCGCGGACGGGTATGACACTGAGTTATCTCCCTCCCGGCAGGGTCCGGACAACCCCTCAACGAGCGCCTGCCCGCGGGGTCACGGCACACGCCTACGATGATCCCGGCAGGGAGCCGAGAGCGGACGGAGCGCGGGTCATGACAGGTCAGTCCAGCAACAGGGTCGCCGTGGTCACCGGGGCGAGCAGCGGCATCGGGGCGGCGACCGCGCGGCGGCTCGCCGCCGAGGGGTACCGGGTGGTGCTGGCCGCCCGCCGGGCCGACCGGATCGAGGCGCTGGCCAAGGAGATCGGCCCGGCCGCGACCGCCCACCCGCTGGACGTCACCGACCGGGCCGCGGTGGACGCCTTCGCGGCCTCGCTGGACCGGGTGGACGTGCTGGTCAACAACGCCGGCGGGGCCTTCGGCGCGGACAGCGTGGAGGCCGGCGACCCGGCCGACTGGCTCGACATGTACCAGGTCAATGTGATGGGCGTGCTGCACGTCACCCAGGCGCTGCTGCCCGCGCTGCGGGCGAGCGGGGAGGGCACCGTGCTGGTGCTCTCCTCCACCGCGGCCTTCGTCCCCTACGAGGGCGGCGGCGGTTATGTCGCGGCCAAGGCCGGGGCGCACGCCATCGCCGGGACGCTCCGGCTGGAGCTGGTCGCCGAGCCGATCCGGGTGATCGAGATCGCCCCCGGCATGGTCAGGACCGACGAGTTCGCGCTCACCCGCTTCGACGGCGACGCCGAGAAGGCCGCCAAGGTCTACGCCGGGGTGGCCGAACCGCTGACGGCGGAGGACGTGGCCGACAGCATCGCCTGGGCGGTCACCCGTCCGGCCCATGTGAACGTCGACCTGCTGGTGCTGCGCCCGCGGGCCCAGGCCGCCGCGCACAAGGTGCACCGGGAGCACTGAACCAACGCCTTGTCGAAACCGTCACGTCATTCGGCGGTAAGGGTCTCGACTTGATAGCCAATTCGAGTGAATGCTTATCCCGGGGGGGGACGGACCCCGAGACTGGCACGTGCCTTGTGCCGCAAGGTCTCTGAGCCCGTGTTCACTCCTGCGGGACCTGCCTGCCCTTGGAAACCCGTGGAACCGGAACTGTCACCACGCCGTCGCAGCCTCCACACAACCCCCGGAGCGCCTCGGTGAACTCCCGATAGCCTCACAACCGCGCGAGCCTGCCCTTACATGCTCGACCGAGGAGGACCCGCTGACCAGTGACATTCCGGCGCAGGTGCGTACAACCGGCGCATCGGGCCTGCGACGCTTCAACGACGCCTCCCTCGGTGCCGCCGAGGAGGCCCTGCTGGCCTGCTGCGGCAGCCGCCGCTGGGCCCTGCGGCTGGCGCTGCACCGCCCCTACCCCACCGTCCCCTCGCTGCTGGCCGCGGCCAGTGAGGCCTCCTACGACCTGTCCTTCGCCGATCTGACGGAGGCTCTGGCGGACGAGAGCTGCATGCCGCAGCCGCTGCTGGGGATGCGGGCGCCCGGCAGCAACGCCGCGCACACCGCGCTGCGGGCGGCGCACGCCGCCTACGAGGCGCGTTTCGGCCATGTGTTCGTGGTCTTCCTGGACGACTGCCCGCCGGAGGAGATGCTGGACCGGGTGCTGGCGAGCCTGCGGGCCCGGCTCGGCAACGACCCGGACGAGGAGCGCAGCACCGCGGCCGAGGAACTGCGCCGGATCGCCCTCAGCCGGCTGGAGCACCTGGTCGCGTCTCACGCCTCGGCGGCGACGTGAGACGGCCGGGGTGATCTCCCCCACATCCGCTGACCTGGTCCTGGACAGGAGGGCTGTACAGGAGCTCCGGTGATTACGCCGGGCAGGGCTGTTTGATCATCCGGTGGACCCCCGGCGGGCTGAGTGCCCTCCGGCGTGGCTACGATGGCCGGGGCCGGTGGACCATAACCCGGCCGGGCCGACCGACGCTGACGCCGGACGAGCCCCCGCCCCGCTTCCGGAGGGTTGTTCCGTGCCGGCTGGAACGCTGTACCGCGGCCGGGAAGGCATGTGGTCGTGGGTGGCTCATCGAGTCACCGGCGTCCTCATCTTCTTCTTCCTGTTCGCCCACGTCCTCGACACCGCTCTTGTCCGGGTCTCCCCACAGGCCTACAACAGCACCATCGCGACGTACAAGACCTGGCCCGTCAACCTGATGGAGTACGGCCTCACCGCCGCCATCCTGTTCCACGCGCTGAACGGCCTCCGGGTCATCGCGGTGGACTTCTGGGCGAGGGGTCCGAAGTACCAGCGGCAGATGCTGTGGACCGTGGTGACGGTGTGGGTGCTCTGCATGGCGGGTGCCTTCTACCCGATCCTGCAGGCGACCCTTCGCGACTGGTTCGGGTGAGGCGAGAGATGGCAATCGAGACCGACAGCATCGAGCTCGTGGACGGCGGTCCGGTCGCGGACCCCTCGGCCTTCCTGATCGAGCCGCCGCGGACCCGTACCAAGCGCAACAACGGACGCAAGTCCCGGACCAACTTCGAGATGCTGGCCTGGCTGTTCATGCGCCTGTCCGGCATCGTCCTGGTGTTCCTGGTGCTGGGTCACCTGATCATCCAACTGGTGCTGGACGGCGGTGTCAGCAAGATCAGCTTCGCCTTCGTGGCGGGCCGCTGGGCCTCCCCGTTCTGGCAGGGCTGGGACCTGCTGATGCTGTGGCTGGCCATGCTCCACGGCGCCAACGGCATGCGCACGGTCATCAACGACTACGCCGAGCGCGACACCACCCGGCTCTGGTTGAAGGTCCTGCTGGTGACCGCCACGGTGTTCACCGTGCTGCTGGGCACCCTGGTGATCTTCACCTTCGACCCGAACATCAGCTGACGCGGACGGACGAGGCAGCACTGACATGCAGGTACACAAGTACGACACCGTCATCGTCGGCGCCGGCGGCGCCGGAATGCGCGCGGCCATCGAGTCGACCAAGCGCAGCCGCACCGCCGTGCTGACCAAGCTCTACCCCACCCGGTCCCACACCGGCGCGGCCCAGGGCGGCATGGCCGCCGCCCTCGCCAACGTCGAGGAGGACAACTGGGAGTGGCACACCTTCGACACCGTCAAGGGCGGTGACTACCTGGTCGACCAGGACGCCGCCGAGATCCTGGCGAAGGAGGCCATCGACGCGGTCCTCGACCTGGAGAAGATGGGCCTCCCGTTCAACCGCACCCCCGAGGGCAGGATCGACCAGCGCCGCTTCGGCGGCCACACCCGCGACCACGGCAAGGCGGCCGTCCGCCGCTCCTGCTACGCCGCGGACCGCACCGGCCACATGATCCTGCAGACGCTCTATCAGAACTGCGTCAAGGAGGGTGTGGAGTTCTTCAACGAGTTCTACGTCCTGGACCTGCTGCTGGCCGAGGTCGACGGGGTCAAGCGGACCGCCGGCGTGGTCGCCTACGAGCTGGCCACCGGTGAGATCCACGTCTTCCAGGCGAAGGCCGTGATCTTCGCCTCGGGCGGCAACGGCAAGTTCTTCAAGGTGACCTCCAACGCGCACACGCTGACCGGTGACGGCCAGGCCGCCGCCTTCCGGCGCGGGCTGCCGCTTGAGGACATGGAGTTCTTCCAGTTCCACCCGACGGGCATCTGGCGGATGGGCATCCTGCTGACGGAGGGCGCCCGCGGTGAGGGCGGCATCCTCCGCAACAAGGACGGCGAGCGCTTCATGGAGAAGTACGCGCCGGTGATGAAGGACCTCGCCTCCCGCGACGTGGTCTCCCGGGCCATCTACACCGAGATCCGCGAGGGCCGCGGCTGCGGCCTGGACGGCGACCACGTGTACCTGGACCTGACCCACCTGCCGCCGGAGCAGCTGGACGCCAAGCTCCCGGACATCACCGAGTTCGCCCGGACCTACCTCGGCATCGAGCCCTACACCGACCCGATCCCGATCCAGCCCACCGCGCACTACGCCATGGGCGGCATCCCCACCAACGTCCAGGGCGAGGTGCTGCTCGACAACACCACCGTGGTGCCGGGCCTGTACGCGGCCGGCGAGGTGGCCTGCGTGTCGGTGCACGGCGCCAACCGCCTCGGCACCAACTCGCTGCTGGACATCAACGTCTTCGGCCGCCGGGCCGGCATCGCCGCCGCGGACTACTCGCAGACCGCCGAGTACGTCGAGCTGCCCGAGGACCCGGCCGCCCAGGTGGTGGCCCAGCTGGAGCGGATCCGCAGCGGCAACGGCACCGAGCGGGTCTCGGACATCCGCAGCGAGCTGCAGCAGACCATGGACACCAACTCGATGGTCTACCGCACCGAGTCGACCCTGAAGCAGGCGGTGGCGGACATCGCCGCGCTGAAGGAGCGCTACAAGCACATCTCGGTGATGGACAAGGGCAAGCGCTACAACACCGACCTGCTCGAGGCCGTGGAGCTGGGCAACCTGCTCGACCTGGCCGAGGTCACCGCGGTGTCCGGGCTCGCCCGGAAGGAGTCGCGCGGCGGCCACTTCCGCGAGGACTACCCGACCCGCGACGACGTCAACTTCATGCAGCACACCATGGCGTACCGCGAGGTGGACGCCGACGGCAAGGACAGCATCCGCCTGGACTACAAGCCGGTCGTGGTGACCCGCTACCAGCCGATGGAGCGTAAGTACTGATGAGCACCCCCACGATCGAGAGCACCTCCGCGCACCACTCCGCCGGTCTGGACGCGGCCGAGTCCGGCAAGGTCGAGCTGATCACCATCACCCTGCGGATCCGCCGGTTCAACCCGGAGGAGCACCCCGACGCGGTGTGGGTGGACTACCAGCTCACCGTGGACCCGAAGATCCGCGTCCTGGACGCGATCAACACGGTCAAGTGGGAGCAGGACGGCACCCTGACGTACCGTCGCTCCTGCGCCCACGGGGTCTGCGGCTCGGACGCCATGCGGATCAACGGCAAGAACCGGCTGGCCTGCAAGACCCTGATCAAGGACGTCAACCCGGCCAAGCCGATCACGATCGAGCCCATCAAGGGCCTCACGGTCCTGAAGGACCTGGTCGTGGACATGGACCCGTTCTTCCAGGCCTACCGCGACGTGATGCCGTTCCTGATCACCAAGGGGAACGAGCCCACCCGCGAGCGGATCCAGTCCGAGGAGGACGTGCAGCGCTTCGAGGACACCACCAAGTGCATCCTCTGCGCCGCCTGCACCACGTCCTGCCCGGTGTTCTGGAACGACGGCCAGTACTTCGGCCCGGCCGCCATCGTCAACGCGCACCGGTTCATCTTCGACTCGCGTGACGAGGGCGCCGAGCAGCGGCTCGAGATCCTCAACGACCGGGACGGGGTGTGGCGCTGCCGCACCACGTTCAACTGCACCGACGCCTGCCCGCGCGGCATCGAGGTCACCAAGGCGATCCAGGAAGTGAAGCGGGCGCTGGTCACCCGCCGCTTCTAGAACCCGGCACAGCGAAAGGCCGGCCGCTCCTCCGAGCGGCCGGCCTTCTGCGTTGCGTGCGGACTACTTCAGGCCGACCCAGGTCTGGGCCGAGGAGGCGGCACCGCTGGTGCTGTTGCCGCCGTAGACGTAGCGCCAGCTGCCGCTGGTGCTGTCCTTGACGGTGGCGCTCAGCGCGCCGGTCCTGCTGGACTTGACCAGCTTGACCGTGGTCCAGGTCTTGGCGCCGGTCTTCCGGAACTCCAGCCGCGCGGTCTGCGCGCCGTAGCCCTGGTAGACGCGCTTGTCCCAGTTGACCCGGTTGAGCCGGCCGGTGACCGTCAGCTTGCCGCCCTTGTGCACCCGGGTCGCGGAGACCTTGGAGCTCAGGGTGTCGGCACGCTTCCAGTTGAAGGTGGTCGCCTGCGCGTTGAAGGTGCTGCTGCCGTCGTTGGCCACGACCAGGACCGCGACGCCCCAGGTGCCCGCCAGCAGGTTCGGCGGCAGCTGGGACGGCTTGGTGATGTTCTCGGTCTCGCTGATCCCCGCCGTCTGCGTGGTGGCGGTGTGGGACTTCACCTTCAGCAGGTCGTCGGAGGCGTCCGCCCTGAGGTCCGCGAGGGTGGGGACCGCGTGCTCCTGCTTGGAGAGGGCGAGCGGGTAGGGCTCGGCGTAGATGGCCTTGATGCCCTTGGCGTCCTTGGCCGTGACGGTCACCCCGAGGGTGATCCTCCCGTGCAGGCCGAGGGTGAACGAGGGTGAGGCGATCTTGGTGATGACCGGCTTGGCCGTCGCCGCGAAGGCGGCGGTCGGCACGGCGACGGCACCGAGCACCAGGGCGCCGGCGAGGGCCGGGGCCGCTATGGAGATGCGCATGTTGCTCCCGTTGTGAAGATCCTGCACTACCTGTCAGGATCTTGTGTGCCAGTTATAGAACACCTGCATGCGGCACCCGCGCACCGGGGCGGCATCCGGGCGTTCTTACCCGGGAGTGGTTCGTACGGCTGTTTCGATTGGGTACGGTCTACCGGTGCACTTCGAACCCCGCCGCCCTCTCCGGACCGCCACCGCCGCCGCCCTCGCGCTGACCGCGGGGCTGGCCCTGGCGGGCCCCGCCGCCGCTGCCGCACCCGCCGCCCACAAGGGCGACAAGGTCCCGCAGCCGCCCGCGCGGATGTCGGAGGCGGGCGGCGCCCGGCTGGGCCTGCCGGGGCTGCAGGTGGAACCGCAGGCCGGTGCGCCCGCGGTGCCGCCCAAGCTGTCCGCGCTGTCCTGGATCGTCTCGGACCTGGACAGCGGCGAGGTGCTCGCGGCCAAGAACCCGCACTGGCAACTGCCCCCGGCGAGCACCCTGAAGACCCTGTTCGCGGACACCGTGCTGCCGAAGATCCCCACCGCGGGCACCCACAAGGTGGCGGCCTCGGACCTGGCCGGGATGGGCGCGGGCAGCAGCCTGGTCGGGGTGCTGCCCGGCAAGACCTACAAGGTCACCGACCTGTGGCTGGGAGTGTTCCTGCGCTCCGGCAACGACGCCGTGCATGTGCTCGCCTCGATGAACGGCGGCGTCGCCGCCACGGTCACCGAGATGCAGGCCGAGGCGGTGAAGCTGGGCGCCGGCGACACCCATGTGGTGTCCCCGGACGGCTACGACATGCCGGGGCAGCTCTCCTCGGCGTACGACCTGAGCCTGTTCGCCAGGGAGGGCCTCAAGAACCCCGACTTCGCCCGCTACTGCTCCACCGTCAAGTCGGAGTTCCCCGGCGGCCCGAACACCAAGGGCAAGCCCTTCGAGATCGACAACACCGACCGGATGCTCGGCGGGTTCAACGGGGTGCCGCGCTACGCCGGGCTGATCGGCGTCAAGAACGGCTACACCACCAACGCCGGGAACACCCTGGTGGTGGCTGCGAAGCGGAACGGCCACACCGTCCTGGTCACCGTCATGAACCCGCAGAGCAAGGAGCTGAACTCGGTCTACACCGAGGCCGGCGAGCTGCTGGACTGGGGCTTCGCGGCCGAGGGCCGGGTCACCCCGGTGGGCAGCCTGGACCCGGTCGCCGCCACCCCGGCCCCGACCTCGGCGGCCCCGGCGCCGACCGGCGCGGCCCCCGGCGGCCCGCTGAACGCCGCCAGCACCTCCGGCGTGGCCGGCCTCAGCTGGACCGAGGCCGGCGCGGGCGGCCTGGTGGTGCTGGCCGCGGCGGCCGGGGCGGTCGCGGTCACCCGCCGCCGTCGCCGCCGGGTGCTGCGCTAGGGGGTTCCTATTGGCTCGGGTCGGTGGCGGCGTCCGAGTCGGCGGCGTCCGCGGCGCTCTGGGCGGCGTCGACCTGTTGCTGCATCTGCTGCACCGTGCCGGCGGACACCCCGTTCGGGGCGGCGGCCCTGGGGTGACCGGAGCAGCCGGTCAGGGCAAGGGCCGCCAGCGCGCAGGCGGCGAGCAGGGGCGCGAGCTTGCGACGGGTCATCAGGACGCTCCGAGGTGGTTGGCGGCGCACCAGCTCTCGACGCCCTTGAGGTCGCTCTGCCGGGTGGTCAGCGTGCCGACCATGGCCTGACGGGTGGTCAGCCGGTCGTTGAGGTAGGTCCCGATCGCGGTCTGGCCCGCCCCCTTCGCCAGGTCCACCCGCTTCTGCAGCCGGGCGATGGAGCCGCGTTCGGTGGCGGGCCCGTGCAGCCGGGCCAGTGCCCTGGTGATCCGGGCGTCGACCTTGGGGGCGCGGGTGCAGACCGCCTCGGCCTGGCGCTGGGCCGGGGCGGTGCTCGGCGCCGCGCTCGCGGCCGAGGCGGGGGTCCCGGCCCCGAGCAGCAGGCCCGCGGCGGCGAGCCCGGCACAGGCCGAGGCGAGGGCGGTACGGCGAACAGGCATGGGCTGGTCTCCTCACACAGCGTCGGAGCGTCCGGCTGACGCCCCGTCCGCGGTGAGCGTAGGAAGCTTCCTTGTGGAAACTATGTGGCGGCGGTGAGCCAGCCCCGGCGCGGTCGCAGCGTCGCCGGGGAGACGGACGGGAGCCGGACCTCCGCCCTGGTCCCCCGTCCTGACGGAGTGTCGGTGAGCCGCACGGTGCCGCCGTGCAGGGCGATCTGCTGGGCCACCAGGGTCAGCCCCAGCCCGGACCCCGGGCTGTCCCGGCCGCGCCGAAAGCGTTCGAACACGGTCTCGCGCAGCTCCGGCGGGACGCCAGGCCCGGCGTCGTCCACGGTCAGCACCACCTGGTCCCGCTCGGTCCGCAGCTCCACCGCGACCTGAGGCGGCCGGTCGCCGCCGCCTCCGTGCACCAGGGCGTTGACCAGCAGATTGTCCACCGCCAGCCGCAGCCCGGGCTCCCAGCCGCGGAGCCGGAGCGAAGGCGCCGACCGTACCGTCAGCACGGCCTGCGGAGCCCGGCGCCGGGCGTCGGCGACCGCCGCCTCGACCAGTTCGGCGAGGTCCACAGCGCCGAAGGCGTCCGCCTCCACCAGATCGCCCTGGGCCAGCGAGCGCAGCGCGGTGAGCAGCCCGAGCATCCTGGCGTGCCCGGTGTGCAGATCCGCCAGCACCTCGGCGCGCTCGGCCGGGCCGAGGTCCGGATGGTCGGCCAGCACGTCCAGATTGGTGCGCATGCTCATCAGCGGGGTCCGCAGCTCGTGCGAGGCGGAGGCGGCGAAGGCCCGCGCGGTCTCCAGCGCCTCCGCGGTACGGGCCGCCTGGGCGTCGTAGCGCTGCAGCACCGACTGCAGTGTCCGGGCCAGCTGGTCCACCTCGGCGACCCCGGTCGGCCGGCCGCCCAGGCTGACCCTGCTGGCCGGGTCGTCCGGGTCCAGCCCGCCGGTACGGCGCTGCAGGGTGCGCAGCGGCCGGGCGGCGCGCTCGGCGACGCCGAAGGCCAGCAGCCCGCCGAGCGGCGCGGCCAGCAGCGCGACCAGGACGATACGGCGGCGTACCGATGCCACCTCGGCGCCGACCTCGGCCGTCGGCGCGAACAGCCACAGGGTGCCGGGCGGCTGCCCGGCCGCGCGGGTGACCGGCAGCGCCAGCACCCGCCAGCCGACTCCCCCGGCCCGGAAGGTCACCGGACCGCCCGAGGCGGCGGCCCCGGCCGGCAGCGGCACGCCGTCGGCGGGCTGCGCGCCCTCGGCGACCAGGACGGTGCCGTCGTCGGCGGTGAGCCGCACCCCCGCGTCCAGGGCGGCGGCGGACAGCCGGAGCTGCTGGTTGGCCTCCTGCCGGGTCCGCCCGGCCGCAGCGGCCCGCAGCGCGGTCCTGGCGAAGGGCAGCGCGGAGGCCGCGCGGTCGCGCAGCCGTCCGTCCTGGCCCGCGTGCAGGTCCCGGTTCACCAGGCCGAGCAGCAGCAGCCCGGCGAGCAGCACCATCACCGGCACGATCGCGGCGGTGACCAGGGCGATCCTGGTGGACAGCCTCATTTGGGCTCCTCCCCGCGCAGCACGAAGCCGACGCCCCGGACGGTGTGCAGCAGGCGGGGCCGGCCGCCTGCCTCCAGCTTGCGCCGGAGGTAGCTGACGAAGGTGTCCACCACATCGGTGCGGACCTCGAAGTCGTACCCCCAGACCCGGTCCAGCAGCTGGTCCCGGGTGAGCACCAGGCCGGCGTTGCGGGTCAGCGCCTCCAGCAGCTCGAACTCACGGCGGGTCAGTTCCACCGACTGCCCGCCGTAGACGACCTCCCTGGTCGCCGGATCCACCGTCAGCGTGCCGACGGTGAGCAGTTCCGTCGCCCGGGGCGGCCTGCGGCGGAGCAGGGCGTGCAGCCGCAGCACCAGCTCCTGCAGGGCGAAGGGTTTCACCAGGTAGTCGTCGGCGCCGGCCTGCAGGCCGGCTATCCGGTCGTCCAGCTGGTCCAGGGCGGACAGCATCAGCACCGGCGTGCCGTCCCCCGCCGCGCGGAGCCTGCGGCAGACCTCGGTGCCGGACAGGTCGGGCATCGACACGTCCAGCACCAGGACGTCGGGCGGCGCCTGCTCCAGTGCGGTGAGGGCGGCGAGGCCGCCCTCGGCGAGGGTCACCGCGAACCCGCTGAGGCGCAGGCCGCGCTCCAGCGAACGCCTGATCGCCGCGTCGTCGTCCACGACCAGCACGTGCCCCTGCTCCGCCATCCACCCGCCCCTGTCACTCCGCCCCACCGTGGCAGGCCACCCTAGCCGCACCTAACGGCGGAGCCGCTTGCGCAGGCGGCGGAGAGCCGCCAGGGCGGCTGCGCCGGAGAGGAAGGCTGCTGCGAGTTGGGCCTGGCGGCCCCGACCGGCCGCCGCGGGCGGGGGCGCGGCTACCGCCGAGGGCCCCGCCGCAGGCGGGGGCTTGGACAGGGAGATGGACGCCGGTGCTGCCGCAGGCGTGCCGCGGAGGGTGGCGGCCAGGGCCGCTGCGGCGGTGAGGGCTTCTTCCGCGCGTTGGCGGGCGCGCTCGGCCGCCGCGTCAGGGTCGGCGCAGGCGGTCCAGGCGACGCAGAAGAACAGCAGCCGGAAGATGAAGTCGATCCACAGCAGCAGCGCCACCGGCGTACCGAACGCGCCGTACATGCTCTTGCCTGCGACGTTGCCGAGGTACGCGGACAGGGCCAGCTTCAGTACCTCGAAGCCGACCGCCCCCAGCAGCGCGCCCTGCAGCACCACCCGTTTGCTCTGGTCGGCGATCCGCGGCAGGCCGACCAGCAGGTAGGCGAATATCAGGGTGTCCGCGGCCACCGCGATCACATAGCCGGCCGCGCTGAGCAGCACAGAGCCCCAGCCGGAGTGCTCCACCCCGGCCCAGCGGGCGGCCTGTCCGGCCAGCGCGGTGGTGACCGAGGAGGCGCCGATCGAGACCGCCCCGACCAGACCCAGGCCGATCAGCACACCCACGTCCAGCACCTTGCGGATCACCGCGTTGCCGGGCTCGATCGGCAGCCGCCACACCGTGCGGATGGAGACCCGGGTGGTGTCCACCCAGCCGAGCCCGGAGACCAGCAGCAGCACCCCGCTGACCAGTCCGACCGTCCCGGCGTTGCGCACCAGGGAGTCGAGGTCGAGCGACTGCGCCAGCGCGGGGACCTGCTTCTCGATGCCGGACTGCAACTGCCGCACCTGCTCGGCGCTGAGGCTGGCCGCCGCGGCTGCCATCGCCACGGTGAGCAGCGGGAACAGGGCCAGGAAGCCGAAGAAGGTGACCGCTCCGGCGAGCCGGTTGCCGCCCACCTCGTTGACGTACTGGTAGACCCGGTAGGGCCGGGTCCGCAGCACCCAGGAGACCACCGGACCGATCACCGGCAGTCGTGTCAGCCAGTCCACTGGTGCCTCCCCCTCTGTCAGCCGCCCGCCTGCCCTGCGGCGATAATCTCGTGTTCCGGCGGCGCGTGGTGTTCGACACCCGGGGCGGGCGGCAGACGTTCGGCGAATGCCCGGTCCCGGGAGCGGGTGAGCGTGGCGAGCGGGAGCGCGAGCACGCCGATCACCAGCGGTCCGGTCATGTACCGCCAGATCTGCGCCGGGTTCGCCGCGATCACGGTGAGCTGCAGCGACAGCGTCGGCAGCAGCAGTACCAGCCAGACCTTGCCGCGGCGGACCCGGGCCAGCCGCAGCACCAGGGCGTAGCAGAGGTAGCACCAGATCGCCCCGCGCCAGACGATCCACTGCGTCGACACCGCGGTGCTGCGGGTGGAGTACGTGCGTTCGAGGCGGTTCAGCCGGTCCGAGAGCGGGTGCTGCTTCTGCAGCACCCGCCAGTACGGGCTCTGGGTGATGCGGGTGCCGTGGTACGACCAGTTCGCGTGGTCGTAGGTCCAGCGCATCATGCTCGGGGTGACCCAGGGCACCTTGACGTTGGTGCTGCCCGCCAGGGCGGCCGGCCCCTGGGTCACACCCCAGGCGATCTGCGCCCGGCACAGCCTGGCCCCGACGATGTCCTGCGGGGTGCGCAGCAGCACCCGGGTCCACAGCGAGAGCAGTGCCGAGCTGTTCGCGGTCACGGCCGGGCGGTTCATCGGCTTCGCCATGGCCCAGTCGGCGTCCCAGCAGTTCGCGGCCCGTCCGCGCCAGTGCGACAGCGGGGCCACCGCCTCCATCACCGCGAGGTCGGCCGAGCTGAAGCTGCTGGGCGACTCCTTGTAGGAGACCGCGATGTCGGCGACGTTGAGCCCGATCACGGCGTCCTTGTGCGGCAGCCTCACGCCGACCGAAGGGTAGACGACCAGCGTCAGCAGCAGCGCGATCAGCGTGGTGGACACCCCCGCGACCAGGATCCTCAGCCGGACGCCGGGCACCAGCAGCAGGATCCCGGCCACCACCACCACGATCGCCGGGTAGCCGTTGTTGCGGAACACCAGGACGGCGGCGAAGCCGACCGTGATCCGCCACAGCGCGGGCCTGGCAACGGTCCGGTCGGCGCCCAGGCCGGCCAGCCGGACGCAGCCGGAGAACACCAGCACCGCGCCGAGGACGTAGGGCACGTCCTTCCAGACGAAGACGAAGAAGGTGCCGGTCGAGGGCAGCAGCACCACGATCGCCGAGGCGGCCACGGTCCAGCGCGCCCGTACCCCGATCCGGTGCAGCGAGACGGCGGTGTCCGCCATCAGCACCGAGGCGAAGACCGTCTGCAGCAGGGTGAGCAGCCAGAGGTTGCCGGTGACCCGCAGCGACAGCCAGACCAGGGAGTCGTAGGCGATGGAGTGGTCCGACACCCAGTTCCCGGTGCTGACCTGCCAGACGTAGGTGAACGAGTCCGGGCTGTAGAGCGCGGGCCAGAACGCGGCCCAGTGGACCAGGAACAGCGCCTGGCAGAGGACGAGCACCGTGAGGGCCAGCCGCCGCGGTGGGGACAGCCGGTCCCGTCCGCGTACGACGGTTCGGACTGCGAGCGGCATGGCGGGCATTCTCGGTACTGCTCCCTCGTCATCAGGGGTCCTGCTGAGGCGTCCTTCACCTCAGGGCGGAGGCCTCGACCGGCTCCCGGAGCCGGGGCACCCGGCCCCGCGCCCTGCGGGCCACCAGGTCGTCCAGCGCCATCTGAAAGCGCGTCATCGAACTGGGTTCCTCGGGGCCCAGCAGGTACGACTTCAGCTCCTCGCGCTGCTCGGCCAGTTCGTCGGCCGCCGGGTCGCGCAGCGCGGCCAGCAGCGCATCGAGCCCGCCCGCGTCCGGAGTGAGGATGACGGCCGCACGCGCGGCCGTGTTGCGGAGCCGGAACTCCTCCGCGCCGAGTCCGGCCGCGTCGGTGATGGCGTAGGGCCTGCCGCTGGCCATGAAGTCGGACACCACGCTGGAGATGTCGGAGACCAGCGCGTCGCTCTCGTTGAAGCAGTCGTACAGCGCGTAGTCCTCGCCGATCACCAGGCGGTGCTCGTCGGGCCGGCCGACGGACCAGACCAGTTCACCCCGCCGGTTGTGCAGCCAGTTGACCCGCTCCTCCTGCGCCCGGGTGAGCCTGCAGTCCCGGGTGCGGTCGGCGCTGTCGCCCTTGGCCCCGCGCCAGCCGCCGAGGATCGAGGCAAGCTCGGCCCGCACCTCGGCCAGTTCGGCCAGGGCCGCCTTCTGCCCGGCGGTCGGCGCCGCCGAGGTCCCTGCGGCGGCCTTGGCGTTCGCCTGCGCGATCAGCCCGCGGATCCGGGTGTCGACGGCGGCCATCCTGCGGTCCCGCAGCCCGGTGAACGGGTGCGGCCGGTAGAGCACCCGGAGCGGCTCGGGCGAGGCGAGCAGCTTGGCCACGATCTTCTCACCCGCCACCCCGAGCGAGGTGTTGCCCGGGTCCTCGGTCCAGCTCTCCCAGGTGGGCGCGTAGAGGACGGTACGGACGCCGCCGCCGCGGGGGCCGTGCTGGATCCGGCCGAGCTGCGGACGGCCGACCTCGACCAGGGCCTCCTCCCGCACGCCGACCTGGGCCTGGGCGTAGCGGTCCACCCCGGCCCGGCCCGCGGTCCAGATCTCGTCGTAGACCCGGCTGAAGGGGTTCACCGAGGCGAGCTTGTCGCTGTCGCCGTGGCCGATGAAGACGTGCCTGGCCGTGGGCAGCCGCATGGTCTGGATGCTGGCGCCCACGTTGGCGGCATAGAAGACGACCTTGACGCTGGACCAGTCCAGGTTCATCAGCTCGGCGCCGACCGGGATGCAGACCACCGGCAGGCTGGTGGGCGCGAGTTCCTCCATGGTGTGACGGTTGCTCAGCAGGATCATGGTCCGACCGTCCAGCCGGGCCAGCGTCTCCAGCCACATGTTCAACTGGTAGCCGGAGGTGCGGGTGCCGGCGAAGTGCAGCATGGTCTCCGGCCGGTAGGCGTCGATCCACTTCTGCACATGCCGCAGGGCCTCCTCGCGGCCGGCGATCCGCCGGTTGCGCAGCAGGACCGGCGCCAGGTAGCAGCACCAGCCGACCGCCAGCAGCAGCATCAGGCCGCTGCCCGCGGGGGCGAGCACGTGCTCCCCGGTGGCCGCGGCAAGCAGTGGCCCGGTGATCCCGAGGAAGCCGGAGACCTGGTTGACCTGCACCGCCAGCGGGCCGAGCTCCCTGGCCGGGCCCCTGCCGATGCGCAGGCCGGCCGCGTCGATGTTGCGGGTCTCCACCGCGAGCTTCCTGGTCCGCCAGAGCCGTCCCATCACCGCGGTGCTGGGCATCCGCAGCAGTCGGCGCAGGACGAACGCGGACACGCAGAGGACCACCGCCGGCGGCAGCTGCCGCTCGGGCCAGGCCCGGACCAGGAGCAGGAGCAGCAGTATCTCCCTGAAGGTGGTTCTGACCTCCATGCCGAGGAAGTTGTCGCGGAGCATTCGCCTGAGCCAGCTGGGCTGCCGCTCACCCCGCAGCTCCGATCCGACGGCCAGCACGGTGCCGCCCAGGAACAGCCAGGGCCGGTCGAGCAGGACCGCCACCGGCAGCAGCAGATGGCCCAGGACCAGGCTGTGGTCCCGCCGCCCGTGGATTCCGCGCTTCATGCCATGACCGCCTGCGCGGCGTCGGCGGCGGCGCCGGTGAGGCCCCGAGGCACACCGGCGGGGTGCAGCCGGATGTCCACGACCTGGCCGGTGAGCGGGGCGAGCAGCATGTCCAGCGAGGTACGGGCCACCGCGGCGGCGCTGAGCAGCGTCCCGGGGTGTTCGTCGCCGAAGGCGCGCTGCCGCATCGGCGTCCTGGTGCGTTCGGGGTTGATGCAGTTGACCCGGATTCCGTCCTCGGCCCACTCGTCGGCCAGGGCCTGGGCCAGGTTCACCACCGCGGCCTTGGCCGAGGAGTAGAGGCTGTAGCCGGCGCGGCCCCTGGTGTAGCTGCTGGAGGTGTAGAAGAGCAGGTGGCCGCAGGTCTCGGCGAGGTACGGGCGGGCGGCCCTGGCGATCCGGATCGGCGCCAGGTAGTTGACCGCCAGCGCCTCGTCGATCTGCTCGTCGTCCTGGTCCGCGAGCTGCCCGATCTGCAGCGAACCGGCGGAGTTGACCACGAAGTCGATCCCGCCGAAGCGCTTCTTGGCCTCGGCCAGGGCGTCCTCGATGTCCTGCGGGCTCCGCACGTCGGTGCCGGTGGTGGAGCGGCCCAGCGCCAGGACGTTGGCGCCGTAGCCCCCGGCCAGCTCGGCGACCCCGGCGCCGATCCCGTAGGAGCCGCCGAACACCACGACCGTGCGGCCTTCGAGGGCCGCACGGTAGTAGCCGTCGTCGTGCGAGGGCGGCGGCTCCTGGGAGGCCAGTTGGAACAGTTTGTCGATCAGGTAGACGTCGAGCGGGTGGGTGACCTTCATATTGTGGTCGTCGCCCCGGACCACCAGGATCGGCACGTCCGGCAGGTACTTGAGCACCACCGAGCAGTCGTCGGTGGCCTGGAAGTTCGGGTCGAGCGAGGCGATCTCGTAGGCCCTGCGGATGGTCGACAGCCAGAAGCCCTGCGGGGTCTGGCCGCGGCGCAGCCGCGAGCGGTCCGGGATCTCGGTGATGAACTCGCCCTCGTCGCCGTGGGTACGGGTGACCACCACGGTGTCCGCCGAGGGGATCGCCACGTCCACGGCCTGGTGGCGCTGCAGCGCGGCCACGCAGTCGGTGACCACCCGGGGCGACAGCAGCGGCCGGACCGCGTCGTGGAACAGCAGGATCCGGTCGTCCTCGTCCGCCGCCAGCCGTCGGCCGACCTCCGCGATCGCGCGCTCGGTGGTCTCGTTCCTGGTCGTCCCGCCGGCCACCACGGCGACGACCTTGCCCTGGCCGACCGGCACCGCGAGCTCCTCGGCCACGGCGAGGTGCGAGGCGGTCATCATCACGATGATCTCGTCCACCTGGGGCGAGGAGGCCAGCGCGGCGACCGTGTGCTCCAGGATCGTCCGCCCGGCGACCTTGAGGAGCTGCTTGGGGACGCTGAGTCCCATCCGCTCGCCGATCCCGCCGCCGAGTACGACCGCCG
Organism: Streptacidiphilus alkalitolerans; assembly: GCF_042511045.1. Lineage (NCBI taxonomy): Bacteria > Bacillati > Actinomycetota > Actinomycetes > Kitasatosporales > Streptomycetaceae > Streptacidiphilus > Streptacidiphilus alkalitolerans. Next base: position 47,142 of record NZ_JBHEZX010000003.1, read on the forward strand.
TGACACCCCGGACAGCGGTTGAGGTATTCGCCACTGTGATCGACCGCCGTTCTGCCATTCACCGGAATCAATTCTACGGACGGGCCAAAGGTACACGTCAGATCCGGTCGCACCGGCCCCCGGCAACCCGCATGCAGTAAAGCAGGAATGCGGTGCCGGGAAGGCCGGCGGCGTATCCTGCGGGCATCGGGTTCGTTAGGCATGAGGAGTTCCCTTCCCAGGAGTGCGAATGCCCACGCCCGATGTCACGGTCATCACTCCGGTGCACGACACCCGCGACTACCTGGGGCCGTGGTTCTCCTCGCTGCTGGGCCAGACCATGCCGCGGGACCGGTTCGAGGTGATCGCCCTGAACGACGGTTCCACCGACGGCAGCGCCCGGGTTCTCGACGAACTTGCCTGCACGCACCCGGAGTTGCTCAAGGTGGTGCACCTGCCGCCGACCGGGGGCCCGGCCCGGCCGCGCAACGTCGGGCTGCGGCTGGCGAACGGCAGGTACGTCTTCTTCCTGGACTCGGACGACCGGCTCGGCCCGGAGGCGCTGGAGCGGCTGACCGCGTACGCGGACCGGCTCGGCTCGGACGTGGTATTGGGGAAAATGGCCGGAATCAACGGGCGCAGGGTCCCCCGCGACGTATTCAGGCACAATCAGAAGCAGGCCGACGTCATATCGTCGGGCATCCTCTACGCGCTCACCCCGGCGAAGCTCTTCCGCCGCGAATTCATCGAACGGAATCGGATCCGCTTCCGCAGCGATCTGCTGATCGGAAGCGACCATCCGTTCGTCATGGAGTCCTATCTGCGGGCCCGGCGAATCTCGGTGCTCGCCGACTGCACCTGCTACTACCTGGTGGCCAGGGACGGCGGCGGGAACATCTCGCTCGGCCCCGCGGTGACCGCCTCGCTCCGGCTCCCCTACATGCGCGCCTCGGCGGAGACCGCGCTGCGGATCGCCGGTCCGGGGAAGATCCTGGACGCACTGCTCCGGCGGGTGCTGCGGATCGAGTTCACCGACCTGCTGGGGCCCGGGTTCACCGCGCTACCGCCGCCGGAGCAGTGCGCGGCGCTGGCCGCGCTGCGGGCCTACCTGGACGACTGGTACCGGGCGGAACTCTCCCCTTCGCTGCCCTCCTGGGTCCGCTGGCGGATCCACTGCGTCCAGCAGGGGAAGCGGGCGGAGTTGTGCGCGCTGATCGGCACCGAGCAGGCCGACGGGCTGGGCTTCCGGGCCGACGGCAGCGGCGGCGGCGCACCCGTGCTGGTGTCCGAGGGGCACGCCTACGCACGGCTCCCCGGGTTCCGTGATCCGGCGTTCGGGATTCCCGATTCCTGTTACGACATCACCGCCGAGCTGGCGGTGGAGCACCGGCTCAGCGGGGTCGCCCTGGACCGGGACGGACTGACCGTCGCCGGAACCACCGCCCTCCCCCGGCTGGCCGAGGCGCCGTCGGCGGTCGAGGTCCTCGCCAGGGAGCGCGGCAGCGGGGCGGTGCTGCGGCTGCCCACGGTGCACCACGACGGCGCCTTCCGGGCCCGTTGGGCGGCTTCCGAGTTGTCCCGGGCCGGCACCTGGGACCTGTTCGCCGAGGTGTGCTGCGCGGGAGTGCGCCGGGAGGTCCGGATCGGCAGCAGCCGCGACCCCGGGCTGACCCTGCCGTCCCCGTGCTACTGGACCACGCCCTACGGCAACCTCAGCCTGCTGGTCCCGGAGCCGAGGGAGCGTCAGACCCCGGCTGCGGAGCAGGACCTAGCGCCGGAGCCGGGCCTGGGCCGGGGTGGGGGCCGGGGTGCGCTGGTCCAGCGGGACGACCGGTAGCGGTTCGGTCTCGCCGAGGAACACCCGGCGGACCACCCGCTCGGCCGCGTTGCCGTCGTCGAACCGGCAGAACCGCTCCCGGAACGCCGCCCGCAGCGCCGCCGCCTCGGACGAGCGCCAGGAGCCGTCCTGGAGCAGTGCCGTCAGCTCCTCCTCGCTGCGGGCCACCGCGCCCGGGGTCTCCCCCGGCCGTCCGGAGAGCAGGTCCAGGTAGACGCCGCGGGACTGCCGGTAGACCTCCCAGTCGTCCGCCAGGACGATGATCGGCCGGTCCAGGTTGGCGTAGTCGAACATCAGCGAGGAGTAGTCGGTGACCAGCGCGTCGGAGGCCAGCGCCAGCCGCTCCACCGAGGGGTGCCGGGACACGTCGACGACCTGCGCCCCGGCGCCCGGCGCCGGCGGCGCCGACTTGTCGTAGTAGTAGTGCGCCCGGTTCAGCAGGACGTGGCCGGGGCCGAGGGCGCGGGCCAGCCGCTCCAGGTCCAGGTGCGGCTGGTAGGAGGTCCGGTAGTCGCGCATGGTCGGCGCGTAGAGCACGGCGACCGCGTCCTCGGCGATGCCCAGCTCGGCCCGCGCCTTGAGCACGTCCTCGGCGGTGGCCCGGTAGTAGATGTCGTTGCGCGGGTAGCCGTACTCCAGCGCCTCGTACCCGCCGGGATAGGCCTGCTCCCAGATCTCGGTGGAGTAGTGGTTGGACGTCAGGCTGTAGTCCCAGCGCTGCACCCGGCGCAGCAGCAGGTCGAAGTCCATCTCCCCGGCCGCGACCGGGTAGTCGCGCAGGTCCAGGCCCATCTTCTTGACCGGTGTGCCGTGGTGGGTCTGCAGGTGCACCGTTCCGGGGCGTTTGACCACACCGTCCGCGAAATTGACGTTGTTGACGAAGTACTTGGCCCGGCCGACGGCCTCGTAGTAGGCGCGGGAGCCGGGTCCGACCAGGGTCATGCCCTCGGGGACCTCGGTCCTGGCGTCCTGCCGCACCATCCACACCGTCTTCATACCCGGAGCCAGCTCACGCAGTTTCGCGTGGATCGCGGCCGGGTTGCAGGACGGGTTCCGGCCCCAGTAGCTGGCGAAGACCGCCAGGTTCTGGTCCACCGGCAGGGTGCGCTGGACCCGCTGGTACCCGTCGAGCACGGGTCGGGCCACCGCCCCGCGCAGCCCGGGCCGGGCCCGCCCGGCGATCCGCTTCACCCGGCGGACGGTCTGCCCGAGCCGCCCCACCCGCCAGCCGCCGCGGTCCCGCACCTCGAGCCGGGCGGCACCGGCCGGGCGGTGCTTCTCCTCGGCCTGGGCCGCACGGGTGAAGAATTCGGCGTGGTCGGAGGCCGGCACCCGGCCCGGGTGGTTGCCGATGGTCTGCAGGTGGTCGACCATCCGACGGTGCATCAGCGCGCGCCAGTGGTCGGGCCCCGGGCGCCCGGCCCGGGCGCCGTCGGCCGGCGCTTCCAGCCGGTCCAGGAAGGCGAAGACCAGGTCGTACTGCGCGAAGATGTCGAAGTGCTTGCGGCTGACCGTCGCCAGGATGTTCCCGCCCTCGCGGCGCTGGCGGTAGTGCACCACCACCCGGTCGAGCATGGTGATGGTCTCGGCCGCGAGCATCGTGGGGTAGGTCCAGGGCGTGTCCTCGTAGTAGCCCGCCGGGAAGCGGAACCCGTACGCCTCCAGGAAGGTCCGCTTGTAGGCCTTGTTCCAGACCACCATCAGCAACGCCAGCAGTTCCTCGCGCTGCGACACCTCGAACACCTCGGGGCGGTCCGGGGCGGGGGCGAACAGCCCGGCGTCCCTGCTGCGGACCACCCGCCCGTCCCAGTAGGTCCGCGCGTAGTCGTAGACCACGATGTCCGGATCGCCGACGGCGTCCAGCCGGTCGGCGACCGCCTGCAGCGAGCCGGGGGTGAGGGTGTCGTCGCTGTCGAGGAAGAGGACGTACTCGCCGGTCGCCAGCTCCAGGCCGACGTTGCGGGCGCGTCCCAGGCCGACGTTCTCAGGCAGGTGCACTACGGTGACACGCGGGTCGCCCGCGGCGAACGAGTCGAAGATCTCACCGCACGCGTCCGGGGAGCGGTCGTCCACACCGATCAGCTCGAAATCCTGGAAGGACTGGCTCAGGACCGAGGAGAGGCACTCACCCAGGTAGGCCTGCACACCGTAGGCGGGGACGATCACGCTGAACCGGGGCATCGATCTTTCCACAGGGTTGAACAACTCTTAACCGTCACACTACCGCGAGGACTCCCGGAGGCCCGGTATCGGGCAGGGATGCGATAGTTTGCATCATCCGACCTGTGTGGGCAAGCGGGTCCGCCGGAGCGGCGCGCCCTTTCCTTCGGCGGCGGTTGTGAGCTTCCCCACCAGGTCAGGTCCGTTCGAGAAAGGTTCGCCCGCGCTCATGGCCCCCAGGCTCTCTGTGATCGTTCCGGTCCACAATGTGGACGTCTACCTAGAGGAGTGCCTGGAGTCGCTCGCCGCCCAGACCTTCACCGATCTCGAAGTGGTGATGGTCGACGACGGTTCCACCGACAACAGCGCGGTGATCGCGGAGAAGTTCGCCCAGGGCGACCCGCGGTTCCGGCTGGTCAAGCAGGAGAACCAGGGCCTCGGGGCGGCCCGCAACGCCGGGGTCCGGGAGATCAGCGCCGAGAGCCAGTACCTCACCTTCGTGGACAGCGACGACACTCTTCCGGTGGACGCCTACCGACTGCTGATCGAGTCCCTCGACGCCTCGGGATCGGACTTCGCCTCCGGCAACGTGCTGATGCTGCGCTCCGCCGGGCTCAGCCAGTCGGCCATGCACAAGAAGGCCTTCGCCGAGGACCTGCAGCGCACGCACATCAGCCGACACCACGAACTGATCGCCGACCGGACCGCCTGGAACAAGGTCTTCCGCCGCTCGTTCTGGGACAAGCACGGGTTCGCCTTCCCCGAGGGCGTGCTCTACGAGGACGCCCCGCTCACCATCCCGGCGCACTTCGAGGCCGATGCCGTCGACATCCTCGCCGCCCCGGTCTACCACTGGCGCCAGCGCGAGGCCGGAGCCCCCTCGATCACCCAGCGGCGCACCGATCCGGCCGGGGTGCGGGACCGGATGAAGGCCATCGACGGCGTGAGCCGCTTCCTCGCGGACCACCCCCAGTACCGGTCGCACAAGGACTGGTACGACGAGACCGCCATGGCCACCGAGATCCCGCTCTACCTGAACGTCCTGGCCGAGGCGGACGACGAGTTCCGGTCGATCTTCTTCACGGCGGTGAACGACTTCATGACCCGGGTCTCCCCGACGGCCCTGGCGGCCGTCCCGGCCAGGGTCAGGCTGAAGCTGCACCTGATCGGGGAGCAGCGGCTGGAGGAACTGCTCGCACTGCACGCCTTCGAGCAGGAGAACGCCGACGCGATCCCGGTCCGCGGCGGCCTGCGCCACTACGCCGCCTACCCGTTCCTCAAGCAGGCCTCGCTGGACGTCCCCAAGGACGTCCTGCGGCTGCAGCAGGAACTCGCGGTGCGGGCGCGGATGTACGAGGCGAAGTGGACCGACAAGGGCCTCCGGATCTCCGGCCACGCCTACGTCCGCAACCTGGACGCGTCGAAGCGCCACCACACCTTCAAGACCGTCGTCCTGCAGGGACCCGGCCGGCAGCCGCTGCTCTTCCCGGCGAAGAACACCTACTGCCCCGCGGCCACCGCCACCTCCGGCCAGACGCTGCACAACTACGACTGGGCCGGCTTCGAGGTCACCCTCAACCCGGAGCGGCTCAAGCGGCGCGGCGAGTGGCAGCTCGGCGACTGGAAGGTCACCGTCGGCGTCTTCTCCCGGGGCAAGGTCGGCCGCAGCCGGATCAAGGCAGGACCGGCCGGCAGCAGCCCGTGGCTTCCGCCGCTCCAGGTGGAGGAGGACATCAGGGTCGTCTTCCGCATCGAGGACGAGCACCTCTACCTGCGGGTCGAGAAGGTCCAGGCCAAGGTGACCGGGCACCGCCTGGTCGGCGACGACCTGCTGCTGACCGGTACCTTCGTCGGCGGCGCCCCGCACGACACGGACAAGGCCGTACTCCGGCTGCGCCACCGCGACGCCAGGAGCACCGCCGAGTTCCCGCTCACCACCGCCGGCGACGGCTTCGAGGCGCTGGTGCGCACGGCCGTGCTGGACGAGGTACGGGTGGAGGGCGAGGGGGCCCTCAACGCGGCGGCCAGCTACTCCGACCCCTGGCTGGCCGAGCTGGTGCTGCCCGGGGGCGCGGTAATGCCGATCCTGACGGACCCGTCCTTCCCCGCGGCCCAGCACCCCCGGCCCGGCGTCACCGACAGCGCCGGTCGTCCCCGCGCCCTGTACGTGGCGCCCAGCGCGACCGAGCAACTGACCGTCTGCGACCAGGTGATAGCTCCTATCGTGGACCGGGCCGAGTGGACCCCGGCGGGCCTGGTGCTGCTGGAGGGCGTCTACCTGGCGCCGCACGACGAAGCGACCGAACTCGTGCTGAGGCACAGCGGCCACGTCGAGGAGCACGCGTTCCCGGTCACCTTCGAGGCCGACCGGTTCCGCACCGAGTTCCTGCCCGCGCCCACGTCGCTGGCGGGGGCCATCCCGCTCCGGGAGGGCCGCTGGTACGCCTTCTTCCGCCCGGTCGGCTCCCAGAACGAGAACGACTACGCCCCGCTCAGGGTCGCCGCCGGGTGCCACCAGGGGCTGCCCGCCGAGGCCACGGTGAACGGCAAGGCGTACCAGCTGGACCGCAGGTTCTTCGACCGCTTCCTGATCGAGACCATGGGCGCGCTCAGGCCGAGCGACCTGGGCGCCTTCCACCAGCGGCGGCTGCGCACCGAGAGCTACCCGGCCGCCCGGGAGAAGCCGCTGCGCGACACCGTCCTCTACGACACCTTCTCCGGACGCCAGTTCTCCGACTCCCCGCGGGCCGTGTTCGAGGAACTGCTCCGCCGCGACGCGCCGGTCGAGCACATCTGGGTGGTCCGCGACCAGCAGATCGAACTGCCCCCGGGCACCCGTTCCGTCGCCGTCAACAGCGAGGAGTGGTACGAGGCGCTGGCGACCAGCCGCTACATCGTCGCCAACAGCCACCAGATGCACTGGTTCCGGCGGCGGGAGGGCCAGGTGCTGGTGCAGACCTGGCACGGGACACCGCTGAAGAAGATCGCCCACGACATCGGCGCGGTGCAGTTCGCCGACCCCAAGTACCTGGACAAGGTCGCCGAGGAGACTCCCAACTGGAGCTTCCTGGTGTCCCCGAACCGGTTCTCCACCCCGATCTTCCGGCGCGCCTTCCAGTTCGAGGGCGAGATCCTGGAGTCGGGCTACCCCCGGAACGACCTGCTCTACGCGGTGGACCCGGCGGAGCGGATCAAGAAGATCCGCGAGCGGATCGGGCTGCCCGAGGGCAAGAAGGTCGTGCTGTACGCACCGACCTGGCGCGACGACCAGTTCTACGGCCAGGGCCGCTACAAGTTCGACTTCCGGATCGAGCTGAAGGAAGCCGCGGAAGCCCTGGCCGAGGACCACGTCCTGCTGGTGCGCAAGCACTCCAACATCGTGGACAGCGTGCCGGGCGCGGGCGACGGCTTCGTGTTCGACGTCTCCAGCTACCCGGAGATCGCGGAGCTCTTCCTGATCTCCGACGTGCTGGTCACCGACTACTCCTCACTGATGTTCGACTTCGCCCACACCGGGCGTCCGATGCTCTTCTTCACCTACGACCTCGACCACTACCGGGACAACCTCCGCGGTTTCTACTTCGACTTCGAGGAGCAGGCCCCGGGCCCGCTCATCGACAACTCCTCCGACCTGGTCGAGGCCGTCCTCGACGTCGACCGCGTGGCCGAGGAGTACCGCGAACCGTACGCGGCCTTCCGCCAGGAGTTCTGCGACCTGAACGACGGGGACGCAGCCAGCCGCGTCATCGAGCGAATGTTTGACATGGCCGGGCGACCCCGCCCATGAACCGCGATCCCCTATCGCGTCGCATACCTGAGAGGACCGCTGTGCCGACCCGTATCCCTGTTCCGGCAGCCGCGACACGGCTCTGGAACCGCATCCCGCCCGCTCTTCGACTCCCGCTGACGGTCTTCACGTCCTGCTGGATCGTCCTGCTGATCTGGTGGGCCGCGTTCTTCCCGGGGCTGATGAGCTACGACAGCGTCGCCTACGTCTGGCAGGTCTCCACCGGCAACTGGATGGGCAACCACTCCATCCTCTACGACTCGTTCGTGTGGCTGTCGCTGCAGATCACCGGCGACCTGTGGCTGCTCACCCTGGGTCAGACGATCGTCATGGCGGCCACTCTCGCCTACACCAGCGTGGCCCTGCGGGATCTCGGCGCGCGCGGCAGGTGGTGCGCGCTCGCGGCCCTGGCCGTGGTCTCGCTGCCGTCCAGCGGCACCCTCTCGATCTTCATCTGGAAGGACGCGGCCTTCGGCATCGCCGCGCTGCTGGCGTTCGCCGCGTCCGCCCGGCTGCTCGCGCGCCGGATCAAGGGCCGGGGCCAGGTCAGGGACCGCGCCTTCTACTGGGACATGGCCGTGCTCGGGGTCGGGTTCCTCGGCATCTCGCTGTTCCGCAACAACAGCGTGCTGGTCATCCTCTTCGCCTTCCCGTTCTTCGTGATCGCGCTGACCGGGATGCGGCGCTGGATCACCGCGCTGACCGCGGGGGCGACCGCCGTCTTCCTGCTGCTGCAGTTCGTCGTCTATCCCGCCGTGGGCATCGTGATGCCGACCACGGACCAGGTCTACGCCTTCAACTACGCCGACATCGCCGACGCCTACGGCCGGCACCCGGGGACCTTCACCGCGAGCGACCTGGCGACCATGGAGAAGGTCGCGCCGCTGTCGTTCTGGCGCGGTCCCGCCTCCAACTGCTACAGCGTCGACGCCACCCTGGCCAAGCCGTTCGACCACAAGGCCGCCGCCGCGAACAACGACGCGCTGATGACGGTCTGGTACAACGTCCTCAAGCGCACCCCGCAGGACATCACCTACGCGCACATCTGCCGCGCGGACATCGCCTGGTCCATCTGGCCGGGACCGACCTCGCTGAAGGCCGGGACCCTGATCACCACCACGCCGATCCCGAAGAACCTGTACGGCTGGGCCAACTGGAACCAGCAGGTCAAGCACAGCCCGTACCGGCCCATCATGAAGAGCCGCCCGCTCTCCACGACCCTGCACAAGGCCGGGACCTTCGTCTACAACATCAGCATGACCCCGCAGCTGCAGTGGCTGCTCTGGCGCGGCGCGCTGTGGTGCTACCTGCTGTACGGAATCGCCATCGCCTACGCGGTCCGGCTGCGCCGCCGCCCCGCGTACGCGCTGGTCGGCATCACCGTGGGGCTCCAGTTGACGGTGCTGGCCGCCAACCCGGCCCAGCTGGCCAGGTACATGCTGCCGCCGTTCTACATCGGCATCATGTCGCTGGCCCTGCTCCCCACCCTGAGGGCCGCCAAGTCCCAGCCGGCCGCCGTCCCGGCGGCCCCGCCGCTGGCGGCGGACCCGGAGGTGGCCGAAGCCGGCGAACCAGGCGGGGCGACGGCCGCACCCGTCGAGACCGCGGGTTCAGCCCGGCACTGACCGGACACTGCGGTACGGGGACGGCTGTGGGGCGCCAGGTGGCGCCCCACAGCCGTCAGCGGGTGTCGCGAGCCCTTTCCGCCCGGCCGAACGGGAAGGCCCGAAGCGGGCGCCAGACCTCGTCCGCGCCGAACCGGTACAGGCTGAAGCCGGACACGCCGAAGTCCGCGTGGTAACCCTTGAGCTCGGCGTACGCGCGGTCCAGCGCCTCCTCCCCGACCGCGTGGGCCACGGTCACATGGGGGTGGTAGGGAAAGCTCAGCTCCCGGGCCAGCAGCCCGGACCGGACCGCGGCCTCGGCCAGCCGGCACTCCCGCGCCCCGGCCTCCACCCGCAGGAAGACCACCGGCGACACCGGCCGGAAGGTCCCGCTGCCGTGCAGCAGCAGCCGGAACGGGCGCTGCCCGGCGGCCGCGGCGGCCAGGTGCCGCTCGACCTCGGGCAGCGAGCCGGCCGGCACCTCGGTCGGCGGCAGCAGCGTCACATGCGTGGGTATCGACCGCGCCAGCGGGTCGCCGTACCCCGCCCGGGCGTCCTGGATCGCCTGCCCGTACGGCTCGGGCACGGCGATCGAGACGCCGATCGTGATCGGACCGGTCATCGCGGCCTCAGTGCTTCGCCGGGAGGAAGCCGATCCGGTCGTACGCCGCCGCGAGCGTCTCGGCCGCCACCGCGCGGGCCTTCTCCGCGCCGCGGGCCAGCACCGCGTCCAGCTCCGCCGGGTCGTCCAGGTACGCCCTGGTCCGCTCCTGGAACGGGGCGACCCACTCGCCGAACACCTCGGCCAGCTCGGTCTTCAGCGCCCCGTACATCTTCCCCTCGAAGTGCTGCACCAGCTCGGGGACCGGTCGGCCGCTGATCGCCGAGTAGATGTTCAGCAGGTTGGAGACGCCCGGCTTCTCCTTCTCGTCGTAGGAGACGACGGTGCCGGTGTCGGTGACCGCGCTCCTGAACTTCTTCGCGCTGACCTTCACCTCGTCCAGCAGGCTGACCAGGCCCTTCGGCGAGGAGGCCGACTTGCTCATCTTGGCGGACGGGTCCTGCAGGTCGTAGACCTTCCCGGTCTCCTTGAGGATGTACGGGTTGGGCACGGTGAAGGTCTGCCCGTAGCGGTGGTTGAAGCGCTCGGCCAGGTCGCGGGTCAGCTCGACGTGCTGCCGCTGGTCCTCGCCCACCGGGACCTGGTTCGCCTGGTACAGCAGGATGTCGGCGACCTGCAGGATCGGGTAGGTGAACAGGCCGACCGAGGTGTTGCCCGAGCCGTACCTGGCGGACTTGTCCTTGAACTGGGTCATCCGGGAGGCCTCGCCGAAGCCGGTGATGCAGTTCATCACCCAGGCCAGCTGCGCGTGCTCGGGCACGTGCGACTGCACGAACAGGGTGCAGCGCTCCGGGTCCAGGCCCGCGCCGAGCAGCTGCGCCACCGACACCCGGGTGTTCTCCCGCAGCTCGGCCGGATCCTGCTCCACGGTGATCGCGTGCAGGTCGACGACCATGTAGAAGGCGTCGTGGGACTCCTGCAGGGACACCCACTGGCGCACCGCGCCCAGGTAGTTCCCCAGGTGGAAGGACCCGGACGTCGGCTGGATACCGGAGAGCACGCGAGGGCGATCAGTGACCATGCCGCCATTCTCGCAGCAACCGGCGGGCACTTTTCGCAGAGTTCCTGCCAAGGGCTCCCGCTAGGCGGATGTGGTCGGCTGCTCCGGCGGCGCCACCGAGACCCTGACCCGGTCCACCCGGCGGCCGTCCAGCGCCGCCACCGCGATCCGGTAGCCGGGCGCCGCCTCGGTCGGCGCCGCCAGCTCCACCTGGTCGCCGAGTTCCGGCAGCCGCCCCAGCTCGGCGACGACGAAGCCGGCCACCGTCTCGTACGGGCCCTCGGGCAGCTCGACGCCGGTCTCCTCGGCGAAGTCGGGCAGATTGAGCAGCCCGTCCACCTCGATGCTGCCGCCGGCCAGCCGCCGGGTGGTGCTGACCTCCGGCGAGTCGTACTCGTCCCTGATCTCGCCGATGACCTCCTCGACCAGGTCCTCCAGCGAGACGATCCCGGCGGTGCCGCCGTACTCGTCCACCACGATGGCCAGGTGGTGGCCCTCGTGCCGCATCTCCGACATGGACGGCAGCACCCGCTTGGTCGCCGGCAGCAGCTTCACCGGCCGGGCCAGGTCGCGCACGGTCTGCGCGACCGGCCCGCCGCCGGGCAGCGGGGCCCGGTACAGGTCGCGGACGTGGACGAAGCCGACCACCGCGTCGTACGAGCCGTCCACCACCGGGTAGCGCGAGTGCGGGTACTGGCTGACCTCCTCGCGGACCTCCTCCAGGCGGCGCGAGGCGTCCAGGAAGGTCACCTCGGTGCGCGGCACCATCACCTCGCGCAGCTGGCGCTCCCCGGCCGCGAAGACCTCGGCGATCAGCCGCCGCTCGTCGCTGCCCAGCTCGGTGTTGGACGCGACCAGGCCGCGCAGTTCCTCCGAGCTCATCGCGTTGCGCCCGGCCTGGGGGTCGCCGCCGAGCAGCCGCACCATCAGGTTGGTGGACCGCGACAGCAGCCAGATCACCGGCCGCAGCACCACCGAGATGAAGTCCACCAGCGGCGCGGCCAGCAGCGCGATCGACTCGGCCCGCTGCAGCCCGATCCGCTTGGGCGTCAGCTCGCCGAGCACCAGGGACACATAGGAGATCAGCAGGGTCAGCAGCACCAGCGCGACCGCGTCGGCCACCCCGTCGCTCAGCCCCAGGCCGGTGAAGATCGGGGCGGCCTTGGCGGCCAGGGTGTCCGCGCCGAAGGCGGCCGAGAGGAAGCCCATGCAGGTCACCCCGACCTGCACGGCCGCCAGGAAGCGGTTGGGGTCCCCGGCCAGATGCGCCGCCCTGACCGCGCGCTTGGTGCCGCGCTCGGCCAGGGCCTGGATCTGCCCTTCGCGCAGGGAGATCAGCGAGATCTCGGCCACATTGAAGATTCCACCGATGATGATGAAGATCAGGACCAGTCCCGCGTCCTGGAGGGTCTCGCTCACGGGGAACAGTGTAGGCAGTGCTTCCCCGCGGCCCGCGGGGCTCAGCCGACCGGCAGGCCCGGCGCCGGGTAGGCGTCCATGAGCTCCTTCACCTCGGCGCGCACCTTGGCGACGGTGTCCTCGTCCCCGGCGCGGGCCGCCAGCACGGTGCGGTCGATCCACTCGGCGACCGCGGCCATCTCGCTCGCCGGGATGCCCCGCGAGGTCAGCGACGGGGTGCCGATCCGGATGCCGGAGGGGTCGAAGGGCTTGCGGGTGTCATAGGGGACGCTGTTGTAGTTGACCACGATCCCGGCCCGGTCCAGGGCCTTGGCGGCGACTTTGCCCGGGATGTCCTTGCTGGTCAGGTCGATCAGCAGCAGGTGGTTGTCGGTGCCGCCGGACACCAGGTCGAAGCCGCGCGCGGCGAGCTGCTCGCCCAGCGCCCGGGCGTTGCCGACCACCTGGGCCGCGTACGCGCGGAAGTCCGGGCCCGACGCCTCCTTGAGCGCGACCGCGATGGCGGCGGTGGTGTGGTTGTGCGGGCCGCCCTGCAGACCGGGGAAGACCGCGCGGTCGATCGCCCGGGCGTGCTCCTCGGTGGACATCAGCATCGCGCCGCGCGGACCGCGCAGGGTCTTGTGGGTGGTCGTGGAGATCACATCGGCGTGGCCGGCCGGCGAGGGGTGCGCCCCGCCCGCGACCAGCCCGGCGATGTGCGCGATGTCCGCGACCAGCACCGCGCCGACCTCGCGGGCGATCTCGGCGAAGGCCGGGAAGTCGATGGTCCGCGGGACGGCCGTGCCACCGCAGAAGATCACCTTGGGGCGCTCCTTCAGCGCCAGGTCGCGCACCTGGTCCAGGTCCGTGCGCCCGGTCGCGCGGTCGACGCCGTACTGCACCCCGCGGAACCAGGAGCCGGTGGCGGAGACGCCCCAGCCGTGGGTCAGGTGGCCCCCCATCGGCAGCGCCATGCCCAGCACGGTGTCGCCGGGCTTGAGGAAGGCCAGGTAGACCGCGAGGTTCGCGGGCGATCCCGAGTACGGCTGGACGTTGGCGTGCTCGACGCCGAACAGGGCCTTGGCGCGGTCGATCGCCAGGGTCTCCACCTGGTCGATGTTCTGCTGGCCCTCGTAGTAGCGCTTGCCGGGGTAGCCCTCGGAGTACTTGTTCTGCAGCACCGTGCCGGTCGCCTCCAGCACGGCGGCGGAGACGTAGTTCTCACTGGGGATCAGCCGCAGCGTGTCCGCCTGCAGCTGTTCCTCGGCGGCGACGAGTGCGGCGATCTCGGGGTCGGTACTCAGCAACTGGGACATGGCGTCCTCCGGGTCTCGTCCAGTGAAGGGTGACCCGGATGCCCAGGCGTACGGCACTCCGGTGGTCCTGCTCCGCCGCTTCCTCGTGGTTGGTTCCACGTTCGCCAGTCGCGACAGCCCCCACCCTAACGGGTGGGGGCTGTCGTCGACACAGGGACTAGATGAGGCCCAGTCCGGCGACCGCGTCCCGCTCCTCGACCAGCTCGTTGACCGAGGCGTCGATCCGGGCGCGGGAGAAGTCGTTGATGTCCAGGCCCTGGACGATCTCGAACTTCCCGTCCTTGGCGGTGACCGGGAAGGAGGAGATGAGGCCCTCCGGGACGCCGTAGGAGCCGTCGGAGACCACACCGGCCGAGGTCCAGTCGCCCTCGGCGGTGCCATTGGTCCAGGTGAAGACGTGGTCCAGGGCGGCGTTCGCGGCCGAGGCGGCCGAGGAGGCGCCCCGGGCGTCGATGATGGCCGCGCCGCGCTTGGCCACGGTCGGGATGAAGAAGTCCGACAGCCAGGCGTCGTCGGAGACGGCCTTGGCCGCGTTCTCGCCGTTGACCTCGGCGTGGAAGACGTCCGGGTACTGGGTGGCCGAGTGGTTGCCCCAGATGGTGAGCTTCTTGATCTCGGAGACCGTGACGCCGAGCTTCTTGGCCAGCTGGGCCACGGCCCGGTTGTGGTCGAGCCGGGTCATCGCGGTGAAGCGGTCGGCCGGTACGTCCGGGGCGTTGCGCTGGGCGATCAGCGCGTTGGTGTTGGCCGGGTTGCCGACGACCAGGACCCGGATGTCGTCCGCGGCGTGGTCGTTGATGGCCTTGCCCTGCGGGCCGAAGATGCCGCCGTTGGCGGAGAGCAGGTCGCCGCGCTCCATGCCGGGGCCGCGCGGACGCGCGCCGACGAGCAGGCCGATGTTGGCGCCCTCGAAGCCCTGGTTCGGGTCGTCGAAGATGTCGATGCCGGCGAGCAGCGGGAAGGCGCAGTCGTCCAGCTCCATCGCGGTGCCCTCGGCGGCCTTGACGCCCTGCGGGATCTCCAGCAGCCGCAGCTTCACCGGCACGTCGGGGCCGAGGAGGTGGCCGGAGGCGATGCGGAAGAGCAGCGCGTAGCCGATCTGGCCGGCGGCACCGGTGACGGTGACGTTGACGGGAGTGCGGGTCATGAGACATCTCCTGCTGATACCTGGGGTGGTCAGGTTGCGGCAGCAGAGCACGTGCAGGGCACGCCCGCGGTGCCGGACCCTGATCGGTCTCTTGACTTCAAGAGACCGATGTCAGGTTATCCCAGCGAGGCCGGTACGTGTGACGCCGGGCGGAGAAGGCCGGAGCGTCCTTCGTCACGTTTGCCCCAGCCCCCGGACGGACCCTAGTTCTGGTCCCTTCCGAAGAAGCGGGCGATGTCGGTGACATAGGGGATCGTGATCACCGGATCGGGCTCCGCCGCCAGCGCCAGCACGATGATGGCGCTGCCGAGCACCCCCATCACCACGATGTCGGTGAACCGGCTGCGCACGGCCAGCATGCCGACCTCGGGCAGCACCCCGCGCAGCAGCGAGCCCAGCAGCAGCGCCACGCCGATGGTGATCACCCCGGGCCGGAAGTCGTCCAGCGCGGTGACCGCCAGGCCGACGGCGACCAGGGTGAGCACCACCACTATCGGCCACTGCCGGACCGGGACCGGCTGGTCGCGGTCCGCCGCCGCGGCCGAGCCCTCCGGCGGGAAGGTTCCGACGGTCTCCTCCGGACGGCGGCGCGACTTCGCCGCCGCGTGCTTCCCGGGCGGCGGTTCGGCGGCGGGTCCGGCGTTGTGCTCGGCGGCCGGCCCGGAGTCAGCTCGCGGCACGCTCGGCCGCCTCGACCACATTGCTGAGCAGCATCGCCCTGGTCATCGGCCCGACCCCGCCGGGGTTCGGCGACAGCCAGCCGGCCACCTCGGCGACCGCCGGGTCCACGTCCCCGACCAGGCCGTTGGCGTCGCGGCTGACGCCGACGTCGAGGACCACCGCGCCGGGGCGCACGTCCGAGGGCTTGACCAGGTGCGGCACCCCGGCCGCGGCGACGATGATGTCGGCCTGGCGCAGGTGGGCCGAGAGGTCCCGGGTGCCGGTGTGGGTGAGGGTGACGGTGGCGTTCTCGCTGCGCCGGGTGAGCAGCAGGCCGATCGAGCGGCCGACGGTGATGCCGCGGCCGATGACCACGACGTTCGCGCCGTTGGTCTCCACCTTGTGGCGGCGCAGCAGCTCGACGATGCCGTTGGGGGTGCACGGCAGCGGCCCGTCGATGCCCAGGACCAGTCGGCCGAGGCTCACCGGGTGCAGGCCGTCGGCGTCCTTCGCCGGGTCCATCAGCTCCAGCACCCGGTTCTCGTCCAGGCCCTTGGGCAGCGGCAGCTGGACGATGTAGCCGTGGCAGGCCGGGTCGGCGTTGAGCTCGCGGACGACGTCCTCGACGTCCTGCTGGGTGGCGTCGGCGGGCAGCTCGCGCTGGATGCTGCCGATGCCGACCTGGGCGCAGTCACGGTGCTTGGCACGGACGTAGGAGTGGCTGCCGGGGTCGTCGCCGACCAGGACGGTGCCGAGGCCGGGCGTGACGCCCCGGGCCTTCAGCGCCTCGACGCGGACGGTGAGCTCGGACTTGATCGCGGCGGCGGTGGCCTTGCCATCGAGAATCTGGGCGGTCATGGAGACATTCTCGCGGATCGCGGGACCGGCCCGCACAGCGCCCTGCTGGTGGCGGCGTCGAGGTTGGGACGGGTTGACGACGGGGTTGACGGGAGGACCCCGGGGAATACCCGGATTGTCCGAGTCCGGTTGCAGAACCACTACAACTGCGATCCGGGGCGCGAACGCAATGGACAGCGCGCTCGGAGATGGCAACGATGGACCGTGCGAGCGTAATGGAACGAACTTCGGGGGAGACAGTGAGCAACCCGTACCAGCCGCAGGACCCGTACAGCCAGAATCCCTACGGTGAGCAGCAGCCGCCGCCGGCCCCGCAGCCGGGGTACGGCTACCCGCAGCAGCCGCCGGCCCCGCCGTACGGGCAGGACCCGTACGCGCAGCAGCCCCCGCAGGGATACGGCTACCCGCAGCAGCCGGGATACACCGGGTACCAGCAGCCTGGCTACGGCTACGGGCCGACCGGGGAGAACAACGGCATCGCCCTGGCCTCGATGATCGTCGGCATCGTCTCGATCGTCGGCATCTGCTTCTTCGGCGGCTTCCTCGGACTCGTCGCCCTCGGGCTCGGCATCGGCGGGCTGAACCGCTCCAAGACCACCGGCACCGGTCGCGGCCAGGCCATCGCCGGGATCGCGACCGGGGCGGTCGGCGTGGTCATCGCCGTCATCCTGATCGCCGTGATGCTGGCCAACGCCGACTTCAGCACGTACTGACCGCCGCGACCGCTGCCATGACCAGCGATCAGATGACGGCAGTCCCCCCGGTCGCCCCTGCCCGTACCGCGCCTGCGCCCGTACCGCTGTCGCGGCGGATCCGGGAGGTGCTGCTGCGGGGTGGCGGCGCCGGCGCCGCCGCGGTGGCCGCCGCCGCGGTGCACTCGGTGCACGACCCCGGGGTGATCTGTCCGTTCCGGCTGCTGACCGGCCTTCCCTGCCCGGTCTGCGGCAGCAGCACGGTGTTCATCGAGCTCGGCTCCGGCCATCCGGCCGCGGCGCTGCTGGCGAACCCGTTCACGGTGCTGTTCGGTCTGGGGCTGCTGTTCGCACCGCTGGGGGTGGGGCGCCGCTGGCGCGGGCTCCCGAAGCGGCTGCGGACCGGCGTCCTGATCGGGGCCGCGGTCCTCTCCTGGTGCTGGCAGCTGCACCGGCTTGGACTGCTTTCCCACTGACCGTCAGACATCTCCGATAATCTCACCGCGCATCCCTGCTTCATCCACTCCTTTCCTGTCCGGAGGACCACATGAGTTACCCGCCTGATCCCAACAATCCCTATGCGCAGCAGCCCCAGCAACCCCAGCAGCCCCCGCAGCAGCCTGGTTACGGCTACCCGCAGCAGCCGCCGACCCAGCCCCAGTACGGCTACCCGCAGCAGGGTGTGCCGCAGCAGCCGCAGGACCCCTACGCCCAGCAGCCCGGCTACGGCTACCCGCAGCAGCCCCCGGCCCCGCAGGCCGGCTACGGCGGCTACCAGACCGACCCGTACGGCCAGCAGGCCGGCTACGGGCAGGGCGCGTACGCGAGTTGGGGCGCGCGGGTCGGCGCGTACCTGCTGGACGGGCTGATCATCGGCGTCGTGCCGATCATCCTCTACATCATCGCGGGGGTGGCCTTCGCCAGCAGCGTCCACACCACCACCGACGCCTACGGCTACCCCACCACCACGACCAGCGGCGGAGCAGCGGGCATCGCTGTCATCTTCTACCTGCTGGGTGCGGCCGTCGCCTTCGCCGGTGTCCTGTACGTCTGCTACAAGGAGGGCACCACCGGGCAGTCGCCCGGCAAGAAGATCCTCAACATCCGGCTGGTCCGCGAGGCCGACGGCCAGGTGCTGGGCTTCGGCATGGCGTTCGTGCGCAAGCTCGCCCACATCCTGGACAGCATCACCTGCTACGTCGGCTTCCTGTGGCCGCTCTGGGACGACAAGGCGCAGACCTTCGCCGACAAGGTGATGAACACCGTGGTCGTCCGCAGCCAGTAATCCAGTAGTACCGGTACCGAACAGTACGGCCCGCCGCCCCGGGGAACGGGGCGGCGGGCCGTACCGCGTCAGCGGGCCGTGCTCGGTGGAATCAGTGGAAGAAGTGCCGGGTGCCGGTCAGGTACATCGTCACCCCGGCGGCCTTGGCCGCCTCGACCACCAGGTCGTCGCGGATCGAACCGCCGGGCTGGACCACGGCCTTGACGCCCGCGGCGAGCAGGATCTCCAGGCCGTCCGGGAACGGGAAGAACGCGTCGGAGGCCGCGTACGACCCGGCCGCGCGCTCCCCGGCCCGCTCGACCGCGAGCTTCGCCGAGTCCACCCGGTTGACCTGGCCCATGCCGACGCCCACCGAGGCGCCGCCCGAGGCCAGCAGGATGGCATTGGACTTGACGGCCCGGCAGGCGCGCCAGGCGAAGGACAGCTCGGCCAACTGCTCGGCGTCCAGCGCCTCACCGGTGGCCAGGGTCCAGCTGGACGGGTCGTCACCGGCCGCGTCGATCCGGTCGGCCTGCTGCAGCAGCACCCCGCCGGTGACCGCGCGGGTCTCGATCGCCGCGGCCGCGGGGGTGCCACGGAGCACCCGGATGTTCTTCTTCTGCGCCAGCACCTCGACCGCGCCGTCCGCGTAGGACGGGGCGAAGACCACCTCGGTGAAGATCGGCGCGATCTGCTCGGCCAGCTCCACGGTGACCTCGCGGTTCACCGCGATGACGCCGCCGTACGCGGAGACCGGGTCGCAGGCGTGCGCCTTGCGGTGCGCCTCGGCGACGTCCGCGCCGACCGCGATGCCGCAGGGGTTGGCGTGCTTGATGATCGCCACACAGGGCCGGTCGTGGTCGTAGGCGGCGCGGATCGCGGCGTCGGTGTCGGCGTAGTTGTTGTAGGACATCTCCTTGCCGTGCAGCTGCTCGGCGGCGGCCAGGCCGGTGCCGCTGCCGTCCACGTACAGGGCCGCGGCCTGGTGCGGGTTCTCGCCGTAGCGCAGCACGTTCTCGCGCTCCCAGGTGGCGCCGAGGAAGGCGGGGAAGCTCTCCTCGTCGGCGGGGGCGTAGCCGTTGGCGAACCAGGATGCCACCGCCACGTCGTAGGCGGCGGTGTGGGCGAAGGCCTCGCCGGCCAGCCGCTTGCGGGTGTCCAGGTCGAAGCCGCCGGCGGCGACCGCCGCGAGCACGTCCGGGTAGCGGGCCGGGGAGGTGACCACGGCGACCGAGGGGTGGTTCTTGGCGGCGGCCCGGACCATGCTGGGCCCGCCGATGTCGATCTGCTCGACGCACTCGTCGGCGCTCGCGCCGGAGGCGACGGTGGCCTTGAACGGGTAGAGGTTGACGACCACCAGGTCGAACGGCGCGATGCCCAGCTCGGTCAGCTGCTCGCGGTGCGACTCCAGCCGCAGGTCGGCCAGGATCCCGGCGTGCACCCGCGGGTGCAGCGTCTTGACCCGGCCGTCCAGGCACTCGGGGAAGCCGGTGAGCTCGTCGACCGGGGTGACCGGCACCCCGGCGGCGGCGATCCGGGCGGCGGTGGACCCGGTGGAGACCAGCTCGACACCGGCCGCGTGCAGGCCCTGCGCCAGCTCCTCGAGACCGGTTTTGTCGTACACGCTGACGAGGGCGCGGCGGAGCGGGCGGACGTTCTCGGAACTCATGACCGAAATCCTTTGGTGTGGGAGGGGGAGGAGGGGGCTGGGCAGGTGCCTCAAAGCAGGTTCAGGGCGAAACAGGTTCAGGGGGTGAGCGGGAGCACGCGGCGGCCCTGGACCCGGTGGCCCTCGCGGGCCAGCCGGCCGACCGCCTCGACCAGGAGCCCGCGCTCGACGGCCTTGATGCGCTCGTGCAGCGCCTCGCCGCCGTCCTCGTGGTCGGCGTCGGTGACCTCGACCACGCCCTGGGCGATGATCGGGCCGGTGTCCACGCCCTCATCGACCAGGTGGACGGTGCAGCCGGTCACCTTCACGCCGTAGGCGAGGGCGTCGCGCACCCCGTGCGCGCCGGGGAAGGCGGGGAGCAGGGCGGGGTGGGTGTTGATGATGCGTCCCTCGAAGCGGCGCATGAAGCCGCCGCCGAGGATCTTCATGAACCCGGCGGTGACCACCAGGTCCGGGCTGTGCGCGGCGGTGGCCCCGGTCAGCGCGGCGTCCCAGTCGGTGCGCTCGGCGAAGTCCTTGACCCGCAGCACAAAGGTCGGGATCCCGGCCTGCTCGGCCCGGTCGAGTCCGGCGATGGAGTCGCGGTCGGCGCCGACGGCGACGATCCTGGCACCGTAGGCCGGGTCGGCGCAGGCGTCGATCAGCGCCTGCAGATTGGTGCCCGATCCCGAGATCAGGACCACCAGCCGGGCCGGGTTTTCAGGTGCGCTGAAGTCGAGGTGGGGGGCGGTTGGCGAGTACGCCACTGCTCGGTCCTCCGTAACGGCGCGGCCGTACTCCGGCGACTGTTCAGTCCTGCGCACGGGTACTGACCGGGCACTGCTTGCGGCTGAAGTGGGGTGTCATCTTGTGACCGGCATCCACGTCCGCCGACGGGCCCGGGGCGGCGCCACGGGCCGACCAGGAACCCCAGAGGAGCGCCGGTCGTCAGCAACGATACCGGCCCCGCTCCGCGGCCTCGCACTCCTGGTCGACGATCATGGGGTGGGGACGCGCCACAGCGGGGTACAGGGTGAGAGGGTGTCCCTCAGTGGCACAGCGGGACGAAGAGCGGGACAGCGGACGTTCACAGGCAGGAGTACGGCGAAGACCATGGTCCAGAAATCGGACAGCGGCACACCTCCCGAGGGCCCGCGCGACCCCTTCGCCCCGCCACCCAAGGACGCACCCGACCGTCCCTGGCAGCCGCGGCAGCACCCGGTGCACCCCGGTGAGCGCGGCTGGGCCAACGAGGACCCGCCGCAGCACAACGGGCAGGGCGGACCGGACGGCCAGGGCGGGCAGGGCGGCGAGCACGGCTCCCCGGCCGACGGCGACGGACAGCACCGCCCGCCCCGGCCGGTGGTACCGCCGCCGCACCCGTGGAGCCCCGGCTACCAGGGCGGACCGCCGTCGAACCCCGGCTACGGCCCGCAGCAGCCGCGCTTCGACCCCAGCGACCCGGTGCAGCGGCGGGCCCGCTACGCGCTGCTGAGCGGGATGTGGGGGATCTTCTTCCTGATCCTCGACATCCCCTACGTCACCCTGGCCCTGGCCTCGCTGGCGCTCTACTGGTCCATCAGCTCGCTGCGCGGTACGGCGAAGACACCGGTCTCCGCGCTGAACTCCGGCGGCTCCGCTTCGGCGTCGCCGCAGGCGGGCCCGAACGGGACGGGCGCGCCGGTCCCGCCGGCCCCGTCCTATGCGCAGGGCTACGCGCCCGCGTACCCGCTGAAGCCGCAGCTGCCCGCGGCGCTGGGCGGGCTGATCGCCTCGGTGGTCGGGCTCTCGCTGGTCGCCGTGGTCTTCGGGGTGCAGCTGTACTACAAGAACTACTACGACTGCCAGAGCAACGCGCTTACCAAGTCGGTCTACGACCAATGCGCCACCAGCGTGCACCCGGAGCCTCCGGAATGGCTTCGGAAGCTCGGCGGCGACAACTGATCCTCCAGCGCAGCAGCACCGCCCCGGGGACGCCGACGGCGGCGGCCCAGGCCAGCGCGGCCAGCCCGGTGCGCCAGGGCGAGGGCCCCACCTGGGCCAGCGCGGCGGTTCCCAGCGCTCCGCCCGAGGCGCCCGCGCAGAGCGCGGCCAGCAGCCCGGTGCCGAGGGCCGCGGCCAGGGCGACCACGGCCGTGGCGATCGGGCCCCAGTCCCGTCCGCCGCTGGTCGCGGCCCGGCCGACCAGCGCGGCCAGCACCGCGCCCACGGTCAGCGGCAGCGCCAGGGTGAGCAGCCCCAGCAGTGTCCGATCGGACCCGGGCAGCGCCGTGAACAGCGGAAACGCCGGTACGTTGGCCGCCGTGGCGGCTGTGGCGGCCCCGGCCGCGCCGGTGCCGCCCAGCGGACCGAACCACCCGCCCAGGACGAAGCCTGGCCCGGTCGCATAGGCGGCGGCCCAGACCGCGGCGTTCGGCAGCACCACCGCGCAGAGCAGCAGCAGCGCCAGCCGCCCGGCCAGATCGGGGGCGGTCTGCGCGGCCATGGTCCCGGCCGCGCGGAAGTGCGCCAGCAGCGAGGCCGTCAGCACCAGCCCGCCGGCGCCCAGCAGAGCCGCCCCGGCGGCCAGAGCGGCCCGCAGCGCGACCGCCGGGCCGCCGGGGGCCTGCACCCGGTCCGGCAGGGCGCGGAGGCCGCGGAGCGGGGCGTCCAGCCATTTCAGCCAAGCCGGCCAGGCCGGCCACGCGGACCGCTTCAGCCAATCGGGCCGGTTCAGCCAGGTCGGCCAGGTCGGCCGGGAGAGGGCGCGCAGGGCGCCCCAGGCGCCGGGGCCGATCCCGCGCCGGACGCCCAGCGCGGCCACCGGCAGCGAGACCAGGGCCACCCGGCCGAGGGCGGTGAGCGGGGTGGCGAGGCTGAGCGGTCCGGTCGCGGCGACGGCCACCGCGACGGCGGCGACCAGGAGGTAGCCGATCCCGAGGCCCAGCAGGGCGGACCAGGCCTGCGGCGGCTCCACGGCCGCCTGCTCCGGCTGCTCGCCCTCGTCCTGGTCCGGCTCCTCGTCCGGCTCCTCGCCCGGGCCCTCGTCCTCCGCGGACGGCGGCCGGGGCGATCCGATCCGGACCCCGGCCCGGTACAGCGGCACCAGCGCCAGCACGCTGACCAGCAGCGGGGTCACCGCGAGCGGCACGCCGGGGCCGCCGTAGCCCGGGGAGCCGTAGGTCGCCGGGCGGACCAGGTCCGCCCCGTGCGCCAGCAGCCAGACGCAGGCCGCCAGATGGACCACCCCGCCGGGGCCCGCCACCACGTACGGGCTGACGATCCACAGCAGCAGCATCGGCACCGCCACCACCGCCAGGCCCGCGCAGGCCGCCACCGCCCCGCCGATCAGACCGCCCCTGAGCGCCGCCAGGTCGGCCCCCGCCGCGAGGGCGCGCTCCCGCGCCGCGGCGGGGCGCAACCGCTCCATCAAGAACGCCATGCCCCACCATGCGCCGGAGAACCACCCGTTATGCCTACCGACATGGCAGTTGTCACTCTTGGGACAAATAATTCGTATATGTCACTTATCGGGTCGGTGGAGACCGCTGCTCCTGCTGCCTTCGAAGCGCTGTACCAGGACTCCTACACACGGGTGGCCCAGCAGACCTTCCTGCTCACCGGCCACCAGCGGCACGCGGACCACTGCGCCCGCCGGGCCTTCCAGCTCGCCTGGAGCAACTGGGACACGGTCTCTGACGACCCGTCGCCCGAGGGCTGGGTCAGGGCCGCCGCGTTCGAGCTGGCGCTCTCCCCCTGGTACCCGGCCCGGCTGCGCCGTCCGGACCACAGCGCTCTCGGCGCCCGCGACCAGCAGCTGCTGGCGGCGCTGCTGCGGCTGCCGGGAGCCCAGCGCCGGGCGCTGGTGCTGCACGACGCGCTCGGCCTCAGCTGGGAGCAGACCGCCCGGGAGATCGAGTCGAGCACCCCGGCCGCGTACGGACGGGTGGTCAGGGCCCGGCTGGGGATGGCCAGGCTGGCACCCCAGGCGGCCGGGGAGGACGCCAGGGAGCCGGACTTCGCCCGCCGCCTGGGGCCACTGCTGCGCGGCGCGGCGGTACGCGGCTGCCCGGTGCGGCAGGAGGAGGCGCCGCCGCCGGACCGGGTGCAGCAGCAGGCGAGGCTGCGCGAGCGGGTGGTGAACAGCGCGGCCGGGCTGGCCGCCGCCGCGGTGGCGGCGGCCGTGATCACCGGCCTCGCGGTGGGCACCCCCTGGCACCCGGCGGCCCCCGCCTTCATCACCTTCGGCCACGGCTCCGCGCCCGCACCGGTCCAGCCGCCTTCGGCGCCGCCGGCCCCGGCCCCGCCGACAGCGCCGGTCCCGGCCGCGCCGACCGTACCGGCCGCCGTCCAGCAGCCGAACTCGGCCGACGCGGACCTGCGGCATGTCGACCTCTCGGCGCTGAAACTGGTCCGGCCCTCGCCCGCCGGCCACGCCCCGGGCACGCTCCCGGCCGGGTTCTGCGGGCTGGTCGCCCAGCTCTGCCCGTCCCGGCGCTGACCCGCGCCCACGACAGAGCCGCCCCGCACCGACGTACTCGGTGCGGGGCGGCTCCTTCGTCCTGCGCGGGGACTACTTGGTGATCAGCTCGCGGGCGAGCCTCGCGGTCTCGGACGGCGTCTTGCCGACCTTGACCCCGGCGGCCTCGAGGGCCTCCTTCTTCGCCTGCGCCGTGCCGGAGGAGCCGGAGACGATGGCGCCGGCGTGGCCCATGGTCTTGCCCTCGGGCGCGGTGAAGCCGGCCACGTAGCCGACGACCGGCTTGGTGATGTGCTCGGCGATGTACGCCGCCGCACGCTCCTCGGCGTCGCCGCCGATCTCGCCGATCATCACGATCAGGTCGGTGTCGGGGTCGTCCTGGAACGCCTGCAGGGCGTCGATGTGGGTGGTGCCGATGATCGGGTCGCCACCGATGCCGACGGCGGACGAGAAGCCGATGTCGCGCAGCTCGTACATCATCTGGTAGGTCAGCGTGCCCGACTTGGACACCAGGCCGATCCGGCCGGGCTTGGTGATGTCGCCCGGGATGATGCCGGCGTTGGACTGGCCGGGGGTGATCAGGCCGGGGCAGTTCGGGCCGATGATCCGGGTCTTGTTGCCCTTCTCGCCGGCGTAGGCCCAGAAGGACGCGGAGTCGTGCACCGCGATGCCCTCGGTGATCACGACGGCCAGCGGGATCTCGGCGTCGATCGCCTCGACCACGGCGGCCTTGGCGAAGGCCGGCGGCACGAAGATGACCGAGACGTCGGCGCCGGTCGCCTTGATGGCCTCGGCCACGGTGCCGAACACCGGGACCTCGGTGCCGTCGAAGTCGACGCTGGTGCCGGCCTTGCGCGGGTTGACACCGCCGACGATGTTGGTGCCGTCGGCCAGCATGAGGCGGGTGTGCTTCAGGCCGGTGGCGCCGGTCATCCCCTGGACGATGACCTTGCTTTCCTTGGTGAGGAAGATAGCCATGGTTGTGGAGTCCTCGTCCCTTACTTCGCAGCCAGCTCGGCGGCCTTGTCGGCCGCTTCGTCCATGGTGTCCACGCGCTGCACCAGCGGGTGGTTGGCGTCAGACAGGATCTTGCGACCCAGCTCCGCGTTGTTGCCGTCCAGACGGACGACCAGCGGCTTGGTGACGGCCTCGCCACTGGCCGCGAGCAGCTCCAGGGCCTGGACGATGCCGTTGGCGACCTCGTCACAGGCGGTGATGCCACCGAAGACGTTGACGAACACGGACTTGACGTCCGGGTCGCCCAGGATGATGCCCAGGCCGTTCGCCATCACCTCGGCGGACGCGCCGCCGCCGATGTCGAGGAAGTTGGCGGGCTTGACGTTGCCGTGCTTCTCACCGGCGTAGGCGACGACGTCCAGGGTGCTCATGACGAGACCCGCGCCGTTGCCGATGATGCCGACCTCGCCGTCGAGCTTGACGTAGTTGAGGTTCTTGGCCTTGGCCGCGGCCTCCAGCGGGTTGGCGGCGGCGTGGTCCACCAGCGCCTCGTGCTCCGGCTGGCGGAAGTCGGCGTTCTCGTCCAGGGAGACCTTGCCGTCAAGCGCGACGATCTTGCCGTCACCGGTCTTGACCAGCGGGTTCACCTCGACCAGCAGGGCGTCCTCGGCGATGAAGACCTTCCACAGGCTCTTCAGCACCTCGACGATCTGGTCCGCGACATCGGCCGGGAACTTCGCCGCCTCGACGATCTCGCGGGCCTTGGCGTCGGTGACGCCCTCGTTCGCGTCCACCGCGATCTTGGCCAGCGCCTCGGGGTTCTCGACCGCGACGACCTCGATCTCCACGCCGCCCTCGACCGAGGCCATCGCCAGGAAGGTGCGGTTGGTCCGGTCCAGCAGGAACGAGACGTAGTACTCGTCCTTGATGTCGGCCGTCTGGGCGAGCATCACCTTGTGGACCGTGTGGCCCTTGATGTCCATACCCAGGATCTGGCCGGCCTTGGCCACCGCGTCGTCCGGGTCGGAGGCCAGCTTCACGCCGCCGGCCTTACCGCGGCCACCGACCTTGACCTGCGCCTTGACGACCGCTCGGCCGCCCCATTCCTCAGCGATCGCCCGCGCCTCTTCAGCGCTTTCGATGACTGCACCGCCCAGCACCGGTACACCGTGCTTGGCGAAGATGTCCCTCGCCTGGTATTCGAACAGGTCCACGCGCGTCCGTCCTTGTGATCGCGACTTCGGAAGTGGTCGGTCACAGAAGGGCCGGCCACCCCTATCTTCCCAGCGTGCCGCCCGAAAGGTCGCCGCTGTGGCCGTCGTGGCAGGCGGTACGCGGAACCCCGGAGGGCCCTCGCGTCCAGCTTGGTCTATCGCTACGCGGAGCACACGGCCTGGCGTCAGACGGGCAGGCATGTCCGTCTCGCAGGTTATCCCCGTACGACCGGCGCCCCTCACCGTGAGCCGGGCTGAGCCCGGTGATAACCATCACAACCGGCGCGTCGGGGGGAGCGCGCCCTGTCCTTCACTTCGAGAAAACTCACCTCATTTCAGCGAATCCCGCCAAGTGAGTTGCTTCTGCCGACGCGGTCGGGGAATGTTTTATGGGTAACGGTGCAGACACAGACCGTAGCGAAGCCCCAGAAGCGGATGTTCGATGCACAGCGCACGCCATCGCGTCCAGGCCCCACCGGCGGAACCGCCGGGCCCGGCCGAGCTGGGCAGCGCCCGAAGTACCTGGGCGATGGACCGCCAGGCCGCCGCGACCTTCCCCGACGCCCCCGAGTCCGTCGCCACGGCCCGACGGTTCGTCAGAATCACCGCCGCGATGTGGCAGCTCCCCGGCGACACCCTCGCCGACGCCGAGCTCTGCATGTCCGAACTGGTCGGCAACGCGGTCACCCACACCAGCAGCAGCCGGGTCCACTGCCGGCTGTGGAGCGCCCGCGGGGTGCTGTTCCTGGAGGTGGACGACGAGGACCGGTGCGACCTGCCGCAGCTGGAACAGGCCGAGGACGAGGACGAGCACGGCCGCGGCATCCTGCTGATCGACACCTTCGCCACCGCCTGGGGCGCCGTCCCCAAGCCGGGGGCCGGCGGCAAGACGGTCTGGGCCGCGCTCAAGCTCCCGCCGGACCGGTCAGACCTCTGAAGCCTGCTGCTCACGGCTCCGGTATCGGCAGCGGCAGCTTCTGGATGGCGGCGGCCATCACCTCGGGGAAGAGGTCGGGGGTGCAGGCGAAGGCCGGGGCCCCCAGCTCGGCCAGCGCCGCCGCGTGCGAGCGGTCGTAGGCGGGCGCACCGTCGTCGGAGAGCGCGAGCAGGGCGATGAACTGCACCCCGGACGCCTTCATCGCGGCCACCCGCTTGAGCATCTCCGCCCGGATGCCGCCCTCGTAGAGGTCGCTGATCAGCACCACGATGGTGTCGGCCGGCCGGGTGATCCTGGACTGGCAGTACGCCAGCGCCCGGTTGATGTCGGTGCCGCCGCCGAGCTGGACCCCGAACAGCACGTCCACCGGGTCGGTCAGCTCCTCGGTGAGGTCCACCACCGAGGTGTCGAAGACCACCAGCCGGGTGCTCAGCGAGTGCATCGAGGCGAGGACCGCGCCGAAGACCGAGGAGTGCACCACCGAGGCCGCCATCGACCCCGACTGGTCCACGCACAGGATCACCTCCTTCTTCACCGCGTTTCCGGCCCGCGCGTAGCCGATCAGCCGCTCCGGCACGACGCTGCCCGCGGTCCGCTCCCCGGTGGGCTCGACGTAGTTGCGGAGATTGGCGCGGATGGTGCGGTTCCAGTCGATGTCCCGGTGCCGGGGCCGGTTGACCCGGGCGCTGCGGTCCAGCGCGCCGCCGAGGACCGAGCGGGTCCTGGTGGCGATCCGGCGCTCCAGGTCCTCGACGACCTTGCGGACCACGGCGCGGGCGGTCTCCCTGGTGGTCTCCGGCAGCGCCCGGCCCAGCGAGATCAGCGTCCCGACCAGGTGCACGTCCGGCTCGACCGCCGCCAGCATCTCCGGCTCCATCAGCAGCTGGGCCAGGCCCAGCCGTTCGATGGCGTCCTGCTGCATCAGCTGCACCACGCTGGTCGGGAAGTACTCGCGGATGTCGCCGAGCCAGCGGGCGACCTGCGGCGCGGAGCCGCCGAGGCCCGCCTGCCGCGGGCCGCCGCGGTCGACCGCGCCGCCGGAGTCGCCCCGGTAGAGGGCGGAGAGCGCCCGGTCCATCGCGGCGTCGCGTCCGGCGAGCTTGCAGCCGGTGCCGTCCGCCTCGCCGCCGAGCACCATCCGCCAGCGGCGCAGCCGGGCCTCGGCGGCGTCCTGCGCGCCGCCCCGGGCCGGCGGGGGTGTGGTGGGGGTCATGGCTGAGCCTCCGTCAGTCCGAGCAGCAGGGCGGCGGTGGTACGGGCGGCGGCGGCGCGGTCCGGGTCCAGCGCGGCGGCGAAGCCGGGGCGGTCGGACGCCCCGGTGGCAGCGCCGCCGCCCGCGGTGCTGCCGCTGCGGACCCGCTCGCCGATGGTGCGCCGCACACCCGCCTCGAAGCCGGAGAAGGTGCGCCGCAGCAGCGGCAGCACGTCGGGGAAGACCTCCTCGGGGACCGAGCCGAGCCAGTCGTCGACCAGCCCGAGCAGTTGGGCGTCGTGGACCAGCAGCATGCCGCCGCCGGCCAGGAAACCCTCGATCCAGCCCGCGGCCTCGGCCGGGGGCGTCGCGGCCGAGAGGGCGAGGCCCATCTCCCGGGCCGCCTCGTCGGCGTCCCACTGGCTGTCGTCCAGCAGCAGCCGGACGGCGCGTCCGCGCAGCAGCCCGGGCACGGTGTCCCGCCGGGCGAGGGTGCGCAGCGTCGCGCCCCAGCGCTCCCGTATCCCGGCGCCGCCGGCGCCTTCCGGCCCGGCGCCTTCGGGCCCGGCGGCGCAGAGCAGGGTCACCGCGGTGTGGGTGGCGCCCAGGTGGGCGGCCATCGCGCCGGCGCCCTCGGTGTCCAGGCTGCCGCAGGCGGAGGGCAGGCCGATGCAGATCCTGACCGCGAGGCCCTCGGCCAGTTCGCGCAGCGCGGTGGCGTCGGTGCCGCGCACATCGCCGTAGCGGAGCGAGCGGACCAGCGCCGGCAGGGCCTCGGCCAGATGCGCCACGTCGGCGTCCAGCGCGGCCCGGTCGGCCAGCGCCTTGAGCACCACCGGCAGGGCGTCCGCCAGATCGGCCAGCAGGCACACCTCGGCCAGCGCGGTGACCTCCCCCAGCGACCCGGCGTGGGCGGCCCGGTCCCTGGCCCGGTTGGTCGCCGCGGACTCCACGGTGGTGCCCCAGATGCCGGCCTCGGCGATGCTCACCGCCAACTCCGGCTCCCAGCGGAGCCGCCAGCTCTCCCGGAAGGTGCCGGTGCTGCCGGTCCGCGGGGCGGCGGCGTGGCCCCAGTGGATGCCCAGCAGGGTGAGCCGGTGCAGCAGCCGGCTGCGGGCGGCGCCGGTGTCCTCGCGCAGGTCGAGGTCGAGTTCACGCTCGACCGGTTCCGGCTTCAGCCGCAGGCTCCGCTGAAGCCGGGTCAGATCCCGTTGCAGCGGCACCGCCGGGGCCTCGTCCGGGACCTCGCCGAGACAGTCGCCGACCACCATCCGGTCCTCGATCAGGGCCAGCGGGACGTCCGAGCCCTCGCACATCACCGCCCGTACCGCGTCGGTGGTCTCGGCCAGGCCGGGCAGCGGACGGCCGCGCATCGCGGCCAGCGTGCCGGCCAGCCGGACCGCCTCGATGACATGCGCCGAGGAGACCGAGTGGTCCTCCTCCCGCAGCAGCGCGGCGACCCGGGTCATCCAGCGGACCACGGTCTGCTCGGGCGAGGAGAAGAGGTGCTGGTACCAGCCGGGCGAGGCGATGCCCGCGCCGTAGCCGGTGGACTGGGAGAGCCGGCGATGGGTCCAGGGCACCCAGGTCATCTCGACCTTCACCTTGGGCAGGCCCTTGAGCAGCGCGTTGTCCGCGGCCACCGGCAGCTTCGCGGCCAGCGCGGGGACGTGCCAGGCGCCGCAGACCACGGCAATCCGCCGGTGCCCGGCCCGCTGGGCGGCCCGCAGTTGCCTCCGCATGAACGCCTCGCGCAGCAGGTCCGAAGGCCGCTCCCGCTGTGCGCCGAGCGGACGCAGTTCCGCCATCGCCTCGGCGATGGTGCGGAACGGCGCCAGGGCGTCCCCGCCGCCCTCGGGCAGCCGGTGCTCCACCGCGTCGTCCCACCACTGCTCCGGGTCGTCGTGGCCGGCCAGCCGGGCCAGCTCGGCGATCGGGTCCAGCGGTGCGGCGGCCACCGCGCCGGTGACCGCGGCGGGCTCGGCCAGCGCGAAGCTGTGCGCGGCCGGCAGGTCGATGAAGCGCACCGGCACTTCCCGGTCCAGCGCATGGCGCAGCGCCACCCACTCCGGCGAGAACGCGGCGAAGGGCCAGAACGCCGCCTGCGCCGGGTCGTCCACCACATGGGCCAGCAGCGCGACCGGCGGCACCATCTCCTTGCGGGCCGCCAGGCCCAGCAGCGGGTCTGCCTCGGCGGGGCCCTCGATCAGCACGATGTCGGGCCGGTACTGCTCCAGCGCGGCGGCCACCGCACGGGCCGATCCCGGCCCGTGGTGCCGTACCCCCAGCAGCGCGACCGCCGGTGTCTGACGTTCCATCACACCCCCTTCGAGTTCTGGACGGACCGGTTCAGCGGGCGGCGGCGTCGCGGCAGCTGCGGTAGAAGTCCTTCCAGTCGTCGCGCTCGCGCACCACGCTCTCCAGGTACTCCTGCCAGACCAGCCGGTCCGCGGCCGGGTCGCGGACCACCGCGCCGAGCAGCCCGGAGGCGACGTCGGCGGGCCGGAGCACACCGTCGCCGAAGTGCGCGGCCAGGGCGAGCCCGCTGGTCACCACGGAGATGGCCTCGGCGGTGGAGAGGCTGCCGGAGGGCGACTTGACCTTGGTCCGGCCGTCGGCGGTGACCCCGTCCCGCAGTTCGCGGAACACGGTGACGACCCGTCGGATCTCGGCCGAGCCGCTGGGGACCTCGGGCAGCTCCAGCGAGCGGCCCAGCTCGCCGACCCGGCGGGCGACGATGTCCACCTCCTCCTCCAGCGAGGCGGGCAGCGGCAGCACCACGGTGTTGAACCGCCGGCGCAGCGCGCTGGACAGCTCGTTGACGCCCCGGTCCCGGTCGTTGGCGGTGGCGATCAGGTTGAAGCCGCGGACGGCCTGCACCTCCTCCCCCAGCTCCGGGATCGGCAGGGTCTTCTCGGACAGGATGGTGATCAGGCTGTCCTGCACGTCGGCCGGTATCCGGGTCAGCTCCTCCACCCGGGCGGTCATCCCCTCGGCCATGGCCCGCATCACCGGGCTGGGCACCAGCGCGCCGCGGCTGGGGCCCTCGGCGAGCAGCCGGGCGTAGTTCCAGCCGTAGCGGATCGCCTCCTCGGGCGTGCCGGCCGTGCCCTGGACCAGCAGCGTGGAGTCACCGCTGACGGCGGCGGCGAGGTGCTCGGACACCCAGGTCTTGGCGGTGCCGGGGACGCCGAGCAGCAGCAGCGCCCGGTCGGTGGCCAGGGTGGTGACGGCGACCTCGACGATCCGGCGCGGGCCCACGTACTTGGGCGAGATCACCGTGCCGTCCGGCAGCACCCCGCCCAGCAGGTAGGTCGCGACAGCCCAGGGGGACAGCAGCCAGCGCGCCGGGCGCGGGCGGTCGTCGGCGGCGGAGAGTGCGGCGAGTTCGTCGGCATAGGCGGTCTCGGCATGCGGGCGAAGGGCTTCCGCGGCAGCAGGCATGAAGGCTCTCCTCAAAGGGCGATCCGGGTTGCCAACCACTCTGCACCCCGGCACTGACAATCCGACAGGGGAGGCTCCCAGCTGGGGTTTTACCGCGCCGGACGGATTGTCAGTGGTGCCGTCTACCGTCGTTGCCATGGAGGATCGCTGGACACCCGAGCACGTTCTCTCACTCGCCCCCGACGCGCCCTCGCGCAAGGCGGCGACCAAACTCAGCGCGCCCGCGCCCTGGTCCGGCACGGGCTGCGACACGGCCTCGGCCTCCGCCGCCGTGTGGGGCGAGTGCCGGGGCAGCGGGAGCACCCCGTACCGGGTCGTGGTGGACCTCACCGGGCCCGCCTACCGGTGCAGCTGCCCCAGCCACAAGTTCCCCTGCAAGCACGCGCTGGCGCTGCTGCTGCGCTGGTCCGCCGGCGCGGGCGAGCCGGCGCCCGCGCCGGAGTGGGCCGCGGACTGGCTCCGCGGACGCCGGGACCGGGCCGAGCAGAAGGCCGCGCGCGAGGCCGACCCCGGCCCCGCCGCGCCTGACGAGGCGTCACTGCTGGCCGCCGAGCGGCGCCGCGAGCGCCGGGCGGCCCGGGTCGCGGCGGGCGCGTCCGAGCTGGAGGCGCGGCTCGCCGACCAGCTGCGCGGCGGCCTGGCCGACGCCCCGTCCCAGGGCTACGCGGGCTGGGCCGATGTCGCCGCCCGGATGGTCGACGCACAGGCGCCGGGGCTGGCCTCGCGGGCCCGCGAGCTGGGCGCGGTGCCCTCCTCCGGCCCCGGCTGGCCGTCCCGGCTGCTGGAGGAGTACGGCCTGCTGCACCTGCTCGCCACCGGCTACCGCCGGGTGGACGCCCTGCCCGAGCCGCTGGCCGCGACCGTACGGGCCCGGGTCGGCTTCACCGTGGACGCCGCCGAGCTGCTGCGCGGCCCCCGGATCAGGGACCGCTGGCTGGTGCTCGGCGCCCGCGACGGCGCCGACGAGCGGGTGCCCATCCGGCGGATCTGGCTGCGCGGCAGCGAGACCGGCCAGGACGCCCTGCTGCTGTCCTTCGGCCGCCCCGGGCTCGCCCCGGAGCTCGCCCTGCCCACCGGGCTGCTGCTGGACGCCGAGCTGGCCTTCCACCCCGGCGCCCGCCCGCTGCGCGCGGTGCTCGGCACCCGCTTCGGCGCGCCCGTCCCGCCGCCGCCGGCCGAGGCGGTCCCGGCCGGGCTCACCCTGGACGCCGCCCTCGACGCCTACGGGCAGGCGCTGGCGGACGACCCCTGGCTGGAGTCCTGGCCGGTGGCGCTGCACCAGGTGGTGCCCTCCCCCACCGCGCACGGCTGGGAGCTGGCCGACCACTCGGGACCGCTGTCGACCGCGATACCCGTCGACCGCCGCGGCACCCCGGACGCCGCGCTGTGGCGGCTCGCCGCGGTGTCCGGCGGCCGACCGATCACCCTGTTCGGGGAGTGCGGCCACCGGGGGTTCGCCCCGGTCACCGCCTGGTACCCGGACGGCCCGAGAATCCGCACCCTGGGAGTGGCGGCATGACGAGGCTTCAGGAACAGCAGAGCGCCCAGGACGTCGCGGCGGCCTGGCCGGACCTGGTCACCGCCGCGCTGCTCGGCACCGACCGGCGTCCGCTCGCCACCGCGCCAGAGCTGCTGGACCAGGCGGCGCTGCAGGCCGTCCAGCGGCGCTCCGGGCTGCGGGCCGGGCCTGCCGGGGCGGCGGCCGTGGCCCCGGCCCCGGAGGACCCCAGGCCGCCGCTGCCGGAGCCCGCCGCCCGCCGCCTCGCCATGCTGCTGCCGGGGCCTGACGCCTCGTCCGGCGGTTCCGGCAGCCTGGCCAATATCAGCGAGCTGCTGCCGCAGTACCTGACCGCCGCCGCCGGGCACGGCTACCGGGTGCCCTCCGCGCTGGTCCCGCCGCTGCTGGACGCCGCCCGGGCCCGCAGCGAGCTGCGCGGCGACGCGGCGCAGCTGGCCGGACCGCTGGGCCGCTGGCTGGCCGAGCGCAACCCGGACTGGCGCTACGTGCTGCGCACCCCGCTGCCCGGCGACTCCGACCAGGCCGACGAACGCCTGTGGCAGGAGGGCCTGTTCGCGGAGCGGGTGACCCATCTGACCCGGCTGCGCCGCCGCGACCCGGCCGCCGCGCGGGAGCTGCTGCGCTCCTGCTGGTCCACCGAGCGGGCCGAGGACCGGCTGCTGTTCCTGGACGCGCTCCAGGAGCGGCTGTCGGCGGAGGACGAGCCCTGGTTGGAGACCGTGCTCAGCGACCGCTCCAAGAACGTCAGGCTGACCGCCGCGGAACTGCTCTCCACGCTGCCCGGGTCCGCGCTGGCCCGGCGGATGGCCGAACGCGCCCGCGCCGCGGTCCGGCTCACCGACACCGCGGACGGCCCCCGGCTGACGGTGCATCCGCCCACCGCCTGCGACGCCGCGATGCTGCGGGACGGGATACCCGCCACCTCCCCCACCGGGCGCTCCGAGCGGGCGTTCTGGCTGGGCGAGATCCTGGCCGCGACGCCGCTGGAGACCTGGCAGCGGGATCTCGGCTCCCCGGCCGAGGTGCTGGCCCTGCCGGTCTCCGACACCTGGGCCGCCGAGCTGCGCGAGGCCTGGTCCCGGGCCGCGGTCCGGCAGAACGACACCGGCTGGGCCCGGGCGCTGCTGGCCGGCGGCCCGGCGACCGGCCAGGCCGCGGGCGGCGCGGCCAAGCTGCTCGGGGTGCTGCCCCCGCTGGAGCGGGCCGAGTGGACCGCGGCCTACCTGGACCGGCACAGCCTGGACGCGCACAGCCTGGGCGAGGCGTTCCAACTGCTGGTCGCCTGCCCGGCCCCCTGGCCCGAGCCGCTGGGCCGCGCGGTGCTGCGGGCGCTGGCCCGGGTCGCCGACGGGGGCGGCTACCCGTGGAGCCACAGCGGGGTGCTCGGCGTGGCCGAGCGCGCGCTGGCGCCGGAGTCGGCGGGCGCGCTGGACGCCCTCGCCGCGGGCGCGGGCTCGGCCTGGGCCGAGATGTTCACCCGCCTCGCCGCGACCCTGCGCCTGCGCGCCACGATGCTCGCCGAGCTCGCGGAGCCGGCCGCCGCCGTTGAAAGGCTCTAAGCCGCGGCCCGGACGTGGCTCTGCACCCAGCTGACGATGTCGGTGGTGGTCGCGCCAGGGGTGAAGACGCCGTCGATGCCGAGTTCCTTCAGCAGCGGGAGGTCGTCGTCGGGGATGATGCCGCCGCAGAAGACGGTGATGTCCGCCGCGTCCCGTTCCTTGAGCAGCTGCACCACCTTGCCGCAGAGCGTCATGTGCGCGCCGGAGAGGATGGACAGGCCGATGCCGTCGGCGTCCTCCTGAATCGCCGTGTCGACGATCTGCTCGGGCGTCTGGTGCAGCCCGGTGTAGACGACCTCCATGCCGGCGTCGCGCAGCGCGCGGGCGATCACCTTCGCGCCGCGGTCGTGGCCGTCGAGTCCCGGCTTGGCCACCACCACACGGATAGGTCCGGACACGCCCATCGCTGCCTCCTCATGATGTGCCAGCCACATCCCGGTCCCGCTGATGTTAACGAACGTTAGCGCCGATGCGGTCCCCGCACCGTTTTCACTGTCCCGAGCGAGGGGAGAATCACAGCGGAGGCCCGCGTGAGCAGTCTGTTCCGTCGTGCAGCGACGACCGTACGAGCCGTCACCCAGGAGACCGCGGCGCTCGCCGAGCACCTGCTCCGCTACCCGTCCGGGATACCCGGCGAATCCTGGCCGCTGCCGCCCCCCGACTGCGCCCACGACACGCACCGCCCGGTGCTGCTGCTGCACGGGCTGTTCGACAACCAGGCCGTGTTCACCCGGATGCGCCGCTCGC
This sequence comes from Streptacidiphilus alkalitolerans, assembly GCF_042511045.1. NCBI lineage: Bacteria > Bacillati > Actinomycetota > Actinomycetes > Kitasatosporales > Streptomycetaceae > Streptacidiphilus > Streptacidiphilus alkalitolerans. Next base: position 83,142 of record NZ_JBHEZX010000003.1, read on the forward strand.
TGCACGCCCACGGCCGGGAGCACGTGCACGCGCTCAACTACAACCTGCTCACCGTCGACGTGCGCAGCGCCGCCGAACTCCTCGGCCGGCACGTCCTGCACACCCGCGAGGTGTACGGGGGCGAGCAGGTGGCGGTGGTCGGGCACAGCCTCGGCGGCCTGATCGCCCGCTACTACGTGCAGCTGCTCGGCGGCGACGAGCTGGTGCACACCGTGGTCACCCTGGGCACCCCGCACGGCGGGACGCTCGGCGCGCACCTGCTGCACCCGCTGCCCATCGCGACCCAGCTGGCACCCGGCAGCAGCGTGATCGAGGAGCTGCGCGCCCCCGCCCCGCACTGCCGTACCCGGTTCCTCGCCTTCCGCGGCGACCATGACGCGCTGATCCTTCCGCCCGGTCTCGGCGAGCTGCGCCACCCCGACCTCTGGGCGGAGAACGTGCTGGTCACCGGCACGGGCCATGTCGCGCTGCCGGTCCATCCCCGGGTTCTGGCCGAGGTCGAGGCCGCCACCGCGCAGCCGCCGACCCGGACCGCCGCGGGCGCCGACCGGCTGAGCGCATAGGTGGATCCACGGCCAAATGCCTTTATTCCTCCATAGAGGGATAGATCGCCCAGGAGATTGTGGCCGGTCCGATACGGGGGATACAGTCGCGGTCACTTTCCATTGGGTTGCGGATTGGGACTTTCGTGGTGGAGACCGAGACCGGCTGGTACGGGTACGCGGCGCCGACGCCTGCGCAGCCCTACTACCCGGAGCAGGACACGACCTACTACGCCGCCTATCCGGTCCACCAGGACCCGATGGCCCAGCAGTGGGCGACGATGCCGGCCCCGGAGCCGCAGTACTACTACCCCACCCAGGAGTACTACTCCTACGACCCGTACCAGGCTCAGACCCAGACCCAGACGTATGTGACCGAACCCCTGGCGGCCTACGAGCAGGAGTTCGAGTACCTCTCTCCGGGGCTGGATCCGGAGCCGGAAGCGGAGTTGGCGTACGAGCCCGAGCCGGAGCCCCTGCCGGAACCGGCACCCGCCGCCGTCGTGGTCACCGGGGGCCGCGCCGCGGCCCGCGCGGCCAGGGGCAGGACCAAGCGCCGCCGTTCCGCCGTGCTGACCATCGCCGTCCCCTCGGTCGCCGTGCTGGGCATGGCCGGCGCCGCCGCCGCGACCCTCGCCCCCGGGATGACCAGCCACGCGGTCGCCGCGAACGACGCCAGCAAGCCGCTCACCGCGGACGACAAGAAGGCCCAGGCCGAGGCCGCCGAGCAGGCCAAGGCCTCGGCCGAACAGGTCAGCAGGGACCAGGCCCGCCAGGCGCTGACGCTGCGTACCGCCGCCGCCAAGAAGGCCGCCGCCGAGGCCCCCCGCTATGTCATGCCGATCACCGCGCACGTCGGCCTCAGCGCCCTCTACGGGCAGGCCGGCACGCACTGGATGTCGCTGCACACCGGGATCGACTTCCCGGTCAGCACCGGCACCCAGGTGCACGCCGTCACCGACGGCACGATCAGCACCAAGTGGAACGCCTACTACGGCAACATGCTGATACTGACCGCCCCGGACGGCACCCAGACCTGGTACTGCCACCTCAGCGCCTACAAGAAACGCAGCGGTTCGGTGAAGGCCGGAGACGTGGTCGCCTACTCCGGCGACACCGGCAACTCCACCGGACCGCACATGCACTTCGAGGTGCACCCCAACGGCGGCGTGGCGATCGACCCGCTGCCGTGGCTGCTCTCGCACGGCCTCGACCCGCGCTGACCGCCCGTCAGGCCGTCAGCGCCGTCGGCACCATCAGAGCTTCTCCACCGGTGCGTAGCGCAGCAGCAGCTGCTTGGTCCCCTCCGCGCCGAAGTCGATCGTCGCCTTGGCGTCGTCCGCCGGACCGCCGACGGCCACGACCGTGCCGAGGCCGAAGCGGTCGTGGGTGACCCGGTCGCCGACGGCCAGCGAGATGGTCGGCCGCTCCTTCAGCCGCCCGGCGCTCTTGCCCCAGCCCGCCGGAGCCGTGCGCTTGCCGGCACCCGCCGCCGAGCTCCCGCCGAAGCCGCCCCGGGCCGAGGGCGCGGCAGCGGCGGCCGTCCGCTTCTCGTTGACCAGGGCCGCCGGGATCTCCTCCAGGAAGCGCGACGCCGGGTTGTACGAGGGCTGGCCCCAGGCGCTGCGCAGCACCGCCCGGGACAGGTACAGCCGCTCGCGGGCCCGGGTCAGGCCGACGTAGGCGAGCCGGCGCTCCTCCTCCAGCTCCTTGGCCTGGCCGAAGGTCCGCATGTGCGGGAAGACGCCGTCCTCCATACCGGTCAGGAACACCACCGGGAACTCCAGCCCCTTGGCGGTGTGCAGGGTCATCAGCGTGACCACGCCCTTGCTCTCGCCGTCCTCGTCATCGGGGATCTGATCGCTGTCCGCGACCAGGGCGACCCGCTCCAGGAATCCGGCCAGGCCGGTGGCCACCGGCTCCGCGGGCTCCGCCTCGGGGTCCGCGGGGTCGGCCGCGCCGGCGGCGGCGACCTCCTCCTGCTCGAACTCCAGCGCCACCGCCGCGAGTTCCTGCAGGTTCTCGACCCGGGTCTCGTCCTGCGGGTCGGTCGACGCCTGCAGTTCGGCCAGGTAGCCGGTCTCGGTGAGCACGGCCTCCAGCACCGCGGCCGGGCCCGCACCCGAGTCGACCACGCTGCCCAGCTTCACCAGCAGCTCGTTGAACTTCTTCACCGCATTGAGCGAGCGCGCGGCCATCCCGTACGCCTCGTCCGCGCGCCGGAGCGCCTGGGCGAAGGAGATCCGCTCGCGCTGCGCCAGGGCGTCGATCATCGCCTCGGCCCGGTCGCCGATGCCGCGCTTGGGCACGTTGAGGATCCGGCGCAGCGGCACCGTGTCCTCCGGGTTGGCCAGTATCCGCAGGTAGGCCAGGACGTCCCTAACCTCCTTGCGCTCGTAGAAGCGCACCCCGCCCACCACCTTGTAGGGCAGGCCGGTGCGGATGAACACCTCCTCGAACACCCGGGACTGGGCGTTGGTCCGGTAGAACACCGCGACATCGCCGGGACGGGCCTGGCCGGCGTCGGTGAGCCGGTCCACCTCGTCGGCCACGAACTGGGCCTCGCCGTGCTCGTCGTCGGCGACATAGGCGGTGATCAGGTCGCCGTCGGCGCCTGCCGTCCAGAGGTTCTTGGCCCGGCGGTTGGTATTGCGCTCGATCACCGAGTTGGCGGCGCTCAGGATGGTCTGGGTGGAGCGGTAGTTCTGCTCCAGCAGGATCGTGGTCGCGCTCGGGTAGTCCTCCTCGAAGTCGAGGATGTTGCGGATGGTCGCGCCGCGGAAGGCGTAGATCGACTGGTCCGCGTCACCCACCACGCACAGCTCCGCCGGGGGCACGGTGGCGAGGCCGGCCGCGGCCGGGTTGACGAACTCCCCGTCCGCGGTCATCTTCGGCGCGGAGCCGGCGGCGCCCCCGCTCAGCTCCCTGACCAGCATGTACTGGGCGTGGTTGGTGTCCTGGTACTCGTCCACCAGGATGTGCCGGAAGCGGCGGCGGTAGTACTCGGCCACGTCCGGGAACGCCTGCAGCAGGTGCACCGTGGTCATGATGATGTCGTCGAAGTCGAGCGCGTTGGCCTCGCGCAGCCGGCGCTGGTAGAGCGCGTAGGCGTCGGCGAGCTTGCGCTCCATCGGGTTCTCCGCCTTCGCGGCGAAGGTCTCCTCGTCGACCAGCTCGTTCTTGAGGTTGGAGATCTTCGAGGTGAAGGACTTCGGCGGGAACTGCTTGGGGTCCAGGTCCAGATCCCGGCAGCAGAGCGCCATCAGCCGCTGCGAGTCGGCCGAGTCGTAGATCGAGAAGCTGGAGGTGAAGCCGAGCCGCTTGCTCTCCCGCCGCAGGATCCGCACACAGGCGCTGTGGAAGGTGGACACCCACATCGCCTTGGCGCGCGGTCCGACCAGGTCCTCGACCCGCTCGCGCATCTCGCCGGCGGCCTTGTTGGTGAAGGTGATCGCCAGGATCTCCCCCGGCTGCACCCCCCGCGCGCCGAGCAGGTAGGCGATCCGGTGGGTCAGCACCCGGGTCTTGCCCGAACCCGCGCCGGCCACGATGAGCAGCGGCGACCCGGCGTGCACCACGGCCTCGCGCTGCTCCGGGTTCATCCCCTCCAGCAGCGCCTCGGCGTCGATGACCGGGCGCGGCGCACCGTTGCGGTAGTGGGCGTCACGGGGCGGCGGAAGCGCGTCGAAGCTGCCCGCGAAGAGGTCCGCGGGGATCTCCTCCTCGTACGGGGCGTCGTCGGGCGGCCCGGGCTCGGCGGAGGCGCTGTCGAGCCCGGGAAGGGGGATGTCGTCAAAGAGGCTGCTCATCGGACACGAGTCTAGGCCGCCGCACCGACAGCCCTCCGCAAAACCAGGAGACGCCCGAAATCGCCGTCGCTATCGTCACGGGTATGTCCGAAACCGACGACCCCGGCCGTACGAAGCGGCTGGTGAAAACCTCCAGACATCTCTCCCTTGTGCTGCGCCACAACCCCGGCTCGATCGGGGTCACCCTGGACCCGGCAGGCTGGGTCGACGTCTCCGTCCTGCTGGCCGCGCTGGCGGCGCACGGCCGCCGGCTGAGCCGGGCCGAGCTGGACGAGGTGGTGGCCGAGAACGACAAGCAGCGCTTCGCCTTCGACGACAGCGGCACCCGGATCCGGGCCAGCCAGGGCCACAGCGTCGACGTCGACCTCGGCTACACCGACTCGGAGCCGCCCGCGCGGCTGTTCCACGGCACCCACCCCGGCGCCCTGGACCAGATCCGGCGCGAGGGGCTGCGACCGATGAACCGCCATGAGGTCCATCTCTCCCCCGACCCCGAAACCGCGACCAGGGTCGGCGCCCGCCGGGGCCGACCGGTGGTGCTGACCGTGGACGCCGCCAGGATGGCCGCCGACGGCCACCGGTTCCGGGTCAGCGCCAACGGGGTCTGGCTGACCGACGCGGTCCCGCCGGAGTATCTGAGCCACTGATCGGCATTCTGATCATCGGATGCCAGAAGAGGGCCAGCAAAAGACAGCAAAAGGCGAATCGGAACGATCGGTTCCGGCAGAACAGGTCAACCTCGAACTCTGCCCGGCGGACCCCCGACCGACCCGACTAGCGTCCCGGCCCATGGCGTCCCACCGAAAACCCCGTGCCGCCCTGCCTGCCCCGGCCGGCATCCGTACCGCGCTCACCCTGGTCACCGCGGCAGCCGCCTCGGTGACCGTGCTCGCTCCGCCGGGGCACGCGGACCCCCGGCTCACCGCCGACCAGGCCAAGGCCCGGTTGGACACCCTCTACCAGCAGGCCGAGGCCGCCACCCAGGAGTACGACGGCGCGGTCGCCCGGGCCGCCGAACTGCAGCGCCAGGCCGCCCAGCTGCAGCAGCAGGCGGCCAGGACCGAGGCCGCGATGAACGGCCTGCGCACCCGGCTCGGCTCGATGGCCGCCGCCCAGTACCGCGACGGCGGCATGGACCCCACGCTGCGGCTGCTGACCACCGCGCACCCGGACGACTACCTGCAGCTGGCCGGATCGCTCAGCCAGGTCTCCTCGGCCCAGCAGCGGGTCCTGGACCAGTACGCGGCCCAGCAGCGCAGCTGCCGGCAGCAGCAGGCCGCCGTCGCCGCCCGGCTGAGCACGCTCCAGGCGCAGCAGCGGCGGATCTCCGCCGCCCGCACCACGATCACCAGCAGGCTCGCCGCCGCCCAGCGGCTGCTGGACTCCCTGGACGCGGCCCAGCGCGCCGCCGTCCAGCAGGCCGAGTCGCGCGCGACGGCCGCGAAAACGCCCAGGCCATCCGCCGCCGCTCCTGCCGGGCCCACCAGCGCGCCCCACACCGAAGTCCCGGTGTCCGGCCGGGCCGCTGCGGCCGTCGCCTTCGCCCGGGCGCAGCTCGGCAAGCCCTATGTCTGGGGCGCGACCGGCCCCGGCTCCTTCGACTGCTCCGGGCTGACCCAGGCCGCCTGGCGGGCCGCCGGGGTCTCCCTGCCGCGGACCACCTACCAGCAGATCAACGCCGGCAAGCGGGTCTCCACCGGCCAACTGCGGCCGGGCGACCTGGTGTTCTACTACTCCGGGATCACCCATGTGGCGATCTACGTCGGCGGCGGCCGGATCATCCACGCCCCGCACCCGGGCGCCGCGGTGGAGTACGCGCCGGTCGGCGAGATGCCGATCTCCGGCGCGGTACGCCCGGCCTGACCGCGCGTCAGATCGCCAGGGGCCTCAGACCAGCCGCCGGGCGGTGGCCCAGCGGGTCAGCTCATGACGGTTGCTCAGCTGCAGCTTGCGCAGCACCGCGGACACATGGCTCTCCACCGTCTTCACCGAAATGAACAGCTGCTTGGCGATCTCCTTGTACGCGTAGCCGCGGGCGATCAGCCGCAGCACCTCGCGCTCGCGCTGGGTGAGCCGGTCCAGGTCCTCGTCCACCGGCGGGGTGTCGGTGGCCGCGAAGGCGTCCAGTACGAAGCCGGCCAGCCGCGGCGAGAACACCGCGTCGCCGTCGGCGACCTGGAAGATCGCGTCGACCAGGTCGGCGCCGGTGATGGTCTTGGTGACGTAGCCGCGGGCCCCGCCGCGGATCACCCCGATCACGTCCTCGGCCGCGTCGGAGACCGAGAGCGCCAGGAACCGCACCGCCCCCGCGCCCTCGGTGGAGGTGGCCGGGGCGGTGCCCCCGGCCATCAGCGAGGCGCAGCGGCGCAGCACCTCGACCCCGCCGCCGCCGGGCAGGTGCACGTCCAGCAGCACCACGTCCGGCCGGGTCGCGGTGACGATCGCCACCGCCTGCTCCACGTCCGCGGCCTCGCCGACCACGTCCACGCCGGTGCTCTCGGTCCGGCCGATCTCGGCGCGGACCCCGGTCCGGAACATCCGGTGGTCGTCCACCAGCACCACCCTGGCCCTGCGCCCGACCGCCCCCTGGTCGGCAGCCATCTCGTCCCCGCCCGTCGTCATCCGCTCGCCCTCTCCATCTCCAGCTCGACCTCGGTGCCCCCGGCAGGTGCCGGACGTACCCGCGCGTGCCCGCCGTTGCGCTGCATCCGGCCGATGATCGACCCGCGCACGCCCATCCTGTCCTCGGGCACCGAGTCCAGGTCGAAGCCGGGGCCGCGGTCGCGGACGAACACCCAGACGGTGCTGCCCTCGACCTCGGCGTACATCGAGACCGGCTCGCCGCCACCGTACTTGGCCGCGTTGACCAGCGCCTCCCTGGCGGCCTGCAGGGTGACCACCAGTTTGTCGTCCATCGGGCAGTCGCCGACGCAGATCACCTCCACCGGGACCCCGTGCAGGTCCTCCACCTCGGCGGCGACCTTGCGGGCGCACTCGGCCAGGGTGTCCGGGGTGTCGTCCGCCGCGTCCGGGCCGGTCGGGCGGTAGAGCCACTGGCGCAGGTCCCGCTCCTGGGCCCGGGCCAGCCGGGACACCTCCTTGGGGTCCTCGGCGTTGCGCAGGATCAGGGTGAGCGTGTGCAGCACCGAGTCATGGATGTGGGCGGCGACCTCGGCCCGCTCCTGGGCCCGGATCCGCTCACCGCGCTCGGTGCTGAGGTCCTGCCACAGCCGCAGCAGGTAGGGCCCACCGAGCAGCAGCGCCCCGGCGAAGACGGCCAGCACCGCCTGGGCGACCTTGGCGAAGTCGGCCAGCGAGCCGGAGACGAACAGGAAGCCGGTCACCCCCGCGCCGACCAGCAGCACCCCGGCGCCCATCCGCAGCGCGGCGGTGCCGCGCTTGCTCTCGCCGAGCGAGAACCAGCGCGCCCAGCGGGCGTCGTCCGCCTGCCGCCAGACCATGGCCACGCCGAGCCCGGTGACCAGTATCGGCCAGACGTACGGGGAGGTGGCCTGCTTGGTGACGATGTTGAGGAACACCAGCAGCCCGGCGACCACCGCGATCAGCGCCAGCAGCGGCCCCCGGTGGTCCTCGCCGTCCCCCGCGCCCGGGGCGGACGCGCCGGAGGCCGCACCGGACGCCGCACCGGACGCCGCGCCGGGATCCGCGCTGGGCAGCGGCTCGCCCTGCAGCGTCTGCTGCAGCAGCTCCCGCACCCGGCGCAGCCCGCGCGGCTTCTTGACCAGCGAGTACGGGCCGACGTTGCCGGCCTGCCAGGTGGTGACCGGGGCCGCTCCGGCCCGCAGGCCCATCGGCACGGCGAACCAGAACGCGGCGTACAGCAGCGCGCCCAGGCCGTTGCCGAGCAGCAGCACCACAAAGGCCACCCGCACCCAGAAGGTCCCGATCCCCAGATGCGCGGCCAGCCCGTTCGCCACACCGCCGAGCATCCGTCCGTCCGGAATGCGGTAGAGCTTGCGGACCGGCTCGGGCCCGGGCTCGTGGAGCAGGGCCGGATCGGGATCGATGCTGGAGTCAGTGGATGCCACCCCTCGATCGTCACATGTCCGGACGCGTCTGAGGCACCCTTAGGGAGGTATCTCAGGGTCGGACCAGGGGGATGACGGATGGGCGCGGCGCCGAACGGACCTCAGGATGGTGGCATGACCGAAGACGCGCCACCCACCCAGCCGGTGCCAGAACCGGGGAACCGGCCCCGATCCGCCCGGCCCCCGCTGGAGCGCAGCCGCGACCGCCGGGTGGTGGCCGGCGTCTGCGGCGGCCTGGGACGGCACCTGGACATCGACCCGGTGGTGTTCCGGGTGGTGATCGCGGTGCTCTGCCTCTCCGGCGGGGTCGGCCTCTTCATCTACGGTCTGGCCTGGCTGGTCGTCCCGGTGGAGCGGACCAGGCGGAACGAGCTGCAGCGGCTGCTCTCCGGCCGGGTGGACGGCCAGTCGCTGGGCGCGGTGCTGGTGACGGTGCTGGGCACCGGCATCTTCTTCTCCTACATGGGCAGCGCCGGGCACATCTTCCCGCTGCTGCTGATCGCCCTGCTGGCGTTCGCCGCGCTGCGCTACGACCCGGCGAAGCACCCGCGGCGCCGACTGCAGCAGCCGCTGCCCGGGGACCCGCCCGGCGAGGACGGCGAGCCGACCGGCTCCTCCGGCTTCGAGGGCACCATCTTCGGGGTGACCTTCCGGACCACGCCGCCGAGCGCCCCGCCGGAGCAGCCGACCGTCCCGGTGCCGCCCGGCGCGCCGGCCTGGTGGAAGCGGACCGACCCGCTGGCCAAGGACGCGCCCGAGGACACCGTGCCGCTGGACACCCCGCCCGCGGACGCGCCGCCCTGGGCGCCGGAGCCCCCGCCGGCGCCCCCCGGGCCGCCCGCGCCGCCCTTCGCGCCGCTCCCCCCGCGCGAACGGCGCTCGCGCTCCTTCCTCGGCTCGGCCTTCTTCTTCCTGGCCCTGATCACCGGCGGCTCGGTCTGGTGGCTGTCCGCCAGGGACCACCACAGCATCGACGTGCTGACCGTGCTCGCCTCGTCGCTGCTGGTGCTGGGCCTCGGCCTGGTCGTCTGCGCCCGCTGGGGCCGCGGTCGCAGCCTGGCGGTCTGGGCCACCCTGCTCACCCTCGCCATCGCCGCGGTGGGCGCGAGCCCGGCCCGGCTGAGCACCTCGTACCAGCACCGGGTGTGGACGCCGACCGCCGCCGCCTCGGTGCAGCCCGACTACAACCTGGGCACCGGGCAGGCCACGCTGGACCTGAGCCGGCTCGCCGCGGCCCCGGGCCGGACCGTGACCACCGACGTCCACCTGGGCGTGGGCAAGCTGCTGGTGCTGCTGCCGCCGGGGAGCCGGGTGGAGATCACCGCCCATGTCGGCCTCGGCAGCATCCACCTGCCCGGAACGGACGACGACTCCGGCGGGGTCTCGGCGAACCGGTCGACCGAGCTGAACCCCGAGGGCGCCGCCCGGTACGGGACGATCAACCTGGACCTGAGCGTCGGGGCCGGAGACCTGGAGGTCACCCAGTGAAGCGCCATCAGCTCGACCTGTTCTCGCTGATCGCGGGACTGACCTTCGTCGCCATCGCGGTGCTCTACCTGATGGACGCCTCGGGCCGGCTGAGTGTCAACGGCCGACTGGTGATCCCGCTGCTGCTGGTGGCCCTGGGCGTGGCCGGCCTCGCCGCCGCCGTGCACCGGATGGCGACCGGCCAGCGCTCGGCGCCCCCGGAGCCGGCCGCGCCGACCACGCCCGCGGCGTGGCCGGAGCAGCCGACGGCGGGCGCCGGCGCCCCGGTCGGGCTGTCCCGCTACGACAGCCTGTCGCCCGACCTGGAGGCGCTGGGGCTGCTCGACGACCCGGCCGCGGACCCGAAGGACCCGACCGGCTCCACCGGATCCAGCGGCCCCGACACGCCCGAGGACCGCCGCTGACCCGGCCGTCCGGACCGCCGCCGGGAGGCCAGCCACCCGTCAAGCGACAGGTACGGCATCCCGGCCAGCAGCAGCGGGGTCCAGGCCATCAGGTAGATCAGGTCGTTGCCGAGGTAGTACGGGTGCACCTGCCAGCTCACGGTGAGCCAGAAGCTCAGGTTGAGCAGCACCCCGCCCAGCGCGGCGACCCGTCCCAGCAGCCCGAACAGGGCGCCGAGGCCCACCGCCAGCTCGCCGACCGCGATGGCGATCGCGAAGGCGGTGGGGGCCTTCAGGGCGACGTCGAGCAGCGGTGCGATCGGGCTTCCGGCCTTGACCCCCTGGGTCATCGAGGCGAACGACAGCGGATCGCCCGGCCCGCCCAGGTAGTGCGAGTCGGTGAGCTTGTCCAGACCCGCGTAGATGAAGGTCACGCCCAGGAAGAGCCGCAACGGCAGCAGCGCGAACTGCGCCATCCGCTCCCGTGGCCCGGTCACCGTGCTGTGCTCGGCCATGTCCGCCGCCTTTCCGTCCGCCGACCGCACGACCGTGCGGCCAACCCTGACTACGCGGTCGGCGGACGTGAGGTTCACGGGTCTGCTACAGGGCGCCCTGGTACGCGTCCGCGTGCCCGGCGGCCAGCGGCTGGTAGTTGATCCAGGCCACCAGGTCGTTGCCGAGCTGGTCCCGGGTCAGCACCGCGCTGTCGTGGTCCACGTGCACCGGCTTGCCGGCCGCCTTCGCCATCAACTGGACCTGGCAGGACCGCTCCATGGTGATGAACCACCAGGCGGCGGCGTCCACCGAGTCGCCGACGGTGAGCAGCCCGTGGTTGCGCAGGATGACGGCCTTGTGGCCGCCCAGGGTCGCGGCTATCCGGCGCCCCTCCTCCTGGTCCAGCACCACGCCGGTGTAGTCGTCGAACAGCGCGTGGCTCTCGTAGAAGGCGCAGACGTCCTGGGTCAGCGGCTCCAGCAGTTCACCCAGCGAGGACAGGGTCTTCCCGTAGAGGGAGTGGCTGTGCGCGGCGGCGACCACGTCCGGACGGGCGGCGTGCACCTGCGAGTGGATCGCGAACGCGGCGGCGTTGACGTGGTGCCGCCCCTGCACCACCTGGCCCTCGTGGTTCACCAGGATCAGGTCGTCGACCGTGATCTGCTTGAAGGACATGGCGAACGGGTTCACCCAGAAGTGGTCGGTCCACTCCGGGTCGCGCGCGGTGATGTGCCCGGCGACCCCCTCCTCGAACCCGAACTTGCCGAACAGCCGCAGCGCCACGACCAACCGCTCCTTGCGGTGCCGCCGCTCCTCCTCGACCGTCTCGAACTTCTGGGGCAGCGCGAACTGCAACTGGTCCACGGGTACCGGGGAAGGGGGCGGGTTGGTCATGGGGGCTCTCCTCGCGGGGATGGAATCCTCGCGAGGGAAGCTACCCCCGGGTAGCCGAGATGACCAGGGCCCCAGGGCTACAAACGCTTGATCTCGGAGAGGTCGATGTCGATGACAAATGGCAGGTTGAGCTTCAGCCGGTCATGGACCACGCCGGCCGACGCATAGGCCCCGGTAGCGGGATCGAGTTCGAACAGGTAGACCACCGGCATTCCGTCCACGGCCCGCTCGACCCGCCAGAAGTACACGATTCCGGCTTTGGCGTAGAGCTGGGGCTTGCGTTCCCGGTCGCGGAGCTCGGACTCCGGTGAGACCACCTCGATCACGAGCACCACATCGGCGGCCTGGTACGAGGTCTGGACATCGCTGGTCTCCGCCTCGGCCCGGATCACGCACACATCCGGCTCGGGGCACTGCCTGGCGTCGAGGACAACCGCCATCTCCCGCCGTACCAGCAGGTCAGCCGGTACGGTGCGGCGCAGTGCCGACGCCAGGAGGTCAACCGCCCGGCTGTGGAAACTCCGCTGCGCGCTCACAAGGACCAGGCTCCCGTCGATCAGCTCGGTGTGCGGCGGGAGGCCTTTCATAGCCAGGAACTCTTCTGCGGTGAAGCCGTCCGGTGGCGGGATCATCCAGCCCGGGACAGACCGCTGTTCAGCCTCGGTGGTCGGCTCGGCAGTCATCAGGTTTCCTCCCATGGCTGGAATCCTTGTCGATCCCCCAGCGTAGATGCCCCGAAACAGCCGTGCCGCCACTCGAAGGAAGGTCGAGTGGCGGCACGGTTGACGGTGTGTTCGAGCGGGCTACTCCCACTCGATGGTGCCCGGGGGCTTGCTGGTGACGTCCAGGACCACCCGGTTGACGTCGGGGACCTCGTTGGTGATCCGGGTGGAGATCTTCGCCAGCACCTCGTAGGGGACCCGGGACCAGTCCGCGGTCATCGCGTCCTCGGAGGAGACCGGGCGCAGCACGATCGGGTGGCCGTAGGTGCGGCCGTCGCCCTGGACGCCGACGCTGCGGACGTCCGCGAGCAGCACCACCGGGCACTGCCAGATCGAGCGGTCCAGGCCGGCCGCGGTCAGCTCGGCGCGGGCGATGGCGTCGGCCTCGCGGAGCAGGTCGAGCCGCTCCTTGGTGACCTCGCCGACGATCCGGATACCCAGGCCGGGGCCGGGGAAGGGCTGCCGCTGGACGATCTCCTCGGGCAGGCCGAGCTCGGCGCCGACCATCCGGACCTCGTCCTTGAACAGCTTGCGCAGCGGTTCCACCAGCGCGAACTGCAGGTCCTCGGGCAGGCCGCCGACATTGTGGTGGGACTTGATGTTGGCGGTGCCGGTGCCGCCGCCGGACTCGACCACGTCCGGGTAGAGGGTGCCCTGGACCAGGAACTCCACCGACTCGCCGGAGGCGCCCGCCTCAGCCACGATCTCGGCGGCGGCCTGCTCGAAGACCCGGATGAACTCCCGGCCGATGATCTTGCGCTTCTGCTCCGGGTCGGAGACCCCGGCCAGCGCGGTCAGGAAGCGCTGCTCGGCGTCGACCACCTTCAGCTGGACGCCGGTGGCGGCCACGAAGTCCTTCTCGACCTGCTCGGACTCGCCCTTGCGCATCAGCCCGTGGTCGACGTACACGCAGGTCAGCTGGTTGCCGATGGCCTTCTGCACCAGCGCGGCGGCGACCGCGGAGTCCACCCCGCCGGAGAGCCCGCAGATGGCGCGCTTGTCGCCGACCTGGGCCCGGATCAGCGCGACCTGCTCGTCCACCACATTGACCGTGGTCCAGTCCGGGGCGATGCCCGCGCCGCGGTAGAGGAAGTGCTCCAGGATCTGCTGGCCGTGGGTGGAGTGCAGCACCTCGGGGTGGTACTGGACGCCGTAGAGCTTGCGGGCGTCGTCCTCGAACGCGGCGACCGGGACCACGTCGGTGGAGGCGGTGACGGTGAACCCGGGAGGCGCGGCGGAGCAGGCGTCGCCGTGCGACATCCACACCGACTGCTCGACCGGGGTGCCCTCGAACAGGGTCGAGCCCGGCCGGCTGACCGCCAGCGGGGTGCGGCCGTACTCGCGGGCGCCGCTGTTGTCGACGGTGCCGCCGAGGGCGACCGCCATCAGCTGGAAGCCGTAGCACATGCCGAAGACCGGCACCCCGGCCTCGAAGATCGCGCGGTCCAGCGAGGGCGCGTCCTCGGCGTAGACCGAGGAGGGCCCGCCGGAGAGGATGATCGCCGCGGGCTGCTTCGCCAGCATCTCGGCCACCGGCATGGTGGAGGGGACGATCTCGCTGTAGACCCGGGCCTCACGGACCCGGCGCGCGATGAGCTGGGCGTACTGGGCGCCGAAGTCGACGACGAGGACGGTGTTGCCTGTCGACTCGCGGTGGTCGGGGGTCGCTGTGGGCACGGGGCGGCCTTCCGGCAGTGCAATGGGAGCGGACCCCCATCCTACCGTCGCCCGCCCCGCCCTCCCGCGCCGCTCAGGCCCGGCCGCGGCAGAGCTCCAGCAGCTGCATGGCCACCTCGGTGCCCTGCGGGCCGAGCGCGGCCCGGTAGCGGGCCAGGATCTCCAGCTCGCGGGACAGGGCGAGACGGGGGCCGCCGGTGGCGATCCGCGCGGCCTGCACCTCGGCCGAGACCGCCATCCGCTCCTGGACCAGGGCGACGATCCGGCCGTCGAGGTCGTCGATCCGGCCGCGGGCCTCGGCGATGACCCGGGCGGCCCGGGCGGGGGTGAGCGTGCTGTCGACGGTGCTGTCCATGGGGTGTCTCCTCTGCGGTGGCGGCGGCTCGGGGCCCGCCGGCGCCGGGGAGACGCAGAGCGCCCCGGGCCAGTGGGCCCGGGGCGCTCGGTGAAGAACTGTCGTCCGTTTCTCAGACGGCGTCACCATGGCAGCCGGAGCCTCCGGTGCCATAGCTAAACTCGTACGCCGTCGTGAACATGGGCGACATCATAGCCGCTTCACCCGTTCGCCATGGACCGCACGGCGTGACTCCTCGTCAGGAGAATCGTTGTCCCTCATGACCGCACGGGGTTCTCGTCTCCGCCAGGGATGTGAACCCAGCCCCCACCGGGGGCCGTGTGCGGCAGCAGGGCCACGCGTGGAGAGTTCAAGACAGTCAGCCGGAGCGATGAGACGTGCCCTCACCGGTACGTCGTGGGACCTCGCTCCGGTGCTGCGACCGGTCAGCAGGGGACAGCGGCCCGGTCGCGACTGATGTGAAGGGGCGGTCGGCGCCGGGGACGCCCGGACCGGCCGCCCCCGATCATGCGAAGGCCCGTCAGTTCCCTTGCAGAGCGTGACTGTCCGCCCGTTGTGCGCCGGGACGCACATCTACGCGCCTAGCACGGAAAACGACTATGCCGAAGTGTGCCGAATCGGTTGCGCACCGCCCTCATATCCCCCACGATGCTGGTGAGGGGGTTGCGTCAGACACCGCGGAAGAGTAGCCGGAACGGCCGCTCCCGCCGGACCGAAGCGTGTCCGTCCGAGGACTTCTTCCGGTCACTCGGAGTAGTCAAAGCGCCCCCGCGACGACCAACTGACAGCGGCGCCCCTCCCCCGGCGCCGTTCCCGCAGCACCGGCGCTGCCCTGACGCCGGCTGCCGCAGACCGAGGGCCCCGTCTTCCCCCGCGGGGCCCTCCGTCGTTGGCACTGCCGGTCGTCGGCACTGTCGGTCGTCGGCGCTTCCGGTCGGGCGACGCCCTCAGGCCACCAGCGGCTCGTCCGGGTCCACGCCCTCGTGCAGCGGCACCGGCAGCTGGTTGAAGCCGTAGTAGACCGCGACCACCCCGTGCACGGCCAGGGTCAGCGGCGCCGAGACGAACGAAAGACCCACCAGGATCGGATAGATGACCGATCCCACCGCGAAGCGCAGCCTGGTCTGCCGGGCCGCCTCAACGTCCACCCGGGTGTCGAAGAGGTGCCCGGTGCGGGTGAGCCACCACCACAGCGCCCCGAAGGTGAGGCTGTGGGCGACCATGAAGCCGCTGTAGACGGCCAGCGCGACGGCGGCCTCGCCGGAGGCCGCGCCGTCCAGGTAGTTGGCGACCAGTCCCGCCGCCCAGGGCAGCGCCGAACACACCATCAGCAGAAGGAGGTTGAGGAACACCAGGACCCGGTCCACCCTGGCCACGTAACCGAACACGGTGTGGTGGTTCGCCCACATGATGCCGATGATCAGGAAGGTCACCACATAGGCGGCGTAGGAGGACCAGTGGCTCAGCAGCTGGTGACCGATCCCGCCCCCCTCGGGGACTTTGACCTCCAGGATCAGCAGGGTGATCGCGATGGCGAACACCCCGTCGCTGAAGGCCTCCACCCGGTTCGAGTCGTTCAGTCTGGACACGTCTTCCACCCCCATGACATGACACCGCCCGCGGCGGCGGTGATCCGTCAACGCGGGCGGGTTCTGATCGCACAATGTACTGATCGCATCGTCACAGCGGAGGGCTGTTCCCAGGAATGTGACGTGGATCGCTCAACCGGTCGGCTTCGGCGGCACGGCCGGTACCGGCAGCAGGGGCAGCCGCAGCTCCGCGAAGGCGCCGGCCGGCACCGCCGGACGCCTGGGCGCGACCGCCGGCACCGGCCGGTATGGCTCGCCCTGCGCCGGACGCGGGTCCGGCTCACCCTTGTTGGGCCACATCGACAGCGCCCGCTCGGCCTGCGCGGTGATCGTCAGCGAGGGGTTCACCCCCAGGTTCGCCGAGACCGTCGAACCGTCCGCGACACTGATCCCCGGGTAGCCGTAGAGCCGCTGGTACGGGTCGATGACGCCGTGCTCCGGCGAGTCGCCGATCACGCAGCCGCCGAGGAAGTGCGCGGTGAGGGTGCGTCCCAGCAGGTCGCTGACGCCGCTGCCGGCCTCGCCGCCGATCTCGGTCGCGATCGCCCTGGCCGCCTCCTCCGCCGCCGGGATCCACTTGGGGTTGGGCGCCCCATGGCCCTGACGGGACGTCAACTGCCCTTTGCCGATGCCGGACTTCTTCCGCGACACGATCACCGAGTTGTCCAGGGACTGCATCACCAGGCCGATGATGGTCCGCTCGGACCAGCGCCGCTTGTCCAGGATCTGCAGCAGCAGCCGCGGCCGGCGCGCGACGATCTTCGCGAAGCGCAGCAGCGGGGCCCTGCTGCCGCCCGGCACCTGCATGATCGTCAGCAGGCTCATCGCATTGGACCCCTTGCCGTAGCGCACCGGCTCGACATGGGTGTGCTGGTCCGGGTGCACCGAGGAGGTGATCGCCACGCCCTTGGTGAAGTCGGCCCGCCTGCGGTAGCGCCGGTCGGTGGTCATCGCGCCGACCAGGGCCTCCGAATTGGTCCGGGTCAGCTCGCCCAACCGGGCCGAGATCCGCGGCAGACGGCCCTCGTCCCGCATGGTGTGCAGCAGCTTCTGGGTGCCGAAGGTCCCGGCCGAGACCACCACCCGGCGGGCCCTGAGGGTGCGTCGGCCTTCGCTCTTCCTGGAACGGGAGTCGGTCGGCCGCACCTCGACCGCGTAGCCCTCGCCGTCCTCGGTGATCCCGGTGACCGTGGTCATCGGCAGGATCCGCGCGCCGTTCCGCTCGGCCAGGTAGAGGTAGTTCTCGGTGAGGGTGTTCTTGGCCCCGTGCCGGCAGCCGGTCATGCACTCGCCGCACTCGGTGCAGGACTTCCGGCGCGGCCCGGCGCCGCCGAAGTACGGGTCCTCGACCTCGGTGCCGGGCGGCACCTCCGCCCCCGCGCCGCCGGCGTCCCGGCCGTCCCCGAAGAACACCCCGACCGGGGCCAGGTGGAAGGTGTCCCCGTAGCCGAGCTTGTCGGCGGCGTCCCGCAGGTGCACGTCCGAGGGGGTGACGGTGGGGTTGGTGCGGACCCCCAGCATCCGCTGCGCCTGGTCGTAGAAGGGGGCCAGCTCCGCGGACCAGTCGGTGATGTCCTTCCACTGCGGGTCCTGGAAGAACGCCTCCGGCGGTACGTAGAGGGTGTTGGCGTAGTTCAGCGAACCGCCGCCGACACCCGCGCCGGCCAGCACCATCACCTCCTTGAGCAGGTGGAAGCGCTGGATGCCGTACATCCCCAGGGCCGGGGCCCAGAGGTAGTTCCTGGTGTCCCAGGAGTTCTTGGGCAGGGTGGCCGGGGTGAACCGGCGGCCGGCCTCCAGCACCGCCACCGAGTAGCCCTTCTCGGTCAGCCGCAGCGCCGAGACCGAGCCCCCGAACCCCGACCCGACGATCACCACGTCGTAGTCGAAGCCGCCCTCGGCCGCGTCTTCGGCCGCGTCCTCGGTCACATCTTCCGTCGGATCTTCCGTCGCCATGGGCGCCGCTCCCTCTACTTGAGTCGCAGTGCCTTCATCGCGCCCAGCGCGCGGGTCTGGAACCTGGCGTACGCCTCGTCGTCCATGCCGAACGAGGGCGACATGCTGATCAGCTTCTGCACCGCGACGGTCTGCGGCTCGGTGTACTTGAGGATCCCCTCGGAGCCGTGCCGGCGGCCGACGCCGCTCTGGCCCATGCCGCCCATCGGGGCCGCGACGCTGGCGTAGGCGGGCGCGTAGCCCTCGTTGACGTTGACCGTGCCGGAGTGCAGCCGGGCGGCGACCGCCACCGCGTGCCGGGTGTTCCGGCCCCAGACGCTGGAGTTCAGCCCGTACGGGGTGCCGTTGGCCAGGTCCACGGCCTCGTCCTCGCTGTCGAAGCGGTAGATCGAGACCACCGGGCCGAAGGTCTCCTCGGTGCAGACGGCGCTGTCCTCGGCCACCCCGTCCAGGATGGTCGGCTCGAAGAACAGCGGGCCGAGGTCGGGGCGGGCCTGTCCGCCGGCCAGCACGGTGGCGCCGTTCTTGACCGCCTCCTCGACGTGCCGGGTGACCGTGTCCAGCTGCCGCTGGGCCACCAGCGAGCCCATGTCGGCGCCCCAGGCCAGGGTGTTGCCGAGGCGCAGGGCCCGGGTCCTGGCCGCGAACTTCTCCAGGAAGGCGTCGGCGATGGCGCGGTCGACGTAGAGCCGCTCGATCGAGATGCAGAGCTGGCCGGCCGAGGAGAAGCAGGCCCGGACCGCGCCCTCGGCGGCCTTGTCCAGGTCCGCGTCGGCGAGCACCAGCATGGCGTTCTTGCCGCCCAGCTCCATCGAGGCGCCGATCAGCCGGGCCGCGGCCCGCTGAGCCACGTCCCGTCCGGTCCTGGTGGAGCCGGTGAAGGAGACGTAGTCCGCGCGGGCGACCACCTCGGGTCCGATCACCGGGCCCTCGCCGATCACGATCTGCCACAGCTCGGCCGGCAGTCCGGCCTCGACCATCAGCTCGCGGGCCCGCAGCGCGGTCAGCGCGGTCTGGCTGTCGGGCTTGGTGACCACCGCGTTGCCGGCCGCGAAGGCGGGCACCGCGTCGCCGACGAACAGCGCCAACGGGTAGTTCCAGGGCGAGATCTGGCCGACCACGCCCTTGGGCTGGCGCAGCTCGCGGACCTGGGTGAGCACCGGGTAGACCCCGCCCCGGCGGCGCGGCTTCAGGTACTTGGCGGCGGCCCGGCCGTAGTGGCGGGCCTCCAGCGCGGCGGCGCTGACCTCCTCGAAGGCATGCGCCCTGGCCTTGCCGGTCTCCGACTGGACCAGGTCGAGCAGCTCCGACTGCGCCGCGAAGAGCAGGTCGTGGAAGCGCAGCAGCACCGCGGCGCGCTCGCGGACCGGGCGCTGCGCCCAGGCCGCCTGGGCCACCCTGGCCCGGGCGAAGGCGTCCTCGACGTCCGCCGGGGTGGACTCGGGGATCTCCGCGAGCACCTCGCCGGTGAACGGGCTGCGGCTCTGCGCCAGGGTCGCTCCGGGGCCGGCCGAGATGCCCTGGACCAGCCGGGCGACCAGCGCGGACGTCACCGCGTCGGCGCTGGTACGGGGGCCGGCGGCGGCGACAGGGTTGCGCTCACCAGTGGCGCCACTGGCGCTGATGTCAGTCATGACGTGCAGCGTAAGCGCTCGCGGCCCGCTTGGGTACCCGGCGGTAACAACGAGCCGGGGTCAGGGTCCTTCCGGGGCCACCCAGATGGTGTACGAGCCCGAGGTGGCGCTGTTGCTGGTGCGGATGGTGGTGAGCTTCCGGTATCCGGCCTTGTCGATGAAGGGGCGCACCTGCTCGTCGATCGACCGGGTCTGGGCGTAGTCGAGGACGATCACGGCGTACTTGTGGGCGGTGATCCCCTGCTCGATGCCCTCGGTGCCGGTGTACTTCACCCCGGTCTTCGGGTCCTGGTACTGGCCGCCGCCGACCAGGTCGTGCCACTGCGGCCAGGTGGAGGAGCGCCGGAGGTAGTACGCGGGGACGTCGTAGTCCTCCGCCAGGTACTGGTCGGTCCCGGAGTGGATGTACGGCTTCAGCGCCGCGACCAGCTTCGAGGAGTCGGGCCAGGCGCCGAACATGTGGGTGGCCTGGCGCTCCCCCTCCACCCCCAGCGGGCCCGCCACCAGCACGGTGACCAGGGCGACCGCGATCAGCACCGGCAGCCGGACCGTGCTGTGCAGCCATTCGGCGATCCAGGCCAGCAGGGCGCCGGCCACGACGCAGGCGAACCAGGCGCCGAAGTCGACGTGCTTCTGCAGCGACAGCCAGGTGTGGATCCGGATCTGGTTCGCCGGGGCGAGCACCCCGCCCAGCAGCAGCACCGCGGCGAGCCAGAAGTCGGTCCCGCCCGAGCCGCGCCGACGCCCGCGCAGATAGCTCGCGAACACCCCGACCAGGGCGACCACCAGCAGCGCGCCCACCCACTTGGCCGCCTCGCCGGCCACGTACGAGGGCGCGTCGTGGCCGGGGTTGCGCAGCAGCGTGGTCTGGGTGAAGCCGTGGATGTACAGCTTCCCGGCCAGCGGGATCGGCAGCAGCACGGCCACCGCCACCCCGGCCGCGAACCGCACCCCGTTGTTCCACCGCGACCGGCCCAGCACGGACCGGCCAGGACCGGCCAGCGCGGCGATCAGGACCACGATCGGCACCCACAGCAGCGAGGCGTACTTGGTCCAGACGGCGAGGGAGACCAGCAGCGAACCCGCGACCATCGCGCCGTGCCCGGTGCCGCAGGCGAACCGCACCGCGAAGTAGCCGGCCCAGGCCAGCGCGGCCAGCGCCATCGCGTCGTAGGTGCTGTAGCCGCCGAGGAACTGGGTCGGGCCGAGTGCCGCGAAGAGCGCGGTGGCGAAGAAGGCCGCCGTGGCCCCGTGGATGCGCCGGGCCGCCAGGTAGAGCGCCACCGTGGCCAGGAGCATGAACACCAGGCTCAGGGTCCGCGCTCCGGCCAGGCCGCCCAGCCGGTCGGCGACCGCGGCCAGGACCGGGTAGAGCTTCGGGGAGCCGGAGAAGAAGGTCTCGTAGGTGGCGACCTTGTCGCCGTAGATCAGGTTGGCGAGTTCCTGGTGCCCGGAGTAGAGGTAGGTCCCCTCGTCCAGGAAGGCGGTGTTGGAGTGGATCAGCCGCCAGGAGAGGGCCGCCTGGGCCACGAGCACCGGCAGCAGCGGCCAGAGCGGCCCGGAGGCGGGCCCGGAAGAGTCCTCGGCCTCCTCCTCCGCCTGGTCGATGTCCTCCTCGGTGTCCCCTGCGGCCACCGCCAGCGCGGCGTAGTCGTTGCTGGTGCTGCGGTGCGGACGGGGCCGCGGCGCGGCCGGACTGGGGGCTCGGGGGACGGACCTCGCCTCGCGGTAGCCGTCGCCGTTACTGCCCGCACTCATCGAACGCTGCCCTCAGGTCTCAGTGTCGTACGGCGCTGACCACCACACAGATCGAACGGTTATCGTATGTGAGCCCGAGGAGCGGACGGCAGCCCACGGGACTCGATCTCATAACACTGGCCTGGTGGGGCGGGAGGGTTCGTGCCACGTCGACTGGCGCACCGTCAGGGCGTCGTCGGACTCGGCTGGGCGCTCGGCCTGGTGCTGCTGCTGGTGGCCGGTTGCAGCAGCCAGGGGGTGGTGTCGCCGCTCGCGCCGTGGCCGCCCCAGCAGACCGCCGGCCCCGTGCCCTCCACCCCGGCCGCGCCGTCGGCCACCCCGTCCGGCCCCACGACCTCGCTGAAATACCGTCTGATCCACCCGGACGGCGACTACTTCGGCATCAGCACCTGGAAGGCGCCCTCCCAGGCCGAGACCAACCTGGTGGCGGCCCCGGCCGGGGCGACGCCCACGATCCAGGAGTTCTTCGTCGGCTGGGACGAGTCGTTCAATCCGCAGTCGGTGCGCAACTCCTACCACCTGGGCGCGCTCCCGCTGCTGACCTGGGAGCCCGAGGGCGCCTCCAAGGACTCCAACCAGCCGGCCTACTCGCTGCGGCGGATCGCCTCCGGCGCCTTCGACGGCTACCTCACCTCGTTCGCCGCGGCGGTCAGGACCGAGGGGCAGCCGGTGGTGATCAGGTTCGCGCACGAGATGAACGGCGACTGGTACCCCTGGTCCGAGGGCAACAGCGGCAACCGCCCCGGCGACTACGTCAAGGCCTGGCGGCACGTCCACGACCTGTTCGTCCGGGCCGGCGCGGTCAATGTCATCTGGCTGTGGAGCCCGAACGTCGTCCGCGGCCCGGAGACGACCGGCTTCGCCTCGCTGTACCCGGGCGCCGACTACGTCGACTGGGTGGGCCTGGATGCCTACGCCCTGGGCGAGAGCACCGCGGGCGCCGTGCTCGACCACTCGCTGTCGCTGCTGCACGCGGTCACCGACAAGCCGGTGCTGATCTCGGAGACCGCCGCCGAGCCCGGCCCGGAGAAGGCGCCGTGGACCGCCGACCTGTTCCGCTGGCTGAACCGGCATCAGGACGTGATCGGCTTCGTCTGGTTCGAGCACACCCCGACCGACGGCGGCAAGTACGACTACCGGTTCACCGCCGACCCCGCCACCGAACAGGCCTTCCGCAAGGGCCTGGCCTCGCTGCGCCTGGTCGACTGGCCGATCAGGGCGACGCTGCCGACGCCGCCGCCTTCGCCGATCCCGTGACCAGGTGCACCTTCTTGATGCCCTGCTGGAAGGCGCGCAGCGTCTCCGGTGTGGCGGAGAACCTCCAGTCGGCGTTGGCCCCGCCGGCGATGTCCTTCTCGAACCAGACGAAGCCGATCACCTGCGGGTGCTTGATCAGCCAGGGGAAGAAGTTGCCGATCCAGGTGGCCTTGAGCGAGCTCGGCTCGGCCCCGGTCTCGGTGATCAGGACCTTCTTCGAGGTGAGCGCCGCGACCTTCTTCAGGGTGCTGTCGAAGGTGGTGTCGGGGGTCTTCTCGCCGAGGACCCCGTAGCCCGTCAGCCCCACCAGGTCCACATACGCGTCGCCCGGGTAGAGCGCGGCCAGCCCCCGGGTGTGGCTGCCGCGGACCACGTCCGGACTCCAGATCCAGATCGCGTTGACCGCGCCGGCCCGGACGAACAGGTCGTGGACGTGCTGCCAGGCCTTGACGTAGTCACCGAGGTGGTTCCCGTTGGTCTGCTCGGACCAGGGGTACCAGGAGCCGTTCATCTCGTGCGCGAACCTGATCATCACCGGCCTGCGGTCGGCCGCCACCCCCTTGGCGAAGGCGGTGATGTAGCTGTCGAACTTCCCCGCGGTGATGTTGGCCAGCCGGTAGGCCGGCTGGTTGACGTCCGCGGAGGTGGTCTTGGGGATGCCCGCGCCCTGGTTGCTGTCCCCGCCCGCCCAGGGCTCCCAGGAGATCAGCGGAAGCGTGCCGTGCTGGTAGGCCGCCGCCACCGCCTTGGGGTCGAAGCCGTGCTTCCAGTTGACGAAGTACTCGCTGATGGTCGGCCGGGCCCCGGCTTCCGTGCCGACCTGCCGCACCTCGGCCCCGGACCACGGCGACTGCTTGGTGGAGGTGCCGAAGTAGATGCCGTCGGGGTCGAGGAGCTGCTCCTTCTCCGGGATCGAGGAGGTCTTCGGGGCTTCCAGCTTCAGCCGGTCGACCAGCCCCGGCCCCTTCGCCTCGGCCCCGAGGCCGGAGTAGCCCGGCGCCTGCGCCTTGGACAGGACGGCCGCGTAGACGCCGTAGGAGAGCGAGCAGAGCAGCAGGGCGTTCAGCGTCATCCAGACCCTGAGCCGGATCCCGGATCCCCGGCTCCACCAGTGCAGCGTACGGGCGCGATGCCGGCGGCTAGACACTCATCATCACCGAGCCGAACAGCATGACTCCGCCGAGGAGGTAGGGGACCACGACCAGCGCGCTCCGGTTCCGGTCGCCCGCGAAGCTGTCCGCCCTGGTCCCCCAGCCCGCGTTGTGGGCGCAGCGCAGGAAGCCGACCATGCGGACCGGCATCAGCAGCAGGGTGTTGATGACCATGAAGACCGGCAGATAGGCCATGTCCCGCGGCCGGTAGGCGAAGTGGCGGCCGAAGCGCACCGCGATGGACAGCGCCGACATCATCGCGGCCAGCATCAGCAGCAGCACGAAGGAGAGCACCGGCGAGGCGGGCAGCGGGAGTTCGTTGTAGAGCCCAGGCCGCGTCCCGTGGAAGCTCGCGACGACCCAGGAGCCGAAGGTGCCCAGCAGGACGAACGGGATCAGGATGTCGGCCACGTAGAACAGCCCGAGGGTCTTCGCCCGCCGGGCCATCCACGGCAGCATCCGCAGGGTGTTGTACTGCGACCCCCGGGCCCAGCGGTACTGCTGCCGGGCCAGCTTGCCGAGCGTGGTCGGCGCGTCGGTGTACACCAGCGAGGTGGCCTGGTAGACGGTCCGGTAACCGGCCTTGAGGGTGTAGTTGGTGAGTGAGCGGTCGTCGCTCACCTCCAGGAAGACGCCGAGGAACTTCTCGTGCAGGAACGCGTCCATGCAGTTCTCCAGGATGCTGCTGCGGAACGCGATGGTGCGTCCCGGCAGGCAGCCCACCGTGCCCAGCACGCTCATCGCCGGGAGCGAGTACTGGCAGCGCACGCTCTCCAGCCAGTCCGCCCAGCGGGTCAGCACCGAGCGGCCCGGGCCGAGGATGCGCTGACGCGTGGTCACCCCGCCGACCTTCGGGTCGGCGAAGGGCTTGAGCAGTTCGGCCAGCGTGTCCTTGGTCCAGATCGTGTCCGAGTCCACCAGGACGCAGACGTCCCCGCTCGCGGCTTCGAGCCCGACCCGCAGCGCGTTCCGCTTGCCGGGAACCTCGGTCCAGCACCACCAGACCTCGAGGTCGTCGCAGATCTTCTGCAGCGCCGGGTTCTCCGGACCATTGATCACCACGATGATCTCGGTGGGCTCCTGGTCGATGATCCGCCGGAGCACGTCGTGGAACAGGTCCTCGGGTTCGTCCACGACGGGAATGATCACGGACGTGGTGGTGGAGTAGGACCGGACCCACGGCCGGTAGCGGCGGGCGATGCCGGTCCGCACCAGCCACATGAACCAGATCGCTGCCATGAACACCGCGAACGGGTAGACGTCGTGCCGGACCAACCCGTCCCGCAGTTCCAGCAGAAAGGCAAGCATCACGATCCATTTCCGTACCGGCGGCCGGACCGCGGCGTCGTCATCACGCTTGGCAAGTTCAGTGCAACTCGATCGTATGTACGCAGCCACGTCGCATATCTGGACAATGCGGAGATAACAGCCAGCGACCGGGGAACCGTTATGTCTTGGTGACTGATTTCCCGGGTCCGTCAAGGAATCTGACCGCACATTGTGCGAACCGGTATTCTGCCGACCTGACCTAGCACACCCGACATGAACGATTGGGATCGGCATGCCTGAGGCTGCGAGCACACCTCCGGGTCCCCAGGACCCGAGAGTCCCCCACGATCCCCGGATACCGAGGGACACGCCGCCCGCGCAGTCGCAGCCGACGCCGACGCCGACGCCGGGCGAGAGTGCGCAGCCGACCATGCAGATCCGCACCCCGTTCCCGTCACCGGCGCCGGCCCCTGCACCCGCCCCAACTCCCGTTCCGGCCCCTGCCCCTGCCCCTGCCCCGCAGCAGTACCGGCCCGCGCCCGCGCCCGCGCCGGTGCCGCCACCGCAGTTCGGCGGATACAACCCGCCCACCGTCTCCACCGAACCGAACTGGAGTGCCCTGGCCGAACAGCATGAGGCCCAGGCCAAGCGAAAGCGGCGACTGCTGATCGCGGCCGGTGCGGGCGCGCTCTGCCTGGTGGTCGCCGGCGGGGCGGCCTTCGCCGTGTCGCGGGGCGGCGGTCACCCGGTGACCCAACCGACCGGCAGCGCCGCTCCGGTGGCGAGCTCCGCGGGCCCTTCCGCGACCGGAAGCGCGTCGGCCTCCGCCTCCGCGACGGCCGCCGCGGGTGGCGGCGGCAACAAGGCACCGCTCACCGCCGGCGCCGTGCTGTCGGCCAAGACCATCAAGATCGGCGGAGTGCTCTACACCCGCAAGGCGACCGACAGCACCGAGCACTGCGGCCAGGGCGTCGACGCCAAGCTCGGGGCACTGCTGGCGCAGCACCACTGCAGCCGACTGCTGCGCGCCACCTATGTGTCCAGCAACACCGCCGTGACCGTGGCCATCGCCGTGGTGACCGACCCTCAGGAGGCGCAGGCGGCCGACAACCACATGACCGGCAAGCCGGCCCCGCTCACCGGGACGGGCATTCCCGGCTTCTGCCCCGCCGACGTCACCTGCGCGCTCACCCACGCCGACTACGACCGCTACCTGTACTTCACCCTCGCCGGCCCGGCCAACGTCGCCCGCGGCAAGGCGGACGCCACCTCCGTCGCCGCCGGAAAGGGCTTCGCCGGCTACGCGGCCGGCGCCGTGCAGCGGCTGGCCGCGTCCGACGGCTGATCAGAGCGCGTTGAGCGCGTCCCCCACGACCCGGTGGAAGGTGGGGTAGGCCCAGTTGGTGGCACGGAGTTCCGCCAGCGGGACCTTGGCCTGCACCGCCAGGGTCAGCAGGCCGAGGATCTCGCCGCCGGTGGGCCCGGCCGCCGTGGCGCCGACCAGCACCCGGTCCGCCGCCACCAGTTTGATGAAGCCGTCGTTGCCCGCGCCGTGCACCAGGCCCCGGCCGCTGGCCGCGAGGTCGGCGACCGCGGTCCGCACCGCCAGGCCCCGGGTCCTGGCCTGGGCCTCGGTCAGTCCGACCGCGCCGATCTCCGGGTCGGTGAAGGTCACCCGGGGCACCGCGTGGTACTCGGCGGGCCGTCCGCCCTGTCCGAGGATCCCCCGGACCGCGACGTCGGCCTGATACATCGCCATATGCGTGAACGCGCCCTTGCCGGTGACATCGCCGACCGCCCACACCCCGGGGGCGCCCAGCACCCGCAGCCGCTCGTCCACCGGCAGCCCCCGGGCGTCGGCCGGGACGCCCAGCGCGCTCGCGCCCAGCCGCTCCAGGTCCACCCGGCGCCCGGTGGCGACCAACAGCCGTTCCGCGCTGAGCCGTTCGCCCCGGCGGCAGACCACGGTGAAGCGTCCGCCCTGACGGCTGACCGACACCGCCTCGATGCCGGTGTGGATCTCGATCCCCTCGGTGGTCAGCACCCGCATCAGCAGGTCGGCGGCCTCCGGCTCCTCCTGCGGCAGCAGCCGCGACTGCGCCTCCAGCACGGTCACCTGGCAGCCGAACCGCTGTACCGCCTGGCCGAGTTCGAGGGCGATCGCCCCGCCGCCGAGCACCAGCAGCGACTCCGGCAGCTCGGCCGCCTCCACCAGGTCGTGGTTGGTCCAGTAGGGCGTCCCGGCCAGACCGGGTACCGGCGGCACCGAGGGACGGGCGCCGACCGCGAGCACCAGGGCCCGGCGCGGGCGCAGCAGGGTCTCCGTCCCGCCGTCGTCGGGACCGCTCACACAGACCTCGTTGGGGCCGGTCAGCCGGGCGGTGCCGCGCAGGAACCGGCCGCCCCTGGTGGTGAAGCGGTCCACCGCGACCTTGTCGTCCCAGTCGTCGGTGGCGGCGCGGACATGCCGGACCACCGGCCGCCAGTCGCTCTGCACCCGGCTGATCCCGGCCGATCCCGGCACCCGGTGGGCGTCGGTGACCAGGTTCCCGGCCCTTACCATGATCTTGGAGGGGATGCATCCCCAGTACGGGCACTCGCCGCCGACCAGGCGTTCGTCGATGCCGACCACGTCCCACCCGGCGTCCGCGAGGCGCCCGGCCACCTCCTCCCCAGCGGGACCCATTCCGATGACGACGGCGTCAGGTGTGGAGACTGTAGGGGCGACCATGACCGGCTCCCTGCTCTGCTCTGGGGTTTGGCCTGTGTCGTTCCACCGTACTCGGGACGGGTTCCGGCGTCCTCCGCTCAGCCGTCCCCGCTGAAGCCGTTGGTGATGTCGAGGAACCGCTGGTAGCCGGTGTTCCAGTCGGACTCGGGATAGCTGACCAGGATGTCGTACTCGGTCCCGTCGCTGTCCGTGAACAGTTCCTCCATCGAGTGGTACGGCACCTGGTCGCTCTTGTTCACGAAGGTGTACTCCCACTGCACCCCCTCCAGGTCCCGGTGGAAGGTGTGGCTGGTCACCATGTGCACCAGGGAGTAGGTCGGGGTCTGGCCGCTCTTGAGGCTCGTCTCCATCTCCTGGGCGTGCTGCAGCGGGGTGACCCCGGCGCTCGGGGTGACCCCGAAGACCACCTTGTGGACGCCCTTGTCCGGGCTGTAGATGATCTGGGTGGTCCCGCCGCCGGGGTCGCTGCGCACCCAGGGCTGCCCGTTGAAGTCGGGCGGCAGGGCGAAGGTGAACCCGGCCACGTCGTGGTGGAAGGTGTAGCCGGCCGCCAGCTGCGGCTTGAACGGGGCCGGCGCGGTGCTGGGCGGCGCCGAGGACCCGCTCGGGTCGGGCTGCTGCGGCCCGCTGTTGTTGTGCCCCGGGGTGTCCTTGAGGCTGACCTCGTACGCGGCGCCGCCGCCGGCCGCGGCGGCGATCAGGCCCGCGACCACCAGCCAGGGCCAGGTACGGCGGCGCCGGCGCGGTGCGCCGGGCCGGGTCGCCGAGGGTCCCGCGGGCGGGGCGGCGGGAGCGGCGGCGGGCGAGTACCCAGCCCCGGCCCCGTTGCCGGCTCCGTCGGTGTGGAAGCCGCGGTTCCGCTCCGCGGCCTGACGGGCGGCGGCCTGACGCGCGGCAGTCTCCTGGGCTGCGGCCTGCTGAGCCGCCTGCTGAGCTGCGGCCTGGTGGGCAGCGACCTGCTGATACTCGGACTCCACATAGGTCGGCCGGAACAGCGGCTCGGCCTCCCGGAACGACTCGGTGGTCCGGAAGGCGGTCGAAGTGTGCGGCTCCCGGCGGTCCACCAGCGGCACGTGCTGGGTCGGGCTGCGCAGCGGGGTGGTGGCGACCGGGACGCTGATGTTGGTGGTGAGCCCGGCCGCGATGTCCTGCAGCATCCGGATGGCGTCGGGCGCGCTGGGGCGCTCGGCCGCGTCCTTGGTCATCAGGGCGTGCAGCACCGGCGCGAGCGCCCCCGCACGCTTGGGCTCCGGCAGCGGGTCGGTGACCACCGCGGCCAGTGTGGTCAGCGGCGAGTCGCGGCGGAACGGCGACTGCCCCTCCACCGCCGCGTACAGGGTCGCGCCGAGGCCCCAGAGGTCGGACTCGGGGCCGGGACGGTGGCCGTGCACCCGCTCGGGAGCCAGGTAGTCGGGCGAGCCGATCAGGTCGCCGGTCCTGGTGAGCGCGGAGTCGCCCTCGTAGGTGGCGATGCCGAAGTCGGTCAGCACCACCCGCCCGGTGCCGCGTTCCAGCAGCACGTTGGCGGGCTTCACATCGCGGTGGATCACCCCCACCTGGTGGCCCCGGTGCAGCGCGGCCAGCACCTGCGCGCCGATCTCGGCGGCCTCACGGGGATTCAGCGTCCCCTCCTGCTCGACCAGTTCGGCGAGCGAGCGGCCGTCGATCAGCTCCATCACGATCCACGGCTTGCCGTCCTGCTCCAGCACGTCGTGGATGGTGACCACGCCGGGGTGCTTGATCCTGGCGGCGGCACGGGCCTCCTGACGCATCCGGGACTGGACGATCAGCAGGTCCTCCTCGGCCAGGTGGTTCACCGAGAGTTCCTTGACCGCGACCTCGCGGTCGAGCATCTGGTCCTCGGCCCGCCAGACCGTGCCCATCCCGCCCCGGCCGAGCCGGGCGCCCAGCAGGTAGCGGCCGGCCAGCATCCTGGGCACGGCGACAGGCTGCGTGGCCGGGCCCCGCGTCACCTCGTCACCGCGTCCGGACTGCACTGCCGAGCCCTCTTCCGTACCCACCGTGCTCCCCCTTGCCTGCGTCCTGCCGTGTACGTCCAAGCCTGCGGCAGGAACCGACGGCACCGCACGACAACCCCAGGGTTTGCAGCACAGCCTAGGCACGTGGCCTGTCGGCTGGAAAGGCAGGGCCACTCATGAGACCGGGATGTGACGCTCAGCGTGACACCGATACCACCAGTACCAGGGCCAATAGGACGAAAAGAATGATGCCACTGACAAGAATTGCACCCAGCAGCGCCGGGTTGCGGTGCGGCGCGGCATGGCGGTGGTGCGGGAAATCCGGGTGCGGAAGCACCTCTCCGCCGCGCTCGCGCCGGTTCCGCCGGTGGTCCCGGTCCACCGGCAGCAGGGAAGCCACGGACAGGAGTTCGTCCTGGTTGATCGGCTCCGGCGCACGCTTCAGCAGCTGCCTGATCTCCTCCGCCAGCTCCGGCAGCCCCGGCCGGGCGGCCGGATCGACCCGCAGCAGCCGCTTCACCAGGGGTCCCAGCGGGCCGCACTCCGGCAGCTCGGGCGGCGGCTGGGCCCGCGCCGTGCCGCGCGGGAGCAGCGCCGCGACCTGCGGCCTGCCGTAGCGTCCGGCCCTGACCGCGGCGAACAGCTCCTCGGCGTCCCGCGGCTCCCCGTCCAGGGTCTGCACCGGGGAGTCGCCGGTGACCGCGCGGTAGAGCAGCACCCCCAGCGCCCAGACGTCCGCCTCCGGGCCCACCGGGGCGGCCACCGGGACCGCGGGCGGGCCGCCGCCGGCAGCGCCAGGAGCGCTGCCGGGAGCGCCGTAGGCGGGCGGGGCGTCGAAGGGCGGCGGGCCGACCTGCTCCGGCGCCCAGCGCTCGGCCACCGCGCCGACGATCACCGCGCGGGCGTTCCTGGCCCGGATCCGCACCGGCGCCCAGGGGCCGCCCGGCATTCCCGCGCCCGGCTGGTCGGCGCCCGGGCCGCCGCACAGCGCCTCCTGGGCCACCCCCGCGACCAGGCCGCCGAGCAGCGCGGTGCCGTCGTCGCAGACCAGCACCGTGTCGGGGGTGACATTGCCGTGCACCAGACCGGCCGCGTGCACCGCCCGCAACGCCGTGACCAGGTCGTACGCCATCTCCGCGGCCCGGTACGGGGAGAGCGGGCCGCCGCGCTCCAGCAGCGTCCGCAGGGTCACCCCGGGCACCGCCTCGCCGACCACCCAGAGGTAGCCGCCCTCGTCGAGGACCTGGAACACCTGGCTGAGCCGCGGATGGTCGGGAACGGTCTCGGCCACGAAGGCGGCCAGGGTCAGCGCCCGCGCGGTGGTGCTGTCCGGCCGGGGCGGCGCGGGCGGCTCCGGTCGTCCGAAGGGGTCGGGGACCTGGTCCTCCGGGCCCACCAGCTCCGGCAGCGGCACCGGGTCGAGCTGCACCTCCGCGCCGCTGCGCTGGTCCACCGCGGCGACCCCGGAGCCGCGGGCGCG
This sequence comes from Streptacidiphilus alkalitolerans, assembly GCF_042511045.1. NCBI lineage: Bacteria > Bacillati > Actinomycetota > Actinomycetes > Kitasatosporales > Streptomycetaceae > Streptacidiphilus > Streptacidiphilus alkalitolerans. The sequence goes on from NZ_JBHEZX010000003.1 coordinate 114,360, forward strand.
TCCGGACAGCAGATAGCGCCCGCCGAGCACCCGTCCGCCGGCCACGGTGCCACCTCCCTCGTCCGTCGACCTCAGCGTACGTGCTGACACCGGGTCAGCCCGCAGGCTGGAAGCTGGAGAAGAAGCGGCTCAGCAGCTGCTGGTTCCTGGCGCCGCTCCAGCTGGCGTCCGGGGCGGTCCAGTAGATCGCGTAGCCGTGCTTCGGTCCGGTGACGAAGCCGCGGTTCAGCGCGTGCAGCGCGGCGCCCTTGGCGGAGGCGTAGGTCCACTCCCAGTCGGCCGCGTCCCAGCCGTCGCGGTAGCTGACGGTCTCCAGCCGGAGCCGGTGGTAGTCGGCGAAGCTGTGCGCTATGGCGGCCTCCTCCGACCGCCAGGCCCCCACCGCGCTCCCGCCCGGCTGACTGGTCGCGTCGATCTGCAGCGTGCCCTCAGGGCCCTTGTACTTCCAGCTGGTCGCGCTCCGGCTGACGACCCGCCAGCCGGCCGGTATGTCCAGCGTGGAGCCGCCGGGGCCCTGGACCTGGCGGAAGGCCCCGCCGGCCGCCGGGGACGTGGCGGCGGCCGAGCCGGACGCCGAGGCGGAGCCGGAAGCGGCGGGAGGGGCCGCCGCGGACGCCCTGGCCGAGGACGCCGGCGCGCTGCTGGCCACGGAGCCGGCCTTGTGCCCGGCCCCGTCCTTCTTCCCGTGCTGGTGCGCCAGCACCGCGATCAGCACCCCGCCCGCCGCCACCAGCACCAGCGCGACCAGCAGCGCCAGCCACGGCTTCCAGCTGCGGCGCGCGGGCGTCGCGGCGGCGCCGGCGGCGGCCGTCGCGGTGTCCCCGGCGGCCGGAGCCTGCGCCGGGACCGGCGGGGGCACCGCGGCCACTGCCGGGACCGGCTGCACCCGGGTCGGCTCGCTCAGCGCCGCCCGCTGCTCCGGCAGTTCCGCCGCCACCGGCTCGGGTGCGGCCAGCACCGCCCGCAGCATCCGCCGCGCCGCCGCCTCGTCCAGCCGCTCGTTCGGATCCTTGCGCAGCAGGCCCTCGATCACCGGGGTCAGCGCACCGCCGTTGCGCGGCGGGGTCAGCTCCTCGGTCATCACCGCGGTCAGCGTGGACAGCGCCGAGCCCTTGTCGTACGGCGGGTAGCCGTCGACCATCGCGTACAGCGTCGCCCCGAGCGACCACATGTCGGCCGGCGCCCCCGGTATCCCGCCCCTGGCCCGCTCCGGCGAGATGTACGAGGGCGCGCCGACCAGCATCCCGGTGGTGGTCACCGAGGGGTCCCCCTCGACCCGGGCGATCCCGAAGTCGGTCAGCACCACCCTGCCGTCGTGCCCGATCAGCACATTGGACGGCTTGACGTCCCGGTGCAGGATGCCCGAGCGGTGCGCCTCGGCCAGCACCCCCAGCAGGTCGAGGCCGATCTCCGCCGCGCGGCGGACGGACAGTACGCCGTCCTCCCTGATCACCTCGCTGAGCGAGCGCGACTCGACCAGCTCCATCACGATCCAGGGCCGGTCGTCCTCCTCGACCACGTCGTAGACCGTGACGGCCGAGGTGTGCCGGATCCGGGCGATCGCCTTGGCCTCGGTGAGCGCCCGGGCGATCAGCCGGTGCCGCTCGTCCTCGCCCACCCCGGCGGTGAAGCGCAGCTGCTTCACCGCCACCTCGCGGCCGAGCACCTCGTCCTTGGCCCGCCAGACCGTGCCCATCCCGCCCCGGCCGAGCACGGACTCCAGCCGGTAGCGGCGCGCTAGCAGCCGCCCGGTGATGTCCTGGTCGCCGGCCTGGCTACTGGTCTGCTCGCTGGTCATCCGGCTGAGGTCCCCTCCGTCGTGCGCGTAGGCCCCCATCGTCCCCTATCCGAGCGGCACAATCTCCTGCGCCCCCAGCCTGGCGGCGTCGGCCGTCAGGTCGTCAGGCTGCTGCTGGGACTCGCGTTCCGCCTCGACCCGCTTCCGGTAGTGCTCCACCTCGCGGTCCACCTGCCCCTTGTCCCAACCCAGTTCACCGGCCATCAGCTCGGCGACCTCGCGCATCGACTCGGTGCCGCGGTCGAAGGTCTCGATGGAGATCCTGGTCCGCCGGGCCAGCACGTCGTCCAGGTGCCGGGCTCCCTCGTAGCGTGCGCCGTAGACCACTTCGGCCCGCAGGTAGTCGTCCGCACCGGTCAACGCCTCGGCCAGGGACGGGTCCTGGGAGATCAGCGCGATCACCTCCTCGGCCAGCGAGCCGTAGCGGTTGAGCAGGTGCTCGACCCGGGCGATGTGCAGCCCGCTGCTCCGGGCCAGTTCGGCCCGGCCGTTCCAGAGCGCCTGGTAGCCCTCGGCCCCGGCCAGCGGCACCCGCTCGGTGCAGCTCGGCGCGACCCGTTGGTCCAGGCCGTGCACCACCTCGTCCACCGCGTCCTGGGCCATCACCCGGTACGTCGTGTACTTGCCCCCGGCCACCACCACCAGGCCGGGCACGGCGTGCTGGACCACGTGCTCCCGGCTGAGCTTGGAGGTGGCGTCCGACTCGCCGGCCAGCAGCGGGCGCAGACCGGCGTAGACGCCCTCGACGTCCTCCCTGGTCAGCGGTACCGCCAGGACCGAGTTCACATGGTCGAGCAGGTACTCGATGTCGGCGCTGCTGGCCGCCGGGTGGTCCTTGTCCAGGGTCCAGGCGGTGTCGGTGGTGCCGACGATCCAGTGCCGGCCCCAGGGGATGACGAACAGCACGCTCTTCTCGGTCCGCAGGATCAGCCCGGTCGAGGAGTGGATCCGGTCCCGGGGCACCACCAGGTGGATGCCCTTGGAGGCGCGGACGTGGAACTGCCCGCGCGAGCCCACCATGGCCTGGGTCTCGTCGGTCCACACCCCGGTCGCGTTGACCACCTGCCGGGCCCGTACCTCGAACTCGCCGCCCTGCTCCAGGTCGAGCACCCTGGCGCCGACCACCCGCTCGCCCTCGCGCAGGAAGCCGACCACCCGGGCCCGGTTCGCGGCCAGCGTCCCGTAGGAGGCGGCGGTACGCACCAGGGTGGTGACGAAGCGGGCGTCGTCCATCTGTGCGTCGTAGTACTGCACCGCGCCGACCAGGGCGTCCTTGCGCAGGCAGGGGGCCTGGCGCAGCGCCTGGCGGCGCGAGAGGTGCCGGTGCACCGGCAGCCCGCGGCCGTGGCCCCCGGCCAGCGACATGGCGTCGTACATGGCCACCCCGGAGCCCACGTACGGACGCTCCCAGCCCCGGTGCTGCAGCGGGTAGAGGAAAGGGACCGGCTTCACCAGGTGCGGGGCGAGGGTCTGCAGCAGCAGGCCGCGCTCCTTGAGCGCCTCCTTGACCAGGGCGAAGTCCAGCATCTCCAGATAGCGCAGGCCCCCGTGGATCAGCTTGCTCGACCGGCTGGACGTCCCCGACGCCCAGTCCTTGGCCTCGACCAGACCGGTGCTCAGGCCCCGGGTCGCGGCGTCCAGCGCGGTTCCCGCGCCCACCACCCCGCCGCCGACCACCAGCACGTCGAGTTCCCGTTCGGCCATCCGGGCGAGCGACTCCGCCCGCTGGTCCGGCCCCAGTTTCGCGCTACGCAAAGCTTCCTCCGCAGTGTGCTGGCCCTGGCTTTCGGTCCCAGTCTGCCGGGTATCTGCCCGAAGCGGGCAGGTGGACACATGGCAGCGCCCCCGGCGCGGGCTGCGCCGGGGGCACGGGTACTGCTGCGGCCGGTGCTACTTGTGGGCCACCGTGACCTCGACCCGCTGGAACTCCTTGAGCTCCGAGTAGCCGGTGGTCGCCATCGCCCGGCGCAGCGCGCCGAACAGGTTCATGGTGCCGTCGGGGGTGTGCGAGGGGCCGTGCAGGATCTCGGCGGTGCTGCCGACCGTGCCGAGGTCCACCCGCTTGCCGCGCGGGAGCTCCTCGTGCACGGCCTCCATGCCCCAGTGGAAGCCGCGGCCGGGCGCGTCATTGGCGCGGGCCAGCGCGGCCCCGATCATCACCGCGTCGGCGCCGCAGGCCACGGCCTTGGCCAGGTCGCCGCTGTAGCCGACCCCGCCGTCCGCGATCACATGCACATAGCGGCCACCGGACTCGTCCATGTAGTCCCGCCGGGCCGCCGCCACGTCCGCCACGGCGGTCGCCATCGGCACCTGGATGCCGAGCACGGTCCTGGTGGTGTGGGCGGCGCCGCCGCCGAAGCCGACCAGGACGCCGGCCGCGCCAGTGCGCATCAGGTGCAGCGCCGCGGTGTAGGTGGCGCAGCCGCCGACGATCACGGGGACGTCCAGCTCGTAGATGAACTGCTTGAGGTTCAGCGGCTCGGCCGCGCCGGAGACGTGCTCGGCGGAGACCGTGGTGCCGCGGATCACAAAGATGTCCACGCCCGCGTCCACCACGGCCTTGGAGAACTCGGCCGTGCGCTGCGGCGACAGCGCGGCCGCGGTGACCACGCCGGAGTCGCGGATCTCCTTGAGCCGGCGGCCGATCAGCTCGGCCTTGATCGGCTCGCGGTAGATCTCCTGCAGCCGCCGGGTCGCGACGGCCTCGTCCTTGACCTCGGTGATCTCCTCCAGCAGCGGGCGCGGGTCCTCGTAGCGGGTCCACAGCCCTTCCAGGTTGAGCACCCCAAGACCGCCCATCTGCCCGAAGGCGATGGCCTGCTCCGGGGAGACCACGCTGTCCATCGGCGCGGCCAGGAACGGGAGCTCGAAGCGGTAGGCGTCGATCTGCCAGGCGATCGAGACCTCCTTCGGGTCCCGGGTCCGCCGGCTCGGTACGACGGCGATGTCGTCGAAGGCGTACGCCCGTCGGCCCCGCTTGCCCCGCCCGATCTCGATCTCGGTCACGTCCAGCCCTTCGCTCAACCTGCTACTGCCAGCCCTCAGTATCCCGTACGCGGACGGCGGACTAGTTGCCGTGGTAGTTCGGGGCCTCGACGGTCATCTGGATGTCGTGCGGGTGGCTCTCCTTGAGCCCCGCCGAGGTGATCCTGACGAAGCGTCCCTTGGACTCCATCTCGGCGATGTTGGCCGCGCCGACGTAGCCCATGGTCTGCCGCAGGCCACCGACCAGCTGGTGGGTCACCGCCGAGAGCGGGCCGCGGTACGGGACCTGGCCCTCGATGCCCTCCGGCACCAGCTTCTCGTCCGAGCCGACCTCGGCCTGGAAGTAGCGGTCCTTGGAGTAGGACTTCGCCTGGCCGCGGGACTGCATCGCGCCCAGCGAGCCCATGCCGCGGTAGGACTTGAACTGCTTGCCGTTGATGAACAGCAGCTCGCCGGGCGACTCCTCGCAGCCCGCGAGCAGGCTGCCCAGCATCACCGTGTCGGCGCCGGCAGCCAGCGCCTTGCCGATGTCGCCGGAGTACTGCAGTCCGCCGTCGCCGATCACCGGGACGCCGGCCGCGCGGGCGGCCACGGCCGCCTCGTAGATCGCGGTGACCTGCGGGACGCCGACACCGGCGACCACCCGGGTGGTGCAGATGGAGCCGGGGCCGACCCCGACCTTGATGCCGTCCGCGCCGGCGTCGATCAGCGCCTGGGCGCCGTCCCTGGTGGCGACGTTGCCGGCCACCACGTCGACGTCGATGTTGGCCTTGACCTTGGCGACCATCTCCAGGATGCCCCGGCTGTGGCCGTGCGCGCTGTCGATGACCAGGAAGTCCACGCCCACCGCGACCAGCGCCTGGGCCCGCTCGTACGCCTCGTCGCCGACGCCGACGGCCGCGCCGACCAGCAGCCGGCCCTCGACGTCCTTGGCGGCCAGCGGGTACTTCTCGGCCTTGACGAAGTCCTTGACCGTGATCAGGCCCTTGAGCCGGCCCTCGGCGTCGACCAGCGGCAGCTTCTCGATCTTGTGGCGGCGGAGCCGGCCGATCGCGTCCTCACCGCTTATCCCGACCTCGCCGGTGATCAGCGGCATCGGGGTCATCACCTCGCGCACCTGGCGGCTGCGGTCCGACTCGAAGGCCATGTCGCGGTTGGTGACGATGCCGAGCAGCCGTCCGGCCGCGTCGGTGACCGGCACGCCGCTGATCCGGAACTTGGCGCAGAGCGCGTCCGCCTCGGCCAGGGTGGCGTCGGGACCGACCGTGATCGGGTCGGTCACCATGCCGGACTCGGACCGCTTCACCAGGTCGACCTGGTTCACCTGGTCCTCGATGGAGAGGTTGCGGTGCAGCACCCCGACGCCGCCCTGGCGGGCCATGGCGATCGCCATCCGGGACTCGGTCACCTTGTCCATGGCGGCGGACAGCAGGGGGATGTTCACACGTACGTTCCGGGAGACCCGCGAGGACGTGTCCACGGCGTTCGGCAGCACCTCGGAGGCGCCCGGAAGCAGCAGGACGTCGTCGTAGGTGAGCCCGAGCATCGCGAACTTCTCGGGGACACCTGCGGCATTCAAAGACATTGGGGCACCTTCCCGTACCGACCCGATACGGCGCCACCGGGGGCCGCTGGAGAGGCAGCTCGGCACCGATACTTGAGTCTACCGGTATTCGAGTGACACCCCTTGCGCTTCCTGGGGTCGTTGTGCTGCGGGACACAGCGGAGCCGCGCCCGGGGTCAGGCCGACAGCCCCTCGGGTCCGCCGAGCGCCAGCGCCCGCAAGCGGCTGAGCGCCCGGTGCTGGGCCACCCTCACCGCGCCCGCGGACATGCCGAGCACCTCGCCGGTCTCCTCCGCGGTCAGCCCGGCGGCGACCCGGAGCAGCACCAGCTCGCGCTGCCGGGCCGGCAGGCAGGCCAGCAGTTCCCTGGCCCAGGCGGCGTCGCTGCTGAGCAGCGCCCGCTCCTCGGGGCCGAGCGCGTCGTCGGGGGTCTCCGGCAGTTCCTCGGCCAGGAAGACGGACTGGCCCGGGCCCTTCATCGCGGCCCGCTGCAGGTCGGCGATCTTGTGGGCGGCGATGCCGTAGACAAAGGCCTCGAACGGGCGGCCCTCGTCGCGGTAGCGCGGCAGGGCGCAGAGGACGGCGAGGCAGACCTCCTGCGCGACGTCGTCCACATGGTGCCTGGCACCGCCGGGAAGCCGGACCAGCCGGGCCCGGCAGTAGCGCAGCACCAGCGGGTGGACCCGTCCCAGCAGTTCGTCGGTGGCCTCGGACTCGCCGCCGACCGCGCGGACCACGAGAGCCCCGATCGGGACGGAGGCCCCACCGGTGGTCTGCACGCCGCCCGGGGCAGCGGTCATCTCGTCGTCACGCACCGGTCCATGGTGCCTGGTCGCCGCAGAAAACGTGGCACCGCGCCCCGACTTGTGCACAGGAACGTTATGCGCCACCATCGCCCCCTCCTGCCTGCCGACCGCACTCCCCCGAGGATCCCATGCCTCCCATGGTGCGTCCTCGGCGGGGAAAGGGGAAACAGACCACCCCCGCCCATCGGGCGGGGGCTGTGCTCTCCGCGGGCCCGCGTCCGTCAGCGGACCAGGCCCCAGCGGAAACCCAGCGCGACGGCGTGCGCGCGGTCGGAGGCTCCGAGCTTCTTGAAGAGCCGGCGGGCGTGGGTCTTCACGGTGTCCTCGGAGAGGAACAGCTCACGGCCGATCTCGGCGTTGCTGCGGCCGTGGCTCATGCCCTCGAGCACCTGGATCTCCCGGGCGGTCAGGGTGGGCGCGGCGCCCATCTCGGCGCAGCGCAGCCGACGCGGGGCGAGCCGCCAGGTCGGGTCGGCCAGCGCCTGGGTGACCGTGGCGCGCAGTTCGGCCCGCGAGGCGTCCTTGTGCAGATAGCCCCTGGCACCGGCGGCCACCGCCAGCGCCACGCCGTCGAGGTCCTCGGCGACGGTGAGCATGATGATCCGGGCCCCCGGATCGGCGGACAGCAGTCGGCGCACGGTCTCCACCCCGCCGAGGCCGGGCATCCGCACGTCCATGAGGACCAGGTCGGACCGATCGGCCACCCAGCGGCGGAGCACCTCCTCGCCGTTGGTCGCCGTGGTCACCCGGTCCACGCCGGGCACGGTGGCGACCGCTCGGCGGAGCGCCTCCCGGGCGAGCGGTGAATCATCACAGACGAGAACGGATGTCATGACCGTCCTCCGTTGCTGATCCGCGTCACGTTGAGCCTCCTGGCTGGTACGAGCAGGTACGAATCGTCATCCGACACGGCCTGGGCCACCGGCGTCTTCCCCGACGCCCGGGCCGTTCACCGCCTCCGCACTCCCAACGACCGTCACCCGAATGAGTTACGGGGTGGCAACCGTCCCACCACTGTATGTGGTCGACCCACTACGGATCATCCCCTGTGTGGCGCACTCCGGCGCACAGGCGCGCGGACTGCCTCCAGACCCAACGAGTACGGCCACACGCAGGACACGCCGCAGAGGCGATTGGTCCCATTTGTAGTGTTTTCAGAATATTAATGGGCATGTGCAACGCTGATGGCCTCTTGTCCGATTAGATCTACATGAGTCATATTTCCATCTACTAGGACCTACACCGAGGGAATGAGCAATGGCAGACTTCTCCCGCCTCCCTGGCCCCAACGCAGATCTCTGGGACTGGCAGCTCTCCGCCGCCTGCCGCGGCGTCGACAGTTCCCTGTTCTTCCACCCCGAGGGGGAGCGCGGGGCAGCGCGCAGCTCCCGCGAGCAGTCCGCCAAGGAGGTCTGCACCCGCTGCCCGGTGCGGACCGAGTGCGCCACCCACGCCCTGGCCGTGCGCGAGCCGTACGGCGTCTGGGGCGGCCTGACCGAGGACGAGCGCGAGGAACTGCTCGGCCGCTCCCGGCACCGCGCCCCCGAGGTCGCCGACACGGCCGACACGGCCGACAGCGAGGACGAGGCGCTGATCTCCGGCTACTAGGCACGACCTGCCGGGCCCGGCGAAGAAACGATTCTTCACCGGGCCCGCCGGCGGCCTCAGCCGCGCGGCGCGGCGGGCGCGGCCTGGGAGAGCCGGTCCAGCATCAGCGCCACGGCCGGCACCTGGGCCAGGTCCGGCAGGGTCAGCGCCACGATCTCCCGGAACACCCCGGAGGCCAGCGGCAGCACCGACACGCCGGTCGAACGCGCCGACGCCAGTGCCAGTTCCGGCAGCACGGCCACCCCGAGACCGGCCGCGACCAGCCCGAGCACCGCCGGGTAGTCGTCGGTGGCGAAGTCGATCCGGGGCGCGAACCCGGCCTCCGCGCACATGTCCACCAGATGGCCGCGGCACTGCGGACAGCCCGCGATCCACTGCTCCCCGGCCAGCTCGTCCAGGGCGACCGGACGGTCGTCGCCGCGCCCGGCCAGCGGGTGCCCGACCGGGACCACGCCCACCAGCCGGTCCTCCAGCAGCGGCCGGACCACCAGGTCGGACCAGTCGCAGGCGGCGGCCGAGGCGGACGCCTGCACCACCGCGTCCGCCCGGGCCTGCCGCCGCAGCCCGGTCAGATCCCCCTCCGGGAAGTGCAGGGCCAGCCCCTCGCCCGCCACCGCCCTTGCACGGAGGCGCTCCGCGCCGCCCCTCCCCTGGCCCGGGTAGCGGAAGGCCAGGGCCACCTCGCAGTCCCCGCCGCGCAGCATCAACAGCGACTCAGGCGGCTCGGCCTCGGTCAGCGACACCCGGATGCCGGGGCTGCCGCGCCGGACCGCCGCCACCGCGGGCGGGACCAGGGTGGAGCTGGCCGTCGGGAAGGACACCAGCCGCACCCGGCCCGTGCGCAGCCCGGCGATCGCCGCCAGCTCCTCCTCGGCCGCGGTCAGCCCGGCCAGGATCCCGGCCGCGTGCCGCACCAGCACCTGTCCCGCCTCGCTGAGCTGCACCCCGCGGCCGACCCTGACCACCAGCGGGGTGCCGACGGACTTCTCCAGCGCCTTCATCTGCTGGCTCACCGCGGGCTGGGTGTAGCCCAGCTCCCGCGCGGCAGCGGAGAAGGACCCGGTACGGGCGACGGCGCGGAGCACTCGGAGATGGCGGGCCTCGATCACCGCTCCAGCATAAGCCGTGCTTTGACAGCGGCTGAAAAACCGATGGTCGGCTTATGGCCGTCGGTTTACGCTTCCCCCATGGGAACCCTGCTCTCCGTGAACACCGGCCGGCCCCGTCCCTCGGACCACGCCGACATCGGCGTGACCGCCATCGACAAGCGCCCGGCCGCGGGCCCGGTCGCGGTCACCGCCCCGGGGCCGCGCGGCAACGGCGGCAGCGGCAGCGGGCTGGCCGGCGACGAGGTCTGCGACCACCGGTTCCACGGCGGCGACGACCAGGCGGTGTACGCCTACAGCCGGGAGGAGCTGGACCTCTGGGCCGAGGAGCTCGGCCGCGAGCTGCCCGACGGGGTCTTCGGCGAGAACCTCACCACCCGGGGCCTGGCCACCACCGACGCGCTGATCGGCGAGCGCTGGCAGATCGGCGAGCAGGTGGTGCTGGAGGTCTGCGCCACCCGGATCCCCTGCCGCACCTTCGCCGGCTGGCTGGACCGGGCCGCCTGGGTCAAGCGCTTCGCCCAACGCGCGCTCCCCGGCGCCTACCTGCGGGTGATCACCCCCGGCGAGATCCGCGCCGGCGACCCGATCACCGTGCTCTCCCGCCCGGACCACGGCGTGACCAGCGGCGTCGTCTTCCGCGCGCTCACCCTGGAACCCGAACTGCTCCCCCGGCTGCTGGACGTCGAGGCCCTGGCCGCCCACCAGCGCGACCACGCCCTGCACCGCGTGCGGTAGGGCACACGCAAAGGGGCGCGGGGAACTGCGCCGCCAACCATGCACTTTCGTGCACCCAGGCAGTACAGCTCCCCGCGCCCTCAGGCTGTCACCGACCTACAGGTCAGTGGCTGTGGCCGTGCCCACCGTGCGAGTGCCCGGCGTCAGCCTCTTCCTCGGCCGGCTTCTCGACGACCAGGGTCTCGGTCGTGAGCAGCAGCGAAGCGATCGACGCGGCGTTCTGCAGCGCGGAGCGGGTGACCTTGACCGGGTCGATGACGCCGGCCTTCAGCAGGTCGCCGTACTCGCCGGTCGCGGCGTTGTAGCCCTGGCCCTCTTCGAGCTCCGACACCTTGCTGGTGATGACGTAGCCCTCGAGGCCCGCGTTCTGGGCGATCCAGCGCAGCGGCTCGACCAGCGCGCGGCGGACGACGGCGACACCGGTCGCCTCGTCGCCGGCCAGGCCGAGGTTGCCGTCGAGCACCTTCTGGGCGTGCACGAGGGAAGCGCCGCCACCGGCGACGATGCCCTCCTCGACCGCCGCGCGGGTCGCCGAGATGGCGTCCTCGAGACGGTGCTTCTTCTCCTTGAGCTCGACCTCGGTGGCCGCGCCGACCTTGATCACGCAGACCCCGCCGGCCAGCTTGGCCAGGCGCTCCTGCAGCTTCTCGCGGTCCCAGTCCGAGTCGGTGTTCTCGATCTCGGCCTTGATCTGCGCGACCCGGCCGGCCACCTCGGAGGACTCACCGGCACCGTCGACGACGGTGGTGTTGTCCTTGGAGACGGTGACCCGGCGGGCGGTGCCCAGCAGGTCCAGACCGGCCTGGTCGAGCTTGAGGCCGACCTCCTCGGCGATGACCGTGGCACCGGTGAGGGTGGCCAGGTCGCCGAGCATGGCCTTGCGGCGGTCGCCGAAGCCGGGGGCCTTCACCGCGACGGCGTTGAAGGTGCCGCGGATCTTGTTGACGACCAGGGTCGACAGCGCCTCGCCGTCGACGTCCTCGGCGATGATCAGCAGGGGCTTGCTGGCGCCGCCCTGGAGGATCTTCTCCAGCAGCGGGAGCAGGTCCTGGATCGAGGAGATCTTGCCCTGGTGGATCAGGATGTAGGGGTCCTCGAGGACCGCCTCCATCCGCTCCTGGTCGGTGACCATGTAGGGCGACAGGTAACCCTTGTCGAACTGCATGCCCTCGGTGAACTCGAGCTCCAGGCCGAAGGTGTTCGACTCCTCGACGGTGATGACACCGTCCTTGCCGACCTTGTCCATCGCCTCGGCGATGAGGTCACCGACCTGCTGGTCCTGCGCGGAGAGCGCGGCGACAGCGGCGATGTCCTCCTTGCCGTCGATCTCACGGGCGACCGAGAGCAGGTGGTCCGACACGGCCTTGACGGCGGCGTCGATGCCCTTCTTCAGCCCGGACGGTCCGGCGCCGGCGGCGACGTTGCGCAGACCCTCGTTGACCAGGGCCTGGGCCAGCACGGTGGCGGTGGTGGTGCCGTCACCCGCGATGTCGTTGGTCTTGGTGGCGACCTCCTTGACCAGCTGCGCGCCAAGGTTCTCGTACGGGTCGTCGAGCTCCACCTCACGGGCGATGGTGACACCGTCGTTGGTGATGGTCGGAGCGCCGAACTTCTTGTCGATGACGACGTTGCGGCCCTTGGGGCCGAGCGTCACCTTCACGGTGTCGGCCAGCTTGTTGACGCCACGCTCGAGCGAGCGGCGGGCGTCCTCGTCGAACTTCAGGATCTTCGCCATGCTTAGGGTTTCCCTCTCAAACAACCGAGCCCGGGCACCCGGTCTCACTCAGTGAAGACTGGGGGCCCGGGCGGGGTCACGACTCTGCGGTCAGCGTCGTGGCTGCGACAGCAGCCAGGTGTTACTTCTCGACGATCGCGAGGACGTCGCGGGCCGAGAGGACGAGGTACTCCTCGCCGTTGTACTTGACCTCGGTGCCGCCGTACTTGCTGTACAGCACGATGTCGCCGACGGCGACGTCGAGCGGCAGACGCTGGCCGTCCTCGAAGCGACCCGGGCCAACGGCCAGGACAACGCCCTCCTGGGGCTTCTCCTTGGCAGTGTCCGGAATGACCAGGCCAGAGGCCGTGGTCTTCTCGGCTTCGAGCGGCTGGACCACAATGCGGTCCTCGAGCGGCTTGATGGCAACCTTGGAGCTGGTGGTCGTCACGTTCCGACCTCCCCCTTCGGAGATCACGGGGTGATTCATGTCTTGGGTCGCGAAAGGTTGTTGTGCGAATCCGTCGTCGCGGTGCCGGAACCGCCCCTTCGCGGGGTTAGCGCTCTCGCAAGGAGAGTGCCAACGACGACACTAGGCCGCCGTTAGCACTCAGTCAACCAGAGTGCCAACGCGCCGCCTGCGAGATGATGTGTCACGTGGAGACCGAATCGTTCCGTGCCCTGCTGACCGAGCCGGGCCAGGCACTGCTGGCCGAGCTGCGCGACTACCTGCCGGGGCAGGAACTGGCGGTCGCGACCAGGCTGCGGCGTTCGCACCCGGCGGAACTGGTGTCGGCGGCGATCGGCCAGGCCCGGCTGCGGCAGCGGGCCGCGGCGAAGTTCGGCGCGGCCGACGCGGCCCGGATGTACTTCACCCCGGACGGCGTCGAGCAGGCCACCCGAACGAGTGTCGCCGAGTGGCGCGCGGCCCGCTTCAAGACCCTGGGCGTACGGCGGCTCGCCGACCTCTGCTCGGGGGTGGGCGGCGACGCCATCGCCCTGGCCCGGGCCGGCATCGAGGTGCTGGCGGTCGACCGCGACCCGCTGACCTGCGCCGTCGCCGAGGCCAACGCGGCAGCGCTGGGCCTGGACGGCCTGATCGAGCAGCGCTGCGGCGATGTGGCCGACGTCGACCTTGACGGCTTCGACGCGGTCTTTGTCGACCCGGCCCGCAGGGGCGGCCGGGGCCGCATCTTTGATCCCGAGTCCTACTCGCCGCCGCTGAGCTGGGCGGTCGCCGCCGCCCAGCAGGCCCCCTTCGCCGCGCTCAAGGTCGCCCCCGGCATCCCGCACGACGCCGTGCCCGAGGGCGCCGAGGCCGAGTGGGTCTCGGACGGCGGGGACGTCAAGGAGGCCGTGCTCTGGTTCGGCACCGACGCCGCGGCACCCCACCGGGCCACCCTGCTGCCCTCCGGCGCGACCCTCACCGGCGGCCGGCTGCCCGACCCCGAGCCCGGCCCGGTCCGCCGCTACCTCTACGAGCCCGACGGCGCGGTCATCCGCGCCCACCTGGTCGCCGAGGTGGCCCGGGAGCTGGACGCGACCCTGATCGACCCCACCATCGCCTACCTGACCGCCGACACCCTGCGCAGCACGCCCTTCGCCACCCCGTACGAGATCACCGACGTGCTCCCGTTCGGACTGAAGAAGCTCAAGGCGCTGCTCCGCGAGCGCGGCGTCGGCACCGTGGTCATCAAGAAGCGCGGCTCCGCGATCGAGCCGGAGGAGCTCCGCCGCAAGCTCAAGCCCGAAGGGGCGAACTCCTGCACGGTCTTCCTCACCCGCGTCGCCGGCGCCCCGTCCATGCTGCTGGGGCAGCCCGCGAACTGAGCCGCCGACGCCGGCTCACGGGCGCTGGATGTAGTCGTCCAGGCGGGCGACGGTGAAGCCCTGCTCCTCGATGCGCTTGACCATGTTGGCGAACATCTTGGTCATCGACTCGCCCTTGAGCTCCGAGGGGCCGCGGAAGTGGGCCAGGATGATGTCGCCGTCATGGAGCTTGTGCTCGGCCGTCTGGTACTGGAAGCCGGTGATCTGCATGGTCTCCTTCCAGTAGACGATGGCGCGCGGACCGCAGGCCTGGACCGCGCTGTTGAGGCTGGCGGTGTGCGCGCCGGCCCCGTACGGGGGGCGGAACAGGAACGGGGCCGCGCCGTACTGGGCGGTGAGGATCTTCTGGTCGCCGCAGACCTCCTCCCGCTGCCGGGCCTCGGAGACCGTGTTCATCGCCGGGTGGTGCAGGGTGTGGTTCTGGATGCTGTTGCCCAGCGCCTGCAGCGGTTTGAAGTAGCCGTAGTCGTCCTTGATGGTGTCGTTCATCAGGAACATCGTGAAGGGGACCCTGAGGTCCTGCATCATCCGGACGAACTGCGGATCCTTCTCGGCCCCGTCGTCCAGGGTGATGAAGACGACCTTCTGCGTGGTCGGCACGCTGTCGATGACCGGCACCTGCCCGGTCCTGCTGAGCCGGATCGGGCGGACGGCGGGCGGCTGCGGGGCCGGCCGCAGCGGTTCGAGGCCCCACTTGTGCCAGAGCGCGGCATCGGCCGAGACCGAGTCCGAGGAGGGCGCACCCGAGGCGGACGCCCCGGAGGAGGGGGCGACCGTCCCCCGGCTCGACAGCGGGGACGCCGCGGAGCTGGACGGCAACGCTGGGTCACCGCTGCCGCCGCCGCAGGCGGTGGCCAGCCCGGTGAGGGCGAGGGCCCCCGCCGTCAGTGCGAGCGTCCTGCTGTTCCGCTTCACGGTGCGCTGCTCCCCGTCTCCGACCTGCGTGTTGATTACAGGTCAGGACGCTAGCCGCTCCCAGGCAGTTCCCAGCGGACGGCCAGGTAAGGGTTAGTCAGGGAACCGGTGCAGATCGTCGTGGGTGGCGGGGACATGGGTCTCGGTCACCGGCAGTGACGAGTCGGCCGAGAGGTCGAACGAGGACGGCGCGCGGTTGCGCCACACCATCTCCGAGCCCAGCGCGGCCACCATCGCGCCGTTGTCCGTGCACAGCTTCATCCGGGGCACCCGCAGCTCGATCCCGGCCCGCTCGCAGCGCTCCTGCGCCATGGCCCGCAACCGCGAGTTGGCGGCGACCCCGCCGCCGATCATCAGGTGGTCCACCCCGTGGTCCCGGCAGGCCCTGACCGCCTTGCGGGTAAGGATGTCGGTGACGGCCTCCTGGAACGAAGCGGCCACATCTCTTACCGGGACCTCCTCCCCTGCGCGCCGCTTGGCCTCGATCCAGCGCGCCACCGAGGTCTTCAGCCCGGAGAAGGAGAAGTCGTAGGCGGCGTCGTTGGGACCGCTGAGCCCGCGCGGGAACCTGATCGCCCCGGGATCGCCCTCGGCGGCGTAGCGGTCGATCACCGGGCCGCCCGGGAAGCCCAGGCCGAGCACCCGGGCCACCTTGTCGAAGGCCTCCCCGGCCGCGTCGTCGATGGTCGCGCCGAGCGAGCGGACGTCGCTGGTGATGTCCGAGGTGAGCAGCAGCGAGGAGTGCCCGCCGGACACCAGCAGCGCCATCGTCGGCTCGGGCAGCCGCCCGTGCTCCAGCTGGTCCACGCAGATGTGCGAGGCCAGGTGGTTCACCCCGTAGAGCGGCTTGTCCAGGGCGTAGGCGTAGGCCTTGGCGGCGGAGACGCCGACCAGCAGCGCCCCGGCCAGGCCAGGCCCCGCGGTGACGGCGATGCCGTCCAGGTCGCTCGCCTTGATCCCGGCCTCGTCCAGGGCGCGCTGGACGGTGGGGACCATCGCCTCCAGGTGCGCCCGGCTGGCGATCTCGGGGACCACCCCGCCGAAGCGCCCGTGCTCCTCGACGCTGGTGGCCACGGCGTCGGCGAGCAGGGTGGTGCCCCGGACGATGCCGATGCCGGTCTCGTCGCAGGAGGTCTCGATCCCGAGGACCAGCGGTTCGTCAGCCATCGTGGCTCAGTGCTCCTACGTCGGTCGTGCGGTCGTGGGGGGTGCCGGGGTCGTCGAGCCGCATCACCAGGGCGTCGACCCCGGAGGGCTGGTAGTAGTGGCGGCGGATGCCGACGGGCTGGAAGCCGAAGCGCTCGTAGAGGCGCTGGGCCCGGGGGTTGTCGACCCGGACCTCCAGCAGCAGTTCCTCGCAGCCGGCCGCCGCCGCCTGCTCGACCAGCACGGTCAGCAGCCGGGCGCCGAGGCCGGTGCCCCAGTGCCGCCGCGCCACCGCGATGGTCTGCACGTCCCCGCTGCCGGCCGCGGCCATCAGGCCCGCGTAGCCGACGACCGTGCCCTCGGCGTCCTCGGCGACGGTGTACCAGCGGGTGGCGCGGGGGTGCCGGGTGTCGGCGAGCTCGGACCAGAACATGCCGACCGACCAGGCGTCCTCGGGGAACAGCTCGCGTTCGAGCCGCAGCACCGGGGCGATGTCCCACCAGCGCATCTCCCGCAGTTCGGTGGTCCGGGTCATGCCGGCAGGACCGTCTTGTAGTTCTTCGGCACCTCGGCGTCCGGGCGGCGCAGGTACAGCGGCGTGGGCGCCGACAGCGGGCGTCCCGCGGCCAGCTCCCCGGCGGCGTACGCGGCCAGCGCCGCGGCCGACTGGTGCTCCGGCATGCCGGGGACGAGGCGGGTGAACACCTCCGGGTAGAGCGCGGCTCCCGCGCCCACCGAAGGGAGGTCGCCGAGCCGCTCGGCCAGCTCGGCCGGGCGGTCCACCGCGGGACCGTGCGTCCGGGCCCCGTCAGCGCCGTAGGAGGCCCAGTAGACCTCCTTGCGGCGCGCGTCGGTGGCGGCGGTGAACGGGCCGCTCAGCCCGGCGGTACGGGCCGCGTGGGCGATTCCGTCCAGGGTGCAGACCCCGTGCACCGGGATGCCCAGCGCGTGGCCCAGGGCGGCAGCGGTGACCAAGCCCACCCGCAGGCCGGTGTACGGGCCGGGCCCGGTGCCGACCACCAGGGCGCCGAGCTGCTCCTTGCCCACCCCGGCGGCGCGCAGCACCCGGTCGATGGTGGGAATCAGCAGCTCACCGTGGCGGCGCCCGTCGACCTGGTCGGCGGCGGCGAGAGTCGCCCCGCTCGACGTGTCGTGGACGGCGGCGGTGACGGCGGGGGTCGCGGTGTCGAACGCAAGCAGAAGCACCCCACCAGGTTAGACGGATACCGGGGTGAGGATGAGAAGCTGATGTTTTCGCAGGGATCCGGCCGGGCCGGATCGAACGCAGAGCCGGATTGAACGCTGGGCCGGATCGAACGCTGGAGGAGAGTCGTGGCAGGGATCAGTAGTTCCAGCACCGTCGTCGCCGGATTGACGGCGTCGGCGCTCGCGCTGGTCACGCTGCTGGCGCTGCAGGCGAGGAGTTCCGCGCACGAGACCCCGGCCGCCGGCGGTGGCCCCGGCGGTTCGCCGAGCGCCTCGGTGAGCGGCTCCGCGCACCCCAGCGCCGCCCCCAAGCCGGTCGCGGTACCGGCGCACTCGGGCACCGGCAAGCGGATCGTGTACTCGCTGGCCGCCAACCGGGTCTGGCTGGTCGACCCGGCGAAGCCGGCCGTCGACCGGACCTTCACGGTGCAGCCGAGCCCGGTGGACCCGCTGGCCGGCAGCTACAGCGTCTACCGGACCACTCCCGGCCCCTACACCGGCTCGGACGGGGTGAACGTCAAGAACGGCGTGATCTTCACCGAGCACTCGGGCGCCGTGATCGGCTTCAGCTCCGCCGTGGACGGGACCACCCCGAAGCCGGACCCCAACAAGAAGACCGGCGGGATCAGGGAGACCCTGGGCGACGGCCAGGCCCTGTTCGACTTCGCGCCGAACGGGACGAAGGTCGTCGTCGTCCCGTAGCCCCGCGACGGCTCCCGCTGCGGCTGTCCGCTCAGGCGGCGGCCGGGTGCGGGGCCGAACGCTCGGCCGGCTCCCGCCGCGGCTGCTCGGCCGCGGGGCCGGTCGGCGGGGTGCTCACCGCGGTGGCCGACCGCGCGGCGGCCAGCAGCGCGGCCATGCTGACAGGGCTGACCGGCTCGTCCCCGGCGCGGGGGGTCGTGTCGGACATGTCGCCTCCCGTGGCTCCGCTGCGCGCTGTGCTGCCTGTGAGCAACATCTTCCCGACAGCGCGTCGGAATAACAACCGGGGACGGAAAACTCTTCTGCGGACCCTAGAGCTGCGACCAGTCCACTCCGGCCCAGCGGTCGCCGAGGCCGGTGAGGGTGACCTGCCGCTGGTCCGCCTCGTCCGCCTCCAGCGGCCGTTCGTCCCCGCCCAGCGCGCGGGCGATGCGCACCTCAAGACGGGAGTCGGCCAGCTCCTCGACCTTGCCCTCGCCCCACTCGACGACCACCACCGAATCGGACAGCGCGACGTCCAGGTCCAGGTCCTCCATCTGGTCGAGGCCGCCGCCGAGCCGGTAGGCGTCGACATGGACCAGGGCCGGGCCGCCGGACAGCGAGGGGTGCACCCGGGCGATGACGAAGGTCGGCGAGGTGACCGCGCCGCGCACCCCGAGGCCCTCGCCGAGGCCCCGGGTGAGGGTGGTCTTGCCCGCGCCCAGCTCGCCGTGCAGCAGGACCAGGTCGCCGGGGCGCAGCAGCCCGGCCAGGCCGCGGCCGAGGTCCTGCATCGCCGCGGGGTCGGAAACGGTGATGGTGGTGGCGGTGGTGGTGTAACCCATGCTCCTGCGACTGCCTTTCGTCACTGAGATCTCGGTCAGGGCTGCGGTACGGCCTCGGGTTCCGGCAGGCCCAGCGCCAGGTCCCGCACGGCCTGCGGCAGCGGCGCCCCCGACCGTCTCGCCGCCTGCTCCAGCAGCAGCGCGAGCTGGGTGTTGACCAGGTCGGGACGCTCCAGCATGACCAGGTGCCCGGCGTCCTTGACGATCACCAGCTCGGCGTCGGGCAGCTCGGCGGCGATGGCCTCGCTGTGGGCGGCCGGGGTGAGCAGGTCGCGGGTGCCGCCGAGGACCAGCGTGGGTATGCCGCGGAAGGCGGCCAGCGCGGCCTTCTTCTCGTGCAGGGCGAAGGCCGGGAAGAACTCGGCGACCACGTCGATCGGGGTGGCCTCCAGCATCCGCTGGGCGAAGCGCTCGACGGCGGGGTCCACGTCCTCGGTGCCGAAGGAGAACTTGCGGTAGATCACCGAGGTGAGGTCGCTGCCGAGGCGGCGGCTGCGCTCCACCAGGTCGCGCTGCCTGCCCAGGGTCTTGAGCACGCTGGGGGCTATCCGGTGCAGCACCTTGGCCCCGTAGGAGGGCAGCCCGAGGGTGACCCCGGACCAGCTGCCCGCGGTGGTGCCGATCAGGGCGACGGCGGCGACCCGGTCGGCGAACAGCTCGGGGTGCTGGTCGGCGAGGGCCATCACGGTCATGCCGCCCATGGAGTGGCCCACCAGGACCAGCGGCCCGGTCGGTGCGACCGCGTCGATGACGGCCTTGAGATCGCCGCCGAGCTGGTCGATGGCGGCCGGCTGCCCGGCCAGGTGGCTGCGGCTGCGCTCGGAGCGGCCGTGGCTGCGCTGGTCCCAGAAGACCAGCCGCAGGCCCTCCCGGAAGGCCGCGCGCTGGAAGTGCCAGGAGTCCTGGTTGAGGCAGTAGCCGTGGCAGAAGACCACGGTCAGCGGCGGGGTGGGGGCCATCCCGAGCCAGCTGCCGACGCCGGACAGCACGCCGCCGAGCGGTCCGCCGGTCCCCTGGGCCCCGGCCGCGGGCCGGAACCGGCCGAGCCAGCCCTTGCGTCCGCCGGCGCCGTTCGCGGTGCCGGCGGCGCCATTGGCCGCACCGTTGGTCTCGCCGCCGGTCAGCACGGGTGCGTCGGCGCCCTGGTCGGGCCAGCCGCTGCCGTCCAGCTCCACGTACAGCTCGGTGCCGTCCGGCGCGGCGACGGTCCGCGGACGGCCCCGCAGCGAGCCGAAGGGGGTGGCCGCGTCCACCTCGATCCCGGCCCGGCGGCGCATGTCCCGGCCGATCGCCAGCCGCTCCACGGCCACCCCGGCCGCGGCGCCGGCGGCGACCACGCCCACGGTCAGGCCGACCAGGCCGGCCCGGCGCCAGCGTCCGGCCGCGACGTCGCCCACCACGGCCCCGGCCGCTGCCGCCACCTGGCGGCCGGCCTCGACGGCCGCCGCCCCGGCGACGGTCGAGATGCTGTCCTCGCCGCTCATCCGCGCCCCCCGTGGTCCGGCCCGGCGTTCAGGTACCGGCGCGGGACCCGTGCCCCGATCCTGGTGACGATCTCGTAGGAGATGGTCCCGGTCGCCCGGGCCCAGTCCTCGGCGGTGGGCTCGCCGCGGTCGCCGGGGCCGAAGAGCACGGCCAGGTCGCCGACCTCGGCCGGGTCGCCGCCGAGGTCCACCACGAACTGGTCCATGGCCACCCGTCCGGCGACGGTGCGCCACTTGCCGCCGAGCCACAGCGGGCCCCGGCCGCTGGCGTGCCGGGGGATGCCGTCGGCGTAGCCCATCGGGACCAGCGCCAGAGTGGTCTCGCCCTGGGTGACGTAGCTGTGGCCGTAACTGACGCCGTGTCCGCCGGGCACCCGCTTCACCTGGGCGAGCCCGGCCTGAAGGGTCATCACCGGGCGCAGTCCGAACTCCTCGGGACCGCCCACCTCGGGCACCGGGGAGAGGCCGTACTGCGCCAGCCCGGCCCGGACCAGGTCGAAGTGGGTCTCCGGCATCAGCAGGGTGGCCGGGGAGTTGGCCAGGTGCCGCACCTCGGGCCGCAGGCCCGCGGCCTCGGCGACGACCAGCGCCTGGCGGAAGGCGGTGAGCTGGGCGGCGTTCGCGGGGTGGCCCGGCTCGTCGGCGCAGGCGAAGTGGGACCACAGCCCGGCGACGGTGAGCAGGCCCTCGGCCTCGGCCGCGCGGGCGGCGGCGACCAGGTCGGGCCAGTCGTGCGGCTGGGCGCCGTTGCGGCCGAGGCCGGTGTCGGCCTTGAGGTGGATCCTGGCCGGACGGCCGGTGGCCCGGACCGCGTCCAGGACGTGCCGCAGCGCCCACTCGCCGCTGACCGAGATGTCCAGGTCGGCGGCGACCGCCTGGGCCCACGGCCCGGCGGGCGTCCACAGCCAGCAGAGCACCCTGGCCCGGTCCGGGGTGATCCCGGCGGCGCGCAGGGCGAGCGCCTCCTCGGGCGTGGCGGTGCCGAGCCAGGTCGCCCCGGCGTCCAGCGCCGCCAGGGCGCAGGGCACCGCGCCGTGGCCGTAGGCGTCGGCCTTGACCACGGACATGACTCCGGCCGACCCGGTCCGGGCGCGGAGGGCGCGGACGTTCCCCCGCAGCGCGGCCAGGTCGATCACGGCTTCGGCACGCATCGCAGTTTCCATTGCCGCTGATTCTCCCAGACGGGTGCCGCTGCCCGATGCGGCTACCCGTCAGGTGTGGCCGGTCAGGTGCCGGGCTTGCGGCCGAAGATCTTGACCGGGTCGTGCAGCTTGAGGATGCTCCAGGCCTTCTTGGCGTCCCAGGTGTTCATGTTGACGCAGCCGTGCGACCCGGGCGGGGTGGACATCGGCTCGTTCAGGCCGTGCAGCGCCTCGCCGCCGGAGAAGAACTCGCTGTACGGCATGGCCACGTGGTAGAGCGTGGACCAGTGGTTCACCTGGCGGCTGTAGATGTGCCAGAGCCCGGTCCTGGTGGCGTAGCCGCGGCGTCCGGTGCGGACCTGCACCGGGCCGAAGACCACCTTCTTGCCGACCTGGATCCACATCCGCTGGTGCGTCAGGTCGACACAGGCGATCCGGCCCTTGTTGGTCGGGCACAGGCCTGCGGCGTTGGGCCCGGTGGCCTTCTTCGCCACGGCGGTCTGCTTCACCGCGACCTGCTGCACCACCGCGGTCTGCTGCACCGCGGCAACCCCCTGCACCGGGACGGCCTGCGCGTCGGTCGCCCCGACGCACGCCGTCGCGACGATCCCGGCCCCAGCCAGGAGCGCCCCGGCCCGCTTGGTCAGTTTCAACTGGCCCTCACCCTCTCGTGTCCCCATCGGCGGTCGTACCTTGAGAGGCCGTGGCGGAGCCCCTTGGTTGCAGGCTGCTCAGCCGATTCTCAGCTGTTTCCCAAGGGACAGTACGGTTTCCGCCCCTCGGGCCACATCGCGCCACGCCGCCGGAAGCGCCGCCGCGACCTCCGAGGCGGTGATCGGGGCGCCCTCGGCCGCCCCGCTCGCGGTCCGTCCGGCCAGGCCGTGCAGATAGGCCGCCACCGAGCCCGCGTCCAGCGGGGCCAGGCCCGCCGCGAGCAGCGAACCGGCCAGCCCGGACAGCACGTCGCCGCTGCCGGCCGTGGCCAGCCAGGGCGTGCCGGTCGGGTTCACCCGGACCGGGACGGCCGGGTCGGGACCGGCCACCAGCGTGGTCGAGCCCTTGAGCAGCACGGTGCAGCCGTACAGCTCGGCCAGCCGCCGCGCGTACGGCAGCCGGGAGGCCTCGACCTGCTCCCGGGTGGCCTGGACGCCCGCCCCGGCGAGCAGCGCGACCGCCTCGCCCGCGTGCGGGGTCAGCAGCAGGTCGGGCCTCGGGACCGGCCCGCGCCGGGCCAGCAGCCGCAGCGCGTCGGCGTCCAGCAGCAGTGGTACGGCCGCGTCCAGCGCCTGGTCCAGGGTCCGCTGCGCCTCCTCGCCGTCCGAGAGGCCGGGGCCGACCACCCAGGCCTGGACCCGTCCGGCCTGCGCCGGGCCCTGGTCCGACACCAGCACCTCGGGATGCGCCCGGACCACCTCGGCCGCGGCGGAGCCGGTGTAGCGCACCGCTCCGGCGCCGGCGTGCAGCGCCGAGGAGACCGCGAGCACGGCCGCGCCGGGGTAGCGGGCCGAGCCCGCGGCGATGCCGACCACCCCGCGCCGGTACTTGTCGCTCTCGCCCGAGGGCCGCGGCAGCAGCGCCGCGACATCGGCGTGCTGCAGCGCCTCGACGGCGGCGGACGGTACCGCGATGCCGATCGGCACCAGCCGGACCACCCCGGCGTACTCCGCGCCGGGGTCGACCAGCAGGCCGGGCTTGTGCGTCCCGAAGGTCACCGTCACCGCCGCCCGGACCGCGTCCCCGGCCACCTCGCCGGTGTCCGCGTCCACCCCGCTGGGCAGGTCCACCGCCACCACCGGGACGCCCGCCCGCTCGACCGCCCGGAGGTAGGGCAGCGCCCCGGCGCGCAGGCCGCCCCGGCCGCCGATCCCGACGATGCCGTCCAGCACCAGGTCGGCCCGGGCGATCTCGGCGCAGCCCTCCCGCTGATCCCCCGTCAGCACGCCCCCAGCGGCCCGAAAGGCCGTCAGCGCGGCCCGGTGCACCCGGTCCTGATCGAGCAGCACCGCGCCGACCCGGGCGCCGCGGGCGGCCAGCCGGGCCCCGGCGAACAGGGTGTCGGCCCCGTTGTCCCCGCTGCCGACCAGCAGCACCACCCTGCTGCCGTAGATCCGGCCGGACGCCCGCAGCAGTTCCGCGCAGGTCGCCGCGAGACCGGCGGCGGCCCGCTGCATCAGCGTCCCCTCCGGCAGCAGCTGCCGCAGCTCGCCCTCGGCCGCCCGTACCTGCTCCACCGTGTGCGCGTAGCGCATCAGCCCTGCTCCTCACCCCTCGGCGATCACCATGGCCGACGCTACGCCCGCGTCATGGCTCAGCGAGAGGTGCCACGTCCGTACGCCCAGTTCCGCCGCGCGGGCGGCCACCGTGCCGCGCAGTTCCAGCACCGGGCGGCCGGACGGCTCGGTACGCACCTCGGCGTCGGTCCAGAGCAGCCCGCCGGGCGCGCCCAGCGCCTTGGCCAGCGCCTCCTTGGCCGCGAACCGGGCGGCCAGCGAGGCCGCGCCGCGCGGATCCCCGGCCGGGGTGACCAGCTCGTCCGGGGTGAACAGCCGCTCCGCGAGGGTGGGGGTCCGTTTCAGCGACGCCGCGAAACGGTCGATCGACGCCACGTCGATCCCGATCCCGATGATCATTCCTGCTCTCCCTCACTCGACCGCAGCCCATCATCGTGCACCGGCGCCCCGGTTTCCCTGGAGAATGGCACTGTGCGGATACAACTGCTCGGCCCGCTCCAGGTCACCGACACCGACGGCACGGCCGTCGACCTCGGTGGCGCCCGGCTGCGCGTGCTGCTGACCGCACTCGCCCTGGACGCGGACCGGCCGGTGTCCGCGAGCAGCCTGACCGGGACCCTCTGGCCGGACGGCGACGGCCCGGCCAACCCCGCCAACGCGCTGCAGGCCCTGGTCTCCCGGCTGCGCGGGGTCCTCGGCCGGGAGCTGGTGGCGGCCACCCCGACCGGCTACCGGCTGGTCCTCGACCCCGCCGAGGTCGATGTGCACCGCTTCACCCGGCTGCTGTGCGGCCCCGCCGCGGCCCCCGGGCCCAGCTCCGAGCAGCTCACCGAGGCGTTGGCGCTGTGGCGCGGCCCGGCCCTGGCGGACGTCCCCGGCTTCCCCGAGGCCGCCGCCCGGCTGGAGGCGCTGCGCGCGCACGCCAGGGAAGACCTGCTCGAACGGAGGATCGACGCGGGTGAGGGCGCTGAGCTGCTGGGCGAGCTGCACGCCCTCACCGCCGAGGCCCCGCTCCGGGACCGCCCGCGCGCCCTGCTGATGCGGGCCCTGCACCGGTCCGGACGGACGGCCGAGGCCCTGGCCGCCTACGAGCAGGGCCGGGCGCTGCTCGCCGAGGAACTGGGCACCGATCCCTCACCGCTGCTCCGCGACACCCACCAGGCCGTGCTCACCACCGACCCGTCGGCAGCCGCGGCCCCGGCACCGGCCCCCGCCCAGGAGCCGTCCGCGCTGCCCTCGGCGCTGACCAGCTTCCTCGGCCGCGAGCCCGACCTCGCCGCCGTGCGCGCGGCGCTCGGCGCCGCCCGGCTGGTCACCCTGATCGGCCCCGGCGGCGCCGGGAAGACCCGGCTGGCCCTGGAAGCGGCCGGCAAGGCCGGTGCGGCCGGGGCGGCGCCGGTCCGGCTGGTCGAACTGGCCCCGCTGAGCGACCCGGCCGACCTGCCGTCCACCGTGCTGGCCGCGCTGCAGCTGCGCGAGTCCGCCGCCGCGCAGCGGGCCACCATGGCGCCGCACCGGGTCGCCGAGGCGACCGAGCGCATCGTCGCCGCCCTCGGCGCCCGTCCGCTGCTGCTGGTGCTGGACAACTGCGAGCACCTGATCGAGGCCGCCGCCGCCCTCGCCGCCCGGATGCTGGCCGGCTGCCCCGGGCTGCGGATCCTGGCGACCAGCCGTGAGGCGCTGGGCATCAACGGCGAGCAGCTGCACCCCGTCCCGCCGCTGGGATTCCCCGCGGACCCGCAGCAGGACCGGCTGCTGACGCCGGATCAGGCCGCCGGCTTCCCCGCGGTCCAGCTGTTCACCGACCGGGCCGCAGCCGTCCGCCCCGGCTACCGCCCCTCCCCCGACGACCTGCCCGCCGTGCTGCGGATCTGCCGGGCGCTGGACGGGCAGCCGCTGGCGATCGAGCTGGCCGCCGCCCGGATGCGCAGCCTCACCCCGGTGCAGATCGACCAGCGGCTGGCCCGCCGGTTCCACCTGCTGACCGGCGGCAGCCGGGCCGCGCTGCCGCGCCAGCGGACCCTGCGCGCCGTGGTCGACTGGAGCTGGGACCTGCTGGAGAAGCCGGAGCGCTCGCTGCTGGCCCGGATGTCGGTGTTCGCCGGCGGCGCCGAACTGGAGACGGTCGAGGAGGTCTGCGCCTCGGACGAGCTGCCGTCCGACGAGGTGATGGACGCCCTCGCCTCCCTGGTCGACAAGTCGCTGGTGGTGCGCACCTCCGCGGGCCGTTACCGGTTGCTGGAGACGATCCGGGTCTACGCGGCGGAGAAACTGGACGACGCCGGGGCCACTGCGGCCACCCGGAACGCCCATGCCGCGCACTTCCTGGCGCTGGCCGAGGAGGGCGAGCCCTGGCTCTACACCTTCGGCCAGGTCGCCTGGCTGGCCCGGTTCATCGCGGAGCACGAGAACCTGATCTCCGCGCTGCGCTGGTCGGTCGAGCAGCGGGACGCGCCCACCGCGCAGCGCCTGGTCGCGGCCATGGGCTGGTACCTGTGGCGGCGCGGCGAGCGCGGCGAGAACCTGCCGCTGGTGCACCAGGCCCTGAACCTGCCCGCCGAGGACGTGCCGCCGACCGCCCGGGCGGTGGCGCTGGGCATCACCGCCCTCTACGGCCTGGACACCACCTGGGACGTCCCGGCCACCCTGAAGCTGATGCGCACCGCCGTGGTCCTGCGCGAGCAGTTGGAGGACCGGGACGCGCATCCGCTGCTGCCGATGCTGGACATCATGTCCTCGATGTTCGAACAGCGGGACTGGCGGATCGGCCCGCTGGCCCAGCGCATCTTCGACAACCGCAACCCCTGGGTCCGCGCCATCGCCCGGATGTTCATGGGCTACGCCCTGCAGAACAGCGGCCGGGTCGAGGAGGCGGAGAGCTACTTCCACGACGCCGCCGAGCGCTTCCGCGAGGTCGGCGACCTGTGGGGGCGCTCCTTCTGCGCGGCCGGGCTGGCCGACTACGCCCAGTGGCGCGGTGACATTCCGGAGGCGGTCCGGCTCTGGGAGCTGGCCATCGCCTTCGAGGCGGAGCTCGGCATCAGCGCCGACTCGGGCGACTACCGGGCCCGGCTGCTGACGGTCCGGGCGATGGGGCCGACCATCGACGCCGAGACCCTCGCCGAGCTGGAGCAGGAGGCGGCCACCGCGCTCAGGGAGGGCAACTGGACCGTGGTGCTCGCCACCCACAGCACCCTGGCCGAGGCCTACCGGCGGCTGGACCGGCTCGAGGACGGGCGCAGGACGCTGGCCACGGCGTCCGAGGTGGTCGGCATCCGCACCGGCGGCGCCCCGCAGGTGCAGTCCCTGCTGCTGGGCGCCAAGGGCTACATCGAGGCCGCAAGCGGCCGGTTCGAGCAGGCCGCCGACTACCACCGGCAGGCCCTGGAGGCGGCGGTGACCGCCTTCGACGGACCGGTCGCCGCCAATACCGTCCAGGGCTGGGCCGACCTGGCGCTCCGTCAGGGCGACCCGGCCCGCGCGGCGGAGCTGCTGGGCACCGCGCACCAGCTGCGCGGCATGCCCGACCTGTCCAACACCGATGTGCACCTGATCACCGCGGCGGCCACCGAGGCCCTGGGCGAGCAGGATTTCGCGGCGGCCTACGAACGCGGCCGGACCACCCCGAGCCAGGAGACGGTCTCCTCGCTCGGCGTGGCCCCGCCCCAGATCCCGGCCTTCGACGAGTTCTAGGACCACCTGTCGACGGCCGTCAGCTGCGGCGCTGGTAGGCGCGGACGGCCAGCGGGAAGAACACCGCCGCGATCACCGCCGCCCAGAGCAGGGTGTGCAGCACCGGCGCCTGCACCGGCCCGCCGACCAGCAGCGCTCGCATCGAGTCCACCAGCGAGGTGACCGGGTTGACCTTCACCCAGGCCTGCATCCAGCCCGGCATCGAGCCGACGCTGACAAAGGCGCTGGACGAGAAGGTCAGCGGGAACATCACCACGAAGCCCAGCATCTGGACCTTCTCCGGGTTGGCCGCGACCATCCCGACCAGCACCATCATCCAGGACATGGCCAGCGCGAAGACCAGCATCAGGCCCAGCGCCCCGAGCACCCCGGCCACCCCGGTCGGGCGGAAGCCCAGGCACAGGCCGAGGCCGAGCATCAGCGCCATCGACCAGACCTGCTTGCCCAGATCCGCCAGCACCCGCCCGGCCAGCGGGGCGGAACGGGCGATCGGCAGGCTGCGCAGCCGGTCGAAGACGCCCTTCTGGATGTCGTTGTTGAGCCCGATCGCGGTGTTCAGCGTGGCGAAGAGCCCGTTCTGCACCAGGATCCCGGCCAGCGCGAACTGCAGGTACGCATGGGTGGACCCGGACATCTGGCCGCCGAACACATAGGTGAACAGCAGCAGGAACATCACCGGTTGGATGCTGAGGTCCATCAGCTCCATCGGGTTGTGCTTGATCTGCACCAGGTTGCGCCAGGCCAGGGTGGCCGTGTGCTGCAGCCCGGCCAGCACGCCGACCTTGCCGGTGGTGACCGGCCCGTTCGCGGTCAGGGTTGCGGTAGCCATGGTCAGACTCCTGCCTTCACGGTCTCGTCGGTGGTGGTGCTCTCGGGGGCGGTGCCGTCGGGGGCGGTGCGGTGCCCGGTCAGGGTCAGGAAGACCTCGTCCAGGCTGGAACCGCGCAGCGAGAGCTCGCCGACCGGCAGCTCGGCCTGAGCCAGCCGGGCCACCACGGCCGGCATCAGCGCGACATCCCGGACCGGGGCGCTGATCAGCCCGTTCGCGGTGATCTCGGTGGACTCCCCGGCCAGCGCGGCGACCAGCCCGTAGGCCATGTGCAGATCCTCGGCACGCTGCATCCGCAGCTCCAGGACCTGCCCGCCGACCTGGGCCTTCAGCGCCTCCGGGGTGCCCCCGGCGATCACCCGGCCGTGGTCGATCACCACGATCTCGTCGGCGAGCTGGTCCGCCTCCTCCAGGTACTGGGTGGTCAGCAGGAAACTGACGCCCTCGCCGACCAGGCCGCGGACGATGTCCCACAGCTCATTGCGGCTGTGCGGGTCGAGCCCGGTGGTGGGCTCGTCCAGGAACAGCACCGAGGGCCGTCCGACCAGCGAGGCCGCCAGGTCGAGCCGGCGCCGCATCCCGCCGGAGAAGGTCCCGGCCGCCCGGCCGCCGGCCTCGGTCAGCGCGAATCGCTCCAGCAGCTCGGCGGCGCGGACCTTGGAGTCGGCCCGGGACAGGCCCAGCAGCCGGCCGATCATCACCAGGTTCTCGGTGCCGGTGAGCATCTCGTCCACCGCCGCGTACTGGCCGGTCAGCCCGATCTGCGCGCGCACCGCGCCGGCCTGCTTCACCACGTCGAGCCCGCCGACCAGGGCCCGTCCGGCATCGGGGCGCAGCAGCGTCGCCAGGATCCGCACCACCGTGGTCTTGCCGGCCCCGTTCGGGCCCAGCACCCCCAGTACCGTGCCGGTGCGGGCCACCAGGTCCACCCCGTCCAGCGCCTTTGTCTCCTTGAACGTCTTGACCAGGCCCTCGGCCTGGAACGCGTAGGTCATTCCGGGTCTCCCCCGTTCGCTCGTCGTCCTCGTCAGTGACGACTCTGCACCGACCCACTGACAGACCGCTGAGATGAATCTCTCGCCGCTGACAGCCCGCTGACGCGCACCCGCGGGCCGTACCGCCGGACAATGGACGGGTGCCGACCACGCTGGAAGCCCAACGCCGCGCTGACGCGTCCCCCTTCGTCGACCTCGACCGGGCGGAGTGGAGCGCGCTGCACCAGCGCACCCCGCTGCCGCTGACGGCGGACGAGCTGGAACGCCTGCGAGGACTCGGCGACGTCATCGACCTCCAGGAGGTCCAGGACGTCTACCTGCCGCTGTCCCGCCTGCTCAACCTGTACGTCACCGCGACCACCTCGCTGCGCGGCTCGTTGAACGCCTTCCTGGACAGCAACGAGCACACCCACACCCAGCAGGGCACCCCGTTCGTGATCGGGGTGGCCGGCAGCGTGGCGGTCGGCAAGTCCACCACCGCCCGGCTGCTGCAGGCCATGCTGGCCCGCTGGCCGGAGCACCCCCGGGTGGAACTGGTCACCACCGACGGCTTCCTGCTCCCCAACGCCGAGCTGCGGCGGCGCGGCCTGATGGCCCGCAAGGGGTTCCCCGAGTCCTACGACCGCAGGGCGCTGACCCGCTTCGTGGCGGACGTGAAGTCGGGCAAGGCCGAGGTCAGCGCGCCGGTCTACTCGCACCTGGTCTACGACATCGTCGAGGGCGAGCGGAACACCGTGCACCGCCCCGACATCCTGATCGTCGAGGGCCTCAACGTGCTCCAGCCGGCGCTGCCCGGCCTGGACGGCCGGACCAGGGTCGCGGTCGCCGACTTCTTCGACTTCTCGATCTACGTGGACGCCCGCGCGGACGACATCGAACGCTGGTACCTGGAGCGGTTCCGCAAGTTGCGGCTCACCGCGTTCCAGGATCCCTCCTCGTACTTCCGCCGCTTCACCGAGGTCCCGGAGGAGGAGGCACTGGACTACGGCCGTCAGGTCTGGCGCAGCATCAACCGCCCCAACCTGCTTGAGAACGTGGCCCCCACGCGGGGGCGCGCGAGTCTGATCCTCCGCAAGGGCGCCGACCACAAGGTGCAGCGGGTCCGCCTGCGGAAACTGTGAACGTCGGCGGTGGTTGCTGTTCGCGCAGTTCCCCGCGCCCCTAAGGGGTTGCAGCTGGCCCAGTTGCAGACACCTGGGGGCGCGGGGAACTGCGCGAACAAGTAGCTGAACTCAGCCCAGACGTTCCCGCACAACCTCGGCCAGCTTCTCGGCAACGCTCCGCGCGACGTCCGCGTCGGCGGCCTCGACCATGACCCGTACCAGCGGTTCGGTCCCCGAGGACCGCAGCAGGACGCGACCCGTCGAGCCCAGCTCGGCCTCCGCCGCGGCGACCGCCACCAACAGGCCCTCATCCGTCGCGGCCCGCGCCTTGTCCACGCCCTTGACGTTGATCAGCACCTGCGGCAGCCGCGTCATCACCGACGCCAGGTCCGCCACCGACTGCTTGGTCGCCGCCAGCCGCGCGGCCAGCATCAGCCCGGTCAGCGTCCCGTCCCCGGTGGTCGCGTGGTCCAGGAAGATCACGTGTCCGGACTGCTCGCCGCCGAGGTTGTAGCCGTACTGCTTCATCGACTCCAGCACGTACCGGTCGCCCACGGCCGTCTGCACCAGGTCGATGCCCTCCCGCTCCATCGCCAGCTTGAAGCCGAGGTTGGACATCACCGTGCCGACCACGGTGTTCTTGCCCAGGGTCCCGGCCTCCCGCATCGCGCAGGCGATCACCGCGAGGATCTGGTCGCCGTCGATCTCATTGCCCTCGGCGTCCACCGCGAGGCAGCGGTCGGCGTCGCCGTCGTGGGCGATGCCCAGGTCCGCGCCGTGTTCGACCACGGCCGCCCGCAGCGGGGCGAGGTGCGTGGAGCCGATGCCGTCGTTGATGTTCAGGCCGGTCGGGTCGTCGCCGATGGTGTGCACCACCTCGGCCCCGGCCCGCCGGAACACCTCGGGGGAGACCTTCGCCGCCGCGCCGTGCGCACCGTCGATGACGACCTTGAGCCCGTCGAGACGGTTGGGCAGCACCGAAAGCAGGTGGGCGAGGTACTGCTCGAAGCCCTCCGCGTGGTCCCGCACCCGGCCCACGGCCTCGCCGGTGGGGCGGGTCCAGGCGTGGCCCTCGAAGCGCTCGTACTCGGCCTCGATCGCGTCCTCGACCTCGTCGTCGAGCTTCTGGCCGCCGCGGGCCAGGAACTTGATGCCGTTGTCGGGCATCGCGTTGTGGCTGGCCGACAGCATCACGCCGAGGTCGGCGCCGAGCGCGTCGGTCAGGTACGCCACCGCGGGCGTCGGCAGGACGCCGACTCTCAGCACGTCGACGCCCGAGCTGGCCAGTCCGGCGATGACCGCCGCCTCCAGGAACTCGCCCGAGGCCCGCGGGTCGCGGCCGACCACCGCGACCGGGCGGTGCCCGGCGAACGCGCCGGCGTCCCCCAGGACGTGTGCGGCTGCGACCGAGAGGCCCAGCGCCAGTTCCGCCGTGAGGTCGACGTTCGCCAGTCCTCGTACGCCGTCCGTGCCAAAGAGTCGTCCCACTGCTGTTCCTCCGCGGCTCATTGCCAGTCAAAGTCCATAGAACGCAGCACGCCCCGGGAGCACATGGTGTGCTCCCGGGGCGTGACAGTCCAGCCCTGCCGCCACGCTGAGTTGTTCCAACGCGGCAGCTCGGCGGGGAGGCTTAGCGCTTGCTGTACTGCGGTGCCTTGCGAGCCTTCTTCAGACCGGCCTTCTTGCGCTCGACGGCGCGCGGGTCACGGGTGAGGAAGCCGGCCTTCTTGAGGGCCGGGCGGTTCGCGTCGACGTCGACCTCGTTCAGCGCGCGGGCGACACCGAGACGCAGGGCGTAGGCCTGGCCGGAGATGCCGCCGCCGTGGATCCGGGCGATGACGTCGTAGCGGCCGTCGAGCTCCAGGAGCTTGAACGGCTCGTTGACGATCTGCTGGTGCACCTTGTTGGGCAGGTAGCCCTCCAGGGTGCGGCCGTTGATCTTCCAGACGCCGGTGCCGGGGACGATGCGCACGCGGGCGATCGCCTCCTTGCGGCGGCCCAGGCCGGCGGCCGGAACGGCCTCGGCGAAGCGGCCCACGAGGGACTCGCTGGTGTACTCGGTCTCCTCGACCTCGACGTCGAAGGTCTCTTCGACCTCGAGCGGGGTCTCGGCAGTGGTCTCGGCCACGGTTCTCCTCAGCTACGTTCTTCTAGATTCGGGGTGTGGCCGGTATTACTGCGCGACCTGGGTGATCTCGAACGGCACCGGACGCTGGGCGGCGTGCGGGTGCTGGTCGCCCGAGTAGACCTTCAGCTTCGAGAGCATCTGACGGCCCAGGGTGTTCTTGGGGATCATGCCCTTGATGGCCTTCTCGACGGCCTTCTCCGGGTTCTTGCTCAGAAGGTCGTCGTAGCGCACGGAGCGCAGGCCACCCGGGTAACCGGAGTGGCGGTAGGCCAGCTTCTGGGTCTTCTTGTTCCCGGAGAGGTGCACCTTGTCCGCGTTGATGATGATGACGAAGTCACCCATGTCAAGATGCGGCGCGTACACCGGCTTGTGCTTCCCCCGGAGGAGGTTCGCAGCCTGGGAGGCCAGACGGCCGAGGACGACGTCTTGGGCGTCGATGATGAGCCACTGACGCTGGACGTCGCCGGGCTTGGGGCTGTACGTACGCACGGTCGTAGCCTTCGCTTTTCAGTGAGTGTGTCCTGACAGGACCACCCGGACGATCGGAAGCAGCCGAGACGCACTTCCCCGGACGCAATCGGATGGGCGCGTCGCTGCTTATCGGCCGGTTGGACCGGCGTACCGACCTCTCACGTGAGATGGAGCGAGCCAATACGCACAACGAACTCGCAGGATACCGGGACGGAGCCGTACGGGTCAAAATCGCCCGACCGGGACCGCGGTATCCCGCAAGCCGTTCTCCAGTCTACGTGCTGTTTCGAGGTCATCTCTCCCTGGTCACCCGGGCCTCGTCCCAGACCGGCTCCGGGGCCTCGTAGACCCGGCCGTCGGAGCCGAAGACCACGAAGCGGTCGAAGCTGCGTGCGAACCAGCGGTCGTGGGTGACCGAGACGACCGTGCCGTCGAAGCTCTCCAGGCCCTCCTGCAGGGCTTCCGCGCTGTCCAGGTCCAGGTTGTCGGTCGGCTCGTCCAGCAGCAGCGCGGTGGCGCCGGAGAGCTCCAGGCGCAGGATCATCAGCCGGGCCTGCTGGCCGCCGGAGAGGTCCTGGAAGCGGATCTCCTCCTGGTGATGCAACTCATACCGGCGCAGCACGCTCATCGCCGCCTTGCGGTCCAGCGCGTGCTCGGACTCCAGGATCTCCCGGGTGGTCCGGCCGAACAGGTCGGGGTGCGCGTGGGTCTGCGCGAAGTGCCCGGGGACCACCCGGGCGCCGAGCTTCCAGCTGCCGGTGTGCGCGACGTCCTCGCCCGCCAGCAGCCGCAGGAAGTGCGACTTCCCCGAGCCGTTGGAGCCGAGCACGGCCACCCGCTCGCCGTAGTAGACCTCCAGGTCGAAGGGCTTCATCAGCCCGGTCAGCTCCAGCTTCTCGCAGGTCAGCGCCCGTACTCCGGTGCGGCCGCCGCGCAGCCGCATGGCGATGTTCTGCTTCCGCGGCGGCTCCGGCGGCGGGCCGATCTCCTCGAACTTCCGCAGCCGGGTGACCGACGCCGCGTAGCGCGAGGCCATGTCGGGGCTGCGGGCGGCGTAGTCCCGCATGTCCAGCATCAGTTTCCGCAGCTGGGCGTGCTTCTCGTCCCAGCGGCGACGCAGCTCGTCGAAGCGGGCGAAGCGGTCCTCGCGGGCGGCGTGGAAGGTGTCGAAGCCGGCGCCGTGCACCCAGACCTCGCTGCTGCCCGCACCGGTCTCCACGCTGACGATCTTGTCGGCGGTGCTGGCCAGCAACTCCCGGTCGTGCGAGACGAACAGCACGGTCTTGGGGGTGGCCCGGATCGCCTCCTCCAGCCAGCGCTTGCCGGGGACGTCCAGGTAGTTGTCCGGCTCGTCCAGCAGCAGCACCTCGTCGGGACCGCGCAGCAGGGCCTCCAGCACCAGCCGCTTCTGCTCGCCGCCGGAGAGCGTGTTCAGGCCGCGGAACTGGGCCCGGTCGTACGGCATGCCCAGGGCGGCGGTGGTGCAGACGTCCCAGGTGGTCTCGTACTCGTAGCCACCGACGTCGGCCCAGTCGGACAGCGCCTGGGCGTACGCCATCTGCGTCTTCTCGTCGTCCTGCGCCATCATCGCCAGCTCGGAGGCGTCCACCGCGCGGGCCGCGCCGCGGATCCGCGGCGGCGCGACCGAGACCAGCAGGTCGCGGACCGAGGCGTCGGCCGGGAGCACGTGCTGGTTGTCCTCGTCCGCCTCGGCCACCCGACCGGTGGTGCCGACGAACTGGCGCATCACGCCCAGGCCGCCGCTGATGGTCACGGTGCCGCCGTGCGGCTGCAGATCGCCCGCGACGATCTTCAGAAGGGTGGTCTTGCCGGCCCCGTTGGCGCCGACCAGGGCGACTGCCGCGCCCTCCCCCACCCGGAAGGACGCGTCGTCGAACAGCACCCGCCCGTCCGGCAGGTAGTACTCCAGGTGCGAAATCTCGACATGTCCCATGTCCGCAATTCTCCGCTGCCCGGTCCCGCCGCCCAAACCGGTTTTTGCCAGGGCCGGTCCCGGCAGGTCTAGGATGCGTCGCCATGGGCAATGGGTCAGCGCGGGACAACGCAACCAAACCGCTCCCGCGCCGGGGCGCGGACAGTACCGGCCGGATTCCGACGAAGTACGGCCCGGGAAACCCCATCTCGGACCGGCTGAAGCGGCATCAGTTCCGGGTCCGCCCGGGCGCGCCCAACCTGCCCATCCCCGAGCCGCAGCAGGCCGGAACGCCCTCCGACGAGCCGCTGACGACCTACGCGGTCAGACCGGGCACCCCCGCCGACTCGGACCACCAGCTGTTCGAGGCCATGGCGGAGAAGAAGACCGACGAGGACCGGCGGCGCCGACTGCTGTGGCTGGGAGTCGCCGTCGTCGCCCTGATCGGACTGGTCGGCGCGAGTGCCGCGCTGCTCACCTCACACCCCGTCAAAACCGCGGCCGGGCCCGTTCCCACGGCCGCCGTGACCACCGCCCCGGCCCCGTCGCCGCCCCCGGCCGAGCCCACCGGCACCGCCCCCGCGCCGTCCGCCGCCGGGCCCGACCCGGTGGCCCTGGTCTCCACCGCGGGCACGGACACCGCACCGCTGAGTACGGTGACGCTCTTCCCCGGCAAGAGCGTCACCGTCAACGGCCATTCCTACACCCAGGCACTGACAGCGGCCTCCGGCTGCGCCGCCGGGGCCACCCCGCAGCTCGCCGCGGTGCTGGCCAAGAACGGCTGCCAGCAGCTGTTCCGGGCCACCTACGGCAGCGGCACCACCGCGGTGACCGTGGGCGTCGCGGTCTTCGACAGCGCGGCCCGGGCCACCGCGGCCAAGCAGCAGGCGCAGGGCAATCTGCAGCCGCTGGCCGGGGGCGCCCTCCCGGCCTTCTGCCACCTCGTCGCCTGCCGGCTCTCGGCCAACTCCTTCGGCCGCTACGCCTACTTCACCGTGGCCGGCTACACCACCGGGAAGCCGGTCCCGACCACGGACACCTCGGCGCTGGCGGCGGGGACGGACATCGCCGTCATGGCCTTCCAGAACCTGGTCACCCGGGCCCGCAACGAGGCCGCCACCGCCGCACCCTGATCAACCGTCAGCCGTCGGCCGAGCCCGCGCCGAGCACCCGCAGGTTCCGGGCCGCGCGGCTGCGGGCGGCGAGGTCGGCGTCGGCCGGGTAGCCGACCTCCTCCAGGGTCAGCCCCCAGGGCCTGACCACATTGACCGCGGAGTGCCGCACTCCCCCGGCCAGCACCTCGCCGGGGAAGGACACCGGCTTCAGCCCGCCGCCGACCAGCAGCATCGAGCCGACCAGCGCCCGCACCATGTTGTGGCAGAAGGCGTCGGCCCTGACCGTGCCGATCACCAGGCCGGGCAGCACCGGTCCGAGCAGGGCGTCCCCCGGCTGCCGCTCCCAGCGGAAGTCCAGCAGCGACCTGATCGTGGTCGCCCCCTCGCGCTTCTTGCAGTACGCCGCGAAGTCGTGCTCCCCCAGCAGCAGCGCCGCCGCCTCGTTCATCGCGTCCACGTCCAGCGGGCGGTCGTGCCACAGCACATGGCTGCGCCGCAGCGGGTCCGCCCCGGCCGGGTGGTCGCAGATCCGGTAGGCGTAGCGGCGCCAGATCGCCGAGAAGCGGGCCTCGAAGCCCGCCGGGGCCTGCTCGGCCCGCCAGACCCGGAGGTCCCCCGGCAGCTTTCCGGCGAGCCGGCGGCGCAGCTTGCCGCCCTCGGCGGCCCAGACCCCGGCCGGCAGGTCGACATGGGCGACCTGGCCGCGCGCGTGCACCCCGGCGTCGGTCCGGCCGGCCACGGTGAGCGGAAACACCTCGGGCTGCCGCAGCACCACCCGGATCGCCTCCTCCAGCTCGCCCTGGACCGTCCGCCGCCCGCCCTTCTGCTTGGCCCAGCCGGAGAAGTCGGTCCCGTCGTACGACAGGTCGAGCCGCACCCGGACGAACCCCTCGGCCGGGCCGTCCCGCCGGGGCTCCCGCTCTTCCACACACTCAGTCATCAGTTCTCCTGGGTACACGAGAACGGGCCCGCCCTCCCCGAGGGGAGAGCGGACCCGTCACCGAGCGAAGGACGATCAGGCGTCCTTCGACTCCTCGGGAGCAGCGTCCTCGACCGGAGCGGCGTCCTCGACGACCTCGGCGGCAGCCGGAGCGGCGGCCTCGGTCTCCTTGACGGAGCGCTTGGTCGCGGCCTCGGCCTCGCCGACCGCGGTCTGGGCCACGGTCAGGGCCTCGACCAGCTCGATCACGGCCATCGGGGCGTTGTCGCCACGACGGGGGCCGATCTTGGTGATGCGGGTGTAGCCACCGGGACGGTTCTCGTAGCGAGGCGCGATCTCGGTGAACAGGGTGTGCAGCACAGCGATGTCGGTGATGACCTTGCGGGCCTCACGGCGGCTGTGGATGTCACCCTTCTTGCCCTTGGTGATCAGCTTCTCCGCGAGCGGACGCATCCGACGGGCCTTGGCCTCGGTCGTGGTGATGCGGCCGTACTGGAAGAGCTCACGGCACAGGCCGGCGAGCAGCAGACGCTCGTGGGCCGGGCCGCCACCGAGGCGGGCACCCTTGGAGGGGCGAGGCATGGTGTCTCCTTGGATCTCCGGATCCCGGCCGTGTCAGGTACCGGGGCGGGCGTCCGGGCACTGTTGCCCGGACGACTTCTCTTGGGCTGTGCCCGCGGAGCTCCGCGGGCACAGCGGTCAAGCTTACGGGACCTAGTACTGCTCGGTCTCCGCGAAGCCCGGGTCGTCGTCGTCGGCGCCGAAGGCGTCGGCGGCGGCGGTCGGGTCGAATCCGGGCGGGCTGTCCTTGAGGGCCAGGCCCATGCCGGCCAGCTTCGCCTTGACCTCGTCGATCGACTTCGCACCGAAGTTGCGGATGTCGAGCAGGTCGGCCTCGGAGCGGGCGACGAGCTCACCCACGGTGTGGATGCCCTCGCGCTTGAGGCAGTTGTACGACCGAACGGTGAGCTCCAGCTCCTCGATCGGCAGGGCGAGATCGGCGGCCAGGGCGGCGTCCGTGGGGGACGGGCCCATGTCGATGCCCTCGGCGTCGATGTTCAGCTCGCGGGCGAGGCCGAACAGCTCCACCAGGGTCTTGCCGGCCGAGGCCATGGCGTCACGGGGACGCATGGCGGGCTTGGTCTCGACGTCGACGATGAGCTTGTCGAAGTCGGTACGCTGCTCGACTCGGGTCGCCTCGACCTTGTAGGTGACCTTCAGCACGGGCGAGTAGATCGAGTCGACCGGGATCCGGCCGATCTCCTGGCCCGACTGCTTGTTCTGGACGGCGGAGACGTAGCCGCGACCGCGCTCGACGGTCAGCTCCATCTCCAGCTTGCCCTTGCCGTTGAGGGTGGCGAGGACCAGCTCGGGGTTGTGCACCTCGACACCGGCCGGGGGCGCGATGTCGGCGGCGGTGACCAGACCGGGGCCCTGCTTGCGCAGGTACATCACGACCGGCTCGTCGTGCTCCGAGGAGACGACCAGCTGCTTGATGTTGAGGATCAGGTCGGTCATGTCCTCCTTGACGCCGGGCACGGTGGTGAACTCGTGCAGGACGCCGTCGACCCGGATGCTGGTGACAGCGGCACCGGGGATCGAGGAGAGCAGGGTGCGGCGGAGCGAGTTGCCGAGGGTGTAGCCGAAGCCCGGCTCCAGCGGCTCGATCACGAACCGGGAGCGGAACTCGTCGACGACCTCTTCGGTCAGCGACGGACGCTGAGCGATCAGCATGTGGTGTCCTCCATAGATCTTCGGCACCCACTATTTGATGCCGACGAAAGCAAGGATACGGCCCCCGCGTGAACGGGGGCCGTATCCTCAGGCGATTGCCTGGCGAGCCTCAGACGCGACGGCGCTTCGGCGGGCGGCAGCCGTTGTGCGGGGTGGGGGTGACGTCCTGGATCGAGCCGACCTCCAGGCCGGTGGCCTGGATGGAGCGGATCGCGGTCTCGCGGCCGGAGCCCGGACCCTTCACGAAGACGTCGACCTTGCGCATGCCGTGCTCCTGGGCGCGACGCGCGGCGGCCTCGGCGGCCATCTGCGCGGCGAACGGAGTCGACTTGCGGGAGCCCTTGAAGCCGACGTGGCCCGAGGACGCCCACGCGATCACGTTGCCCGCGGGGTCCGTGATCGAGACGATGGTGTTGTTGAAGGTGCTCTTGATGTGCGCGTGGCCGTGGGCCACGTTCTTCTTTTCCTTGCGGCGGATCTTCTTCGCGCCTGCAGCCTGACGACCCTTGGGGGGCATAAGTCTGTTTCTCCTACTGAGGTGGTCGGTCCGCTAGCCCAGCGGGCCGGATTCAAGTCCGGTTTGTGGGGCGGACTACTTCTTGCCGGGCTTCTTCTTGCCGGCGATCGCGCGACGCGGGCCCTTGCGGGTGCGGGCGTTGGTGTGGGTGCGCTGACCGTGGACCGGCAGGCCGCGACGGTGACGAATACCCTGGTAGCAGCCGATCTCGACCTTGCGGCGGATGTCGGCGGCCACCTCACGGCGGAGGTCACCCTCAACCTTGTAGTTGGCGTCGATGAACTCACGCAGCTTGACGAGGTCGTCCTCGGTGATGTCGCGAACACGGATGTTCGGGTTCACACCGGTCTCGGCCAGAGCCTGCTGCGAGCGGGTACGGCCGATGCCGTACACGTAGGTGAGGGCGATCTCGATCCGCTTTTCGCGGGGGAGATCAACGCCGGCGAGGCGTGCCATGAATGTGGCTCCTGGTTTCCTTCGGAGGTCTGGCGCGATGCCTCTCCTACGACTCTCGTCGATGGAGCCCCGGCCTCCGGACCGAGGGTGGCAGTCCGCTCATCCATCAGACACTGCTGACTGAAGAACAGGCGGATCGGGCATCCCGCTTCATATTGTTTTTCGCGTCGCTCGAAGAGTTACGACCCGTGAAGGGAGCTGATCAGCCCTGACGCTGCTTGTGACGCAGGTTCTCGCAGATCACCATGACCCGCCCGTGACGGCGGATCACCTTGCACTTGTCGCAGATCTTCTTGACGCTCGGCTTGACCTTCATGGGATTCAGGTTCTCCGGGTCGAGCGCACCACGCGTCAGCGCGGTGCGAGATCTGCTGCTTACTTGTACCGGTAGACGATGCGTCCACGGGTCAGGTCGTACGGGCTGAGCTCGACGACGACCCGATCGTCCGGGAGGATGCGGATGTAGTGCATACGCATCTTGCCGCTGATGTGGGCGAGGACTTTGTGCCCGTTCTGCAGCTCTACCTTGAACATGGCGTTCGGCAGAGACTCGATGACGGTGCCCTCGATCTCGATGGCGCCTTGCTTTTTGGCCATGTCCTGCGGGTATCGCCTTCCGGGGTTCGACTACCGTAGTCGGCACCCACGCAGGACCGCTAAGTCCACTCCGCCGCAATGGACGGAGGCATGCAGGGGCAAGCTACGAGTGAGCCGACACAGCAGTCTACGTCAGCGGACAAGCGATCGCGAAATCGCCTCTGTTCGGCGTTCAGCCCAGCGGGTCGGGGGCCGCGGTGATGCCCAGCTCGGCCAGCTTGGCCCGGCCGCCGTCGAAGGCGGTGAGCACCAGCGGGCCCTCCTCGGTGACCGCGATGGAGTGCTCCCAGTGCGAGGCCCAGGTGCCGTCGTTGGTCTTGACGGTCCACTCGTCGGCCAGGGTGTGGGTCTTCGGGGTGCCCAGGCTGATCATCGGCTCGATCGCCAGGCAGAAGCCGGGGACCAGCTTGGGACCGCGGCCCCGGCCGCGGTCCACGTAGTTCAGCAGGTGCGGGTCCATGTGCATCTCGGTGCCGATGCCGTGGCCGCCGAAGTCCTGGATGATCCCGTACTTGCCCTTGGCCGGCAGCGGCTGGCGGCGGATGTAGGACTCGATCGCCCGGCTGACGTCGACCAGCCGGTTGTTCTTCTTCATCGCCGCGATGCCGGCCCACATCGAGTCCTCGGTGACCTGGCTGAGCTGCAGCAGCTCGGGGGCGTGGCCCTCGCCGACGAAGACGGTGACAGCCGAGTCGCCGTGCCAGCCGTCGACGATGGCGCCGCAGTCGATGGAGATCATGTCCCCGTCCTCCAGCTTGCGGTCGCCGGGGATGCCGTGCACCACCTCGTCGTTCACCGAGGCGCAGATCACCCCGGTGAAGCCGTGGTAGCCGAGGAAGTTGGACTTCGCCCCGTGGTCGCTGATCACGCCGGCCGCGATGGCGTTGAGCTCACCGGTGGTGATCCCGGGCGCGACCGCCTGCTCGCACGCCTTCAGCGCCTCCGCCACCACCAGGCCGGCCTCCCGCATCTTCCTGATCTGCTCGGGAGTCTTGATCTCAACCATGCCTTCTCGCCTTCCCCAAACCACTGCTCTGTCACCGACCTCTGCTGCCGACCGTTCCACGGTACGGCGGACCATCAAAACGCGCTCCGGCCGCGGCGCCCTTGCGGGACGCCGCGGCCGGTCGGCTACGTGCTGCGACTCACTCGGAGTCGACGGTGGCCTTGTTCTCCCGCAGCGCCGCGATGGCGCGCTGGGTCACCTCGTCCACCTTGCCCAGAGCCGGGATCGTGGTGACCAGTCCCTGCTTCTGGTAGTACGCGATGATCGGCTCGGTCTCCGTGTGGTAGACCTCGAGCCGGACCCGCACCTTGTCCTCGGCGTCGTCCCCGCGCTGGTACAGCTCGCCCTGGCAGACGTCGCAGACGTCGTCCACGGCCGGGCGGTTGTACTCGACGTGGAAGATGTGCGCGCTGTCGTTCCGGCAGATGCGGCGGCCGGCGATGCGGCGGACGACCTCGTCCTCCGGCACCTCCAGGTCGAGCACACCGTCCAGCTCGATGCCCCACTCGGCCAGGATCCCGTCCAGCGCGACCGCCTGGGCCACGTTGCGCGGGAAACCGTCCAGCAGGAAGCCATCGGCGGCGTCGGGCTCGGCGAGCCGGTCCTTGGCCATCCCGATGGTCACCTCGTCGGGTACCAGCTTGCCCGAGTCCATGATGGCCTTGGCAGCGAGACCGAGCTCGGTGCCCTGGCTGATGTTGGCGCGGAACAGGTCACCGGTGGACACGTGGGGAATGGACAGGGTCTTGGCGAGCAGCGTCGCCTGAGTACCCTTCCCGGCCCCGGGCGGCCCGACGAGGACAATACGCATCAGCGGAGGAACCCTTCGTAGTTGCGCTGCTGGAGCTGGCTCTCGATCTGCTTGACAGTTTCAAGGCCGACACCGACAACGATCAGAATGCTCGTACCGCCGAACGGGAAGTTCTGTGAGGCGCCGAACAACCCGAGGGCGACCAGCGGAACCATGGCGATCAGGCCCAGGTACAGCGAACCCGGCCAGGTGATCCTGGTCAGCACGTAGTTCAGGTATTCGGCCGTCGGGCGGCCCGCCCGGATACCCGGGATGAAGCCACCATACTTCTTCATGTTGTCGGCGACTTCTTCGGGGTTGAAGGAGATGGCGACGTAGAAGAAGGCGAAGAAGACGATCAGCACGAAGTACAGCAGCGCATAGAGCGGTTTGTCGCTCTTGGTCAGGTTCGTGGTGATCCACACCGCCCACGGGGCGGTGCTCCCGCTGAGGGTGACGATCAGTCCGGGGATGTACAGCAGCGAGCTGGCGAAGATGACCGGGATCACACCGGCCTGGTTCACCTTGAGCGGGATGTAGGTCGAGGTGCCGCCGTAGGCACGGCGGCCGATCATCCGCTTCGCGTACTGCACCGGGATCCGGCGCTGCGCCTGCTCGACGAACACCACCAGGGCGACCATGGCCAGGCCCATCACGATCACGAAGGCGAAGGTGGCCCAGCCCTTGGTGGTCTTGATGCCCCACAGCGAGGACGGGAACTGGGCGGAGACCGAGGTGAAGATGAGGATCGACATGCCGTTGCCGATGCCGCGGTCGGTGATCAGCTCACCGAGCCACATGATGACCACGGTGCCGGCCGACATGGTGATGACCATGACGGCGATCGAGAAGATCCCCTGGTTCGGGACGATCGAGCTGGTGTCGCACTGCACACCGCTGAACAGGGCGCCGCTGGAGGCGGTCGCCACGATGCCGGTCGCCTGGAGGATCGCCAGGGCGATGGTCAGGTAGCGGGTGTACTGGGTGATCTTGGTCTGTCCGGCCTGGCCCTCCTTCTTGAGGGCGTCCAGGCGCGGGATCACCACCGTCAGCAGCTGAAGGATGATGCTGGAGGTGATGTAGGGCATGATGCCCAGCGCGAAGATGGTGATCTGCAGCAGCGCGCCGCCACTGAAGAGGTTGACCAGGCCGAGCAGCCCGGCCCCGCTCTTCTGGGACGCGTTGACACACGCCTGGACCGCGGTGAAGTTCACTCCGGGAACGGGGATGTGGGCACCCATCCGGAAGACGACCACGATGCCCAGCGTGAACAGCAGCTTCTTGCGCAGGTCAGGCGTCTTGAACGCCCGGGCGAACGCGGTGAGCACGGTGCCTCCTGCAGCTCCCTGCCTGGGGCGGCGGGAGGGACGGTGTATCTGGGCCCAGCCCGAATCGAAACGGGGCCGAAAGTGGGTGGCTGCCACCTGCGGACACAGCTCGCAGACACATCCTGCGGCCAGCCTACAAGTGGACTCCACGGACTCTAACAGTCCGTGGCCGCTCGAATGAAGCGCGTGGCCCCCCCAGCTTCAACTCGACTGCCGCCCCGGGCGTTATGGGGACGCCGAAAGGCCCGGTCCACCCCTGCGAACAGGGACGAACCGGGCCTTGAAGGCTGGTCAGGTGTGAGCTCAGATGAGCTCGGTCACCGTACCGCCCGCGGCGGTGATCTTCTCGGCGGCGGAACCGGAGACGGCGTCAACCGAAACCTGCAGCGCGACCGTGATCTCACCGGAGCCGAGCACCTTGACGAGCGAGTTCTTGCGAACCGCGCCCTTGGCGACCAGGTCCTCGACGGTGACCTCGCCACCCTCGGGGTAGAGCGCACCGAGCTTGTCCAGGTTCACCACCTGGAACTCGACGCGGAAGGGGTTCTTGAAGCCCTTCAGCTTCGGCAGGCGCATGTGGAGGGGCATCTGGCCACCCTCGAAACGCGCCGGCACCTGGTAGCGGGCCTTGGTGCCCTTGGTACCACGACCAGCGGTCTTACCCTTGGATGCCTCACCACGACCGACACGGGTCTTGGCGGTCTTGGCACCCGGGGCGGGCCGCAGGTTGTGGATCTTCAGCGGGTTCTGCTCCGCCATTTAGTCCACCTCCTCGACCGTGACGAGGTGGCGGACGGTCTGGGCCATCCCGCGGATCTCGGGACGGTCCTCCTTCACAACCACATCGTGCATGCGCTTGAGACCAAGCGAACGCAGGGTGTCACGGTGGTTCTGCTTGCTGCCGATG
This sequence comes from Streptacidiphilus alkalitolerans, assembly GCF_042511045.1. NCBI lineage: Bacteria > Bacillati > Actinomycetota > Actinomycetes > Kitasatosporales > Streptomycetaceae > Streptacidiphilus > Streptacidiphilus alkalitolerans. The sequence goes on from NZ_JBHEZX010000003.1 coordinate 158,701, forward strand.
TAGGACTTGGTCTGCGTGATCTTCAGGCGAGCCATTACGCAGCCCCCTGCCCGGCAGCACGCGCACGCAGCAGAGCCGCGGGAGCGACGTCCTCGAGCGGCAGCCCACGACGGGCCGCGATCTCCTCGGGACGCGAAAGCCCCTGCAGAGCGGCGACCGTGGCGTGCACGACGTTGATCGCGTTGTCGGAGCCCATGGACTTCGACAGGATGTCGTGGACGCCGGCGCACTCGAGCACGGCACGCACCGGACCACCGGCGATAACGCCGGTACCCGGGGAAGCCGGCTTGAGCATGACGACGCCGGCCGCCTTCTCACCGGTGATCGGGTGGGGGATGGTGCCCTGGATGCGGGGAACCTTGAAGAAGTTCTTCTTCGCTTCCTCGACACCCTTGGCAATGGCCGCGGGAACTTCCTTGGCCTTGCCGTAACCGACACCGACAGTGCCGTCGCCGTCTCCGACCACGACCAGGGCGGTGAAGCTGAAGCGACGACCACCCTTGACTACCTTGGCGACACGGTTGATCGCGACAACGCGCTCGACGTACGCGGTCTTCTCGACGACAGGAGCGCCGTCACGACCATCACGCTTACGGTCACGCCGCTCGCCACCGCCGGTGCCGCCAGGGCCACCGGTGCCGCCGCCGGCGCCGCTACCGCGGCGCTGGGGTCCAGCCATTGGATTTACCTCTCTCGTTTACGTCCGCCAGCTTGGCGAGCGGGTCAGAAGTCGAGCCCGGACTCACGGGCAGCGTCCGCCAGGGCGGCGATGCGCCCGGCGTACTGGTTGCCCGCGCGGTCGAATACGACCGACTCGACGCCGGCTGCCTTGGCGCGCTCGGCGACCAGGGCTCCGACCTTCTTCGCCTGCTCGGTCTTGTCACCGTCGACGCCCTTGATGGACACGTCGAGGGTGGACGCCGAAGCCAGCGTGTGGCCCGCGAGGTCGTCGATCACCTGCGCCAGGATGTGGCGGTTGGACCGGGACACGACCAGGCGCGGACGCACCGGCGTACCGGAGACGCGCTTGCGGACGCGGATGGCGCGGCGCTTGCGGGCGGCGGCCTTGTAACCGTTGCCCTTGCCGATCTTCACACTGAGGCTCATGAGCTACTTACCACTCTTTCCGACCTTGCGGCGGATGACCTCGCCGGCGTACTTGACACCCTTGGCCTTGTACGGGTCGGGCTTGCGCAGCTTGCGGATCTTCGCAGCCACCTCGCCAACCTGCTGCTTGTCGATCCCGTCCACGTGGAACTTGGTGGGGGTCTCGACCACGAAGGCGATGCCTTCGGGGGCCTCGATCAGGATGGGGTGGCTGTAGCCCAGGGCGAACTCCATCGAGGAGCCCTTCGCCTGGACGCGGTAGCCGACGCCGCTGATTTCCAGCGACTTGCGGTAGCCCGCGGTCACGCCGGTGATCATGTTCGCCACCAGCGTGCGGCTCAGGCCGTGCAGGGCCTTGGACACGCGCTCGTCGTTGGGGCGGGTGACGAGCAGAGTGCCGTCCTCACCCTTGGCGATGTCGATCGGCGCGGCAACGGTGTGGGCAAGGGTTCCCTTGGGGCCCTTGACCGAGACCGTGCGGCCATCGATGGTGACGTCCACGCCGGCGGGAACCGGGATGGGCAGCCGTCCAATGCGAGACATTGCTGTACCTCCGTTTCCCTGAGTTACCAGACGTAGGCGAGGACTTCCCCACCCACGCCCTTCTTGGCTGCCTGCTGTCCGGTGAGCAGACCCGCGGAAGTGGAGACGATCGCCACTCCCAGGCCGCCGAGCACCTTCGGCATAGCGGTGGACTTGGTGTAGACCCGCAGACCCGGCTTGGAGATCCGCTTGATGCCCGCGATCGAGCGCTCACGGTTCGGGCCGAACTTGAGGTCGAGCGTCAGCTTCTTGCCGACCTCGCCCTCCTTCGGGTCCTCGACCTTCCATCCCGTGATGTAGCCCTCCTGCTGGAGGATCTCGGCGATGTGAGTCTTGATCTTGCTGTGGGGCATCACGACGACGTCGTGGTAGGCCGAGTTCGCGTTTCGCAGACGCGTCAGCATGTCTGCGATCGGGTCGGTCATGGTCATGATGGCCTGTGGCCTCTCTCACCGGGGTTTCCCGAAGCGCGCAGCCCGGGGATGAACCAGAGCGGGCGCGGCGCGGGGACCTACGGCGTAGTTGATCATGTACTGCGTAAGACGAATCAGGGGCGCGGGGCCCCGACCTCACTACCTTACGGGAGACTCCGGGGAGTTCCAAAAAGGCGGATCATGGTCGGGACCCTGCTGACCCCAGAACCTCTGGTTGTTACCAGGAGCTCTTGGTGACGCCCGGGAGCTCGCCGCGGTGAGCCATCTCGCGAAGGCAGATGCGGCAGAGACCGAACTTGCGGTACACGGAGTGCGGACGGCCGCAGCGCTGGCACCGGGTGTAACCCCGGACAGCGAACTTCGGCTTGCGGGCCGCCTTCGCGATGAGGGACTTCTTAGCCATGTGCTCAGTTCTCCTTGAACGGGAAGCCAAGGGCACGCAGCAGCGCCCGGCCCTCGTCGTCGGTCTGGGCAGTGGTGACCACGGTGATGTCCATGCCGCGCGTGCGGTCGACCTTGTCCTGGTCGATCTCGTGGAACATGACCTGCTCGGTCAGACCGAAGGTGTAGTTGCCCTTGCCGTCGAACTGCTTCGGCGACAGACCGCGGAAGTCGCGGATGCGCGGAAGCGCCAGCGACACCAGACGGTCCAGGAACTCCCACATGCGGTCGCCACGCAGGGTGACGTGGGTACCGATCGGCTGGCCCTCACGCAGCTTGAACTGCGCGATGGACTTGCGGGCCTTGGTGACGGTCGGCTTCTGACCGGTGATCGCGGTGAGGTCGCGGACCGCACCGTCGATCAGCTTGGAGTCGCGGGCGGCGTCGCCCACGCCCATGTTGACCACGACCTTGACCAGGCCGGGGATCAGCATGACGTTCTCGTAGGAGAACTCCTCCTGCAGCTGGCCCTTGATCTCGGAGCGGTAGCGCTCCTTGAGACGGGGGCTCACCTTCTCAACAGAGGTGTCGGTCATCAGATGTCCTCACCGGTTCGCTTGGCAACGCGGATCTTGTTGCCCTCGTCATCGAAGCGGTAACCGACGCGGGTGACGACCTTCTTGCCGTCCTTCTCCACCACGAGCTGAACGTTGCTCACGTGGATCGGGGCCTCGGTCGTGACAATGCCGCCGGTCTGGGCACCACGGGCGGTCTGGCCGACCTTGGTGTGCTTCTTGACCCGGTTGACACCCTCGACAAGCACGCGGTCCTCAGTGGGAATGGCCTGAATGACCTTCCCCTGCTTGCCCTTGTCCTTGCCGGTGATGACCTGGACCAGGTCACCCTTCTTGATCTTCATCGCGTTCTTGGTGGTGTACTTCGCAGCGCGATTCGTCATGGCTAGAGCACCTCCGGCGCAAGCGAGATGATCTTCATGAACTTCTTGTCGCGCAGCTCGCGGCCCACCGGGCCGAAGATGCGCGTGCCGCGGGGGTCACCATCGGTGTTCTTGAGGATGACGGCGGCGTTCTCGTCGAAACGGATGTAGGAACCGTCCGGACGACGGCGCTCCTTCACGGTGCGGACGATGACGGCCTTGACCACATCGCCCTTCTTCACGTTGCCACCGGGGATCGCATCCTTGACGGTGGCGACGATGACGTCACCGATACCCGCGTAGCGTCGGCCGGAGCCACCGAGAACACGGATGCAAAGGATTTCCTTCGCACCAGTGTTGTCGGCGACACGCAGTCGCGACTCCTGCTGGATCACAGCTTTCTCCTGATCGTCAACGATCGGGACCGGGCCGGCCCGCTGCTCACCCGAGCGCCCCCGGAGGGGACCTCAGGCACATACGGACCGCGCCCAATCGCGTTCGTTACTACTTGGCCTTCTCGAGGATCTCGACGACGCGCCAGCGCTTCGTCGCGGACAGCGGCCGGGTCTCCGCAAGGAGGACACGGTCGCCAATGCCTGCGGCGTTGGCCTCGTCGTGCGCCTTCAGCTTGTTCGTACGGCGGATGACCTTGCCGTACAGCGCGTGCTTGACGCGGTCCTCGACAGCGACGACGACGGTCTTGTCCATCTTGTCGCTGACGACGAGACCCTCACGGGTCTTGCGGGCGCCGCGTGCAGCTGCTTCGTTCGTGTTCTCAGTCATCAGGCGCTCTCCACCGTCTCGATGCCCAGCTCGCGCTCACGCATCAGGGTGTAGATCCGCGCGATGTCCTTCTTGACCAGCTTGAGCCGACCGTGGTTGTCGAGCTGTCCGGTCGCCGCCTGGAAGCGGAGGTTGAACAGCTCCTCCTTGGCCTCGCGGAGCTTGGCGACGAGACCCTCGCCGTCCAGCTCACGAAGCTCCGTGGTGGTGGCCGACATCAGCTCTCACCTGCCTCGCGCCGGACAATCCGGCACTTCATAGGAAGCTTGTGCGCGGCGCGGGTCAGCGCCTCGCGAGCAATCTTCTCGTTGGGGTACGACAACTCGAACATCACGCGTCCGGGGTGCACGTTGGCAATCCACCACTCCGGCGAACCCTTGCCGGAACCCATGCGGGTCTCGGCCGGCTTCTTGGTGAGGGGACGGTCCGGGTAGATGTTGATCCAGACCTTGCCGCCACGCTTGATGTGACGAGTGATGGAGATACGAGCGGACTCGATCTGCCGGTTCGTCACGTACGCCGGGGAGACGGCCTGGAGGCCGTACTCGCCGAACGCCAACTCGGTACCGCCCTTAGCCATGCCACGCCGCTTGGGGTGGTGCTGCTTGCGGTGCTTGACCCTGCGAGGGATCAGCATGGGGTCAGGCCTCCGTTCCAGTGTTGTCCGAGGACGCGACCTCGACCGGAGCCTCGGTCACCGCGGCCGGAGCCTCGGTACCGGGACGACGGCCGCGGCCACCGCGCTCGCCGCCGGCGGGGCGCTCGGCGCCACGACGGGGACGCTCGGCCGGAGCGCCACCCGCACGGGGCGGACGGTTCCCGGCCTTGGCCGCGGCGTTGTCCGCGCGGACCTCGGCGATGTTCTTGACATTGCCCTTGTAGATCCACACCTTGACACCGATGCGACCGAAGGTGGTCTTGGCCTCGAAGAAGCCGTAGTCCACGTTGGCGCGCAGGGTGTGCAGGGGCACGCGGCCCTCGCGGTAGAACTCGGAGCGGGACATCTCGGCGCCGCCGAGACGGCCGGAGCACTGGACCTTGATGCCCTTGGCGCCGGACTTCATCGTGCCCTGCATGCTCTTGCGCATGGCACGACGGAACGAGACGCGCGAGGACAGCTGCTCCGCGACGCCCTGAGCCACGAGCTGGGCGTCCAGCTCGGGGTTCTTGACCTCGAGGATGTTCAGCTGGACCTGCTTGCCGGTCAGCTTCTCGAGGTCGCCGCGGATGCGGTCGGCCTCGGTGCCGCGACGGCCGATCACGATGCCGGGACGTGCGGTGTGGATGTCCACCCGCACACGGTCACGGGTGCGCTCGATCTCAACCTTCGAGATGCCGGCGCGCTCCATGCCGGACGTCATCATCCGACGGATGGCGACGTCTTCCTTGACGTAGTCCTTGTAGAGCTTGTCGGCATACCAGCGGGACTTGAAGTCCGTGGTGATGCCGAGGCGGAACCCATGCGGGTTAACCTTCTGGCCCATTACCGGGTCCCTTCCTTCGACGCGAGAACCACAGTGATGTGGCTCGTCCGCTTGCGGATCCGGTACGCGCGGCCCTGGGCCCGCGGACGGAAACGCTTCAGAGTCGGGCCCTCGTCGACGTACGCCTCAGCGACGTACAGCGACTCCACGTTGTTGTGGTTGTAGTTGTGCACGGCGTTGGCGATGGCGCTGTCGAGCACCTTGCCGACCGGCACAGTTGCGGCCTGCGGAGCGAAACGCAGGACCGCCTGGGCCTCCGTGGCATTCATGCCACGGATGAGGTCCACCACGCGGCGGGCCTTCATGGGCGTGACGCGGATGTACCGCGCCTGGGCCCTGGCTTCCATGGTTGTCCCCTTGTTGGTGTCTGTCATGGTCTTCGCTTTCCGCAGATCAGCGACGACGCGACTTGCGGTCGTCCTTCTCATGGCCGCGGAAGGTGCGGGTCGGCGCGAACTCGCCGAGCTTGTGGCCGACCATCGACTCGGTGACGAACACCGGGACGTGCTTCCGACCGTCGTGCACCGCGAGGGTGTGGCCCAGCATCGCCGGCACGATCATGGAGCGGCGGGACCAGGTCTTGATGACGTTCTGGGTACCTGCTTCGTTCTGGACATCCACCTTCTTGAGAAGGTGGTCGTCGACGAAGGGCCCCTTCTTGAGGCTGCGCGGCATCGAGACTGCTCCTAGCGCTTCTTGTTCGTCTTGCGGCGGCGGACGATGTACTTGTTGGACGCCTTCTTCGGCGAACGAGTACGACCCTCCTTCTGACCCCACGGCGAAACCGGGTGGCGACCACCGGAGGTCTTACCCTCACCACCACCGTGCGGGTGGTCGATCGGGTTCATGGCGACACCACGCACGGTCGGGCGAACGCCCTTCCAGCGCATACGGCCGGCCTTGCCCCAGTTGATGTTCGACTGCTCGGCGTTGCCGACCTCGCCAATCGTGGCGCGGCAGCGGGCGTCGACCAGGCGAACCTCGCCCGAGGGCATGCGGAGGTGGGCGTAGACGCCCTCCTTCGCGAGCAGCTGCACGGAGGAACCCGCGGAACGGGCGATCTTCGCGCCGCCACCGGGCCGGAGCTCGATGGCGTGGATGACCGTACCGACCGGGATGTTGCGCAGCGGCAGGTTGTTGCCGGGCTTGATGTCGGCCTGGGGGCCGTTCTCAACCCGGTCGCCCTGGCCCAGCTTGGCCGGGGCGATGATGTAGCGCTTCTCGCCGTCTGCGTAGTGCAGCAGCGCGATGCGTGCGGTGCGGTTCGGGTCGTACTCGATGTGAGCGACCTTGGCCGGGACGCCGTCCTTGTCGTGACGACGGAAGTCGATGACGCGGTACGCACGCTTGTGACCGCCACCCTGGTGGCGAACAGTGATGCGACCGGTGTTGTTACGACCGCCCTTGCTGTGCAGCGGGCGGACCAGCGACTTTTCCGGCTCGGACCGCGTGATCTCGACGAAGTCGGCAACGCTGGAGCCACGACGGCCCGGCGTTGTCGGCTTGTACTTGCGGATGCCCATGGCTTCTTCTGTCCTCGTCCGTTTCGGTTATCCGACTCGCCGTCAGGCGGAGGTCGGAGCCCCGAAGATGTCGATGGGCTTGCTGCCCTCTGCCAGCGTCACGATGGCGCGCTTGGTGTCCTTGCGCTTGCCGAAACCGGTCTTCGAGCGCTTGCGCTTGCCGACGCGGTTGATCGTGTTGACGTTGGCGACCTTGACCGCGAAGACCGCCTCGACGGCCTGCTTGATCTGGGTCTTGTTGGAGCCAGGCGCCACGATGAACGTGTACTTGCCCTCGTCGAGGAGCGCGTAGCTCTTCTCCGAGATGACCGGCTTGACCAGGACGTCACGGGGGTCCGTGAACGTCTTGCTGGTGATCTGTGCGTCGCTCATCAGGCGTCGCTCCCTTCGAGCTCGCTCGAAGAGGCAACGGCCTTCGCGGACGCGGCAGGGCCGGCCACGAAGCGCTCGAAGGCGGCCTGGGTGAAGACCACATCGTCGGAGACGAGCACGTCGTAGGTGTTCAGCTGACCGGCCTCAAGGATGTGCACCTCGGGCAGGTTGCGGGCGCTCTTGATCGCCAGCTCGTCGTCGCGCTCGACCACGAGGAGGACGTTCTTGCGCTCGCTGATCTTGCCGATCAGGGTGCGGGCAGTCTTGGTGGACGGCGCCTCGCCCGCGGTCACGCCGGTGACGACGTGGATGCGGGAGTTGCGGGCCCGGTCGGTCAGGGCGCCACGGAGCGCGGCGGCCTTCATCTTCTTCGGCGTCCGCTGCGAGTAGTCGCGCGGCTGGGGGCCGTGCACGACGCCACCGCCGACGAACTGCGGAGCGCGGGTCGAACCCTGACGGGCGCGGCCGGTGCCCTTCTGGCGGTAGGGCTTGCGCCCACCACCGCGGACCTCGGCGCGGGTCTTGGTCTTGTGCGTGCCCTGGCGGGCCGCGGCCAGCTGGGCCACGACGACCTGGTGGATCAGCGGAATGCTGACCTTCGCGTCGAAGATCTCGGCCGGCAGCTCGACGGTGCCGACAGTCTCACCCGCGGGGGAGAGAACATTGATGGTGCTCATTGCTTCAGGCCCCCTTTGCCGCAGTGCGGACCAGGATGAGGCCGCCGTTCGGACCGGGGATCGCTCCCTTGATCAGGAGCAGGCCCTTCTCCGCGTCAACGGCGTGGATGGTCAGGTTCTGGGTGGTCACACGCTCGTGGCCCATGCGACCGGCCATCTTCATGCCCTTGAACACGCGACCCGGGGTGGCGCAGCCACCGATCGAGCCGGGCGAACGGTGCTTGCGCTGCACACCGTGGCCGGCGCCCAGACCGTGGAAGTTGTGGCGCTTCATGACACCCGCGAAGCCCTTGCCCTTGCTGGTACCGGTCACGTCGACCTTGATACCGGCCTCGAACACCTCAGCGGTGATCTCCTGGCCCAGGGTGTACTCGGCGGCGTCGCTGGTGCGCAGCTCGACGAGGTGGCGACGGGGGGTGACGCCGGCCTTGGCGAAGTGGCCCGCGAGGGGCTTGTTCACCTTGCGCGGGTCGATCTCGCCGAAGCCGATCTGCACGGCGTCGTAGCCGGTGCCATCAGCGGTGTGGACCTGGGTCACGACATTCGGCCCGGCCTTGACGACGGTCACCGGAACGATCCGGTTGTTCGCGTCCCAGACCTGGGTCATGCCGAGCTTCTCGCCCAGGATCCCCTTCATCTGCTTAGCCATCTTCGTTCAGCCCCTTCAGAGCTTGATCTCGATGTCGACGCCGGCCGGGAGGTCGAGTCGCATCAGAGAGTCAACGGTCTTGGGGGTCGGGTCGAGGATGTCGATCAGACGCTTGTGCGTGCGCATCTCGAAGTGCTCGCGCGAGTCCTTGTACTTGTGCGGCGAGCGGATGACGCAGTAGACGTTCTTCTCAGTGGGCAGCGGCACCGGGCCCGCGACCTGCGCACCAGTACGCGTCACCGTCTCGACGATCTTCTTCGCCGAGGAATCGATGACCTCGTGGTCGTAGGCCTTGAGCCGGATGCGGATCTTCTGTCCCGCCATGGCTTCTTGTAGTCCTTCGTGTCGTCTTGTCGCTTCTGCGGCCGGGTGCTCCGGGTGGAGCCTCCGGTGGCGTTTCGTTCGACCCACGCGGTCGGGCGTGTCGCGCTGCCCGCCATACAAAATCCTTGGTCGAACTTCTCAGCCCCGGGCGGCGGAACCGTGAGGTTCACACCCGGAGCGAAACGCCGGATCGAGGGCCTGTCTGCACTTCCCGGAAGATTCCCGTACGTCCGCGCCGCAGCTGCCGCGCTTCGTCACAATCAACTAGGCAACGGCCATCACGGGCACGACGAGTACTGTGGGACTCGCTTCCGGTCCTCCCGACGGGAGGCGCGCAACATCGACGCTCAACCGAGCAACTTGGCTAGTGTGCCATACCGGACACAGGCCACGCCAATCGGGGCCGATGAGAGTACCCACGGCCCGCCGCTTGTCAAACCCGGTGGGGCCGATCAGCGCCGTTCGGCCCCGAGGGCGAAGCGGATCAGGCCGGCCGCGCCGTCCGGCCGGCCACGCCGCAGCGCTCCGGGGACCATGCTCAGCGCGTGCAGTCGGCTCCAGAGGTGCCGACGGGCCGTCAGCGCGGCCCGGTGCCAGCCCAGTCGGTCCATGTGTCCGGCGGTCTCCAGGAAGAACCTCCTGGCCTCGACGAAGCGGGCACCGCTCAACGCCTGCGCCGAGGACTCGCTCAGGGCATGGCGGCGGTAGCTGAAGCAGACTTCGTCCGCAACGGCCAACCGCTCCCCCGCGGCCACGAGTTCGAGCACCAGGGCCAGGTCCTGGATGACCGCGAGGTCCGCCCGGAACGCCCGGCCGGACAGCGCGTCGGTACGCCAGCAGATCGACGGGAAGTAGAGCCAGTTGCCCCGCAGCAGGCTCACCGCCAGTTCCTCGCCGCCCAGCGGCCGGTGCCCCGAGCGGAGCGGCGCGTGGATCCGCCGCTTCACCGCGTCGGCCAGCGACGCGGCCGGGCGGCCGTCACTTCCGATCACCCGGACCCCCGGCTGCACCATGGCCGCTCCGGGAACGGCCCGAAGGGCCTGTTCGACCACCCGCAGATAGCCGGGGTGCATCAGGTCGTCGCAGCCCATCAGCACCACGTACTCGGCGTCCGCCAGCTGGAGGCAGCGGTTGAAGTTGCCCGAGACGCCCAGGTTGCGGGGATTGCGGAAGTACCGCACCCGGGCGTCGCCCAGGCCGGCGAACCACTCGCCGACCCCGGGCTCGGCACCGTCGTCCACCACCGTCAGCCGCCAGCCGCCGGTGTCCAGCGCCAGCACGCTGCGGACGGCGGCCTGCAGCAGCACGGTGTCCCCGTAGTGGGGCACCAGGATGTCGAAGCGCGGCGCCGCGGTGACCACGCTCAGCGGGCCGCCGGCGACGGCGCGGGGTGAAGTGCCGGACGGTCCGGCATCCGCCGGATCATCGCGAGCAGCAGCACGAAGCCGGCCCGCCCCAGGTAGACCATCGCCTTCACCGGCGACGCGCTCGGGGTGCCGGTGGTGCGCTCGCGCATGGCCACCGGGACCTGCCGCACGGTGAAACCGCAGCGGACGGCCCCGACCATGCTCTCGACGGTGTCCCCGAGGTACTCCACCGGGTACCAGTGGGCGAAGAACGCGATCAGGTGCTTGTTGCAGGCCCGGAATCCCGAGGTGGTGTCGGTGAGCCGGGTGCGGGCCACCCGGGAGAGCACCAGGGACAGCAGGCGCATGGCCCACTTGCGCGGACCGCGGACCGAGTACTCGCCGGCGCCGGCGAACCGTGCGCCGATCGCGAGGTCGCAGGTCTCCAGCGCCTTCAGCAGGTCGGGCACGTAGGAGGGGTCGTGCTGGCCGTCCGCGTCCACCTGGACGGCGATGTCGTAGTCGTGCTCGTAGGCGTAGCGGTAGCCGAGCCGCATCGCGCCGCCGACCCCGAGGTTGTAGGGCAGCCGCACCACGCTGGCGCCCGCCGCGGCGGCGACCCTGGCCGTGTCGTCCAGCGAGCCGTCGTCCACCACCAGGGCGTCGACGCCGGGGAGCTTGGTCTGGATCTCCTTGAGGACCATCGGCAGGCCCTCGGACTCGTTCCAGGCCGGCAGGATGATCAGGACGCGCTGCTCCGGGTTCATGCCTGGACCTCGTGCTCTTCCTTGTAGTCCGCCGCGGTGCCGGGGTTGGTCGGGCGCAGGGAATCGAGCAGGACGGAGTGTTCGATGACCTTGCTGCGCACCAGGGCGACCTCTTCGGACAGTATCCGGGTCTCCGCCTCCAGCCGACTGGCCTCCCAGCTCAGGTGCAGGCAGACGAGCAGCAGCAGGATGATGCCCGCGAAGAGCACCAGGCTCACGCCGTTGGCCACACCGAGCCGGTGGGCCACACCGTCGAGCAGGCTGGGGAAGAAACCGAGCGCGGCGACGACGACACCGATCGTCAGCCAGATGACCGCGTACTTCTCCCGGAGCTGTTGACGGCGCAGCAGTTCCAGGATGCATCCCAGCACCACCACGGCGGTGATGGAGGTGAGCACGGAGAGTTGCACGGGAGTCGCGCCTTTCGAATGGGCTTCGCTAGAGGGATTCGGTGGCCCGAGGCATCGCCGGCGGGCCGAGTTCCTGTGCGTCGGCCGGCGCTCCCGGACGCGGCGTCCGCCTGGACTCGCGCCAGATGAGCCCGAGCAGCAGCAGCGCTGTGCCGAGCGACCCCACGAAGTATGACACCTCGACCCTTGTGGCAACCGGGCCGGGGATGCAGCTCACCCCCACCAGGACCGCGGTGCCGAACGCCCAGCCCGCCAGCTGCAGCACATGGCGCCCCATGGCCACCAGCGCCTGTCCCAGGACCATGGCGAGCATGTAGAACATGGTCCCCACGGAGAACCAGAAGAGGTCCATGGAGCCGAGCACCGGCGGCGCTCCCATGAAGGTCTCCAGCAGCCAGGGGCCGATGACCACCGCGGGAACCGCGCCGAGCACGCCGAGCCCGCCGACCACCGCGCAGGTCTGCACCAGCATCTTCCGGAAGCCAGGGCCGTCCCCCGAGGTGGCGGCGGTGGAGAGGCCGGTCATCAGGGTCGGCTGGAGCGAGCCGAAGACGAACAGCGGGACCCGGCAGACCACCCCGGCGTTCAGGATCGCCACCTGGAGGTCGGTGTCCAGCGGCGCCAGCAGTCCGGTGGTGAGCACGGCCGCGTTCACCACGACCTGGGCCAGCAGCGAGGAGGAGATCAGCAGCCCGGTGTTCTGGAACAGCTCCGACCAGCGCATCTGCGGCCCCGGACGGCAGCCCCTGAGCATGGCCGGCAAGGTGCACAGCACCGCGCCGAGCGGCGCCGCCACCAGCACCAGGGCGTACGCCAGGGCCGAGTGCACACCCGCCGCCAGCAGGCCGAGGGCCAGCAGGATCCGCAGTCCGCCGTCGATGCCGAGCGAGACGCCGTAGGCGTTGAAGCGCCCGAGGCCGGCCAGCACGCCCCGGCTGGCGAAGGCCAGCCCCATCCCCGCCATGGCCGCGGCGAAGGCCCACAGCAACTGGCTCTGCCCGTGCAGGAAGAGCCGGGCGACCGGGCCGGAGAACACGGCGATGGCGAGGGAGAAGAAGGCGATGATCCCGAAGGTGACCGCGGCGGCCCTGCGCACCACCGGCAGGACTCCGTCGCCCCGTACCGCGCGGGCCGCGACGACCCGGGTCAGCTCCTGCTCGACCGGGAAGAACAGGCCGAGGGTGAGCATCATGATCAGCGACCAGAGGGCGGCCACGGCGGCCCGGGAGTCGCCGGTCAGGGCGTGGTTCGCGGCGGCGATCTGGATGTACGAGGCCGCGCCGAGGACCAGGGTCCCGCCGATGACCAGATGGGTGCCCGGCGGGACGACGCTCAGGACGCGGGCGATCTTCTTGTTCATTGCCGTTCGTCTCTTATCGCTGGCCGGCCGGTTGCAGCTGCTGGAAGGCGGGGCGCCGGAGCGCCTCCTCCAGGCCGGACCGCCAGTCGGGAAGCGGCTCAAGGCCGGCCCTGGCCCAGCCGTCGTGTCCCAGCACACCGTAGCGGGGCCGGTGGGCCGGTCGGATGTAGGCCGTGGAGGTGGTCGGCCGGATCCGCTCGGGGTCCAGGCCGGAGAGCCCGAACACGGCCCGGGCGAGCCCGAACCAGGTGGTGGCCCCGGCCGCGGTGCCGTGGTAGATCCCCGCGGGCGCCCGGCCGTCGAGCGCGGCGAGGCCCAGCGCGGCCAGCTGCCCGGCCAGCTGGTACGACCAGGTCGGCTGTCCGCGCTGGTCCTGGACCACGTCGATGGTCGGCCGCTGGGCGGCCAGCTTGAGCATGGTGGCCACGAAGTTGCGGCCGTGCTCCCCGTAGAGCCAGGCCGTACGGACCACGTAGCCCTGTTCGGGCAGCAGGTCGATGACCGCCCGCTCGCCCAGCAGCTTGGTACGGCCGTAGGCGTTCAGCGGACCGGTGCGCGCGTGCTCCGGGTACGGCATGGTCGCGGAGCCGTCGAACACGTAGTCGCTGGAGACATGGAGCAGTACGGTTCCCCCGGCCGCACAGGCAGCCGCGAGGTTGGCCACGCCGTCGGCGTTGACCGCCCTGGCCGTGGCCTCCTGGGTCTCGGCGCCGTCCACGTCGGTCCAGCCCGCGGCGTTGACGACGATGTCGTGGTCCGCGACGGCCGCGGTGACCGCCTCGGGATCGGTGATGTCCAGGTCATTCCGGGACGCCGCGGTGACCCGGGCACCCGGTACCGCAGCGAGTACGGCCAGCATGTCCTGGCCGAGCATCCCCCCCGCGCCGGCGACCAACCAGCTGCTGTGCTCGGACCGGCTCACGGTTCCAGTGCTGCCTTCCGCTTGAGCGGCTCCCACCAGGCGCGGTTGTCGCGGTACCAGGCGATGGTGGCTGCCAGGCCGTCCTCGAACCGGACCTGCGGCGCGTAGCCGAGTTCTTCGCTGATCTTGCCGATGTCGATCGAGTAGCGCAGGTCGTGCCCCTTGCGGTCGGCGACCGGCACGACCATGTCCCAGTCGGCTCCGGCCGCGTCCAGCAGCAGGCCGGTGAGCTCCTTGTTGGTGACCTCGGTGCCGCCGCCGATGTTGTAGACCTCGCCGGCCCGGCCCTTGTTCAGCACCAGTTGGATGCCCCGGCAGTGGTCCGAGACATGCAGCCAGTCCCGGATGTTGCCGCCGTCGCCGTAGAGCGGGACCTGCTTGCCGTCCAGCAGGTTGGTGGTGAACAGCGGGACGACCTTCTCCGGGAACTGGTAGTGCCCGTAGTTGTTGGAGCAACGGGTCACCACCACGTCCATGCCGTGGGTCCGGTGGTAGGCCAGCGCCAGCAGGTCCGAGGCGGCCTTGGAGGCCGAGTACGGGGAGTTGGGCTGCAGCGGCCACTCCTCGGTCCAGGAGCCCTCGCTGATCGAGCCGTACACCTCGTCGGTGGAGACATGGACGAAGCGGCCGACCCCGTGCTTGCGGGCGGAGTCGAGCAGCACCTGGGTGCCGAGCACATTGGTGGTCACGAAGGGGCCGGCGCCGGCGATCGAACGGTCGACGTGGGACTCGGCCGCGAAGTGCACCACCGCGTCGTGGCCCGGCATCACCTGGTCGACGATGTCGGCGTCGCAGATGTCGCCGCGGACGAAGCTGTAACCGGCGTGGCCCGCCACGGGCGCGAGGTTCTCCTCGACGCCGGAGTAGGTGAGCTTGTCGAGGACAGTGATCCGGGCGGAGTCGTCAGCGCCGAACAACTGGCGTACGAACTCCGAACCGATGAAGCCGGCGCCGCCGGTCACGAGAATACGCATAGTAGGGGCATCATACGGGCCCGTGCGCTCCCCTGCGGGGGGACCGGTCAGCCCGCAGCCCATAAGCTTCCCCCATGCGTGGAATCCTCTTGGCCGGCGGCACCGGCTCCCGACTCTGGCCCCTCACCCGGGCCGTGTCCAAGCAGCTCATGCCCGTCTTCGACAAACCGATGATCTACTACCCGCTGACCACCCTGATGATGGCGGGGGTCAGGGAGATCCTGATCATCACCACCCCGCAGGACCAGGACCAGTTCCAGCGGCTGCTCGGCGACGGGTCCCAGTGGGGCCTGCGTCTGGAGTACACGGTCCAGGAGCGCCCCGAGGGCATCGCCCAGGCGTTCGTCCTCGGCGCCGACTTCATCGGTGACGAGTCGGTGGCCCTGGTCCTCGGCGACAACATCTTCCACGGCAGCGGTCTCGGTATCCGGCTCTCCACCCACGGCCCGCTGGTCGGCGGGCGCATCTTCGCGTACCCGGTGGCCGACCCCACCGCGCTCGGCGTCGTCGAGTTCGACAGCGAGGGCACGGTGATCTCCATTGAGGAGAAGCCGGAGAAGCCGAAGTCCCGCTACGCCGTCCCCGGGCTCTACTTCTACGACAACCGCGTGGTCGCGATAGCGCGCGAGCTCAAGCCGAGCGCGCGCGGCGAGCTGGAGATCACCGCCGTCAATGAGACCTACCTCCGGCAGGGTGAACTCCATGTGACCGTGCTGGACCGCGGCACCGCCTGGCTGGACACCGGCACCTTCGACTCCCTGGTCCAGGCCTCGGAGTACGTCAGGGTGGTCGAGCAGCGGCAGGGCCTCAAGGTGGGATGCGTCGAGGAGGTGGCCTGGCGGATGGGCCTGGTCGACACCGAGCAGCTGCTCGAACTGGCCCAGCCGCTGCTGAAGAGCGGCTACGGGCAGTACCTGGTGGATTTGGTGAACGAGGAGAGGAACAAGGTGTGAAGATCAGCCCGCTGAGCATCGAGGGCGCCTGGGAGATCACCCCCCAGCAGCACGGCGACCCCCGGGGCATGTTCATGGAGTGGTACCGGTTCGACCTGCTGGCCGAGGCGGTCGGGCATCCGCTCCGGCTCGCCCAGGCGAACATGTCGGTCTCGGCGAAGGACGTGGTCCGCGGGATCCACTTCGCCGACGTCCCCGAGGGCCAGGCCAAGTACGTGACCTGTGTCCGCGGCTCGGTGCTCGACGTGATCGTGGACCTGCGGGTCGGCTCCCCGACCTTCGGGCGCTGGGAGGGCGTCGTGCTGGACGCGACCGAGCGCCGCGCCGTCTACATCTCCGAGGGCCTGGGGCACGGCTTCTGCGCGCTGGAGGACGATGCCACCCTGTCGTACCTCTGCTCGACGACCTACAACCCCACCGGCGAGCACACCGTGCATCCGCTGGACCCGGACCTGGGCATCGAGTGGCCCGCCGGTGCCCCGCAGCTGTCCGCCCGTGACACCGAGGCCCCTTCGCTGGCGGAGGCCGTCGCCTCAGGACTGCTGCCGGACTACGCGGTCTGCACGGCCTACACCGGGGGCCTCGGCCGCTCCTGAGGAAGGACCGGCCGGGGCCCGTGCGATTCAGGCGCCCTGGCCGACCGCCACATTGCTCGGCGGGTCCGCCGCCGGAAGCCCGCCCTGGGTTTCGTCCCGGGTTCCGTTCCGGGCCTCGGCCCGGCGGCGCGACCGCCCCGGCGTCCAGCCGGGCCGGTTCGGGCTCCAGTCCTTCAGCCGCATCGCCTGCTTCTCGACCAGGTGCCAGGACAGGAAGGCCACGGCCGCCGTCAGGGCCAGCGAGACGCCGAAGTAGCGCGGCGCCCCCCAGTGGCTGGCGCCGTACATGCACAGCACCTGCTCCACCACGAATCCGTAGATGTAGATGCCGTAGGAGTAGTCGTTCTTCCGCCCCACCCAGTGCACCTGCTTGGGCAGCCGCAGCCCCAGCCAGATCAGCATGTAGGCGAAGGCCGGGTAGCCGACCACGGTGAACATGCCCCAGCGGAACGTCGCCAGCACCACCAGCGCGGACAGCACCCCCAGCACGTCGTTCACCGGGATCTTGTCGCGGAACAGCTGGAAGCAGCCGCCGAGCAGGAAGGCGAAGGTCAGGTAGATGATGTAGTGGCTGCTCGCCTGGCCGAGGATCGGCACCCGGAGGTAGACCGCGGGCTCGTTCGAGGGGCCGCGGAGGGTGGAGGCGTGCCAGGTGTTGGCCCACATGCTGGCGTACAGCCCCAGGGTGGCCAGCAGCACCGTCCTCGGAGCGCGCTTGAGCGCGCCGCCCGCCGCGAAGATGCCCACGATGACGTAGCAGAGCAGTTCGTACTTCAGTGACCACAGCGCCCCGTCGAAGGCGGCGTTGTGCAGCAGGCCGCGCTGGACCCCGGTCCGCATCACCCCGGAGATGTCGTAGCCGGAGGCGATGGCGGTGGTGGCCATCCCCTTGATGTAGGCGAAGGGGCCGTCCGGGTGGTGGTGCCAGTAGCCGCTGGTGGTGCCGTGCAGGTGCATGAACAGGAGCGGGCCGACCACCAGCGCCGTGACCAGCACGCAGACCCACAGCCCGGGGAGGATCCGCAGGGCCCGGTGCCAGGAGTAGCGGCCGATGCCCAGGCGCCGGCCGCTGGAAGTGATCATGAAGCCGGAGAGCACGAAGAAACCGACCACGGCCATCTTGCCGACATCCGTCTGGTGGCCGCTGATCCCCCAGAGCGGGTCCTCGGAGTTGTAGCCCAGCGGGTAGACGTGCGCGTAGACCACAGAGGTCGCCAGCACCAGCCTGAGCAGCCCGAACGCATTGGCCCTGCCGGACAGCAGCGCCCCCACTGTTCCCCGGGACCTCAGCCAGGCCCGGCGCGGGTTACTCTCAGCAGTAGCTGTGGACATCGTGGGTTTCGTCCTCGTGTCTCGCTGCGGGGTATCGTGTCGCCGCCGTCACCGCAGGCGGTGGCGGACAGCCTAGCCGCCCCCCGGAGGCAGCGCGGCATCGAGTCGGACCGGCCGACGCGTGCCGCTGTTCGACTGCCCCTAGCATAGGGCGGGAATCTCCCTCTCCAGCTATTGAGGAATCCGTTGACAAGCGCACCTGGTACGCCCGTCACCGAGGGCGGCAACCGTCGGGCTCCAGGCACCGGCCCCGCCACGGACACCGGTACCGCGCCCCCTGCGGGCTCACCGGTCCGAAAGCTGCTCGGGGCGGTCTGGCTCTGGCCGGCCCTGGTGGCAGCGGCGCTGACGCTCTACAACCTCGGCGGCCCGGTGATGTGGCACGACGAGTTGGCCACCATCAGCGTGGTCAACCGATCGACCGGTCAGATCCTGGCCACGCTGCACAACGTGGACGCGGTGCACGGCGCCTACTACCTCTCCCTGCACTTCTGGGTCTCCCTGGTCGGGGACTCCCCCTTCGCCATCCGCTTCCCCTCGGCGATGGCGATGGTGGCCGCCACCGTCTGCACCGCCGTGGTCGGTAAGAAGCTGTTCGGAGACCGGTCGGGAATCGCGGCCGGGCTGGTCTTCGCCCTGCTCCCCACCGTCGCCAGGTACGGGCAGGAGACCCGCTCCTACGCCCTGGTCGTGATGAGCTCCGCGCTGGCCCTGCTGCTGCTGGTGCGGGCGCTGGAGCGCCCCGGGCCGCTCCGCTGGGTGGTCTACACGCTCTCGGTGGGGCTGGTGGGCTACTTCAACCTGGTGGCACTCACCTTCCTGGCCGGGCACGCGCTGCTGGTGCTGGTGCGGTTCAGGGAGACCAGGGCCCGGCGGCTGCTGGTCGGCTTCACCGCCTCCGCCGTCGGCGCCGTCGTGCTGGTGTACCCGGTCCTGCACCTGGGCGGGGAGCAGTCGAAACGCCAGATCGGCTGGGTCCCCAAGCCCACCGTCCACGGCCTGGCCACCATCTGGCCGCAGATATTCGGCTCGCTGCTGCTGGTGCTGCTGCTCCTGCTGCTGGCCCTGCCCGCGCTGCTGCGCAAGCCGCGCGGCGAGGTCCTCGCCGTGGTCGGCATGGTCTTCATCCCCTGGCTGCTGGTCTGGGGGGTCTCGCACGGCAGCAGCTCGTACTACCTGTCCAAGTACCTGTTCTTCCTGCTGCCCCCCTCCGCACTGCTGGTCGGGGCCGGCCTCGGCAGCCTGCGCACCCGGTACCTGGTACCGCTGACCCTGGCGGTGGCCGCGGTGGCCGCCCCGGCCCAGCGCGACATGCACGCGCCGCTGTCCCACGCCGAGTACACCTATCCCGACCCGCTGTGGTTCACCCCGCTGGACTACCGCGCCGCCGCCGGCATCGTGGCCGCCGGCTACCGGCCGGGCGACGGCATGGTCTACGGGCAGAAGTACTCGGTGTGGTGGGAGGAGAGCGTGGGGATCCCCTACTACCTGCCCTCCGACGTCCAGCCGCCGACCCTGTTCGTCGGCGAGACCGCGACCCGGCGCAACGACCTCTGGTTCACCTTCTGCAAGGACCCGGCGGCCTGCCTGGGCGACCACCCGAGGCTCTGGCTGGTGGCGGTGGGCGACGTCAAGGACGCCTTCTCCTCGGTGCCCGCCAACCAGTCGGCCGTGCTGCGCCCGCACTACACCGTGCAGGAGCGCAGGACCGTCTCCGGGATCACGGTCTTCCTACTCGTCCGCAAGGCCTGAACGGGAGGGGCGGTCCGCCCGGACGACGGACCGCCCTCAGTCCCGCCGCTGACCCGCCTGCTCAGCCCTGCTCGCTCGCAACGGCCTGCCACAGGCCCTTCACCGCGGCGGACAGCGGCTCCAGCGGCTCCCAGCCCAGGGTCCGCCGGGCCAACCCGGCGTCCAGGCACTGCCAGTCCGTCTCAGGACCCGCGCCGACCGGGCCCGGGTCCTCGGTGACGACCGTGGGCACCCCGCTGACCTCGATCAGCAGTTCCACCATGGTGCGGGCGGAGACGCCCTCGCCCCGGCCGACATTGACCACCGGAGCGGGTGCGGCGGCGCGGATCGCGGCCGAGACGGCGAGCACCGCGTCGGCCAGCCCGAGGAAGTCCCGCCGGGCGGTGAGCGGGGCGAGCGTGAGCTCCGCCGGAACGCCGGCCGCCGACGCCTCGGCCAGCTTGCGGGCCATCACACCCAGCAGGCTGTGGCCCGGCTGCCCGGCCCCCACCACATTGCCCACCCGCAGCACCACCGCGTCCAGTTCGCCCGCGGACACGGCCTCCGCGATCAACCGGGTGGACTCCAACTTGAGCTCGCCGTAGACCATCTGCGGGCGGGGCTCGAAGTCCTCGGACTGGACCGTTCCGACCGGGGCCAGGCCGTACTCGTGCACCGAGCCCAACTGGACCAGCCTGACCGGTCCCTGAAGCAGCGTCAGCGCCTCCATGATCCGGCGGACCATACCCACGTTGGCGTCGACCATCTGCTCGTCGGTCAGCCCCCACATGCCGCCGGCCGCGTTGACGACCGTGTCGACCCCGTCGGCGCGCAGGATCTCGGCGAGCTCGGCCGGGGTACCGGTACCGAGGTCGAAGCGGCGGAACGAGCCCGCGGGCAGGACGGCCGGCTCGTTCCTGGCGAAGGCGAAGACCTCG
Source organism: Streptacidiphilus alkalitolerans (assembly GCF_042511045.1). Lineage (NCBI taxonomy): Bacteria > Bacillati > Actinomycetota > Actinomycetes > Kitasatosporales > Streptomycetaceae > Streptacidiphilus > Streptacidiphilus alkalitolerans. The sequence continues at coordinate 179,244 of NZ_JBHEZX010000003.1, forward strand.
TCGCCGGCGCCGCTGAGGGCCTCGCAGAGGGCCCGTCCGATGAAGCCGGTCCCGCCCAGCACCGCGATCCGACGGCGTTCCTGGTCAATCATGCGCTCAACTCCTGCACTTGCACGCTCGTGGCGTTGGTCCTAGATACGTCGGGCCGGGCCCGCGGCGTACCTGAACAGGGTACGGGCACCGTCGCGCCGACCCGCCCGCAGCGCACCCGGTACCAGGGTCATCGCATGGATGCGGGAGGAGAGGTGCAGCCTGGACGCCTTGGCCGCCCGGGTCCAGCCCATCTCCTCCATCCGCTGCGCCTCGTCCAGGAAGTAGCGGCGCGACTCGGTGAAACGGCTGCCGGAGAACGCGGTGGCGGAGGAGATGCTGACGGCATGACGGCGGTACTGGAAGCACAGGGTGTCGTCGACGATCATCTGCTCGCCGTCCCGCAGCAGGTCGATGACCAGGGCGAGGTCCTGGATGATCTCCAGGCCGGGCCTGAAGCCCATCTTCCGCACCGCTTCGGTGCGCCAGCAGATCGAGGGGAAGTACAGCCAGTTGCCGCGCAGCAGGCTGACCGCCAACTGCTCCCCGCCCATGAGCTTCCGGCCGCTGAACCGAGGGGCGTACAGCCGACGCTTGGACTCGTCGGCCAGGGTGGTGCTGGGCTTGCCCTGGCCGTCGATCACCTGGACGCCGGGCTGCACCATCGCGCTGCCGGGGAACTCCGCCAGCGCCGCGCGCACCGCGGCGACATAACCGGGCAGCATGATGTCGTCCGTGCCCATCATGACGAAGTGCTCGGCGTCCACCAGGCCGAGGCACTTGTCGTAGTTTCCGGTGACGCCCAGGTTCTGCTCGTTGCGCTGGTAGGTCACCCGCTCGTCGCCGAGGGCGGCGAACCACTCGGGCACGCCCGGCTCCTTGCCGTCGTCGACCACCTGCAGGCGCCAGTCCGGATCGGTCTGCGCCTGGATGCTGCGAACGGCAGCCTGCATCAGGGCGACATCGCCGTAGTACGGCAACATGATGTCAATGGTCGTCATGCCGGGGTATCCAGTCGGAGAGGGTGACAACTACGGGGCGTGGCCCAGGCAGTTTAGCCGTTGGGCCGCGGGCTTCATGAGGCGGCGTGGGGCGCCTCCGGCAACAGCGAAGGGGCCCAGCCGCATCCCTGGGATGTGGCTGGGCCCCTCACGCTGTGCTGCTACCGCAGCCAGGTCAGAGCATCAATTACTTGATGATCTTGGTGACCTGGCCAGCGCCGACGGTCCGGCCACCCTCACGGATGGCGAACTTCAGGCCCTCCTCCATGGCGATCGGCTGGATCAGCGCGACCGTCATGGCGGTGTTGTCGCCGGGCATGACCATCTCGGTGCCCTCGGGGAGGGTCACGACGCCGGTCACGTCCGTGGTGCGGAAGTAGAACTGCGGACGGTAGTTGTTGAAGAAGGGGGTGTGACGACCACCCTCGTCCTTCGACAGGATGTACGACTGGGCCTCGAAGTCGGTGTGCGGCGTGACCGTACCCGGCTTGATGATGACCTGGCCGCGCTCGACGTCCTCGCGCTTGATGCCACGGAGCAGCAGGCCGACGTTCTCGCCCGCCTGGCCCTCGTCGAGCAGCTTGCGGAACATCTCGATGCCGGTGACCGTGGTGGTGGTCTTCTGCTCCTTGATGCCGATGATGTCAACGGTCTCGTTGACCTTCAGCACGCCACGCTCGATACGACCGGTGACGACGGTGCCACGACCGGTGATCGTGAAGACGTCCTCGATCGGCATCAGGAACGGCTTCTCGACGTCACGGGCCGGGGTGGGGATGAACTCGTCCACCGCGTCCATGAGGCCGATCAGCTTCGCGCCCCACTCGGCGTCGCCCTCGAGCGCCTTCAGCGCCGAGACGCGCACGACCGGAAGGTCGTCGCCCGGGAACTCGTACTCCGAGAGCAGCTCGCGGACCTCGAGCTCGACGAGCTCCAGGATCTCCTCGTCGTCCACCATGTCGGCCTTGTTCAGGGCGACGACGATGGAGGGGACGCCGACCTGGCGGGCCAGGAGCACGTGCTCCTTGGTCTGCGGCATCGGGCCGTCGGTGGCGGCGACGACGAGGATCGCGCCGTCCATCTGCGCGGCACCGGTGATCATGTTCTTGATGTAGTCCGCGTGACCGGGGCAGTCGACGTGGGCGTAGTGACGCGCCTCGGTCTGGTACTCGACGTGCGCGATGGAGATGGTGATACCGCGCTGACGCTCTTCCGGCGCCTTGTCGATCTGGTCGAAGGCCGACGCCGCGTTCAGGGTCGGGTACTTGTCGTGCAGCACCTTGGTGATCGCCGCGGTAAGGGTCGTCTTACCGTGGTCGATGTGACCGATGGTGCCGATGTTGACGTGGGGCTTCGTCCGCTCGAACTTCGCCTTCGCCACTGGGGTCCTCCTGAGGACTGGTTCTGTACGCCGTACGACGTCAGGTGGTCTGGATTCGCGCCGGTCCCGGCAGCGGGGCTGCCGCTCGGTTCCGGCCCTGGGGGTGGGGGCCGGAGGAGGTCCGGAGGCCGCCGTCGAGACGGCGGACTCCGAACGTCCTCCTACAGCCTAAGGGGTGATAGATACCGGAATGTCCGGGACCTTATTCGCCCTTGGCCTTTGCGATGATCTCTTCCGCCACGTTCCGGGGAACCTCGGCGTACGAGTCGAAGGTCATCGAGTAGCTGGCGCGGCCCGACGTCTTGCTGCGCAGGTCGCCGACGTAGCCGAACATCTCGGACAGCGGGACCAGAGCCTTGACGATGCGAGCACCGCTGCGCTCCTCCATGGCCTGGATCTGGCCACGGCGGGAGTTGATGTCGCCGATGACATCGCCCATGTAGTCCTCGGGCGTGGTGACCTCGACGGCCATCATCGGCTCGAGCAGCACGGGGGACGCCTTGCGGACACCCTCCTTGAACGCCATCGAACCGGCGATCTTGAACGCCAGCTCCGAGGAGTCGACATCGTGCGAAGCACCGTCGAGCAGGATCACTCGGACACCCTGGAGCGCGTAGCCGGCAAGGGTGCCGAACTCCATCGCCTCCTGGGCGCCGGCGTCCACCGAGGGGATGTACTCCTTCGGCACACGGCCACCGGTGACCTTGTTGACGAACTCGTAGCCCTCGCCGGACTCCAGCGGCTCGATCGCGATCTGGATCTTCGCGAACTGGCCCGAACCACCGGTCTGCTTCTTGTGCGTGTAGTCGATGCGCTCGACGGCCTTGCGGATCGTCTCGCGGTAGGCCACCTGCGGCTTGCCGACGTTGGCCTCGACCCGGAACTCACGCTTCATACGGTCGACCAGCACCTCGAGGTGCAGCTCGCCCATACCCGCGATGATGGTCTGGCCGGTCTCCTCGTCGGTGTTGACCTGGAAGGACGGGTCCTCCTCGGCCAGCCGCTGGATCGCGACGCCCAGACGCTCCTGGTCGCCCTTCGACTTCGGCTCGATCGCGACGCGGATGACCGGGGCCGGGAAGTCCATGGACTCCAGGATCACCGGGTTCTTGTCGTCGCTGAGGGTCTCGCCGGTGGTGGTCTGCTTGAGACCCATGACGGCGACGATGTCACCGGCACCGACCGACTCGATCTCCTCACGCTTGTTCGCGTGCATGCGGTAGATCTTGCCGATGCGCTCCTTGCGGCCCTTCACCGAGTTGAGGACGGCGGTGCCGGCCTCGAGACGCCCGGAGTAGATCCGGATGAAGGTGAGCTTGCCCAGGTGCGGGTCGGACATGATCTTGAACGCCAGGGCCGCGAGCGGCTCGTCGTCCGAGGCCTTGCGGAAGATCTCCACCGTCTCGTCGCCGGGCTTGTGGCCCATGACGCCTTCGACGTCGATCGGCGACGGCAGGTAGTTGACCACCGCGTCGAGCAGGGGCTGGACGCCCTTGTTCTTGAACGCGGTACCGCAGAAGACCGGGGTGAAGTTGCCGGCGATGGTGCCGCGGCGAATGCCCGCGACCAGCTGCTCCTCGGTGGGCTCCTCGCCCTCCAGGAACAGCTCCATCAGCTCGTCGTCGCCCTCGGCGGAGGTCTCGAGGAGCTTCGCCCGCCACTCCTCGGCGATCTCGGTGTGCGTGGCCGGGATGTCGACGGTGTCGTACATCTCACCCTTGGCGGCCTCGGCCGACCAGAGCAGGGCCTTCATCCGGACCAGGTCGATGACGCCGACGAAGTCGGCCTCGGCACCCACCGGCAGCTGCATGACCAGCGGGACTGCGCCCAGCCGGTCGACGATCGAGTCGACGCAACGGAAGAACTCCGCGCCGGTACGGTCCAGCTTGTTGATGAAGCAGATACGCGGGACGTTGTAGCGGTCAGCCTGACGCCACACGGTCTCGGACTGGGGCTCGACGCCGGCGACACCGTCGAACACCGTCACGGCACCGTCCAGGACACGCAGCGAACGCTCCACCTCTACGGTGAAGTCCACGTGACCCGGGGTGTCGATGATGTTGATGGTGTTCTCAATGCCGTCCACCGACCAGTGACAGGTCGTCGCGGCCGACGTGATCGTGATGCCGCGCTCCTGCTCCTGCTCCATCCAGTCCATGGTGGCAGCGCCATCGTGGACCTCACCGATCTTGTACGAGACGCCGGTGTAGAAGAGGATCCGCTCGGTGGTGGTCGTCTTGCCCGCGTCGATGTGCGCCATGATCCCGATGTTGCGGACCCTGGCAAGGTCAAGGGAGGTTGCAGCCATGGTGGCTCGTCTCTCTCTTTCTTGTTTCTGACGGGGTTCGGACTACCAGCGGTAGTGGGCGAAGGCCTTGTTGGACTCGGCCATCTTGTGCGTGTCCTCGCGACGCTTCACCGAGGCGCCCAGACCGTTGCTCGCGTCCAGGATCTCGTTGAGCAGGCGCTCGGTCATCGTCTTCTCGCGACGGGCGCGGGAGTAGCCGACGAGCCAGCGCAGCGCGAGGGTGTTGGCACGGCCCGGCTTGACCTCGACCGGCACCTGGTAGGTCGCACCGCCGACGCGGCGGGACTTGACCTCCAGGGTCGGCTTCACGTTCTCCAGGGCGCGCTTGAGCGCGACCACCGGGTCGGCGTTGGTCTTCTCGCGGACGCCCTCGAGGGCGCCGTACACGATGCGCTCAGCGGTGGAGCGCTTGCCGTGCAGCAGGATCTTGTTGACGAGCGACGTCACCACAGGGGAGCCGTAAACCGGGTCGATGATGACCGGGCGCTTCGGGGCGGGGCCCTTACGAGGCATTGTTTACTTCTCCTTCTTGGCGCCGTAGCGGCTGCGGGCCTGCTTGCGGTTCTTGACACCCTGGGTGTCGAGGGAGCCGCGGATGATCTTGTAACGCACACCCGGCAGGTCCTTCACACGACCGCCACGCACGAGCACGATCGAGTGCTCCTGCAGGTTGTGACCCTCGCCCGGAATGTAGGCGGTGACCTCGATGCCACTGGTGAGGCGCACGCGGGCGACCTTGCGAAGCGCCGAGTTCGGCTTCTTCGGGGTGGTCGTGTACACACGCGTGCAGACGCCGCGGCGCTGCGGGGAACCCTTCAGTGCGGGCGTCTTGTTCTTCTCGACCTTGTCCTGCCGGCCCTTTCGGACCAGCTGCTGAATCGTAGGCACGCTATCTCCGTCTTCTTTGTGCCATCGCTGGTGTATCTACCCTGGTTGTGTCACGTCGACGTCCGACCCACGAGGTCGGGTGTGTCGAGCCGCTCCCGCTCCACTCGACTCCTTGCGGAGGAGCGGTGTGGAAGCGCGGTTCCCATGAACGCGGCGGCGAAAATGCACGCACGCACAAGAGACCCGGGGACACCCCAGGCACAAGGACAGAGCGTACCTAGCGCATCGGCGCGGGTCAAAACAAATAGAAATCGGCGGGCCCGCCCGCGCTCCGGCGGCAGATCACGATCCTGTCCGGGATCAGGACCTGGTGCGCAGGACTTCGCCGGCGTTGAGGCCGTTCGCCAGGTGGCGGCGCATGACCCTGCCGAACGGGTTCTCGACGAGGCGGTTCATCAGCCAGGACAGCCCCAGCATCGCGGCGAGCGCCAGGGTGACGGTGGGCCAGGGGGACAGGCCGGGTACGTGGGCGGTCAGTTCCTTGGCCAGCGGGACGCCGATGCTCTGGTGCACGAGGTAGAACGGGTAGGTCAGCGCTCCGGCGGTGACCAGCCAGCGCCAGCGCAGTCTGGCCAGCGGACCGATGGTGGAGAGCATCAGCAGCCCGAGGAAGCCGGTCAGCAGCAGGGCGCAGAAGCTCCAGGACACATGCTGGCTCGTGCCGTAGTCGAGACCATGGGTGAGCACCCGTCCGTTCATCATGGTGAGCTGGAAGGTCCAGGCCAGGCCCATCAGCATCCAGAGCATGAGGTTCTGTCCGAAGCGGTACATCAGGTAGAGGGTGATGCCCGCGACGAAGAGGCCCGCGTACGGGGTGAGAGCCACCTCGTCGAGCATGGTGTTCTTGATCTCACCGGCGATGACCGCCACGGCCAGCCAGATCGTGCAGAACGCCATCATCCTGCGGTAGGTGAAGCCGAACACCAGCACCGCGGCCATGATCAGGTAGAAGCGGCCCTCCACCCAGAGCGTCCAGGCCACTCCGTCGAGCAGACCGACGTGCATCGGGCCCGGGGCCATGCTGAGGTTCGCCACGACGGCGCGGGGCGCGAGGATCTCCCGGAGTTGGCCGCTGTCCCGCAGGGTCACGGCGGTGACCAGCACGATGAGGATGATGGCGCACCAGTACGCGGGAAACAGCCGCGAGAGCCGGGACACCGCGAACTGCCCGGGGGTGCGGCCCCAGGCGCTCATGCAGATCACGAACCCGCTGATCAGGAAGAACGCCTCGACCCCCAGCCACCCGTACATGCTGGCGCGGTGCACCTTGAAGGCGAAGTCGTGGGGCGTGACGCCCCAGAACGCGGGATTGTTGGTGCCCATGTAGTGGAACGACGCCACCGCCAGCGCGGCCACCAGTCGCAGCAGGTCCACCGCTGCCAGCCGCGGCGGCCGGGCGGACCCCTTGGCCGGCTCGGCCGACCCGGGCGGCTGGGCCGGCTCCGGCAGGGGTCGTATCGACGGTTGGTCGGTGGTGGTCAAGGTGTCCTCATCTTCAACCGCAGATCGTCGGGTGTGTACGAGCGGCACCACCTTGCCATACGAACGGTTGCTCTCCGCAAGCAAAAGTCCAACGATCTGCCGCTGAAGGGTCAGCCGCCCTGCGCGCCGGACGCCGCCGAAACGAAGATCACCAGGAACCAGAACGCCACCCCGAGCCAGCCCAGGACGATCCCGGCGGTGGCCATGCCGTCGCCCTCCTCGTCCCGCCGGCGCAGCTGCGACTTCGCCACGTGGCCGCAGATGAGGGCCGGGACCGCGGTGGCGCCCAGGGTCACGAACTCGGTCAGGGCCAGCACCAGCGAGGCGACCGCCAGGCCGTTCTTCGGACGCCGGTAGGCGACCGGCGGGGCGAAGGGGTTGCCGTAGCGGTCGTAGGGGCGGGTGTAGCCGTAACCGTAGGGCCCCGGCGCGGGCGTCGCATAGATGTACGGCTGCGGCCCCCCGTACACCTGCTGCTGGTACGGCGGCGGGTACGCGGCGAAGGGCACCGGGACGACCGGGCCCGGGGCCAGGTAGGGCGTCGGCATCGGGCCGCTGGGCAGGTCGTGGACGATCCCGGCCAGCTCGCCGTAGGTCTGTGCGCGGTAGACCTGGTCCACCCGCCCGTTGTACTCCTCCGAGGTCAGCCGGCCCTCGGCGAAGGCCGACTTGAGGACGTCGACGGTGCGCTCACGGTCGGCGTGGGAGGCCCGCATGGTCGCGACCTCGTCCACCGTCGGCTGCGCGGGCAGCGGATGCGCGGGCAGCGGGTCCGCGGCCTGCTTGGCCAGCGGCACACCGTCCTGCCACGGCTGGACCGGATGCCTCGGCGGCTGGTTCGTGGACAACGGCGACCTCCCCGAATGCGCCCCGCGCGCCGGCCAGCGGGCACGGGTTCTGGAACCCATAGTGCAAGACGATCGGGCTCCATGCATCGTGCCCGCGAGGCTGTCGACGAGTTGTGACACATCCTCAGCGGCACTGGCCTATTGCGCGACCTCGTCGTAGCGGGCCAGGAACCGCTGCTCCAGCTGCGGCCAGGCCCGGCGCAGGGTCTCGGCGCTGATCGGCCGGTCGCCGCCGGGGGCGGTCAGGCCCTGCACCTCGAACAGGTACTGGGCGAGCTGGGCCGGCGCGGGGTCGTGGTTGTACGCCTCGCGGTAGGCGACCAGGCCGTCGAAGTAGACATCCAGCGGGTCGGCGCCGGCGGCCGGGTCGGGGTCGGCCGGCAGTTCGGACGGCGGGACGAAGTCCGGGTGCGGGTCCGGCTCGGGGACGGTCTTGGGCGCGAACCAGGCCTCCGGTCCCTCCTCGGCGGCGGGGTCGGTGTCGCCGGGGTGCTGCTTGGGGATCCAGGCGACGCCCCGGAGCGAGCCGTTGACCGAGCCCTGGGACGGCTGCTGCTGCCCGGACTGCTCGTCGGCGGTGTGCCCGCCGGTGGTGTCCGGGTCGTGCAGCGGCCGGCGGTGGCGGTGCAGGGCGAGCTTGGTGAGCACGTCCACCGCGACCGGGTCCGGGCCCCCCTGCGGCTGCGGCTGGGGCTGGACGGCCGGCGGCTGCACCGGCTGCGGCTGCCCGGGCCGGGGCTGCTGCGGATGCACGGCCTGCGGCTGCTGGGCCGGGAAGGCCTGCTGTGGGAAAGCCTGCTGCGGGAATGCCTGGTGCGCGGCGAAGGGCTCCTCGGCGGCGGGCGCCACCGCGGCGGGGGCGGCCAGGGCCGGGGCCGGCTGCGGCCGGGCAGGGAGCCGGCGGATCACCTCCATGTCCAGCGGGACGCCGTACTTGGCCAGCTTCAGCGGCAGCAGGGTCTCGATCGGGGCCTGCCGGCGCCAGGAGCGGCCGTACTGGGCCCGCAGGTGGGTGCGGTAGACCAGCCGGTTCTGCTCCAGCCGGACCACCTCGTCGTAGGAGCGCAGCTCCCACAACTTCATCCGGCGCCAGAGCCGGAAGGTGGGGACCGGGGAGAGGAGCCAGCGCATCAGCCGGACCGACTCCATGTGCCGGTCCGCGGTGATGTCCGCCATCCGCCCGATGGCGTGCCTGGCCGCCTCGACCACGACCACGAAGAGCACCGGGATGATCGCGTGCATGCCCATCGCCAGCGGATCGCCCCAGGACGAGGCCGCGTTGAAGACCACGGTCGCGCCGGTGAGCAGCCAGGCGGTCTGCCGCAGCAGCGGGAACGGGATCCGCAGCCAGGTGAGCACCAGGTCCAGGGCGAGCAGGACGGCGATGCCGACGTCCACGCCGATCGGGAAGACGTACGAGAAGGTGCCGAAGCCCTTGTGCAGGGCCAGGGTGCGCACCGCAGCGTAGGAACCGGTGAAGCCGATACCGGCGATGATGAAGGCGCCGGCGGCGACCACGCCGATGAGCGCGCGGTGCGCGCGGGTTATCGCAGGGCCAGCCATGGCTCGTTCAACCCCTGGGTGTGACGGTCGATGGTTCCGCGATGGGACGTGAGTGGAGGACAGCTTGCCACAAGCGCGTGTCGTCCCGGCTCCGGGCGTACCCGGCCTGCGACTCCTGGACAATGGGGCGGAGGAACGGGGCCGTACGGGCAGGAAGAAGGAGGACTGTGATGGGCAGGCGCAACCAGGAGCACCGCCGGGGGCGGAAGCGGGAGCAGGCTGCCCATGAGCGTCCGCGGCAGTCGCCGCAGCAGCCGCGGCAGCAGGCGGCCCCGCCCGGCGGCGGGGCCGCCGAGCCGTCCCTGCGGGAGCTGGTGGAGGCCGCCTGCGGCGGTGTGCTGTACGCCCCGGAGGGGGGCTACGACCTGGCCCTGGACCAGGGCGCCAGCATGCTGTCGGAGCCGGCCGCGCGCTGGCCCGGGACCAGCAGGGCGGTGCTGCTGGTGACCGGCGCGCTGCTGGCCCGGCTGTGGCAGGCCGGCTGGCAGCCGGCCGACCTGGCCCGGGCGGTGCGCCGGGAACTGACCCTGCGTCACTCCCGGCTTGCGGTGGACCTGGTCGCGGCCGAGGTGCGCGGCTACGCGGCGGCGGCGCTGGATCCGCGCTGGTCGGACCAGCTGCGCGAGTTGGAGGCCGCGGTCTGGTGGGAGGACGACGAGGCCTTCCTGGCCGGGGTCGCCGAGCGGGAGCGGGCGGACCGGTTCGCGGTGGCGACGCTGCTGCTGGAGCTGTACCGGCTGGTCGGACGGCTGCCTCCGCTGACCCCGCTGGGCCCGCCGCCGGGGGCCGCCCCGCGCGGCGGCGGCTCGACCGTCTCCTTTGTGCAGAAGACCGGCAGCGAGCCGCGGATGCTGGGCCGGATCAGGGCGCTGCTGGCCAAGGCCGAGTCGACCGAGTTCCCGGACGAGGCCGAGGCGCTGACCGCCAAGGCCCAGCAGCTGATGGCGCAGCACAGCATCGACGAGGCGCTGCTGGCCGCGTCCTCGGGCAGCCGGGCCGAGCCGGGGGCCTGCCGGATCGGGGTGGACAACCCCTACGAGGCGCCCAAGGCGCTGCTGCTGGACGCCGTCGCCCAGGCCAACCGGGCCACCTCGCTGTGGACCAAGGAGCTGGGCTTCTGCACCGTGGTCGGCTTCCCGGCCGACCTGGAGGCGGTGGAGCTGCTCTACACCTCGCTGCTGGTGCAGGCGACGACCGCGATGAACAGTGCGGGAATACAGGGTGCCGCCGCCGGGGGCTCGCGGACCAAGTCGTTCCGGCAGTCGTTCCTGATCTCCTACGGCTCGCGGATCAGGGAGCGGCTGGCCGAGGCGACCGCGCAGGCCACCGAGGAGGCGCTGACCGGGCTGCGGGCCGAGGGCGGCGGCCCGGGCGAGGACGCCGGGCCCTCGCTGCTGCCGGTGCTGGCGGCACGGGAGGAGGCGGTGCGCGAGTCGACCGAGCGGATGTTCCCCAACGCCCGGGCCGGCCGGGCGATCCGGGCCAGCGACTACGAGGGCTGGACCCAGGGGCGGGCCGCCGCCGACCAGGCGCAGCTGCGCGGGCACGGCGCGGCGCTGCGGCGGTAGCGGGCCCCGGTCCGCGCTACGGTCGGGTGATCCGACGGTTCCGTCCCGGGAGAACGCCCGTGAAAACCCTCCACCTGCTGACCGAGCGGCTCGCCGGGCTCACCCGTGACGAGCTGGCCGAACTGCTGGACGCCCGCCGGGTGCGCTCCACCGTGCTGCGCCCGGGCTCGGGGCCGCAGTACCCGGGTTCGCAGCACGCGGGTTCGCCGCGGGCCGGCGCGGCGTCGGTCGGCCTGGAGCGGCTGGCCGCGGCACTGCTGGAGGACCGCTCGGTGGCCGAGGCGGTGGGCCGGCTGGACACACCGTCGCTGCAACTGCTGGGCGGGGCGGTGTGGCTGGCCGCCCGGCGGCACGGGGTGCTGCGGGAGCAGCCGTACTGGACCCAGCTGGAGCCGTCCGAGCGGCCGGTGGCGGTGCCGGCCCTGCTGGACTTCCTGGCCGGGGACGACCCCGGGCTGCGGCAGGCGGTGGAACGGACGCTGGCGGCCCTGCGGCGGCTGCTGCTGGTGCTGCCCGCCGACGGCGGGGAACTGGCGCTGCCGGCCTTTGTGCACCGGCACCTGGCCGAGGCGGTGGGGCTGAGCCGTCCGGCCGCACAGCTGATGAGCGAGTCCTTCAACGCCCCCGAGGTGCACCGGATCGCGGCCGGTCTAGACCTTCCCGCCGTCCGCAACCGCGACGCCGCGCAGGCCGCGGTGGCCGCCCTGCTGGCGGACCGGGAGCGGGTGCGGGCGCTGCTGGACGCCGCGCCGCCGGAGGTCCGCGGCCTGGTCGACCGGCTGGTGCGGGAGGCGCCGCGGCTGCGGGCCCGCTGCTTCGTCCCGCTCGGCGGCTTCCACTACGGCGCGGGCACCAAGTACCAGCTGCGGCCCGGTGGTTCGGGCTCCGCCGAGGCGGACTGGCTGGCCGAGCACGGCATGCTGGCGCCGGTCGGCCCGGAGCTGGTGGAGCTGGTCCACGAGGTGGTCGACGCGGTCGCGGACGGGAAGGTCACCGGGCGCTTCGACCCCGAGCCGCCGCGGCTCGCGGCCGGGGTGCGCCCGGTCCCGGACTCGCTGAGCGAGGCCCAGTCGGCCGCCGCCTCGGCCAGCCGCAAGGCGGAACTGCTGCTGGCCGCGTGCGCCGCCGCTCCCCCGGCGATCCGCAAGGTCGGCGGGCTGGCGGTGCGGGACACCAGGCGGCTGGCCAAGGCGATCGGGGCGGAGGAGGAGCAGACCCGGCTGTGGATCGACCTGGCCTACAACGCCGACCTGCTCGGCGAGTACCAGGAGCCCTCCGAGGCCCTCGCGCCGCGTGGCCGGGGCCGCCGCGCGGCGGTGCCGAGCGGGCCGCTGCGGCTGCTGCCGACCGGCCGCTACGACGCCTGGCTGGCCGGGCCGCCGGCCGAGCGGCTGGTCCCGCTGGCGGCGGTCTGGGCGGTGCTGCCGGAGGTGCTGACCTGGTGGCCGGAGCACCGGGAGGAGACCCCGGTGGCGCTGGTGGCCCCGCAGGATCCGGACGCGGTGCCGCTGCGGCGGCAGCTGCTGACCGCCCTGGCGACGCTGCCGCCCGGGCAGGGCCTCGGCCCCGCCGCCGGGCTCGGCAGCGCGGGCCTGGCCGAACTGGTGCGGCTGGTCGGCTGGCTCTGCCCGGCCGGCCTGGGCGGCGGCCCCGCGGCCGAGGGACGGACGCTGGCCACCCTGCGCGAGGCCGAACTGCTGGGAGCCGTCGCCCACGGCAGGCTGACCCCGCTCGGCACCGCCGTGCTGGAGCTGCTGGGCACCGACGCGGCCGAGTGGTTCCCGGCCGTGCCGGGGATCGCCGCGGGCGGCGAGGACTACCGGCCGGCCGTGGACGGGCTGCGGACGGCCGCGGCCGGGCTGCTGCCCCCGCCGCAGCGCACCGCGCGGTTCCAGGCCGACCTGACCGCCATCGCCTCGGGCGCGCCGTCCGCGGAGCTGGCCGAGCTGCTGGGCTCGGCCGCCGACCGGGAGTCGGAGGGGCATGCGGTGGTGTGGCGGTTCAGCGCCGCCTCGGTCCGCCGAGCCCTGGACGGCGGGCTGTCCGGGGAGGACCTGCTGGCCGGGCTGCGGGAGGTGGCCGAGGGCACGCTGCCGCAGCCGCTGGAGTACCTGGTCCGCGACACCGGGCGGACCCACGGCCGGGTCCGGGTGGTGCGCTCGGCCTGCTGCGTCCGCTCGGACGACGAGGCGCTGGTGCTGGAGCTGTCGAAGAGCCGGATGCTGGCCAAGGTGGGGCTGCGCCGGATCGCGCCGACGGTGCTGATCAGCACCCACTCCCCCGCCGCCACCCTGGAGGCACTGCGCGCGGCCGGTTACGCACCGGTACTTGAGGCGGAGACCGGGGTCACCGTGGTCGAACGCGCGCCCGAACGCCGGGCCGAGCAGCGCATGCCCGATCTGTCCCGACTGCGCCGGGGCGGCGCCCGGGGCGCGGAGACCGTATACGACCTGGCAGAGCGGCTGATGCGGGGAATCTGATTCGCCACCCCCCAACGGCGCCGAATCGCTGGCAGTCGGCTCCGAAACCCGAGTACGTTCGTTTCTTCCAGCCAACGTCCTTGGGGCGTAAGGCAATCGGGGGAATTCATGAGCATGGGTGATTTCTGGGGTGCCGAGAGCGACTCACCGACGACGCTCCGGAAACCGGTGTCCCGCCAGGACCGGAGCCTCGACGACCGGGTGCCTTTCCTCGCACGTCTGGAAAAGGGCGAACGGGAGTCCTTACTGAGCCTGGGCCGGACCATCCACTACCCCACCCGGTCCGTGGTGATCCGGCAGGAGGAGCCCTCGGCCCATGTCCTGCTGATCGTGCACGGCTGGTTGAAAGTGACCGTCTCCGCCGTCAACGGCTATGAGGCACTGCTCGCGCTGAGGGGTCCCGGCGACATCGTCGGGGAGTCCGCCGCCGTGAGCGGCCGTCCCAGGTCCGCGACGGTCACCTCACTGGAGACGGTCGAGGCGGTCGCGGTCGACCAGGACCACTTCACCGGCTATCTGGAGCGGACGCCCAGCGCCGCCATGCAGTTGCTCAGCCTGACCGTCGACCGGCTGCGCAGCGGGGACCGGCGCCGACTGGAGTTCGGCGCGCTCACCGTGAGCGAACGGCTGTCCGGACTGCTGCTCGAACTGGCCCGCACCCACGGGTTCAGCACCGACGAGGGCATCGAGGTGGCGGTCCCGCTGAGCCAGCAGGAACTGGCGGGCTCGGTCGGGGCCTCCCGGGAGGCGGTCACCCGGCTGCTCAAGGTGCTGCGGGAGCGCGGCATCATCGCCACCCACCGGCGCCGCCTGGTGATCCTCCGCCCGGACCTGCTGCGCAAGACCGATCAGCTCTACGACTAGTTGATCATGATTTTCATCTGAGCACTCTGTCACACACGGGGTGTGCCCTCCGCCCTCCCTGGTACGGCGGGTTCCCGCCAAGCTGCTTCCGAACCGGCGAACCGTCGAGAGGCAGCCATGCCAGAACCCACCAACCGAACCATCCTGCTGTTCGACATCGAGGGATTCGGAAAGCACGACGACGTCCAGCAGACCTTCATGCGGCGGGTGCTCTACGACGTGGTCAGGGAGACGCTGGAGCGGGCGGAGGTCGAGCAGACCGCGCTGCGGCTGGAGGACCGGGGCGACTCGGTACTGAGCCTGATCGACCCGGCCGTGCCCAAGACCCGGCTGCTGAAAGCCCTGCTCACCGAGACCCCGGCGATCCTGCACGGCTACAACCGGGTCGCCGCCAGCAGCACCCAGGTCAGGCTGCGGATCGTGCTCGCCTCCGGCGAGGTGGCCCTGCACGAGATCGCCGGAGTGATCGGCGGCGTCGTCGGCGGGGACCTCAACCAGGCGTTCCGGCTGCTGAATTCGGACGTGCTGCGGGTCGCGCTCCGGGACCGCACCGGGCAGAGCGTGCTGTGCGTGTCCGAGTCGGTGTACCGGGGCACCGTCCGGCACGGCTATCCCGGGGTGCGTCCCGAGGAGTTCCAGGAGGTCCTGATCACCGGGAAGGAGGGGCAGCTCTCCGCCTGGGTGCACGGGGCGCCACCCGTCGCAGGGACACCGCCGCAGCGTCCGTCGACCACAGGGGAGCCGACGGACGCGCACCAGCCGACCGGGCAGCAGGCCGACCAGCGTGCCGAACAGCCGCCCGGCGCGGGCAACAGCATCCAGTTCCTGGGCGGTTCACCGTCCTTCGGCGGCAGCCTGATCGCCGGCCCGCAGACCATGGTCTCGGGCGGCCAGGTCACCGGAGACGTCGTTTTCGGCAACAAGAGCACCGACAAGGGATCCGATGAGCAGCAATCCTGACGCCGAGGCCAACGCCGCCAAGGCCGCCGACGCCGCGGCGAGCCCCGGTCCGAATCCGAAGCCGGATGCCAAGGCGGGCCCGAAGGCGGGGGCCAAGGCCGAGGCCAAGGCGGGTGCCGAGCAGGAGCCCGAGGCCGCCGACCAGGCCGCGGGCCCGCCGCCGCAGGGTGCCTGGGAGGCCGCCCAGGAGCTGTTCGACCACCTGCCGCCCTCCTTCAACGGCACCCTCTTCGCCGGCGGCGCACCCGGCTTCGGCGGCCATCTGATCGGCGGCGACCAGCACACGGTCTCCGGCGGCCGGGTCCACGGCGACGTGTTCACCGGCAACAAGACCGAGGTGCACCACCACAACGCCCCCGGCGGGAGCGGCCCCCGCTACGCCGGCGAGGTCACCGCGGCCGAGATCGACCGGCTGATGGAGGTGTTCCAGCAGGGCGACGCCTTCGAGGCCGCCCTGGCCTGCCTGCGCGACTCACGGGTGCTGGTGCTGACCGGAAAGCAGTCGAGCGGGCGCAGCGCCGCCTCCAAGGCGCTGTTACGCGCCCTGGAGGTGCGCACCGTACGGGTGCTGGACACCAGCGTCGGCCCGGACGACATGCTGAACCAGGCCGAGCCCGCGCCCGGCTACGTGCTGTGGGACCTCCCGGTCAGCCGGAACCGGCGGCTGTCCGAGGACCGGCTGCGCACGCTGCGCACCAAGCTGGCCAAGGACGGCGGCTACCTGGTCATCACCACCGAGGACTCCCCGCTGCTGGCCGACCTCAGGCGGAACCGCTGGACCGCGGCCTGGACCCCGCCGACCGGTACCGCGATGCTCACCGCCCACGTCCGGCTGGAGCTCAGCTGGCTGCCCGGGGAGCCGGACGACCAGGCGCTGCCCGCACTGCGTCCCGAGCCGCTGGGCGTCGACGAACTGCTGGCGCTGCCGGCCACCCTCAGCTTCCTCAGCAGCACCCGCACCCCGCAGGAGATCAAGGAGTACGCCCAGGTCCTGGCCCGCTACTCGTTCGGGGAGGCCACCGAGGAGGAGCTCTCCGAGCTCGACCAGGGCGCCGTGGACGATCAGGTCGCGCAGTGGTTCGCCGACACCGACACCACGCTCCGCGAGCGGGCCTTCCTGGTCTCGCTGGCCGTCTTCGACGGGTCCGCCTACGCGCTCGCGGCCGAGCGCGGGGACGAACTGCACACCCGGCTGCAGCAGATCGAGAAGCCCGACAAGCCGGCCGAGACACCGGTGTTCGGGCTGACCGCGCGTCAGCGGCTGGAGTCGGCCAGGGCCACCCTGACCGAACGCAACGAACCCACCGTCTGGGGGCCGCTGCCGCAGCAGATCGCCACCTTCGACGACCAGCGGATCCGGGCCGCGCTGCTGCGCGAGGTCTGGCTCGGCCACCCCTCGGCCCGGCCCGCCCTGATCGACTGGATCAGCGACCTCGCCGGGAGCGCCGACCCGCTGGTGCGCACCCGCGCGGCCAGTGCCACCGCCGTGCTCGCCGCGGTGGACCTGCCCTCGGTGATGCCCCGGCTGCTGCAGCCCTGGGCCTCGTCGCCGCTGTTCACCCTGCGGCTGCAGGCCGCGAACACGCTCACCCTGCTGGCCTGGTCCACCGGTGCCGTCGCGGTGCCGCAGATCCTGCGCGGCTGGTGCCTCAGCAAGGACGAGCGGGTGCGTTGGACCGGGATCCGCGGCCACGGCCTGATCGGCTCGGTGGCGCCCGAGGAGGCCCTGCGCGACCTCGGCGACCTGGTCACCCAGCCGGACTCCGACCCGGGCGCGGAGGAGGTGGACGCCCTGGAGAGCGCCACCTCGCTGCTGCTGGTCACCACCAGCCGCTCGCTGGTGCTGGCCCGGCTGGTCTCCTGGCTGGAACCCCGCGGCCCCAGGCGCGGCCTGGCGCTGATCGCCTTCCTGCGGGCCGGCTGGTACTCGGAGGACGCCGTCAGCACCCCGCTGAGCTGGCCCTCGCTGCTGCGCTGGTACTCCCTGGGCGCGGCCACCGCGGGCGGGCCGCCCTCGGTGACCACGCTGGCCGAGGCCGAGGAGCCGCAGGACCGGCAGCACCTGGTCTGCCTCTGGTGGGCCGCCCTCGCCGAACCGCAGCACACCGACCAGGCCAGGGAACTGCTGCGGCACTGGATCCGCACCGCCGAGCGCGATCCGGAGGCCGAACAGGGCATCGCCTCGCTGCTCCGGGCGCTGGCGGTGAGCGAGGACGACCGGCTGCGGCTGAGCCACCTGGTCCGGACCCTCGCCGAGGCGAACAAGGACACCCCGCTGGCGCGGATCAGCCGACGTCTGCTGCTCGCCGCCGACCTGCCTGACCCCGACCCGAACCAGCAGTTCTGAGGGCGCTGTTCCGCAGAGCTGCCGCACCCACAGTTCCGTCCAGCACAGGAGGACCACCATGCCGGACTTCCGGCAGATTCCCGAGTGGAGCCAGTCCGCTCGCCGCAACAGCGCGATCGTCGACCCGGTCGCGGTCGTCCGCCAGGTGTCACGAATCGACCACCTCACCCGCCGTCCCACCGCCAACGCCGACCGGGCCCTCGTCTTCAGCGACGGCTCGGGCAAGCTCGACGCCTTCCTGCCGCCGCTCCGGCCCGGCCGGGCCGAACTCACCGCCCGGGGCTACCGCACCGTGTACGAGGTCGACATGGGCATCCACCACCTGGAACTGGTGCACTCGCTCCCCTCGCAGGGCGACGCCTTCTCGTTCCAGGCCGAGATCGACGTCACCTGGCAGGTCTCCTCCCCCGCACTGGTCGTCAGCAGCGGCATCAGGGACGTGCCGGCGATGATCTCGCCGCGGATCCAGAGCCTGATGCGCGCGGCCAGCCGGAAGTTCTCGGTCGAGGACAGCGCCGACGCCGAGTCCGCCGTCCAGGAGAGCCTGTACAGCCGGCCGATCGCCGAGGACGTCGGCCTGCGGATCACCTGCACCGCCCGGCTCGACCTGGACGCCGCGGCCCGCGAGCACCAGTCCCGGCTGCGCGGCATCAAGTACGACATGCAGGCCGCCACCCCCGAGTTCGAGTACCTGCAGCTGCGGGCCCAGCAGGAGCAGGCGCTGCTGGCCCAGAAGGCCGACTTCTACCGCTACTACCTGGAGCGGGGCGGCATCCAGCAGTGGGCGCTGCAGGTGGCCCAGCACCCGGACGACATGCGGCACGCCCTGGAGAGCCTGCGGCAGGACGAGCAGATCCAGGTCCAGAACCAGATGCACCTGATCGAGAACATGATCGAGAACGGCACCTTCGAGGACTTCCAACTGGAGGAGCCGGCCAAGGAGGCACTGCGGCAGCTGAAGCACATCCTCGCCCCGGCCTCGGCGCCGCCCCGGCCCTCGGATCCGCCGCCCAAGCCGCAGCTGCCCCCGGGCTACCCGACGGCTCCGGGGCCGTCCGCCGCCGACCAGCAGCCGTCCAGCTGACGGCGGGGAGAGCCGGCCATGTCCACCGACGTACCCCCGCAGCAGACCCGGGCACCGGGCACCGGCAGCGGCGTCAGTGCCGGCAGCGGCACGGCCGCCGGTACCCGGCTGCTGGCCGAGCTGCGCGACGAGATCGTCCGCGCGGACAACAAGGCGTCCGTGCTGGTGGCGACGCTCGGCATCGCCGCGGGGCTGGTGGGCGGACTGCTGACCGGGCACGACTGGTCCCCTGGCCGGCTCGGACCGGTCCCGGCCACGGCCTGGTGGCTGGGGACGGTGAGCCTGGGCGTGGCGCTGGTCGCGCTGCTGCTGGCGATCCGGCCCCGCTACCGGAAGAGCGGCTGGCGTCCCGGGCTCCCGCTCACCTACTTCCAGGACATCAACCAGGCGGCGGCGCTGGGACGGCTCGCGGACGCCCTCGCCGACACCGAACGGGACGCCTCGGCGGCCCTGCTCACCTCGCTCACCAGCAACAGCCTGATCGTCGCGCGGAAGCACCAGTGCGTACGCACCGGTCTCGCCGCGTTCGGCCTGAGCGCGGTGCTGCTGGCCTTCGCACTGATCGCCGGCTGACCTCCCACGACCCTCCGCAGCAGAACCCCGCACAGCACCGATCCTGAACCGAGAGGCCCATGATGGACCAACCACCGCAGTACCCGACGGAACCGGAGTACCCGGCCGCCCCCGAGTACCCGAAGGCCGCGCAGGCAGCACAGGACCTGACGCCGCCCCAGTACCCCACCGCCGCCCCGGAGTTCCCGGCCCCGCCGGCCTACCCGACCGCGCCCGAGTACCCGACCGCCACAGCGTTCCCGGCCGCCCCGGACTACCCGTCAGCGCCGGCGTACCCGCAGGCAGCACAGGCCGCGGCGCCGGCCCCGGCCGCGCCCCCGTACCCGACGGCGCCGTCCCCCGCGGCTCCGTACCCTTCGGCCCCGCCGGAGTACCCGCAGGGCGAGCCGGTCCTGCTGCTGCCCCCGCCGCAGCACGCGTTCCAGCCCCCCGCCGCCGCACCGCCCGCGCCCCCGGCGCCCGCACCCGCGCCCGCCGCCGAGGACTCGGGCCTGGAGACCGACCAGCTCACCTTCAGCACCGGCCGGACGCACATGGCCGCCCGCCAGCGCGGCGCGGACGCCGCCGCGATCAGCGGGCTGCTGCTGCACCTGCCCAACTTCATCTGCAGCTTCCTGGTCGTCTACATCCTGGCCAGCATCCTGCCCACGGTCCTCACCTATGTGGTGGTGATCGCCTGGCTGGCCTCCGGCGCGCTGGTCTTCCACCGCCCGACCGAGCGCTTCTTCGCCCGCTACCTGCTCAACCTGCGCTACCCGACCCGCAAGGAGCTCGACTGGCTCAACCCCATCTGGCGCGAGGTCACCACCAGAGCCGGCATCGAGGGCTCGAACTACGACCTGTGGATAGAGGACAGCGCCGACCTCAACGCCTATGCCGCGGCCGGCCATATCGTGGGAGTCACCCACTACTCGATGACCACGCTGCCACCGGCCGAGCTGGCCGGGGTGCTCGCCCATGAGCTCGGCCACCACACCGGCGGCCACGCCTGGTCCAACCTGCTGGGCCTGTGGTACTCGCTGCCCGGGCGGCTGGCCTGGCAGCTGCTGCGCAAGGTGACCTCGCTCGCGGTGCGGCTCGCGCAGTACTTCTTCTGCCTGGGCGCGGCGATCATCATCGTCGCGGCCGGCGCCCTGATCGGGCTGGCGCTGACCTTCTGGCCGCTGCTGCTGGTGCTGGTGGCCCCGTACCTGCTGGCGGCCGTCGGCCGGAAGGCGGAGATGCGGGCCGACCAGAAGGCCGCGGAGCTGGGCTTCGCCCAGGTCATGATCCAGGTGCTGACCAAGGTCCACGGCGAGGAGATCGAGGCCCAGCGGCAGCTCGGCGCGAGCGCGCTGCAGCGTCCCAGCCTCGCCTCCAAGCTGCTGTCCTCGCACCCGGACTACCACACTCGCCTGCGGCAGCTGGAGGCCTTCCTGCCGCAGGCTTCCTGAGGGGGAAACGCCGCAGGGCGGCCACCCCGGTGATCCGGAGTGGCCGCCCTGCGGCTCGAACGGTACTGCCGACCGGTCAGCCCGTGTAGGGGCCGTAGTCGTAGTCGTCCAGCGGCACTGCCTGGCCGGAGCCGGAGCCGAACGGCGAGTAGTCGATGTCGTCGTAGCCGACGGCCGAGTACATCGCGGCCTTCGCCTCCTCGGTGGGCTCGACCCGGATGTTGCGGTAGCGGGGAAGACCCGTACCGGCCGGGATGAGCTTGCCGAGGATGACGTTCTCCTTGAGGCCCAGCAGCGGGTCCGACTTGGCGTGGATCGCCGCGTCGGTGAGCACCCGGGTCGTCTCCTGGAAGGAGGCGGCGGACAGCCAGGACTCGGTCGCCAGCGAGGCCTTGGTGATACCCATCAGCTGCGGACGGCCGGAGGCGGGCTGGCCGCTCTCGGACACCACACGACGGTTCTCGGTCTCGAAGCGACCGCGCTCGACCAGCTCGCCGGGCAGCAGCTCGGCGTCGCCGGACTCGATGATCGTGACCCGGCGCAGCATCTGCCGGATGATGATCTCGATGTGCTTGTCGTGGATCGACACACCCTGCGAGTTGTAGACCTTCTGGACCTCGGCGACCAGGTGGATCTGCACCTGGCGCTGGCCCAGAATGCGCAGCACGTCGTGGGGGTTGACGGTACCCGCGGTGAGCTGCTGGCCGACCTCGACGTGCTCGCCCTCGCTGACCCGGAGCTTGATGCGCTTGGAGATCGGGTAGGGGATCTCCTCGCTGCCGTCGTCCGGGGTGATGACGAGCTTGCGGGTCTTGTCGGTGTCCTCGATCCGGACCCGGCCCTCGGCCTCGCTGATCGGGGCCACACCACGCGGGTTGCGGGCCTCGAACAGCTCGACCACACGGGGCAGACCCTGGGTGATGTCGTCACCGGCCACACCACCGGTGTGGAAGGTGCGCATGGTCAGCTGGGTGCCGGGCTCACCGATGGACTGGGCGGCGATGATGCCGACCGCCTCACCGATGTCGACCAGCTTGCCGGTGGCCAGCGAGCGGCCGTAGCACATGGCGCAGGTGCCGACGGAGGACTCGCAGGTCAGGATCGAGCGGGTCTTGACCTCGGAGATGCCCAGACGGATCAGCTCGTCGATCAGGACGTCGCCCAGGTCGGTGTTGACCGGGGCCAGCACCTGGCCGTCGACCACGATCTCCTCGGCCAGCGCACGTGCGTACACGCTGGTCTCGACGTCGTCCCGCTTGCGCAGCACGCCGTCGGCGCCGAGGTCGGCGATCGGCAGCTTGAGACCGCGCTCGGTGCCGCAGTCCTCCTCGCGAATGATGACGTCCTGGGAGACGTCGACCAGACGACGGGTGAGGTAGCCCGAGTCGGCGGTACGCAGGGCGGTGTCCGCGAGGCCCTTACGGGCACCGTGGGTGGAGATGAAGTACTCCAGCACGGAGAGGCCCTCACGGAACGACGCCTTGATGGGTCGCGCGATGGTCTCGTTCTTCGCGTTGGACACCAGACCACGCATACCGGCGATCTGACGCATCTGCATCATGTTTCCGCGAGCCCCGGAGTCCACCATCATGAAGATGGGGTTGGTCTTCGGGAAGTTCGCGTTCATCGCCTCGGCGACCTCGGCGGTGGCCTTGGTCCAGATCTCCACGAGCTCCTGCTGGCGCTCGTCCTTGGTGATCAGGCCGCGCTCGTACTGCTTCTGGACCTTCTCGGCCCGCTCCTCGTAGCCCTCGAGGATCTGGGGCTTGTTCGGCGGGACCACGACGTCCGAGATCGAGACGGTGACACCGGACCGGGTGGCCCAGTGGAAACCGGCCGCCTTGAGGTTGTCCAGCGTCGCCGCGACGACGACCTTGGGGTACCGCTCGGCGAGGTCGTTGACGATCGCCGAGAGGTGCTTCTTGTTGATCTCCTCCTCGACGAACGGGTAGTCCTCGGGCAGCAGCTCGTTGAAGAGCGCGCGGCCCAGGGTCGTCCGCAGCCGGAGCTGCTCCCCCTCGGTCCAGGTCGGCTTGCCGTCCTCGTCCACCGGGGCGACCCAGCCACGCGGCGGGACGGTGCCCAGCGGGAGGCGCAGGTCGATCTCGGCCTGGAGGTCCAGGTCCTTGGCGTCGAAGGCCATCACGGCCTCCGGCGTCGAACCGAAGGCGCGGCCGACACCGCGGAGGGTCTCCGGGTCGCGCTCCGAGGTGAGGAAGAACAGGCCCAGCACCATGTCCTGGGTCGGCATGGTGACGGGGCGACCGTCGGCCGGCTTCAGGATGTTGTTGGAGGACAGCATCAGGATGCGGGCCTCGGCCTGCGCCTCCGCGGAGAGCGGAAGGTGCACGGCCATCTGGTCGCCGTCGAAGTCCGCGTTGAACGCGGTGCAGACGAGCGGGTGGATCTGGATGGCCTTGCCCTCGACCAGCTGCGGTTCGAAGGCCTGGATGCCGAGGCGGTGCAGGGTGGGCGCACGGTTCAGCAGCACCGGGTGCTCGGCGATGACCTCTTCGAGGACGTCCCAGACCACCGGGCGGGCGCGCTCGACCATGCGCTTGGCCGACTTGATGTTCTGCGCGTGGTTCAGGTCCACCAGGCGCTTCATCACGAACGGCTTGAAGAGCTCCAGCGCCATGGCCTTCGGCAGACCGCACTGGTGCAGCTTGAGCTGCGGGCCGACGACGATGACCGAACGGGCCGAGTAGTCGACCCGCTTGCCGAGCAGGTTCTGGCGGAAACGGCCCTGCTTGCCCTTGAGCATGTCGCTCAGGGACTTCAGCGGCCGGTTGCCGGGACCGGTGACCGGGCGACCGCGGCGGCCGTTGTCGAACAGCGCGTCGACAGCCTCCTGCAGCATCCGCTTCTCGTTGTTCACGATGATCTCGGGGGCGCCGAGGTCGAGCAGACGCTTGAGCCGGTTGTTGCGGTTGATCACGCGGCGGTACAGGTCGTTCAGGTCGGAGGTCGCGAAGCGGCCACCGTCCAGCTGCACCATCGGGCGGAGGTCCGGCGGGATCACCGGGACGCAGTCCAGCACCATGCCCGAGGGCTTGTTGGTGGTCTGCAGGAACGCGGAGACGACCTTGAGGCGCTTGAGCGCCCGGGTCTTCTTCTGGCCCTTGCCGGTCTTGATGATCTCGCGGAGGCGCTCGGCCTCCTCCTCCAGGTCGAAGGTCTCCAGGCGCTTCTGCAGCGCCGCGGCACCCATCGAACCGGAGAAGTACGTGCCGAAGCGGTCGCGCAGCTCGCGGTAGAGCAGCTCGTCGCCCTCCAGGTCCTGGACCTTGAGGGTCTTGAAGCGGGCCCACACCTCGTCCAGCCGGTCCAGCTCGCGCTGGGCACGGTCACGGAGCTGCTTCATCTCGCGCTCGGCGCCTTCGCGCACCTTGCGGCGCACGTCCGCCTTGGCGCCCTCGGCCTCGAGCTCGGCGAGGTCGCCCTCGAGCTTCTTGGCGCGGGTCTCCAGGTCGGAGTCGCGGCGCTGCTCGATCTGCTGCCGCTCGACGGACACCTGGGCGTCCAGCGAGGACAGGTCACGGGTACGGCGCTCGTCGTCGACCCACGTGATCATGTAGGCGGCGAAGTAGATGACCTTCTCGAGGTCCTTGGGGGCAAGGTCCAGGAGGTAGCCGAGGCGTGAGGGCACGCCCTTGAAGTACCAGATGTGCGTGACAGGGGCGGCCAGCTCGATGTGGCCCATCCGCTCACGACGCACCTTGGCGCGAGTGACCTCGACGCCGCAGCGCTCGCAGATGATGCCCTTGAAGCGGACACGCTTGTACTTACCGCAGTAGCACTCCCAGTCCCGGGTGGGGCCGAAGATCTTCTCGCAGAAGAGTCCGTCCTTCTCGGGCTTGAGGGTGCGGTAGTTGATGGTCTCGGGCTTCTTAACCTCGCCGTGGGACCACTGACGGATGTCGTCAGCGGTCGCAAGGCCGATTCGCAGCTCATCGAAGAAGTTGACGTCGAGCACGGGTCGTCAGTCCCACCTTCGGGGTCGAAGTTTAACGCTGGTCTGAGGGGGTCCTGGGGGTGACGGGCCGGCGCTGGTTCTCAGCGCCGACCCGAGACCTCCGTCAGACCTCTTCGACGCTGCTCGGCTCTCGCCGGGACAGGTCGATACCGAGCTCCTCGGCGGCGCGGAACACGTCCTCGTCGGAGTCGCGCATCTCAATGGACATGCCGTCGGACGACAGCACCTCCACGTTCAGGCAGAGCGACTGCATCTCCTTGATGAGCACCTTGAAGGACTCGGGGATGCCGGGCTCGGGGATGTTCTCGCCCTTGACGATGGCCTCGTAGACCTTCACGCGGCCGAGCACGTCGTCGGACTTGATGGTGAGGAGTTCCTGGAGGGCGTAGGCGGCTCCGTATGCCTCGAGCGCCCACACCTCCATCTCACCGAAGCGCTGACCACCGAACTGCGCCTTACCACCCAGCGGCTGCTGGGTGATCATCGAGTACGGTCCGGTCGAACGGGCGTGGAGCTTGTCGTCGACCAGGTGGTGCAGCTTGAGGATGTACATGTAGCCGACCGAGACCGGCATCGGGAACGGCTCGCCGGAGCGGCCGTCGAACATCCGCGCCTTGCCCGAGGAGCCGACCAGGCGGTCGCCGTCCCGGGTGAGGGTGGTGTGGTCCAGCAGACCGGTGATCTCGTCCTCGCGGGCGCCGTCGAAGACCGGGGTGGCGAGGTTGGTGCCACCGACGGCCTTGTCGGCCCCGATCTTCTGGAGCCGGCGGGCCCACTCCTCGCTGAGGCCGGAGACGTCCCAGCCGGTCTTGGCGAGCCAGCCGAGGTGGGTCTCGAGCACCTGTCCCGGGTTCATTCGGGACGGGACACCCAGCGGGTTGAGGACGATGTCGACCGGGGTGCCGTCCTCGAGGAAGGGCATGTCCTCGACCGGAAGGATCTTGGAGATGACACCCTTGTTGCCGTGGCGGCCGGCCAGCTTGTCACCGTTGGTGATCTTGCGCTTCTGGGCCACGTAGACCCGGACCAGCTGGTTGACGCCGGGCGGCAGCTCGTCGCCCTCCTCGCGGTCGAAGACGCGGACGCCGATGATCTTGCCCTGCTCGCCGTGCGGCACCTTCAGCGAGGTGTCGCGGACCTCACGGGCCTTCTCGCCGAAGATGGCGCGCAGCAGGCGCTCCTCCGGGGTGAGCTCGGTCTCGCCCTTGGGCGTGACCTTGCCGACCAGGATGTCGCCGGTGGTGACATCGGCGCCGATCCGGATGATCCCGCGCTCGTCCAGGTCCGCGAGGACCTCCTCGGAGACGTTGGGGATGTCCCGGGTGATCTCCTCCGGGCCGAGCTTGGTGTCACGGGCGTCGACCTCGTGCTCCTCGATGTGGATCGAGGAGAGGACGTCGTCCTGCACGAGGCGCTGCGACAGGATGATCGCGTCCTCGTAGTTGTGGCCCTCCCACGGCATGAACGCCACGAGCAGGTTCTTGCCGAGCGCCATCTCGCCCTGGTCCGTGCAGGGACCGTCGGCGAGCACCTGGCCCACCTCGATCCGCGCGCCCTCGTCCACGATGACCTTCTGGTTGAAGGCCGTGCCCTGGTTGGAGCGGGTGAACTTGGCCACGCGGTACGTGGTGTAGGTGCCGTCGTCGTTGGCCACCGTGATGTAGTCCGCGGAGACCTCCTGGACCACACCGGACTTCTCGGCGGCGATGACATCGGCGGCGTCGACCGCGGCGCGGTACTCCATGCCGGTGCCGACCAGCGGCGACTCGCTCTTCAGCAGCGGGACGGCCTGGCGCATCATGTTGGATCCCATGAGGGCGCGGTTGGCGTCGTCGTGCTCGAGGAACGGGATCATCGCGGTGGCGACCGACACCATCTGCCGCGGCGAGACGTCCATGTAGTCGATCTCGATGCCGGGGATGTAGTCGATCTCCCCGCCACGGCGGCGGACCAGGACGCGGCCCTCCGCGAAGTGGTTGTCATCGGTCAGCGGCGCGTTGGCCTGGGCGATGACGAACCGGTCCTCCTCGTCCGCGGTGAGGTAGTCGAGGTCGTCGGTGACGATGCCCTCGACGACCTTGCGGTACGGGGTCTCCACGAAGCCGAAGGCGTTGACCCGGCCGTAGGAGGCGAGCGAACCGATCAGGCCGATGTTCGGGCCTTCCGGGGTCTCGATCGGACACATCCGGCCGTAGTGGGACGGGTGCACGTCACGGACCTCGAAGCCGGCCCGCTCACGGGACAGACCGCCGGGGCCCAGCGCGGACAGACGACGCTTGTGGGTCAGCCCCGACAGCGGGTTCGTCTGGTCCATGAACTGGGACAGCTGGCTGGTGCCGAAGAACTCCTTGATGGAGGCGACGACAGGCCGGATGTTGATCAGGGTCTGCGGCGTGATGGCCTCGACGTCCTGGGTCGTCATCCGCTCCCGGACCACGCGCTCCATACGGGCGAGGCCCGTACGCACCTGGTTCTGGATCAGCTCGCCGACGTTGCGGAGACGACGGTTGCCGAAGTGGTCGATGTCGTCGTCCTCGACGACGATCGTGTTGCCGTTGGGCGCGACCGTCTCGGTCTCGCCCGCGTGCAGCTGCACCAGGTACTTGATCGTGGCAAGGATGTCGTCCGTGGTGAGGACGCCGCCGTCGAGGGGCTGCTCCACGCCGAGCTTCTTGTTGATCTTGTACCGGCCGACCTTGGCGAGGTCGTAGCGCTTCGGGTTGAAGTAGAGGTTCTCCAGAAGCGTCTGCGCGGCCTCACGGGTCGGCGGCTCGCCCGGACGCAGCTTGCGGTAGATGTCGAGCAGTGCGTCGTCCTGGCCCTGGGTGTGGTCCTTCTCCAGGGTGGCGCGCATCGACTCGTACTGGCCGAACTCCTCCAGGATCTGCTCGGAGGTCCAGCCGAGGGCCTTCAGGAGCACGGTGACCGACTGCTTGCGCTTGCGGTCGATGCGGACACCGACCATGTCGCGCTTGTCGATCTCGAGCTCGAGCCAGGCACCGCGCGAGGGGATGACCTTGGCGGAGTAGATGTCCTTGTCGGACGTCTTGTCCAGGGTGGTGTCGAAGTAGACGCCCGGGGAGCGCACCAGCTGCGATACGACGACACGCTCGGTGCCGTTGATCACGAAGGTGCCCTTGTGGGTCATGAGCGGGAAGTCGCCCATGAAGACCGTCTGCGACTTGATCTCGCCGGTCTCGTTGTTGGTGAACTCGGCGGTGACGAAGAGCGGGGCCGCGAACGTGAAGTCGCGGTCCTTGCACTCGTCGATCGAGTTCTTGGGGGGCTCGAAGCGGTGGTCGCGGAAGGTCAGCGACATCGAACCGGAGAAGTCCTCGATCGGGGAGATCTCCTCGAAGATCTCCTCCAGACCTGACTTCTGCGGGACGTCGTGTCCTTCGGCGAGTGACGCCTCGACCCTGTCCTTCCACGCCTGATTGCCGAGGAGCCAGTCGAAGCTCTCGGTCTGCAGGGCGAGGAGGTTGGGAACCTCGAGGGGCTCACGAATCTTCGCGAAAGAAATACGGAGCGGTGCGGTGGATGCGGAGTTGTTCGAGGCGTTGCGCGAGGCGGCCAAGAGGGGGTCCTTCCGAGGGCTCGGACTCACTACGCGCGTACCGGGCCCACCCGTCGCACGGGTAGCATCCGCGCTTCCACACGAGCCGCTGGGCCAGAAGAATGGATCTCCTGGTCAGAGCCAGTGCGCAAACGGGGTGCCACCCCTGGTCGGGGCAGTGCTGTCACCGGGGGTCGAGTCACGGAGCAGCTAAAAGGCAGCGCAAAGGGACAGTGTAGCCACACGGCACACTGCTGTCCAGTCCGGATTCGGAGACCGAATCGTCGAACTCCCTACCTCGCGGGATCACCCTCTCCGAGGGCGCCCCCTGGGGCGGTCACTGCCTACCTGGTGTGTATTCCCCACCACACCCGGGTTCCATGCCTGCCATCCGCAGATTCTGCGGGGGACGGTCCGGAATCCCTCGTCCTGAGAATTGCGCGCCGCGTCCGGTTCGTCAAGGGCGAGCCTGCAACAGGGGCCCTGGGCCGGCGGCCGGGCCGGGCGACTGCCCTGGTGGGGTAGGCCGCTCGGCGACCGCTGCGCGGTGCCCGCCGCGGACAGGTCGTACCCGCAGCGACGACGATCACCATACTCGCCCCGGCGCTCCATGGGGAGCAGCCTGGCGACAGAAGTGGCGAATCGTCATAAATCATCCCAGCAGGCAGCTCGCCGGGAACGCAAAAAGCCGGGTCGGCCACCCGTGAGGGTGGCCGACCCGGCCGGAAAAGCAGTCAGGCAGCCGAGACTACTTGACGGTGACCGAAGCGCCGGCAGCCTCGAGAGCGGCCTTGGCCTTCTCCGCGGCGTCCTTGGCAACCTTCTCCAGGACGGTGGCGGGCACGCCGTCAACGAGGTCCTTGGCCTCCTTCAGGCCGAGGGAGGTGAGGGCGCGCACCTCCTTGATGACCTGGATCTTCTTGTCACCGGCAGCGGTGAGCACGACGTCGAACTCGTCCTGCTCCTCCTCGGCCTCGGCCGGGGCACCGGGGCCCGCGACACCGGCGACGGCGACCGGGGCGGCAGCCTTGACGTCGAACTTCTCCTCGAACGCCTTGACGAACTCGGAGAGCTCGATGAGGGTCAGGGTCGCGAACTGCTCGAGCAGCTCGTCCTGGGACAGCTTCGCCATGATGGCGTCCTTCCACTATTTCGGCAGGTGCCGGATGTACGGATAGGCGGGCGTACGGGCCCGCTGCGAGGCAGGAGGAAGGCGGAGGGCTACTCCGCCACCTCGTCCTCGGCGGCGGGAGCCGGCGTACCGGCACCGCCCTGCTCGACCTTGGCCCGGAGCGCCTCCGCAGTGCGGACGAACTCCGTGAGGGGGGCCTGGAAGGTGGCGGCGGCCTTGGCCATCGACGCCTTCAGGCCACCCGCCAGCTTGGCGAGCAGCACCTCGCGGGACTCGAGGTCCGCGAGCTTCTTGATGTCATCGGCGGACAGCGCCTTACCGTCAAGGACACCGCCCTTGATGATCAGTGCGGGGTTCTCCTTGGCGAAGTCACGCAGAGCCTTCGCCGACTCCACCGGGTCACCGGCGACGAAGGCGACAGCCGTCGGACCCGTGAACAGGTCGTCGAGCTCAGAGATCCCGGCCTCATTGGCCGCAATCTTGGTCAGCGTGTTCTTCACCACGGCGTAATTGGCGTTGTCGCCGAGCGAGCGACGCAGCGTCTTCAGCTGCGCCACGGTCAGACCGCGGTACTCGGTCAGCACGGCCGCGCTGGAACCGCGGAACTTGTCCGTCAGCTCTGCGACGTCGGCAGCCTTGTCGGGCCTTGCCATAGGCTTACGCCTCCTTCCGTGATGTCGATGCGTGGCCGACCGTTGAGTCGACCTGCTACGCCCGTCCCGCCGGAAGAAAGTGCTCGGAGAAATACGACAGCCCCGGCGCAGGCGCACGGGGCTTCAACATGCTCGACGTGTGACATGCCTTGCGGCACGCACGCGGAGCGCGATTGTCCTCATCCATCCTGCGCGGGTCGTCCGCATCCTTCGCGGATCCTTCGGTCACCACGCCACCCCTCGCAGGGCACGCGGCAACAACCAGCGGTCTTTGGCATTCACCAACGTACGGGATGAGGGGCCCGGTGGGCAAATCGCCCACCGGGCCGTCGCTCAGCTGGTCTTGGCATCCTTGAGCATGGTGGCGAAGTCCACCGTGTCACTGGCCGGCGGCGGGGTGATCTTCACCGGGGTGGTGCCGAAGTCGGAGTACTCGACGGTGATGTCGACATTCCCCTGCGTGGTGCTTGCGGTCTCGTGCACCTTGACCGGGAGGCTGCGGGAGTCGATCCAGATGTCCACCTTCTCGGTGCTCATCCCCAACTGCCCGGCCTGGTCGATGATGTTCTTCAGGCCGCTGTCCGCGCCCGCCTCCTGGTCGGCCAGCTTCTTCATGTCGACCGTGCCCGCGTAGTGGGTGGTCGGCACGCCGTCCACGGTCTCCTGGCCGACCTTCTTGATGTCGCCGGAAGAGGTCAGCAGCTTGACCGCGTCGCTGGGGTCCTGGCCGTTGCTCTTGTTCATCGCGTCGGAGAGGGCCTTGCCCTGGGCCCCGAGCGAGGCGAAGTCCATCTTCATCCAGTGCTTGCCGTCGAGCTGCTTGGCACCGGAGCTGCCCAGGTTCATGTACATGGTGCTGCCGCTCATCATCATCTGGATGGAGGCGGCGCCCAGCGCGCTGGTCAACTGCGGGTTGGACATGGTCATCCGCATGGCGAGCGGGTCGCGCGACATCTCGCCGGAGGCCGTGATCGTGCCGACCTTCGGCACCACCTCGGTCATCTTCATCTTCATCGAGGTGTACTTGGCGGTCTGCTTGCTGGTCAGCGACATCGCGTCGGCCACCGAGGCCACCGCGCCCTTGGCGCTCCCGGTCGCCTTGTCAGTGGCCTTCGAGGCGGCGGAGCAGGATGTGAGGGCCGCCAGGCCCAGGGTTGCCGTGGCGACCAGACAGAGTGCTCGGGCAGTGCGCATGTGGATTCCCCCTGTGGTTCGTGTGAGACCTCTTCCACGAAGCTACACCGGGGGTGTGACACGCGGACGGGCCGGTCGCCCTTCCGTTACGGAAGAGGGACCGGCCCGTCGAAAACGCGACTGCGTTCCGATCGCGAGGATCAGACCGCCGCCGGGTCCTCCTCGACGAGGAGGTTCCGGGTGCGGGACGGGTCGACCTGGATGCCGGGGCCGATCGTCGTGCTGAGCGCGATCTTCTTGATGTACCGGCCCTTGGAGGCGGACGGCTTGGCGCGGAGCACCTCGTCCAGGGCGGCGGCGTAGTTCTCGACCAGCTTCTCGGTGTCGAAGGACACCTTGCCGATGATCAGGTGCAGGTTCGAGTGCTTGTCGACGCGGAACTCGATCTTGCCGCCCTTGATCTCGGTCACGGCCTTGGCCACGTCCGGGGTCACGGTGCCGGTCTTCGGGTTCGGCATCAGGCCACGCGGGCCGAGCACGCGGCCCAGACGGCCGACCTTGCCCATGAGGTCCGGGGTGGACACGACGGCGTCGAAGTCGAGGAAGCCCTTCGCGACACGGTCGATCAGTTCGTCGGAGCCGACGATGTCGGCGCCCGCAGCCTCCGCAGCCGCGGCACGGTCACCGGTCGCGAAGACCAGGACCCGGGCAGTCTTGCCGGTGCCGTGCGGGAGGTTGACGGTGCTGCGGACCATCTGGTCGGCCTTGCGCGGGTCGACACCCAGACGCATGGCGACCTCGACGGTGCCGTCGAACTTGGAGGTGGACGTCTCCTTGGCGAGGCGGATGGCCTCGAGGGGGGCGTACAGACGCGCGGGGTCGATCTTCTCCGCCGCGGCGTTCAGAGCCTTGCTGCGCTTCACTGCTGCTCCTGTGGATATCAAGTGGAGTTGTGGTGGCTGCGGACCGCGCTCGGCCCTACCACTTTTCATGCACTGCCGTACCTGGGGCTGAGGGGTACTCAGCCCTCGACGGTGATGCCCATCGACCGGGCGGTGCCGGCGATGATCCTGTCGGCCTGCTCCAGGGAGTTGGCGTTCAGGTCGGGCAGCTTGGTCGTGGCGATCTCGCGGACCTGGGCAGCCGTGATCTTGGCGACCTTGGTCTTGTGCGGCTCGCCGGAGCCCTTCTCCACGCCCGCGGCCTTGAGGATCAGGCGAGCGGCCGGCGGAGTCTTGGTGATGAAGGTGAAGGAACGGTCTTCGTAGACCGTGATCTCCACCGGCACGACCATGCCGCGCTGCGACTCGGTCTGCGCGTTGTAGGCCTTGCAGAACTCCATGATGTTGACGCCGTGCTGGCCCAGCGCGGGGCCGACGGGCGGCGCGGGGTTGGCCGCGCCCGCCTTGATCTGGAGCTTGATCAGCCCTGTGATCTTCTTCTTCTTGGGAGGCATGCTCTCTCCGGGTCCTTACGAGAGGTGTTCCCGACCGGCACGCTGAAGCGCGGCGGCGGGGCCTGGGATTTCTGTGTGGCTCGCCGACCGGATGGCCTGGCTCCACGCACACATCGAACCAGGATAGCCCGAAAGGGTCGGCGATCCTAAATCACGCCTCGGGGGCAGGCGGGACACGGGGTTCGGGCCGCGGGCCCGGCTGCGACTGCGGCTCCGGCTGCGGCTCTGGTTCCGGCTGCGGGCGCTTGCGGCCGAGCAGGCCCGCCAGCATGACCGCCCCGCCGGCCAGGGTCCCGGCCGCACCGACCGCCGCCTTCAGCGGGGACGGCAGGGTCGAGTCGCCGAACGGTCCGCCGCTGCTCCGGTGGGTGGAGCCGCCGGGCGGCGCGGTGAGGGTGAACACCTCGTCCGCCGCTTCGGGGAGCTCGCCCGGGGCGGCGGAAGCGACCACCAGGTTCCGGAGCTCGCACCGGGCGACCGCGCTGCCGTCCTGGTGGGCGGTGAGCCGCAGCCCCACCCCCAGTTCGACGTCGACCAGGACCTCCAGCCTTTCGAACAGCAGGTAGGGGGCGCCTCCGCTGTCACCTGCGGCGCCGGTGACCGCCACCCGGAGCGCCGTACGGCCGCCGGACTCCACCAGGCCCTCGGCGGCCACCTCGTGGCGCAGCAGCCAGGACAGGTCGAGCGCCTGGGCGAGGTCGAACTCGGGAGGCGCCGGCGGCAGCGTCATCAGCCGGTCCGGGAACAGGCGGTAGCCCGCGGCGCCGTCGCAGGCCAGGGCGACCGGCTGCTTCTCCACGTCGAGCAGGGTGTCCAGCCGGTAGTGCAGCAGGTCGGCGAAGACCAGCCGGTGGGCCAGGTGCCGACGCCGGGGTGTGGCCTCGCCGAAGGCCGACCAGAACGGCTCGGGGCCGAAGAGGCCGCCGATGGCCGGCTCCGACTCACGCAGGGCCCGGAAGGTGTCCAGCAGCGCACCGACGTCGAGCCAGCTGTGCAGTTCGGCGGTGAAGCGCGGGGTGCCGCGACCACTGCGGTGCAGCAGCCAGGCCATCGCGTCCTGGTCCCGGTCCCGGTCCTGGTCCCGATAAGCCTCTTGCGCATCGGCGGCGGGCTCGAACGAAGGGTCGAACCAGGGCTCCTCGTCCTCCGGCTCGGCCACCGGGCGCAGCCTGGCGCCGATCCGGACCGCCTCGCCGAGGGCCGAGCCCAGACCTCGGGCGACCAGGCGGACCGGGGCGGGGATGCCGTCCTCCAGGCCGGCGAAGGGGTCCTCCGGTGTCACCACCGGTATCTCCTCCGCTCCGCCCTCGGCCTCCGGCTCCGCTGCCGGCGGATCGAGGACCAGGTCGGAGAGTTCGACGGTGCGGCAGAGCTCGCCCTCGAAGAACTCCTCGGTGCGCAGCAGGATGCCCAGCTCACGGTCCATCAGCAGGTCGATCCGGCTGAGCAGGAGCTTGCTGTCCTCGGCCCGGCCGTCCGGCAGCGCTGCCGGGCGGGGCGTCGCGGTGGCCAGGACCCCGCGCCCGACGCCGCGTTCGACCCCGCGCCCGGGCGGCTGCTCGGCCGCGACGGACAGCTCGAATCCGGTGAGCAGCCAACCGGGGCGCAGGAGGTCGTCCAGCCCCGGAACGTCCTGCCCGGGTTCGAACGGGATGCTGCGGTCCGGCCGGTCGGTCAGGTCGACGTCGATGCCGCCGCCGAGGAAGCGGGTCAGCCGGGAGGCGCCGCCGAAGGCCCGGTCCGCGATCCGGTCCAGGACCCGGCGCTGCAGCCGCTGCTGGACCTCAGCCACCTCGCGGACGTTCAGCGTTCCGGCGATGCGCTGCTCGGTGTGCGACGCCCGGTGGAGCAGGGCCACGACCGCTGCGGGATTCATGGCCGGGGCCTACCCACGCACAGGGGCCCCGTACCGTCGCGGTACGGGGCCCCTGGAAGGACTACGGGACTGAATCGGTCCGAATCAGTCGTTCTTGGCGATCTGGTCGAAGGAGAGCTCGACCGGGGTCTCCCGGCCGAAGATCTCGACCAGGCCCTTGACCTTCTTGGAGTCCGGGTTGATCTCGTTGATCGTCGCCTGCAGGGTGGCGAAGGGGCCGTCGGTGACGGTGACCGAGTCGCCGACCTCGAAGTCCAGCACCTGGATGTCGGAGGGGCGGACCTGCGAGGGCCGGCCGGCCTCCTTGGCCGCGGCGCGCTCGACGTCCGGGGCGAGCATCTTGACGACCTCGTCCAGCGTCAGCGGGTAGGGGTCGTAGGCGTTGCCGACGAAGCCGGTGACACCGGGGGTGTTGCGGACGACGCCCCAGGACTCGTTCGTCAGGTCCATGCGCACCAGCACGTAGCCGGGGAGCTTGTTCTGGCGGATGGTCTTGCGGTCGCCGTTCTTGATCTGGACGACCTCTTCCTGAGGCACCTCGGCCGCGTAGATGTAGTCCTCGACGTTGAGCGAGACGGCGCGCTGCTCAAGGTTGGACTTCACCCGGTTCTCGTAACCCGCGTAGGTGTGGATCACGTACCACTCGCCGGGCGCGACGCGCAGTTCCTCACGGAACGCGACGATCGGGTCGATCTCGACCTCGTCCTCGGCGGTGACCTCGGCGTCGGCCTCTTCCTCGGCCTCGAGGGCCTCGGACTCCTCGGCGGTGACGACGGTCAGCGCGGACTCCTCGGCGGAGTACCCGGCGACGTCGTCGGCAGCCTCGACCTCGTCCTCGTCACCATCGGCGTTGTCGATGATCTGGTCGGCGGAGTCGTCGGCCTCGGCCCACGTGTCCTGCTCCGCAGCGCCGGCCGACTCGACGGCCTCGTCAGCCTCGGGGGCCTGCGCGGCGTCATACGGGTGGGACTCAGACACGTTGGCTGCTTCTTCCTGGAGATGAAGGGTGGGACGGTTCCGGAACCGTCCACAGGGAGAAGCAGGGCTTGGCTGCGGACGGCTCGGAGACTCAACGATACCGACACAACGGTAGCGGAGCGCCCGGACATCGCTGTCCCACGAGGGTCAGGCAGGGGTTGGACAGGGATTCGGGCGAACCCGGCTCAGGCGAAGACCAGCTGAGCCAGCTTGGCGAAGCCGGTGTCCAGTCCGTAGACCACTGCCATGATCACCACGACGAAGACGATGACAACCGTCGTGTAGGTGGTGAGGTCGCTCCGGCTGGGCCAGACGACCTTGCGAAGCTCGGCGATGATCTGGCGGTAGAAGAGGGCAGTACGGGCGAAGATGTTCGGGCGGTCGCCACGCTTCTTCTTGCCGTCCTTGCCAGCGGCCTTGTTGGCACGCTTGCGGTCACGACGGGACAGGGTCTCGCCCTGTTCGTCCTCCGCGCTACCACGATCAGGTGTCGCGGTGGAGCCCACGGTCTCCGTCACTCGTCCCTCACCTGAAATCGGGTACCTGTCGAGTTTCGCAATGATTGCGAGCTCGTAAACGCTTGCTGAGGGTACCGCCTGTTGCCCTTCGGCAACAGAGCGGACAGCAGGGCCGGAGGGACTTGAACCCCCAACCGCCGGTTTTGGAGACCGGTGCTCTACCAATTGAGCTACGACCCTTTGAATCCGGGCGAGCCGGATTCGCGTGCACCAACCTACCGCATCGGGGCGGATACGCGACGTGCGCTCCGTCCTCAGCCTTCGGCCGGGTCCGTCGAGGCTTGAGTGTAGGGGGTGGATGCCTGATTGGTCGAATGACTTGCCTGGCCGGGACACCGCGGGGTCGGCTGGTGAAACCTCGATGCCCCGCCGGGGCGGCTTCTGGGACCATGCTGCTATGACCGCTGCCACTCCCCACCCAGACCCCAGCATCCGTCCGGCCGACCGTCGGGTCTCGGCCCGCATCGGCGCGATCGCGGAGTCCGCCACCCTCGCCGTGGACGCCAAGGCCAAGGCCCTGAAGGCCGCCGGACGTCCGGTGATCGGCTTCGGCGCCGGCGAGCCCGACTTCCCGACCCCCGGCTACATCGTGGACGCGGCCGTCGCCGCCTGCCGCGACCCGAAGAACCACCGCTACACCCCCGCGGGCGGGCTGCCCGAGCTGAAGTCGGCCATCGCGGCGAAGACGCTGCGCGACTCCGGCTGGGCCGTCGACGCCTCGCAGGTGCTGGTGACCAACGGCGGCAAGCAGGCCATCTACGAGGCCTTCGCCGCGATCCTCGACCCGGGCGACGAGGTCGTCGTGCCGGCCCCGTACTGGACCACCTACCCGGAGTCGATCCAGCTCGCGGGCGGTGTCGCGGTCGAGGTCGTGGCGGACGAGACCACCGGCTACAAGGTGTCGGTGGAGCAGCTCGAGGCGGCCCGCACCGAGAACACCAAGGTGCTGCTGTTCGTGTCCCCGTCCAACCCGACCGGCGCGGTCTACAGCCGGGCCGAGGTCGAGGCGGTGGGCCGCTGGGCGGCGGGGCACGGGCTGTGGGTGCTGACCGACGAGATCTACGAGCACCTGGTGTACGGCGACGCGGAGTTCGTGTCGCTGCCGGTGGCCGTGCCGGAGCTGGCCGACAAGTGCATCGTGGTCAACGGCGTCGCCAAGACCTACGCGATGACCGGCTGGCGGGTCGGCTGGGTGATCGGCCCGCAGGACGTGATCAAGGCCGCGACCAACCTGCAGTCGCACGCCACCTCGAACGTGAGCAATGTCGCGCAGGTGGCGGCGCTGGCAGCGGTCTCCGGCGACCTCTCCGCCGTGGACGAGATGCGGACCGCGTTCGACCGCCGCCGGCAGACCATCGTGCGGATGCTGAACGAGATCCCCGGCGTGGTCTGCCCGGTGCCCGAGGGCGCGTTCTACGCGTACCCGTCGGTGAAGGGGGTGCTCGGCAAGGAGCTACGCGGGCAGCGTCCGCAGACCTCCGCGGAGCTGGCCTCACTGATCCTGGACGAGGTCGAGGTCGCGGTGGTGCCCGGCGAGGCCTTCGGGACCCCCGGCTACCTGCGGCTCTCCTACGCGCTGGGTGACGAGGACCTGGTCGAGGGCGTCTCCCGGCTGCAGAAGCTGCTCAGCGAGGCGCAGGACTGACCTCCTGCGCTCCTCCTGCGATCCGCGTACTGCCTGCACCACCTGCACTACCTGCACTGCCTGCATGGCGAAGGGCCCGCCTGCTCCGGATTTCGGTCGGAGCGGCGGGCCCTTCGCTGTGCACGACATCAACACACAAGCTGTTCTTTCACCCGATCGAGCGTCTTGACCTCGTTGTTTTCCGCCGTCAGGCTTAATACGCGAAGATCTGCGAATGGAACAGGTACCCGCTCCCCCGGCCGTCACCCCTTCCATCCGAGATGTCCGCCTCCTGCCCAAAGCGCATCTGCATCTGCACTTCACCGGCTCCATGCGTCCGTCCACGCTGCTGGAGCTCGCCGACAGGCACGGGGTGCACCTGCCGGAGGCGCTGAGCTCCGGCGAGCCGCCGAAGCTCCGGGCGACGGACGAACGCGGATGGTTCCGCTTCCAGCGGCTGTACGACATGGCGCGATCAGTACTGCGCGACGAGGAAGACATCCGGCGGCTGGTGCTCGAGGCCGCGGAGGACGAGCGGGCCGACGGCAGCGGCTGGCTGGAGATCCAGGTCGACCCGACCTCCTACGCACCCAGGCTGGGCGGCCTGATCCCGGCGCTGGAGCTGATCCTCGGCACGGTCCAGGACGCCTCCAAGGCCACCGGCGTGGGCATGCGGGTACTGGTCGCCGCGAACCGGATGAAGCACCCGCTGGACGCCCGTACGCTGGCCCGGCTCGCGGTCCGCTACCGGGACCAGGGCGTGGTCGGCTTCGGGCTCTCCAACGACGAACGGCGAGGAATGGCGCGGGACTTCGACCGGGCCTTCGCCATCGCGAGGGAGGGCGGACTGCTCGCCGCCCCGCACGGCGGTGAGCTGGCCGGTCCGAGCAGCGTCAGGGACTGCGTGGACGACCTGGGCGCGGGCCGGGTCGGCCACGGGGTGCGGGCCGCCGAGGACCCGCGGCTGATGCAGCGGCTGGCGGACCGTCAGATCACCTGCGAGGTCTGCCCGGCGTCGAATGTGGCGCTCGGCGTCTACGAGAAGCCCGAGGACGTACCGCTGCGGGCCCTGTTCGAGGCAGGGGTACCGCTGGCGCTGGGCGCGGACGACCCGCTGCTGTTCGGCTCCCGGCTGGCCGAGCAGTACCGGTCGGCCCGGGAGGTGCACGGCTTCAGCGACGCCGAACTCGCGGAACTGGCACGGCAGTCGGTGCGGGGGTCGTGCGCGCCGAAGGAGGAGAAGGAACGGCTGCTGGCCGGGATCGACAGCTGGCTGGTGAGCTGACACCGGCTGCGGCTTGCAGCTTGCGACTTGGCAGTGTCAGAGGTCGACGCCGACCAGGACCGGTTCGTTGACCAGGGTGACCCCGAACGCCGCGTGGACGCCGTCCCGCACCTCGCGGGCGAGGGCGAGCAGGTCCTCGGTGGTGGCCCGGCCCCGGTTGGTGAGGGCGAGGGTGTGCTTGCCGGAGAGGCGGGCCGGGCCGCTGCCGTAGCCCTTGCCGAAGCCCGCACGGTCGATCAGCCAGGCGGCGGAGGTCTTGGTGCTGCCGTCCGCCGCCGGGAAGGCGGGGAAGGCCGCGTCCGGGCCGAGCCGGTCGCGGACCCGGGCGGTGAAGGCGGCGAACTGCTCGGGGTCCAGCACCGGATTGGTGAAGAACGAGCCGGCCGACCAGGTGTCGTGGTCCTCGGGGTCCAGCAGCATGCCCTTGCCCCGGCGCAGCAGCAGGACCTGGTTCCAGGCCGCCTCGACCGGCACCCGCTCCCCCTGCTCGACATCGAGGCCGCGTGCCACCTCGGCGTAGCGGACGGGGGTGGACCGCCCGCCCGCGTCCTCCAGGGCGAAGCGGGCCCGGAGCACGACATAGCGGTCGGGCTGCGCCTTGAAGATGCTGTGGCGGTAGGAGAAGCCGCAGGCGGCGTTGGGGAGGGTCACCGTCTCGCCGCTGCTCCGGTCGTAGGCGACCACCTCGGTGAGGGTGTTGGCGACCTCCTCCCCGTAGGCGCCGACGTTCTGCACCGGGGTCGCGCCGACCGAGCCGGGGATGCCGGCCAGGAACTCGATACCGGCGAGGCCGTGCTCCAGCACCGTGTCGGCGACCAGGTCGGACCAGACCGCTCCGGCCGCGACGTCGAGGGCGGTGCCGTCCAGGGTGCTGCCGGTGGTGGCGATGTGGAGGGCGGTGCCCTCGAAGCCCTTGTCGGCGATCACCAGGTTGCTGCCGCCGCCGATGATCAGCAACGGCTCGCCGTCCCGGTCGGCACGCCGGACGGTCTCGACGACCTCGGCGTCGGTACGGGCCGTCACCAGCCGTCGGGCCGGGCCGCCGAGGCGGAAGGTGGTCAGCGGAGCGAGGGGGGCGTCCTGGATTTCCTGCACGCGACCAGCCTAAGGGGCGGAATGACGGTGCCCTGCCCGTCCCGGGGAGGGGAGGGGCAGGGCACCTTGAGAGGCTCGGCAGCCGTGGCGGGCTTGGAAGCCTGGGGAACCTTGGGGCCTGGGGTCAGTTGACCGGTGAGAGGGCAGGCGTCCCGGCGTCCTGCGGCTCGGCTGCCCGGGCCTCGGCCGCGGCAGCGGCCCTGCGGCGGGGGACGAGCAGGGCGGCGACGGTCGCGGCAGCGATCGCGGCGGCGCCGACCCAGATGGCCGGGGTCAGGCCGTCGGCGTAGCGGACCGGGCTGCTGAAGTCGCCATTGGCGGTGAAGACCGAGGCCAGGACGGCGATGCCGAGGGCGCCGCCGATCTCACGCAGGGCGTTGTTGGCGCCGGAGGCGATCCCCTGCTCCTCGGGCTTCACCGAGCCCATCAGCACCGTGGTGACCGGGGCGAAGAACAGGGCCATGCCGGTGCCGGAGAGGACCAGGGCCGGGATCTGGGTGCTGTAGTCGACATGGGCGGCGACGATCAGGGCGAACCAGACCAGCCCGGCGGCCTGCAGTGCCAGCCCGGCGGCGATGATGATGCGTCCGCCGATCCGGTCCGCCAGCATTCCGGCGAGCGGGGCGACCACCATCGGCATCGCGGTCCAGGGCAGCATCCTGACCCCGGCCTCCATCGGGCTGTAGCCCTGGGCCGTCTGCAGCCACTGGCTCAGCAGGAAGATCGAGCCGAACATGCCCATCGACATCAGCAGCGAGGCGCTGTTCACTGCGGCGAAGGCACGGTTGCGGAACAGCCGCATCGGCAGCAGCGGGGCGTCCGTACGCAGTTCCCAGGCCACAAAGGCGACCAGCAGCGCCGCTCCTGCGATCAGTCCGGTGAGCACGGTCGGGCTGGACCAGCCGTCGGAGTTGCCGCGGATCAGGGCGAAGACGATGCCGAAGAGGCCGGCGCTGGCGAGGGCGGTGCCGGGGATGTCCAGGCGGCCGTTGGGCCCCCGGCTCTCGGTCAGCCGCAGCCGGGCGAGGGGCAGCAGGGCCAGGCCTATCGGCACGTTCAGGGCGAAGATCCACTGCCAGGAGAGGTGCTCGACGATGGTGCCGCCGATCAGCGGGCCCATCGCGATGGCCATGCCGTTGACCGCGCCCCAGGCGCCGAAGGCCAGTCCGCGCTTGGCCGGCGGCACGGCTGAGGTGAGCAGGGTGAGGCTGACCGGGGTGAGCAGGGCGGCACCGACGCCTTGGGCGGCGCGGGCGGCGATCAGCGCGCCGATCCCCGGCGCGAGGGCCGCTCCGAGCGAGGAGAGGGTGAACAGCGAGAGGCCGATGATGAAGAGCCTGCGGCGGCCGAAGCGGTCGCCGAGGGCGGCGCCGAGCATCAGCAGCACCGCGAAGGTGAGGGTGTAGGCGTTGACGGTCCACTCGAGGTCGGAGATCCCACCGCCGAGGTGGGTCCGGATGGAGGGGAGCGCGGTGGTGACGACGAGGTTGTCCAGCGCGGCCATGAAACCGGCTGTGCTGGTGATGACGAAGGCCCAGACTGCTGGGTTGCCCTTGCGCATGACGGTTCACCTTTATTAGTGATTGATCAATTACTTTTGTGGGCAGACGTCCACGCCTGCCTTGCCACGGGACGAGCCGGGCTCGCGAAACCGTTGTTCGCAGGACCCGCGTTCGCAGGACCTGCCTTCGTGAGACCTACGTTCGTGAGGCCTCAGGCCTTGGGGCCGAAGCCCTCCCAGAGGCGGTGCTCGGGCGGGAAGCCCAGCGCGACCAGTACGTTGATCAGCATTCCCCGCGAAAAGAAGTCGGTGGCTGCCTCCACGGACATGCCCCCGGCCACCGCGACCGCGTCCCAGAGTTCCAGCCACATCGCCCTGACCGTCTCGCCCACCTCGGCGTCGCCGTTGGACTCGGCGGCGGCCACGGAGACGTACAGCTGCAACTGCAACAGCAGACGGCTGCGGTCGGCGATCAGTTCCAAGTAGGCGAGCCCCATGGCATCGCAGGCAGCCTCGCCCTCGAGGCCTTCGGCAGCCTCGATGAAGCCGGTGCGGAGCTCGTCGATGCAGCGGCGCACTGCGGCCTCGAAGAGCGCACGCTTGGTCGGGAAGAGTCGGAAGAGGTAGGGCTGGGAGACGCCGACCCTCGTGGCGATGGCCTGGGTGGAGGTGCCGTTGTAGCCGCGCTCGGCAAACTCGATCATTGAGGCGCGGATGACGCTCTCGCGTCGCTCCTCCGCCGACATTCGCACACTGGTCTTCGCCATGAGTAGAAAGTTAGTGGTTGATTACTAACTTCGCAAGAGCAGACCGGAAAGTGAGTGTTGCCCCTCCGGATACCGCTGGACATCGCCGCAGGGGGGTCCGCCGGGTTCGTCGGGGCAACACGCTGTCGTACCTGGTCAGGACAGCTGCACCACGGCTCGGGACATCCCGAGGACCTTCTCGCCGGCGCTGGTGGCCAGCAGGTCGACCCGGACCCGGCGGTCGTCCAGCTTCGCGGCCACCTTCGCGGAGACCTCGATCAGCGCCCCGACCCCGTCGTTGGGGACCACCACCGGCTTGGTGAAGCGAACGCCGTACTCGACCACCGAACCCGGGTCGCCGACCCAGTCGGTGACCACACGGATCGCCTCGGCCATGGTGAACATGCCGTGTCCGATCACATTGGGGAGGCCCACAGCGGTGGCGACCGCCTCGTTCCAGTGGATCGGGTTGAAGTCGCCGGAGGCCCCCGCGTACTGGACCAGCGTCGCCCGGGTCACCGGGAAGGACTGCGCCGGGAGCGCGGTGCCGACCTCGACCTCGTCGTAGTTCACAAGCGCGGACATGGTCACTCCCCCTCGGCGGCGCGGGCCACCAGCATCATGTGGGCGGTCACGACGTGCTCGCCACTGTCGTCGTTGACCTCGCCGCGGACCGAGATCACGTCATTGCCGGCCAGGGACTTGATCGACTCGATCACCGAGGTCACCCCGAGGCGGTCACCGGCACGCACCGGGCGCGAGTAGACGAAACGCTGATCGCCGTGGACCACCCGGGAGAAGTCCAGCCCGAGTTCGGGGTCGCCCACCACCTGGGCGGCGGCACGGTAGGTGAGCACAAAGGGAAAGGTCGGCGGGGCGATCACATCAGGATGACCGAGCGCCTTGGCCGCCTCCGTGTCCACATAGGCCGGATTGGCATCGCCGAGGGCCTCCGCGAACTCGCGGATCTTCTCGCGGCCGACCTCGTAGAACGTGGTGGGCGGGTAGGTCCGCCCGATGAACGAGGGATCGAGCGGCATGGGCAGCTCCTCACTGGTCAGGAAAAGGTCAGGAAAAACCGTTCAGGGAACGCAATGGCACACGCGGCA
Source organism: Streptacidiphilus alkalitolerans (assembly GCF_042511045.1). Taxonomy (NCBI): domain Bacteria; kingdom Bacillati; phylum Actinomycetota; class Actinomycetes; order Kitasatosporales; family Streptomycetaceae; genus Streptacidiphilus; species Streptacidiphilus alkalitolerans. Next base: position 222,693 of record NZ_JBHEZX010000003.1, read on the forward strand.
CAGGGGTCAAGGAAATCAGACAAACGGCCGCACCGATCGCAGGCGCCCGGAACCGGCAGACCGCGGGAGCAGGCGGCGGGCGGCGGGAGCAGGCGGTGAGGTGGGCGGTCAGGTCGGCGGGCCGGTGAGCGTCCAGGCAGGCGGTGCGATCAGGTCGGAGAACGCAGCGAAGGCCGCCCCCACGAATGGGGACGGCCTACGCCGACAGCCTGGACGACTCCGGCGGCCCTACGTCGAAACGACGGAGGGTCAGCGGGTCTCGCGGTGCGCGGTGTGCGCGTTGCAGCGGGGGCAGTGCTTCTTCATCTCAAGACGGTCCGGGTCGTTACGCCGGTTCTTCTTGGTGATGTAGTTCCGCTCCTTGCACTCCACGCAGGCCAGCGTGATCTTCGGGCGGACATCAGTGGCGGCCACAGGAGTGCCTTCCTCGGACGGACAACGTTATGAACACAGACAAGAGTAGCCGACTTGAGCGGATGATCCGACAATCGGCCACAGGGCGTGGTAGCGGTGACCGGACTTGAACCGGTGACACAGCGATTATGAGCCGCTTGCTCTACCAACTGAGCTACACCGCCACGACGATCGAGCGCCCCGCCGAAGCGGGGCACCCTCTCATCCGAGCCCCCATGCGGAATCGAACCGCAGACCTTCTCCTTACCATGGAGACGCTCTACCGACTGAGCTATAGGGGCTGGCCGAGAGAGACATTACACGGTCCGCCGCCCATCCGTGAAATCCGTTTCGCCCCCTGCCGCGGACCGGGCTCACCCCGTCGGCGCATAGGGCTCGCCCCGCTGCCGCACCGGCCACGGGGCGCTGGTGGGACTGGTCCTGAGGACGCTCGCGCGCTGGTCGTCCGCCGTCTCGGGTCACCTTGGGGCGGTTGTACGTCGCTCGTACACCGGTCCGCGCGGGCGCCGCGTCGGCCCTGTGTCGGCCTCGCACGAACCTCACGCCGACCCCGTGCCGACCTCGTGCCGACCCGGGCGGTGGCACCGTTGCGGGCCGGTACGACTTATCCGGCCCGCTCCCGTTCCCGCACGCGCCTACCCAGGTGCGGCTGTGGCTTCGCCCTAGGCTCCCCTCATCGATCTTGACCCGAGCACGGTGGGAAGGAGCAGCGAATGCCCGCTGACATGCCCACAGGGGAGCAGGTCGTTCCGAGCGGCCCCGCCCTGCTGCTCTCCGGCGCACGACTGCTGGACGGGCGCACCGTCGACGTACGCATCACCGGGGACCGGATCGAGGCGGTGGGGGCAGCCGGAAGCCTGAGCGCAGCCGAGCGGCTCGATCTGACCGGATACCTGCTGCTCCCGGCCCCGGTGGAGCCGCACGCACACCTGGACGAAGCCTTCAGCGGGACGCCCGCGCCCGGCTCGACCGTCCCTGCGGTTGCCTCGGGCACGGCCCCTACCGTCGTCGGCACGGGGATGGGTGCCGGTTCGGGCTCGGGAGTCGGAACTGGAATCGGAACTGGGGTCGGCGCCGGGGCCGGTGCCGGGGCTGTCGTGTGGGGCGCGGACCGGGAGGCGCGGGTGGAGGACCTCCAGCGTCGGATCACCGAGGCCGCACTCACCGGACTCGGCTACGGCGCGACGGTGCAACGCACACACGTACGCATTGGAGGAGCCCAGGGGCTGGTCGGGATGACGGCGGCGCTCCAAGCAGCACGGGCACTGCACGGGCTGATGGAGCTTCAGGTGGTCCCGCTACCTGGTCTGCTCACCGGACTTGCCGGGGCAGAGGGGCGCTCGATGCTCAGGGAGGCGCTCGGCATGGGCGCGCACGCCGTCGGCGGCTGCCCCGACCGGGACGCCGATCCCGACGCGCATCTGGATGCCGTCGTCGCCCTCGCCGAGGACTGCGGACTCTCCGTCGACCTGCACACCGACGCGGCCGATCCACGGCGGCTGGCCAGGCTGACGGCGGTCCTGGGGGCGCTGCGTTCGCGGGCGGTAATCGGTCCGTGCTCGGCGCTCGGGCTACTGGCCCCCGAGGTGGCGGCACGATGCATGGCACAACTGGCAGCGGCACGGGTATCGGTGGTCACCCTGCCGCAGTGCGCACGCTGCGTCGGCTCGTGCCCGGTCGGCCTCCGGGGGCTTGACGGCCGGGCCGGACTGCCCGCGCCGGCGCGGCTGCTGCGGGCGGCGGGGGTCTCCGTGGCCGCAGGGAGCGGCGCACTGCGGGACACCGCCAACCCGGTCGGACGGGTCGACCCGCTGGAGGCCGCATTCCTGCTCACCGCCTCCGGCGAACTGGACGAGAACGCCGCCTACGAGACGGTGAGCGGCGCGGCCAGACACGCCCTGGGACTAGCGCCGATGCGGGTGGCGGCCGGGTTCCCCGCGGATGTGCTCGCGGTGCGCGGTGAGAGCCTGCGCGGGGTGCTCTCCGGTGGACACAGCCGAGTCGTAGTCCATGGCGGACGCGTCGTCAGCAGGACCAGCGCGGTACGGGAGTTCGCTGAGATCAGCACCCCGGCCGTCCCCCGCCAGGGCCGCAGCGGGGCCACCTGACGAGACCCGCGACGCGACAGGGAAGCCGATCGGCGAGGCCCGGTGCGGCCTGGCCGGTGCGGGCCGGTCGGTGCGGGGTCAGTCGGTCGGTACGGCCCGTTCGGTACAGGTCGGTCGGTGAGACGTCAGTCGGTAAGGCTGCGGCGGTAGTGGACCAGCAACTCGCCCCAGTCGTCGACGCGAACCCGCCCGCTGCGGCGGAAGCCCATCGCCTTGTAGAGCCGATTGGCCCTCAGATTGTCCGCGTGCGTCCATAGTTGGGCCTCGCGGAAGCTGCCGGCCCGGGCCCGGGTGAGCACCGCCTCGACCAGAAGCCGGCCGACATGCTGGCCCCAGCGGTCAGGGGCCACGCTGAGCAGGGATATGTGCAGCAGCCCGGGCACGGGCGCACCCACGCCGTCCTGGTCCAGCCCCTGGATACCGAGGATCGTCCCGATCAGGCTGGAGGCTCCCGCCCCACCGGCCCCACTGGTCCCATCAGCACCGCCAGCACCACCGCCGTGGGAGCCGTTGCCAGAGCCGTTGCCGGAGCCGTCGTCGACCGAACCGTGAGCGAGCAGCAGTAAGGCCTCGGGCGCGGCCATCCGCTGCTGGGCCAGGGTTATATGGGCCTCCGGCAGTGGCCTGCCGTTGCGCCTTGCGACATGCGACGCCGTCCACAGCGCCACTGCCGTCTCGATGTCCGCGCTCGCAGCTTCGCGCACCACCACGGTTGCGCCCATACGCGTCCCCTGCCCCTCCGTTGTGCTCTGGCGCTCTCCCCCACCACTGAACCCGCTTTCTACCACGCCCTGATGGCGTCGGACGCGGACGAGCAACGGAAAAAGCGCCGACCTACGCGTTCCGCGCAGCTGAGGCCTCCTCCGGATCCCCGGCTTCCCCCGCTGCCCCTGCCGCCGCGCAGAGCCGGCAGCGACCGACACTGCCCGACACCGGACCGGCACTGCCCGGCACCGACCTGGGAACGGCCGCTGCTGCGCGGATCCGCGCCGACTTTCCACTTTTGCGCTGCCTGCTTTCCTCGCGACGCTTTTGTCAGCGGAAAGAACTGCGGGCCGGACAGGGGCCCAGGTCGGAGCCCCAGGCAGGACGGCGCAGGCAGGACGGCCGCTACCATGGTCGTCAGAAGCCTGGAGGTGTCAGTAGGTGCAGTACAAGCCTTTCGAATCCCGCACGCCGGACACGCAATACCACGACCTGCTCGAGCGAATTCTGAGCTCCGGCGAGAAGGTGCCCACCCGACAGGGACCCCAGGCATTGACGCTGATGCAGCAGACGATGCGCTTTGATCTGTCGAACGGGTTCCCGGTCATCACCGACCGGAACGCCAGCGCATTCTGGAACAAGCCGATCGGTGAACTGTGCGCCTTCATCAACGGCGCCACCACACTTGACGAGTTCGAGAGCTTCGGCTGCGACTGGTGGGGCGACTGGGCGACTCCTGCGAAGACGGCCTCCCGCGGCCTGCCGCCAGGCGATATCGGACCCGGTTCCTACGGCGCCGCGTTCCACGATTTCCCGACCTCGGAAGGCCCTGGCTTCGACCAGTTCAGCCACCTGGTCGAGCAGATCAACGAACTACCGGAACTCAGAACGCACTTCGTGTCGCCCTGGATTCCGCAGTACCAGGTGCGCGGCAAGGGCAAGCAGCCCCGTACGACAATCGCACCGTGCCACGGCTGGGTACACGTCAGGGTGCTCAATGGGCGACTGCACCTGCATATGTTCCAGCGCTCCGGCGATGTTCCCGTCGGCGTGCCGTCGAACATGATCCAATATGCCGCGCTGACACTCATGCTGGAACACCTCACCGGAATCCCCGCAGCCGCTTATTACCACACCATTTCGGACGCGCATATCTACGAGGACCAGATCAGTCAGGCCGAGACCATGGTCGGCAGGGAGCCGCGACGGCTGCCCACGGTGCGGCTGAACGACGCCGGGCGCGCGGTCGCCGATATCCACGACTTCCGGGCCGAGCATTTCGAACTCGCGGACTACGATCCGCACCCCGGGCTGCGCATTCCGGTGTCGCCATGAGGACTTCGATGATCGTGGCCGCCGACGAGGGCGACTCCATCGGCTTGGCCGGCACCCTGCCCTGGCATTTCCCGGCGGATCTCCGCCGGTTCAAGCAGCTCACGCTCGGGCACGCCGTGGTGGCGGGTCGACGTACCCACGACGAGATCGTGGCCCGGCTCGGACGTCCGCTCCCCGGACGTTTCAGCGTGGTGGTGACCAGCCGTCCGGGTCTCCCGAGCGGGTCGTCGGGCGGGTCCGGCAAGTCGGACGAGTCAGGCGCGGAGAACGCGGTCTTTCAGCCGGACGCAGTCGCCGCGCTCAACCTCGCCCGCGGTATCGAGTCCTTCGCCGGGCGGGACGAGGTCTTTGTCATCGGCGGAGCGCAGATCTACACCCAACTGCTCGGGGAGGTGGACCGGGTCTACCTGACCCGAGTGCACCGGCGGACCGAGGGCGACACCGTCCTGCCTGCGGGCTGGCTGGAACCCTTCTCGCTGATCGGGGAGGAAGACAGCGGTCAGGACCAGCAACTGTCCTTTCTGACCTACGAGCGTGCGCAGTCATGACCCTCTACTACCTCGGCAATTTCCGCACCGAGGAGCAGCGCTCGGAAATGCAGCGCCTGGAGGCGGCAGGCATCTGCATCTTCTGTCCGGGCCAGCTCCCCGAGAGTCCGGAGCAGCCCGTGGTCCTACGCACCGCGCACTGGACCGTGCGGCCCAACCGGTATCCGTACAAGGGAACCCAGGAGCACCTGCTGCTGATCCCGAACGAGCACGTCACGGACCTGGTTGAGCTGTCGCCCGAGGCCCAGCAGGACTTCTGGCAGGCGCTGGGCCAGGTGCGCGAGCAATATGCGCTGGCCTACTACGGCCTCGGGGCCCGCAACGGCGACTTCCGGTTCACCGGCGGCACGATAGAGCACCTGCACATCCATATCGTGGTGGGGGACGTCGACAATCCGGACCACGAACCGGTGCGGATCAAGCTCAGTTCGCGCCCGCAGCCGGAGTAGCACCCGAAGCCGGAGTCACGTCCACAGCCGGTGTCGCGTCCGCAGCGTCCACCGACTCATCGTTGCCGGCGGCCGAGGTGTCGACCCAGATCAGCTCCACCCCGGCCGCCCGGAGAATCGCGTCCCCGTCCAGCACCGCGTACGGTCCCGCGAAGAAGCAGCGCCGGAAGCCGGCCTCCGCGACCAGGCGGGCGCAAGCCGGACAGGGGAATGTCGACACATACAGGTCTGCGCCGGCCAGGGGCACTCCGGAGCCGGCGGCCCGGGCCACCAGCATCGCCTCCGCGTGGATCGCCGTGGACAGGTCCATGCGCAGGCCGCGGCTGAAGTCATTGCGGGGATCGCCGTCGAGGTACGGCGTGTACTCGGTCGGCCGGTGCTGATTGTGCGCGACGTCGATGACCTCGCCGTCGCGCACGGCGACAGCGCCCACCTGGCGCCACCAGTCGGAGCTCAGCCCCGCCTCCTCCGCGGCGCGCCCGAGCAGGCTGCGGGACAGCTCGTCCGTCGCCACGATGCCGTCGTACTCCGCCGGCCGCTGGACCTGGCTCCAACTCCGGTCCCAGCGGAGGAATGTGCGCTCGTAGACCACAGTCCGGCCCTGGTCGAGCCGGTAGCGGACGACGATGTCGCGCATCAGCTCCTCGTCCGGTACGACCAGGGTGTCGGCCACTACGGCAGCGGGGAGGTCAACACGTTCGACCACTGTCACCCGGGAGAGGCCGGTCGCCGCCTTGAGGGCACGGGCGGCGGTATCCGACGAGAGGGCCCGGATCTCCTTCTTCAGCACCGGGTGGTCGTCCGCGAAGCTCTCCCCCAGCAGCAGGGCCCCGGCCGCGTCGGCATGCCGGGTGAAGAGCGCCTCGTATCCGGCGTGGAAGACCGGCAGGTAGAGCAGCACCTGCTTCATGGGGTCTTCCCGATCTCGTCGATCACATCCTGCAGCAGGTCGGGCAGCCTTTCACTGAGCCGCTGCGACATCCGCTCGCCGAGGCCGAGTTGCAGCAGGCGGAGCCGCGCCGAGGTGCTCACGGTCGCCATCCGGTCCAGCACCTCGACCCGACCGCAGTGGTTCGCTTCGAGTTCGGCGATTTCCTCGGGCTTGTAGGTATCGGCGGTCGCGACCAGCACATCCGGCTTGACCGCGTCGATGAGCGACCATCGGGGCTCATTGACCTGCTTGAGGGTGACCAGGCCGACGCCGCGCTGATGGGTGACCATGCGGAGGCGCTCCGACTCGGGCACCGCGGGCCGCCACATGCCCTTGCGCTGACGGACCTTTTCGTCACTGTCGACGCCGACGATGAGGAAATCGCCGAACCGCCTCGCCGCCTCGAGGTACATCGAGTGCCCCTCGTGCAGGATGTCGAAAGTGCCGTTGGTCAGCACGACCTTCAGGCCGAGGACTCGCAGGGCGTCCACGATCTGGCTGATACGTGCGTAATCCGGGACATGGCGGAGCTCAAAGTTCGACGCGTCTGCGAAAAGGCCACTGGTGGGCACTACGGCAGCATTCCTGTGTTCGGAGGATCCGGGCTCAGCGCCGCCCGGCTCATCAGCCTGATCCCCATCGAGGTTCCCGGAGTACTTCTTCATTGAATGAGCGCCCAAACACGTCTTGGTTCCGACCGACCCGGCGCTACGGCATCACACACCACGCATCACACCGGCCACGTCCGGCCATGGTACCGGCGTTGGGCCCTCCCGCCACCGGAGCACAACACCCCGGCGCGATGCCCCGCCGGTGCGGTCGGCGGGCGCTCCTCGGTGCAGTGTCTCCTGACGCCCGTGCGCCCTCTCTGCGAGGTCAGCCCGCAGTCAGGGGCCCCATGCAGGCACATGCCGGCGAGACGACAGCGGCTCCTGACCGTTAGTCCTGGTCAGGAGCCGCTTTTCCCTGGTGGCGGGTAGAGGGTTCGAACCTCTGTAGGCAGAGCCGGCAGATTTACAGTCTGCGTGATGAATCGCCCGAGCACGGCCGCTGAACTGGGGCGTCTTCGCCTTGCAGGTCGTGGCAATCGCTCTTGGTCCGCTACTGGTCCGGATCTTGAGCGGAGGCGCTGCTGTCACCGTTCCAACGTAGGAGATCATCTCCCCTCAGTGAAGCTCCGCACTCGCCAGCTGAGCAGCCGTGTCACGACCATTGAGGCCCCCGTCGGCTTCTGTTTTGAGCTTCCTCAGCCCGCCACGCGCCTAGGGCACGGCTCCGGGAGGAGCGAAGGGCAGCGTCGGCCCTACACCTATCGAGCTGGCAGATGTCTCAGCTTCCGAACGATACAGCCGAACGAGGACACGCCTCTTCTACTAGATCAACTGTCCGAGTCCACTCATTTATGCAGGTCATGACGCTCCTGGGCAGGGAACCGACCTGTCGACCCAAGGCAAACTCATGTGTGCGCTGTTCCTGTAGCGGACTACCGCATGCAAGACTGGCAGAGTGAGTACTACTGGGGATCAGGGCTTCTACAGTCTCAAGCTGCAGTGGCCGACCGAGCAGCCGAAGGCTCGCCCGGCGAACCAGTTTGCACTTGGCTTGGGTATCCCGACCAAAATCGGGAATCCTGATGCCATCTACCTGGTTATCGGTCACGCGGAGCCTCCCTTCATCTCCCCTGCGGAGTTGCCAACTGAGGGCGAGGAGATCGAGCCAGTAGGGATCGAGGTACTGGGTAGGTACGTGATGACACGCAGTCGCCTGGGCGAGTTGATCGACATGCTCCAGCAGGCTGCAGACATCTTCGACCAGGCACTTGGGGGTGAGTTTGATGCAGAGCAGTCAGTTTAAGGCAGTAGGAACCTCTATGCCGTCCACCGTCACTGCAAGGCATCCGCTGGTCAGCTGGGTCACGAACGAGAGAACTGCGACCAGGACAGCTGCCGCGTCTGGCGGTAGCCAGGAAGCGGCAGCCCGGGAGTACGGCAACACCGTAAATGCGCCACTGAACAGGTCGACCGTCGTTGCACTCCGCGAGATGTTGAAGTCCGATGCAGTTCCCCGACGAACGGTGCGTCGCCGAGAGTGAGTAGCCTTTCGTGGCGACAGGCCGCGAAGGACGACCGAGTCCTGCTTCAAGATTTCGCCTGTACAGAGCCGCAGCAAAAGCTTCAAAACGGTCGCAAAGCCCCCCACGCCCGCCCCTGGGAGTGGGGGGTTCAGGCATGGTTTCGCGACAGGCAAAGCGCCCTTGCGGATGCGGCCAGGTACGCCAAGCATGGTGGCCGCCTGCTAGTAGCCACAAAGGATGGGCACACTGGATTTGCGGCATGCGTATCACTGGCGCATCTCACGGAACCCAGCATTGAGACTCCCCTTCGGACACAGATGGGGTGGGACGGCCCAATTTGGGCGCTTAAAGCCCTAGCCGTACATTCAAATTTACAACGGCAGGGAATTTCTTGCGAAGTATACGAATACGTATTCCAGGAAATTTTGAAAGAAGAAAACTATTCTGACACGCTGGTGATTGCGCGAATTCATCCAAGTAATTTGGCCAGCGAAAAGGCCGCTGAGCGCGCGGGGTTTGGATTGATTAACGATCTTCCTCAGCCTGATGAAAATCGCAACTGGGTGAGCATGCTCATTGATGAAGCCTGACCGCCCAATCGCATCAAGGCACACAACCGCAGTAAGTGCCGAGGATCTGCGGAGATCTTTCCCCCGAGATCACTCCTGAGAGCCACCAACCGAATCTATGGCCGTAACCCACGGGGTAAGGCAAGATCTACATGCTCTCGCCCATCGCGCGGTCAGCGCTGGACTAGCGCATGGAACCAAGGTCACTGACGGCCGATCACGCCACGGAGCGACCAGTCGATTGAAGACAGGTGCCCAGAACCCGGCTGGATCACGCCCCTCCAAAGCGACGAACATCCCCGCCTCCTAGCCATGGCGTCAGGCAGGATAGACGGGGAAGAGAGTCCCCAACTTGTCGGGGGCCGGGAGCGAAGGGAGTCAGGTGCGCGACACCGCAAGCAAGCGCATCGGTTACCGACAGATCGCCGATCAGCTGCGGACCAGGATTGAGTCTGGGGCCTACCCGTCAGACGAAGCACTTCCGTCCGAAGCCCTGCTCACGACGGAATTCTCTGTCGCACGCGACACCGTGCGCCGCGCACTCGATCAGCTTGAGGCCGAGGGCCTGATCAACACTGTCCACGGCCGTGGACGCTTCGTGACCGAGACTGCGGGGGGACGGCCAGTGGGGACCAAGCATGATCAGGTGGCGGAGTCGCTGCGTCAGCGAATCCAAAGTGGGAAGCTCAAGCCTGGCGCGGCCCTGCCCACAGAAGCCGAGATCTGCACTCAGTTCGACGTCTCGCGCACTACGGCGCGCAAAGCGTTCGCGGAACTGGAGCGGGACGGCCTTGCCCGCAGTGAGAAGGGTCGGCCCCGGGTGGTCACCACCCCCCCTGACTTCCACGACACCGGAGACCGGTCAACCGCCTGGATCGTGCACGGGGAAACCCCCATCTATGAGAACTACTGGGTGACCGTGACCCAAGCGGACATCCAGACGCCGGACGGGGAGCGCTTCGACCACCACAAGGTCTACCTTCCGCCGGCCGCGATGACCGCGATGCTCGATGACGACGATCGAGTGTTCATGATGTGGCGGCATCGGTTCGTCTCCGACACCTGGAATTGGGAACTCCCTGGTGGAGTCGTGGACGATGGCGAAGAACCGGCAGTGACAGCAGCCCGGGAGATCCTGGAGGAGACCGGCTACCGTCCCACTGGCGCACTTGAGCACGTCGTCAGCTTCGAGCCGATGATTGGCACGGTCAGTAGCCCTCACCACGTCTACGTGGCGCGCGGTGTGGAGAAGGTAGCCGAGCCGACCGAGGTCAATGAAGCACAGCGGACGGCCTGGATTCCCTTGAGGAAGATCCCGGAGCTGATCGCCCGTGGCGAGGTCGCCAACTCCGGCGCCCTGGTGGCCGTCTTCTACCTGCTCGCGACCGAGCGGCAGAAGTCACCCCGTCAGTAGAAGGTTCGCGATCCGGCGGCGTTGACGGGCTGATCCCGTCAGCGCCGCCAATTGCTGTGCCCGCTCCGCTTCCGTTCGCGCCTGGTCCGTCTCGCCCCGCATGGCCAGCGCCATGGCGAGGTCGCAGCGAAGCCCAGCTTCGGCGCGGTTGAAGCCTTCATCCATGGTTTCCAGTGCCCGGGTGAGGTCAGCAATTGCCTCTTCCAGGCCAAGGCGTGCCAGGCAGTTCCCGCGCCAGCGGGCCAGGTGGCCGCCTGCAAGGAACAGGAAGGGAAGCTCTGGGTCGGATGGATCGCTGGGCAGGACTGCTTCCGCCGCTTCAAAAGCTCGCAGCGTGGCCGTGGTGTTCTGGCTTCCGCCGGCCGCGAGGGCCTCGGCTTCGGCAGCATGGAGCCAGGCCCGCACCAATGGATGGAGCCGGAGGCCAGCGCTTGCATGCGCGTGGTGCATCAGCTCTGCGGCCTCTGCTGGCTGGTCAAGGTCAAGCAGAACGTACGCCTGCTGAGCAGTGACGTGAGCAAGCAGAGTGCTGTTCTCAGACTCCCGGGCCGCTGATTTCGCGACCTCATGAAGTTGCCAGGCTTCCCGGTAGTGACCAAGGTCGAGGGCCTGCCATCCCGCGAGCGCCGCAGCCTCCGTAAGGGCGGCAGCAATCGGCCTGCGCGTTCCGGGTGAGACTCCGTGCCGGAGAAGGTTCTCCATCTGTTCCACATGAGCCCGGGACTGCGGTAAGAGCTTCTGAGCGCCGAGCCGCCGATCCATCTGCCGAATGTTCTCCGTCACGGACTCGAAGATCGTGACGAGTCCAAGGTCAGCGCTGGTCGCGGCGAACAGCTCCCGCTTGAGTGCCAGAGCTTCGTCAAGCTCTACCTCCGGAGGCTCATCGTCCGGTAGGCAGCCAAGCTCAGCCGGGGTCGCCTGGTAGACGTCACAGAACAGTTGAAGGTAATCGCCCGCGAGCGGCCTGCGGTCGTACTCCCACTCGCGGATCATGCGATCCAAGCTCTCATCCGACGAACCGAGAGCTATCCCACGCCTCTTGGCCGCCTGGCGCAAGTGATAGATGAGCTGGGACTTCTTCATGTCCCGCGCTGTCCTGGCGTCCTGTAGTGCGGTCATCCGCCACCCCCAAAGCCGTTGGACCCATTGTGACCTGTCGGTCCGACAGGGGGGGATGTCCGCCTCTGCTCCCCCCTTGCTCCGTTATTTCCGCAGGTCGGAGCGGGCATCCTCGTATTAGCGGGACAGCGCCCCGCAAGGAATCACCGCAATGCCCTTGACGGGTAGTCCGTTACCCGTATGCTGTATCTAGACGTCTAGATACAGCAGTCGTCAGCTCGGAGCGAACGGGGATGACCCGTTGGAAGCGCTCGTTTCTTGAGAACTGAATAGTGATCGTGCGGGACTGACGCGAGAGGCACGCCTGCTCTCCCCCTACGCCGTGGCCGGCCGCCCCTTGGGGGGTGTGGGGAAAGACAGCTAGGTCCCAATGCATGTGGCGGGATGAGACAGACCGCCCCCCGGGCGAACGGGGTGATGTTCGTCGGCGACAGCCAGCCAAGCAACCCATCCCGGTTCGGGGGTGGGTGTGTCGCCCTGCTCGTGCTGAGCAGCGAGGAAGCACCGGTTCAGGCCCGTTAGTCCTGAGCGCGTCCCCGGAGCAGTCCGGCACCCGCATCGCGGCGGAGGCGCGCACGACGGTTCCGGCACCCCGCCGGGCCTATCCAGAGGAGCAGGACATGGGATTCAAGTCAGGCGACCGTGCCACCGTGGTCCGCGACAACTACCCCGACCCCAACAGCCGGTCCTTCGTCGGTACCACCGGCCAGGTCACCTCCGCCGACAGTCGGATCGTGGCCATTCGCCTCGACGGCGAGACCAAGAGCTACGGCTTCGCACCCGAAGAGGTCGAACACGCCTGAACCGCCAGCGCGCCCCCGGAGCAGTCCGGCACCCGCGTCACGGCGGAGGCGCGCACGCACGACCACACAGTGCGGCCCCGGTGTCCTACCACCGGGGCCGCTTTCGCAGGAACCTAGTTGGAGGTCCCCGCAATGTTCAGCTTGACAGAGGAAGAGCGGCAGGCGCTGTCGGACAAGGTCCGGGACGCCAACCGCCGCAGCGAGACCGGGCGCGGTGGCAAGTGATGAAGACCTTCATCGGCCATAACGAGGCCCGTAGCACTGACGAGTTCATCGAGCTGGCCCTTGGCACGCCGCTGGAGCTGTGGCTCGGTGTCGAGGGTGAGAGCGACTTGGAGCGGGCGGCGCGGCAGGCTGCGGCGCGTGACATCCTGGCCGAGGACCCCGACCTGATCGACCGCGTTTCCCACCTGGCCGCCGACCTGCTCGACATGATCCCCCTGCACCGCCAGCGCCCGGCCCGTCGGCCCGCGAACAGGACGGCGGTGGCGGCATGACCATCACCCCGCAGCGCCTGGCCGCGATCCGCGTCCTGGGCGACGACGAGTTCCGCGATGTCCTGGTCATGGACGACGCGGTGGAGGACCTGTTGGCCGAGGTGGACGATCTGCGGGACACGGTGCGCAGGCTGGCCCTGGTCCTTCGCGGCCTGCACAACCGCCGGAGCGGCCGATCGGTGCCGATCATGGCCGATTTGGGCTACGCCGCAGACGAGGCTGAGGGAATCGTCCGGGGGTGGCAGGCGTGAGCCGCAATCCCAAGATCCTGCTCGTCCTGGCGCTGGTGGCCGTGGTCCTGATGGCGTTCCGGGTGTCCTGGAACGCGCTGCGGGACGTGGCCCGTGCCATCGGTGCGGATCACACCGCCGCTGTGCTGTACCCGTTGGTGGTCGATGGGCTGATGGGTCTGGCCCTGGTGGCGTCCCTGGTCCTGTCTGCGTCGGATCGGAAGTTCGCGCTGCGGGTGCTGGCCGGCTACACCGCCGCCTCGCTGGTCCTGAACTACGACCACGGGATGGTGGCCGCGATCCAGTCCGGCAGCCGGGTGCACCTGGCCGACTGGTCGCCTGCCAACTGGGCGCTGATGCTGCTGGCGACCTCGCTCCCGGTCGGGTCGATCGCGTTCGGGGCGGACCTGGTGGCCAAGGTGCTGCACCACCAGCCGGACCCCGACCAGTCGGCACAGACCACCATAAAAGGGTCGGGGTCTGACCTCGACCAGTCGGCCGACCCCGCCCCGGTGGAGTCGGTTTACCTGGCACCCGTTCTACCGCCCGCCGCCGTGCCGGCTGCGGCTCCGGCCGTGATTGCAGCGGCTGCCCCGGCTCCCGTGCTGGCGTCGGTTCCGGTGGCGGTGAGTCGGCCGCGCCGGGCGACCGGCACCGTGCCGACCGCTGCCAAGAACAGGCAGCCGACCCGCACGCCCGCCGAGCTGCTGGACGAAGCCCGGTCGGCAACGGCCGGTTGGCCCGACGCCCACCTGACGGCCGACCGGATCAGGGCCGAAGTCCACACCAGCTCCGTCAACGCCCGGACCCTGCGGGACGCGTTGAAGGCTGAGCGGGGGATCGTGTGAGGTTCTATGACCCCACCGGTACCCGCTTCGGCCTGCCGACCTTCCCGCTCCGCCTGGCACCCGATGGCCTGGCCACGCGCCGGCAACTGCGCGCGAAGGGCCTGCGCCCCGGTGGTCAGGATGTGGCGGCTCAGCTCATGTGGTTCTCCCGCTACGGCCACGGTGTGGCGGTGGCGTTCCTGTACCGCCTGGACCTGGCGCTGCCGGTGCGCCCGATGACCGCGCCGAGGTGGGCTGCGCTGGCTGCGGCGATGCTCGCGCGCCGGACCTGCCCCGCCTGTCGGCGCGATGCAGGCTACGTCATCCCCGCCTCGTTGGGGACCTGCGTCCCGTGCTCGGAAACTGCGGCCCTGGCCGCCTGACCTCACCTGGAGACATGCCATGCAGTCCACGATCACCACCGTTGCCCTGCCGCAGGCGGCCGGGCCGATCGCGCACTTCGTGACTCTGGGCGGGGCCCTGGTGGCCCTGGTCCAGGGCTTCGACCCGGACGCCCACCTCTACAGCGTGCGGGCCAACCCGAAGCACGCCCCGGCCGGTGGATGGCCGGTCTACACCTGGCACTGCCTGGGCTGCTGGGCCGCCCGCTCCGGCGACACCCCGAGCACGGACCTGGCCGCCATCCGGGTCGCCGCCAACGACCACGCCGGCACCTGCCGCGCCGTACCGCAGCCCGACCAGCACCGCTAGTCCTGCCGCCGGGGCACGTCACAGCCGCCAAGCAAGAGCCGTGCCCCGGCTCACCCGCTCCGCCATCCCGAAGGACACCTGAGAGAAGGAAGTCCCAGTGAATCACCCCGTAGAAGACCCCGACCCGCAGCACGCCGCCACCGGCGCGCTGGCCGTGGATGCGGAGGTGCTGGACCTGGACCGGGCCCGCGCCGCCCGCGACGCAGAACCCGCCGTCGTGCCCACCGCGGCCGTGCCCGCCCGGGAGTCGGTGTACCTGACCGAAGACGACCCGGACCAGGATGAGGCACCGGTGCCGGCGGACCCGCCGAACCTGCCCGCCCCGGGCATCGTCCTGGAGAAGCGGCGGCCGATCCTGCCCGGATGGGCCAGCAGCCGGCCGGACTTCGTCACCGCGGCTCAGCGCACGGCCGCGCACTTCGGGTACGCGGTGGCGTTCCACGGCATCCGCACCCCGTACTACGGGGTGCGCCTGGCCAGCACCGCCCCCTGGGGTGCGCTGCGGTTCGTGCGTGCCACGAACCGGTGGGTGTGGGACCTGGACAGTGCCCCGCTGCGCGCCGCCGCCGTGCGCGCCGAGGACGCTGGCCAGTACATGACCTTGACCCGTGCCCGTGACCGGCACGTGCGCTGGCGCGGCCTGGTGGCCACCGTGGCGTCGGTGTTCGGCCTGGTCATGGCTCTGTCCATGTACGTGCTGGCCCCGGGCTACCTGCTCGCGTTCGCCGGCGCCGCCCTGCTCGCATTGGGGGTGGCCGGGCAGCCGAAGGACAAGCCCATCATCGGCCCGGCCGTTGTCAGGACGCACCTGGAGAAGCTGACCACCTCCATCGTGCTGCGCGCCCTGGGCTCGATCGGCAACGCCACCATCAACAAGGCGCTGGGCAAGGGCGGGGAGGGCGTCCGCTTCACCTCCGAGATCACCCGCGACGGCCCCGGCTACCGCGCCGACCTTGACCTTCCCTACGGCGTCACCCCCGAGGACGTCATGGAGAACCGCCTCGCCCTGGCCTCCGGCCTGCGCCGCAAGCTTGGCTGCGTGTGGCCCTCCCCGGACCCCAACGAGCACGCCGGCCGCCTGGTCCTGTGGGTGGGCGACAAGCCCATGAACGAGACCAAGAAGCCCGCATGGCCGCTGCTGAAGACCGGTGGGGTGGACCTGTTCAAGCCCGCCGTGTTCGGCAACGACCAGCGCATGAGCGAGGTCAACGTCACGCTGATGTTCGCCTCCGTGGTCGTCGGCTCCATCCCCCGCATGGGCAAGACGTTCCTCATGCGGCTGCTGTTGCTGATCTGTGCCCTGGACGTGCGCGCCGAGCTGCACGCGTTCGACTTCAAGGGCACCGGCGACTTCGGCCCCCTGGAACCGGTGTGCCACCGGTACCGCTCCGGCGAGGAAGACGACGACCTCGAATACGTCGTCGCCTCACTTCGCGAGCTGCGCGAGGAACTGCGCCGCCGAGCCAAGGTCATCAAGACCCTGCCGCGCAACCTCTGCCCCGAGAACAAGGTCACCAGTGCCCTGGCCAGCGACAAGAAGTACGGGCTGCACCCCATCGTCGTGGCGCTCGATGAGTGCCAGGTGGCGTTCGAGCACCCCGAGTTCGGGGCGGAGATCGAATCGATCTGCACCGACCTGGTCAAGCGCGGCCCCGCGCTGGGCATCATCGCGATGTTCGGCACCCAGCGCCCGGACGCCAAGTCCCTGCCCACCGGGATCAGCGCCAATGCCGTGCTGCGGTTCTGCCTCAAGGTCATGGGCAACGTCGCCAACGACATGGTGCTGGGGACCAGCATGTACAAGGCCGGGTACCGGGCCACCATGTTCTCCCGCTCGGACCGCGGCATCGCGTGGATGGCCGGCGAGGGCGATGACCCGCGGATTGTGTGCTCCGCGTTCGTGGACGCCGTGGGAGCCGAGAGCGTGGCACTGCGGGCTCGGAAGATGCGCGAGGAGTACGGCAACGTCACTGGCCACGCGATCGGCCAGGCCCCCGCCGCTGACACCGCCCCCACGCACGACCTGCTCGCCGACATCCTCGCCGTGGTCCCGGTGGATGAGGAGAAGGTGTGGAACGAGAAGGTCGCTGTGCGTCTGGCGGACCTGCGCCCGGAGGTCTACGCCGGGTGGAAGGGCGAGACCGTGACCGCCAACCTCAAGCCCTTCGGCATCACCGCACAGGACGTCTGGGGCACCCCGACCGGCGGAGGCAAGGGCACCACCCGCCGCGGCATCGCCCGCGCCGACCTCACCACGGCACACACGGAGCGTAGCCGAAACAGCTCCGGGAGCTGAGCGGAACGGGTGCTAGACCTAGCAGCCACACCTGCTAGGTCTAGCACCCCTCCTAGCACCAAAAACCCGCACTGAGCAGGGATCTAGTACCTAGCATCCCACCTGCGGAAACCCCCGAAAACCCCTGTACGAGCCCCTGGGAGAGTCCCGTGCTCGCCGCTATCGCCTGCCTACTCATCATCACTCTCGGTTACGTGTTCCTATGTGCAGTCTCGCCGTTCGGGCGCTGCCGCAAGTGCAACGGACTGGGCTTCGCGCTCCACACCGACCGCAAGGGGCGCCCGCGCCGCGGCAAGGACTGCCGCCGCTGCAAGACCACCGGCGCCCGCATCCGGTTCGGCCGGCACCTGTTCAACCTCGCCGCGGACCTCCACCGCGAGGGCACCCGCTAACCCAACCCGCCACCGCTTCAAGGCTCTTGGGAGACCCCGATGCTCCTCACGATTCCGCTCGTCTTCGCCTTCGGCCTGGCCCTGGCGTTCCTGCTGCGCGCCAAGACCCTCGGCTTCGGCTCTGCGTTCATCGCCGCCATGTTCGGCTTCTACCTCTCCGCCACCGGCGCCGCCAAGCCCATCAACACCCTGATGGTCGCCGCCGCTGCGGCTCTGCTCCACCTCCACTGACCAGCACTGACAATGCGTCAGGAGACCTGCTGTGTACCCCACCAACGAACCAACCACCCGCCGCACCCCGGCCCTTACCGACCTCGCCCCCAAGACAGTCCCCGCCCTGGCCACCTCCACCATCCTGGTCCTAGCCCGGGTCTGGTCCGCCAACGGCGCCCACCACAGCACCGGGGACGCGGCCCTGATGACCACCCTGGCCATCGGTGCCGCAGTCGCCGGCAGCCTGAGTGCCAACGCCGCCAACGGCGACAGCACCACCTCGACTATCGCGTTCACCGCCTCCGGCACCCTGGCCCTGGCCGGAGTCGCCGCCTACGCCACCGGCCTCGCCCTGCCCCTGCTGCTCTGGTCCGTCGCCACGACCCTGGCCTACGTGCTGTCCGCCAAGCACTGGCGCACCGACCGCCGAGAGACCGTGGCGTTCGAGCGCGCCACGGTCGTGCGGCACGAGGACCACCGGCACACCGAGACCGTGGAAATCATCCGGGCCCGCGCACAGGTCGAGGTCGCCCAGCAGGTAGGGGTCTACGCCGTAGCGCTGGAACAAGCCCTCGCTGCCCGCGCCATCCTGCCTGGTTTCAGCCCGGCTGCGATCAGCGCCACAGGGCTACCAGCCCTGCCGGCGGCTTCCGCCGACGGCGCCTGAGCAGCAGTCCTCAGCGTAAGGAGAGGGATGCTGATGCCCGCAGTGCTTGGACAGCAACGCCTGACCGTCATTCCGCTGGTACTCGCGGATGCTTGTGCCGTGGTAGACCGCTACCACCGCCATCACCGCCGTCCGTTGGGTCACCGTTTCTCGCTGGGTGTCCTGGGTGAAGACGGGGCCCTGCACGGTGCGGCGATCGTCGGGCGCCCCGTCGCCAGAGCCCTGGATACCGGGTGGCAGGTCGAGGTCACCCGCGTGGCTACCGACGGCACGCCGAACGCGTGCTCAGCTCTATACGGAGCAGCTGCACGCGTGGCAACCGCGGCAGGGTTTCAGCGCGTTTTGACCTACACCCAAAGCGGCGAGTCCGGCGCCAGTTTGCGCGGTGCTGGTTGGACGCAGGTAGCCGTTCTGCGGCCACGTACCGGGTGGGATACGCCCTCGCGGCACCGGGCCGATCGCGGCACGGACGGGGTGGCTCGCATCCTGTGGGAACGCGCCTGCCGCAACGCTCCACCGCTGCCACCGCTCAATGCCTTGCGTGACGAAATACGTGACGTAATGCGGTGCCTGGAGTGTCCGAACCCCATCCCCCGGCGTACCGGGCCGGGACGCCCCTCGCGCTACTGCTCACCAGCGTGCCGGCAACGCGGATACCGAACCCGCCAACGAGCAGGACACGAGTGAACGGGTGGCATGAGGCGATGACCACCAACGCCCGCAGCGCTCACCGTCGCAACGCGAGTGCGGACATGATGCCCAGCACCGCATCACCCGGCATTCGGATCTACGCCCCACCTGGCATGGGGCCCCGCCACCGGAAGCCGACTTCGTCTGCCGGTGCGGACGCGCGGAAGCCGCCAAAGGCCGAGCCGCTTGCCTGGCGCTGATCCAGCGGTTCCACACCGACCACGACGCCCACATGGCCATGTCCTACGCCGAACTCCACGCCATGAACCTGGCGGCCCGTTCCCCGCACGCCAAGGCCGCCTGACCAGCAGAAGGAAGAAGTCCCATGATCCTGCCCCACGGCCCCTACTTCACCGCCGTCATGACCGCCCTGGGCCACAACGCCGACCCCACCGAATCGTGGGCGGCCTACGACAGCGACAACGGCGAGACGATGCTCATGGAAATCGTCATCGGTCTGGACCCCCAGCGGGCCGCCGCCCGCGGCTTCACCGACGGCCTGATCATCCTCTGGAGCCAGGTCACCGGCTGGGAGTGGGCCTACATGCTCCCCACCGGCTTCAACTCCGAACCCAAACCCCTGCTCTGGGGCGACGTGCCCACCCCGGACAGCATCGCCCACGCCACCACCCTGCTCCTGGACACCCGCGCACCCCTGTCCGCCGTACCCACCACCGGCACCGAGACCCCCGACGACCCCGCCATCACGCTGACACCGGACCTGGCCGCCGCCCTGGACGAGAACAACGCCGACACCCTGCGACGCCTCGCCCACTACACCCGCACCTCAGCACCAGGCACCACGTCCGCCTGACCACCGCCGACCAACGACACAACGGATGACCACCCGCCAACCCCGCCCCGACCGACCCGCACCCCTGCCCGGAACCGCCAGCCTGCGGCTGGTGACCGGCGACCGGGACACCGAGGAGAAGGTGCTGAACGTGCTGCGCGCCTACTTCACCCTCACCGAACCCGCCCACTACTCCGGCGGACGCGCCTACCTCCAACTCGACACTCGCACACCGCCCCCCACCCACCCCGAAGCCGACTAACCCAATTCCACTGCAGAGCAGGCGAGTTGAATCGCGAGAGGGGCCTGATGGCCCCTCTCGCGCCGCGAAGGGAGCGCCACCCTATGAAAGTAGGCACCGATCGCTCTACGGCCACCCTGGCGGCCCCCGGGGGCTGCCAAGACCGGTTTCCGCCCCACCCCGCCCCCCTAACCCTCGCTGTGCGCCTGGCCGGTAGCGGGGTGCCGGTGCTGCCGCTGCGGGTCGGGAAGGTGCCATTCGGCAACTGCCCCGCCTGCACCGGCAACGCCTGCGGCGGCCGACCCAACATGAAGACGGCGGGCCCCTGCCGCTGTCCGGCCCCGTGCCACGGCTGGGCTGCGGCCACGACCGACCCCCACATTCTCACCTCCAGTGCGTGGGCCCGTGTCTGGCGTCAGGCCGTAACCGTGGCCTACCACCCCGGCGGGGCCGGGCTCACCGCCGTGGACCTCGACACCCCCGACTCCCTGACCTGGGCCAGGCAGCACCTCCCGTCCACCCGCACCGTGCCCACCACCCGGGGCGAGCACTGGATCTACCAGGGCGCGATGCGCTCCGCCAACGCGGTCCGCCCCGGCGTGGACATCAAATCCCTGATGGCCTACGCCCGGTGGCTTGGTCCCGGCACCGGCACCATGACGGACCTGCCGCAGGCCGTCCGCGCGCTGACCGCCCCGAAGGAACCCGCCACGGCCCAGGCACCGCACCTCGTCACTGCCGCGTCGCCGGTCGGAGGCGGGGTGTGCCGGCACCGCTCGCCCGCCTATCTGGAGCGCGGCATCACCATGGCCGTGCAGCGCATCGCCGAGGCTCGCAGCACGGTGCACGCGACGGTCTACGCCACGTTCCTGGCCGTGCTGTCCACCCACGGCCGGTGCGGCTGCCTAACAGACACCCACGTCCACCGGCTGTTCGCCGCAGCGCAGGCCAAGGGCGAAACACCCCGGCACTGCACGGACGCGTGGACCAACGCCCTTACCGCATTGGGGATGTGACCATGTCCGAGGACGATAAGGACCCGGCACGTCAGGTCATCGCCGACTACGCGCAGCAGTTCTTCAGGTACTTCCGCACCGCGGACGGGACCGTGTACGCGCAGAAGAACGGGCACCCCGTAGCGCGGCCGATCCGCTCGCAGGGCACCACGGGCAGCCACCGGCAGGAACTCATGGTCGGCCTGTTCCACGACGGCCACGGCGTCTTCAACGGCACCGCCTTGAAGGAGGCCCTTGACCTGATCGAAGCCCTGGCCTTGAGCGAGCACGTGCAGCCCGTGCACATCCGCGTGGCCCCCGGCCTGGACGGGGCGACCTGGCTGGACCTGGGGCGCGACGACGGGCAGTCGGTGCGAATCCACCCCACCGGGTGGACCGTCCTGACGCCCGACCCCGCAGAGGTGTGCTGGCGGCGTACCCAGCTCACCGGGGAACTGCCCATGCCGGCCAAGGACACCGAGGGTAAGGGCATCGACCTGCTGATGCGGCTGTGCAACTTCGCCAACGCCGACACCGAGTCCCTGGCCATCGCCTGGCTGATCGGCTGCCTCGGACCCTCCGTGCCCGTCCCCGCACCGTTCCTGACCGGGCCGCAGGGGGCGGGCAAGTCCACGGCCGGCCGGATGCTGGTGCGGATCATCGAGGGCATGAGCGGAGACCTGCGGCGGGCCCCGAAGGACGAGGAGAACCTGATCTCCGCTGTGGCCGCCGGGTGGATCACGGCCCTGGACAACCTGTCCCACCTGAACCCTGATCTGTCCGACCTGATGTGTTGCATCGTCACTGGAGCCGAGACCATCAAACGCGCCCTGTTCACCGACGGAGACGTCCACCGCTCCCGCTACCGCCGCCCCCTGCTCCTGACAGGCATCGACGTCGGGGTGATCCGGCCCGACCTGGCCGAACGCCTCCTGCCGCTGCGGCTGGAGCGTCCGCGTGTGCGGCGCACCGAGGCGGAGCTATGGGTGGAGTTCGAGGAGGCCCTTCCCGTCATCCTCGGTTCCCTGCTTGACCTGACGGTCAAGGTCCGTGCGGCGGACGCTGAGACCCCGACCGACCTACGCATGGCCGACTTCGCCCACCTGTGCGCGCAGCTCGACATCGCTACCGGCCTGGTCACGCTCCACGCGTACCGGACCAGCCTGGACGATCTCAACGACGACGTGATCGAAGGGGACCTGCTCGCGCAGACCGTCCTGAAGCACGCCGCCACCCTCGCCACCGGCACCGAGGTCCGGATGACGTCCTCCGAGTGGCTGCACTGCCTGACCGCCCTCTACGCCGGGGAGGAGAGCCGCCCCCTGCCCAAAGGATGGCCCACCACCGGGAAAGTCCTCTCCGACCGCCTCAAGCGCTTGCAGCCGACCCTGGCCGCCCGCAACGTCCTCATCGACTGGGGCCGCTCCAGGACCGCCCGCTACATCGAGATGACCCACCAGCCCACAGAGCAAGCGGACCAACAGGACTCCCTGCTCTAACGGCGCACAGCGCCAGGGAAAGCAAGAGGAGCACCCCGTCGCCGCTCGCGGGAGGGGTGCTCCTCTTGCTCTCACTCACCCACCGGCGACCGCCGACACCGACTCGCGGCACCCAACAAGACCCCTCTCCTTTTCCTAAGAGAGGAGATCCTGCGTCACCGCGTCAGCCGAAGACGCAAAACAGGCCGTGACCTGCCGGAAACGGCGTGACGCAGGACAGCTTCGGCTACGTCACGCCACGTCACCTGCGTCATCCCTGCGACGCAGCCCGTGTCACAGGACGACGCACCCCGAAACCCCAACGTCACGCAAACCCGCAGCTCACAGCCCCGAATGACGCGAAAGACGCTGTGACGCAGAAACCCGCACCTCGGACAGGCACGCCACCACCCCGAACCAACACCGCCAAAAGCGCTTCACACCTGGGGAGAAGCACGCGATGACCACCGCCAAACCGCGCGGCATAGCCGCGCTGAGGCTCGATCAGGTCCTGATCGAACTCGATATGTCCCGTGCCGCGTTCTACCGAATGCGTGCGCGCGGCCAGGCGCCGAAGCTCAGGAAGCTCCCGAATGGCCAAATCCGCTGCAAGCGGTCGGACTTGGACGCCTGGTGGGAGCAGCAGGAGGAGCGCTCCGCCTGAACCACCGCCCGGGGCCCGCGCAGACCGGGCCCCGGGCGGGCTCCGCAAGCCGCCACAAGATGGAGTCCCATGAGCACGTCGTACAAGGTCAAGTTCTGGGAGCACCGCGTCCGGTTGGACCGGCGCATGCCCTACATGGTCCGCTGGACCGTGGCAGGGAAAGAGTTCTCCGAGTCATATCTCACCAAGACTCAGGCCGATGGGCGGAAGTCCGTGCTAATCGTGGCCGCACGAGCCGGAGAGCCGTTCGACACGGTACAGGGCCTGCCCGTGTCCGAACTTCGGGAGCCGGACGTCACGACCTGGTACCAGCACAGCAGGAACTACGTGAAGGCCCGTTGGAAGGGTGCGCCGGCCAAGACACGGACGACCTGGGCAGACGCGCTGGCGTCCGTGACGTTCGAGATGGTCAGTTCCAAGGCGGGCATGCCGGACAAGCGCATCGTCCGGCGTGCGCTCTACACCTGGGGCTTCAACGTCAACCGGTGGGAGCAGGAGCCACCCCCCGATGTGGAGAAGGCGTTGGCGTGGATCGCCAGGAACTCACTGCTGGTCAGCGACCTGAGTGAGGCCAAGATGATGCGCCGAATGCTCGAAGCGGCATCGGTGCTTCTTGACGGCAAGAAGGCCGCCCCTTCGACCGTGCTGCGGAAGCGCCGCATCCTTCACCACGTGCTCGGACGTGCGGTGGAGGACGGCCTGCTGTCGGCGAACCCTCTACCGCAGATCCAATGGCAACCGCCGGACATCGATGAAGAAGTCGATCCGGAAGTGGTCGTCAATCCGGAGCAGGCCGCTGCCCTGATCGCCGAAGTGGGCAGGCAAGGGAAGGTGGGCCCGAGCTTGCAAGCGTTCTTCGGCTGCATGTACTACGCCGCCATGCGGCCGGCGGAGGTCGTCCAGTTGGAGCGGGCCCGTTGCGTGCTTCCTGAGACTGGTTGGGGCCGCTTGATCCTGAACGCCAGCAGCCCACGCGTAGGGTCGTCCTGGACCGACGATGGAGCATCGCACGACGCCAGGGGGTTGAAGCACCGCGCCGCCAAGGCAACGCGACCGGTGCCCATCCCCCCGGAGCTGGTAGCCCTGCTCCGGGCCCACCTTGAGCGCTACGGGACCGCTGCGGACGGGCGAGTGTTCCAGACCGGCCCGGGCGGATTCGTGCAGGAGAGCACGTACGGGCGGATCTGGAAGCAGGCGCGTTCGGCGGTGCTCAATGAAGCCGATCAGGCTACATCGCTCGCCAGGCGGCCCTACGACCTGCGGCACGCCTGCGTGTCGCTCTGGCTGAACTCAGGAGTGGACGCCACGGAGGTTGCCCGCCGCGCCGGCCACAGCGTAGCGGTACTGCTTCGGGTCTACGCCAAGTGCATCCACGGCGGGGAGGACCAGGCGAATGAGCTGATCTCCCAGCGATTGGGGCGCAACGCCGCCAAGGCCCCGCCCAAGGGCGCGTGATTCTGGTCCGTGGTTGGTCCGGACGCGCTGGTCAGACCTGGGATTCCGGCGAGACGAGGTG
Source organism: Streptacidiphilus alkalitolerans (assembly GCF_042511045.1). Lineage (NCBI taxonomy): Bacteria > Bacillati > Actinomycetota > Actinomycetes > Kitasatosporales > Streptomycetaceae > Streptacidiphilus > Streptacidiphilus alkalitolerans. Next base: position 247,372 of record NZ_JBHEZX010000003.1, read on the forward strand.
AGACAAACCCGGCATTTCGCCCACTTCGGGAAGATCGCTGTTCGATATTAAAAAGAGCGGCCTCACTAGCGTTTCCGCAGGTGAGGCCGCTCCCGTTCCCTGGTGGCGGGTAGAGGGTTCGAACCTCTGTAGGCAGAGCCGGCAGATTTACAGTCTGCTCCCTTTGGCCACTCGGGCAACCCGCCAGGGATGTCTCGCGGTTCCCCGCTCGACGTCGTAAACAATACCTGATCCGAGGGGGTGCTCCGCCACTCGATTGACCGAGTGTGGCGGCAGGGACGTCGTCGCCCCGGGCGACAGCGCGCGAGGCCGCTGATGGCTAGGCTGGATCGGCGTCCTCCCCGTGCGGGGAGCGACGACGCCATCCGTGCCACCGCATCGTCAAGGAGACTCACTGATCATGGCCGACTCCAGTTTCGACATCGTCTCGAAGGTCGAGCGGCAGGAGGTCGACAACGCGCTCAACCAGGCCTCCCGCGAGCTGACCACGCGTTTCGACTTCAAGAACGTCGGCGCCTCCATCGAGTGGTCCGGCGACAAGATCGAGATGAAGGCCAACTCGGAGGACCGGGTCAACGCGATCCTGGACGTCTTCCAGACCAAGCTGGTCAAGCGGGGCATCTCGTTGAAGGCCCTGGACGCCGGCGAGCCGATGCTCTCCGGCAAGGAGTACAAGATCTTCGCAACGATCGAGGAGGGCATCTCCCAGGAGAACGCCAAGAAGGTCGCGAAGATCATTCGGGACGAGGGTCCCAAGGGCGTGAAGGCCCAGGTCCAGGGCGAGGAACTGCGGGTCACCTCCAAGAGCCGGGACGACCTGCAGGCAGTCCAGGCCCTGGTCAAGGGCAAGGACCTGGACTTCGCCATCCAGTTCGTCAACTACCGCTGACCCCTTCGGCGGACGGTGCCCTGGTGCGGCCCTGGGGACGTGGTGACCACCACGTCCCCACGGCCGCACGCGTCCGCGCTCTGAGGCCTGAGCGTCCTGAATCCTGAGCCTTGAGCTCTGAGGCCTGAGCCCCCGCCGGTCACCTCACCCTGTCGCGCGGGCGGCAAGACGGCGGAGGGCGCGGCGGTTGGCGGGTAGCGCGGCGACCGGGAGCAGCGCGGCACGACCGGGGACCCGGATACCGCCGGTGGCGGCGACCAGCGTGCCGCCAGGGGCCGGGGCAGCGGCGATCCCGATCATCAGGAACCGGCTCTGCATCCAGCACCAGCCGGAATCCAGGTCGACGTCGAAGCGGGCACGGAGACCCAGCCGACCCCGGGCGTAGGCCTCCGTACGGTCGCCGACCTGGCGGACGACGACGCGGCGCATGTCCGGCTCGAAGGTGCCGAATTCGTTCTCAAGGTCGGCGACGATGGCCCAGACCCGCTCGAAGGGGGCTGGGATCAGCCGCTCGGCGACCCGCGCGCCGGAGATCCCGGCGGCAAGCACCCGGAGGCGGCGGACCTGGTCGAAGTCGGCCACCGGCCATGGGCTTTTCATGCGCTCCACGCCTTTCGGAAGTTGTCGCGGGCCCGGTGCAGGCGGGATTTGACCGTGCCGACCGGGAGCGCCAGCAGAGCAGCGGCCTGGGCCTCGTCCAGTCCCTCGATATCGCGCAGCACGATCACCGCCCGGTGCTCCGGGCTGAGCCGGGCCAGTACGTCGCGGATGTCGGTGGCCTGCTCCACATCGGCACGGGAGGGGAGTTGGTCGAACAGCGTGTCGACGGGTGTGCTGCGGGCCGAGCGCTTGGCCAGCCGGACCGACTCGCGTACCGCGATGGCACGCACCCAGCCGTAGCAGGCGGCCGGGTCCTGCAGGGAGCGCAGGTTGCGGAAGACCGCGATCAGGGTCTCCTGAGCCGCGTCGGCGCCGTCCGCGAGGGCGATCGGGCCGCAGATCCGAGTCGCGTACGGGGTCAGCCTGGCCAGCAGGTCGCTCATCGCCATGGTGTCGCCGCGCTGGGCCCTGCGTACCAGGGCTGAGAGGTCATCAGCGGTCATGGGGGCTCGCCGGTATCTGGTCCACACCTGCAGGAGGACCGCAGGGCCGCAGAGGTTCCATCGGGTTCCGCCGAGTTCTATCCGGTCCTGTCGAGTTCTGACGAGTCTCCCGCGCTCGACAGAACCTGCGGGAATCCGCGGGCCCTCCGTGGGAACGTCCGGCAGAGCCCGGTCCTCTTCCTGGCGGAGCCCGCGGAAGGCCCGCGGGCGGCGGCAGGAGGAAACGATGAGGCTTCGCGACAAGGCGGCGGTCGTGGCGGGTGTGCTCACGGTGGACGCGGCGATCCACCTGTACTGGGCCACCGGGGCGACCTGGCCGGCCCGCTCCCCCGATTCCCTCTCCCGAGCCGTACTGAACCTGGAGGTGCCCTTCACTCCGCCGACCCTGCTGCCCGTCGCCGGCCTGCTGCTGTCGGGGTCGGCCCTGCTGCTGACGCGGGCGAACGGACGCGGAGGGCGGCTTGCCGTACTCGGCAGCGGAGCCGTCGCGGCCGGGACCGCCCTGCGCGGTGCGGCGGGACTGGTCTGGGCCACCGGAGTCGGGGCCGATACCGCCGCGCCGTTCTACTGGCTCAATCTGCTGGCCTACACGCCGGCCTGCCTGGCCCTCGCCCCGCTGGCCCTGCGCGTGGCGCGGGGAGCGCCCATCGCCGCGGACGGGGGTGCCGGTGTGGAGGCCGCCCTCCTCAGCGGGCGGTGAAGGGCTGGTCGCTGGGGACGACCTCCCGTCCGAGCGGCATCAGCGAGATCGGGATCAGCTTGAGATTCGCCCAGGCGAAGGGGATGCCGATGATGGTGACGGCAAGTGCGATGCTCGTCACCAGGTGGCCCAGGGCCAGCCACCAGCCCGCGAAGACCAGCCAGATCACGTTGCCTGCGCAGGACGGCGCTCCTGCGTCCGGACGCTCCCGCGTCGTACGGCCGAAGGGCCACAGGACATAGCCCGCGATGCGGAACGAGGCAATGCCGAACGGAATGGTAATGATCAGTACACAGCAGATGATGCCCGCGACGGCGTAGCCGATGGCCATCCAGAAGCCGCAGAGGATCAGCCAAAGGACGTTGAGTACGAGATTGATCACCTTCATACCTGAAAGCCTCTCATCTCTTCCCCCTGGTGTCGTCGTCAGCGTTGGTACCCGGCCATCGCCTCGAGGCGGGCGATGCGCTCGGCCATCGGGGGGTGGGTGGAGAAGAGCTTCCCGCCCGCGCCGCCGGGTCGGAACGGGTTGACGATCATCATGTGGCTGGCCGTCTGGAGTTGCGGCTCGGGCGGCAGCGGCAGACGGGCCGCGCCGACGTCCAGCTTGCGCAGGGCACTGGCCAGGGCCAGCGGATCGCCGGTGAGCTGGGCACCTGAAGCATCTGCCTGGTACTCGCGGGAGCGGCTGACCGCCAGTTGGATCATGCTCGCGGCAATCGGACCGAGGATCATCATCAGCAGCATCCCGACCAGTCCTGGGCCGTCGTCATCGTCCCGGCCGAACGGGATCAGCCAGGCGAAGTTGACCAGGAACATCACCACGGAGGCCAGCGAGCCGGCCACCGAGGAAATCAGGATGTCGCGGTTGTAGACATGGGACAGCTCGTGGCCGAGGACGCCGCGAAGCTCTCGTTCGTCCAGGATTCCCAGGATGCCCTGGGTGCAGCAGACCGCAGCGTTGCGTGGGTTGCGGCCGGTGGCGAAGGCGTTGGGGGCTTCGGTCGGGGAGATGTAGAGCCGCGGCATGGGCTGCCGGGCGGACGTGGAGAGCTCGCGGACGATCCGGTACAGCCAAGGGGCCTCGATCTCACTGACCGGGCGGGCACGCATGGCGCGCAGCGCCAGCTTGTCGCTGTTCCAGTAGGCGAACCCGTTGGTGGCCAGAGCCACCGCCAGACCGATCAGCAGGCCCGTACGCCCCCAGAAGGCACCGATGAGGATGATCAGTGCCGAGAGGCCGCCGAGGAGTGCGGCGGTTTTCAGACCATTGTGCTGGCGGTGCACGGGTGCCCTCCAAGACGTGCGATGAGGGGCGTCTTCTTTCACAGCCCTTGTGTCCGTTCGTCCGGTTCAACGGCCGGGATGGATGCCCTGGTTCCCTTGTCCACTGCCGGGCGGCCCGGCGCAACCGGGACCGCTCAGGGCCGGGGTCAGCGGAAAAGCGATCCTGAGGCCACTTGGAGGACCAGTTGCGGGGCCACCGAGAGCACCACGCCCACGCAGGCGGCGAGGCCGAGGCAGAGGGTGACGGACAGCGGGAGCCGCCGTGCCGGGACGGACGTGACGGCAGGGGTCCGAGGGGCGGGCTGGAACAGTTTCGCGGTCCAGCCGAGGTAGTAGTACAGGGCTACGACGACATTCAGGGCCATGACCACGGCCAGCCAGCCGAGGCCGGCGTCCACCGCGGCCCGGAAGACGACGATCTTGCCGAAGAGGCCGATGACGCCGGGCGGCAGGCCCGCCAGGCAGAGCAGGAAGAAGGCCATTGCCAGTGCGGTGGCAGGGCGGGAGGCGAAGAGCCCCCGGTAGTCGTCAATGCGTCCGGCGGCCAGGGCCACCACGGCGAATGCTCCGAGATTGACCACGCCGTAGATCAGCGCGTAGGCCACGGTCGCGCCGAGCGGGTCACGACCGTGGCCGGTGCCGTAACCGGCGGCGGCGATGGGGACGAGCAGATATCCGGCCTGGGCGATGGAGGACCAGGCGAGCAGTCGCACAGCGCTGTACGGGGCGTCGGAGCGCTGGCGCAGTGCCGCCACATTACCCACCGTCATGGTGAGTGCGGCCAAAATCGCGAGGGCCAGACCCCAAGTTCGCCCGTACGAGTGAAAAGCGACCACTGCCACCAGCGAAAGGCCGGAAAGTCCGGCTACCTTGCTCACTACGGAGAGATACGCTGCCACCGAGACGGGCGCACCGGCATAGGTGTCGGGCACCCAGAAGTGGAACGGCACCGCAGCGGTCTTGAAGGCGAAGCCGACCAGCGTCAGCACCGCGCCCACCAGGGCGAGGGTCTTCAGCTGCGGGGGGACGTGCGGCAGCGCCGCAGCGATCCGAGTGAGATGCATACTGCCGGTCGCGGCATAGACGAAACTGACGCCGAGAAGCATGACGGCCGTCGCCGTGACCGAGGACAGGAAGAACTTCAGCGCAGCTTCGCCGCCCCGTCCGTCACGACGGAGACCGACCAGGGCGAACGCAGGCAGCGAGGCGGTCTCGAGGGCGACCACCAGGGTCGCCAGATCACGTGATGCGGGCAGCAGGGCAGCCCCCGCGGCAGAGCTCAGCAGCAGGAACCAGAACTCACCCGAGGGAAGCCGGTCGGCCTCAACGGTGTGGATCGAGAGCAGCGCGGCGAGCAGGGCCCCCGCGAGTACCAGTAGCTGGATGACCAGCGCGAAGTGGTCGGCGACATAGGAGCAGGCAGTGCTGTCGGCGGACCCGCCCAGGGTCCTGACGCAGAACGTGGAACGGTCTCCGTCACGCAGCGGGACGAGTGAGAGCAGGGCCAGCAGCAGGCCCCCGACGGAGATCCAGCCGAGGAACCGCTTGCGTGGTTCCGGCAGGAAGAGATCCGCGACCAGGACGCCCAGCGCAACGGCGGCGGTGATGAGCGGCGGCGCGACGGCCGCCCAGTCGATGGACTGGATGAGCGAACCGGCTGCGGTGACAGCGAGATGGGCCATGACTCAGCTGCCTCCGAGGAGTGCCTTGACGGCGGGGTTGCTGAGGCCGAGGAGCACGGCCGGCCAGAGCCCGGCGACAAGAGTGAGGGCGACAAGGGGAGTCCAGGCCGCGAGTTCATAGGTCTGGACGTCGGAGAAGTCAGTAGCGGGGGCAGCCGCCGGGTCTCCCATGCAGACCCGGCGGACGACGCCGAGCAGATAACCGGCGGTGAGCAGGGTGCCGAGCCCGGCAAGGGCCATGAAGACCAGGTAGGTGGGGCGGGAGAGCCCTGCCGCAGGCTGGAAGGAACCGAACATGGCGAGCAGTTCGCCCCAGAAGCCGGCCAGGCCCGGCAGACCCAGACTGGCGACGGCGGCGAAGGCGAGGAGTCCGCCGAGGCGCGGTGCGCGACCGTAGAGGGCAGCGCCGGAGCCCTTGCCGAGAGCGGCCAGGCGGTCGAGGTCGGCGGTGCCGTGGCGGTCCTTGATGGCACCGACCAGGAAGAACAGCAGGCCGGTGACCAGGCCGTGGGCGATGTTGGCGAAGAGGGCGCCGTTCACTCCGGTGGGGGTGAGGGTGGCGATGCCGAGCAGCACGAAGCCCATATGGCCGACCGAGGAGTAGGCGATGATCCGTTTGAGGTCGCCTTTGGCCCCCGGGCGGACCAGGGCCAGGCAGGCCAGCGAACCGTAGATGATGCCGACCACCGCGAAGGCGGCGAGGTAGGGCGCGAGGGTCGCCATGCCACCGGGTGCGGAGGGCAGCAGGATCCGGACGAAGCCGTAGGTGCCCATCTTCAGGAGCACTCCGGCGAGCAGCACCGAACCGGTGGTGGGCGCTGCGGTGTGGGCGTCGGGCAGCCAACTGTGGAAGGGCCACATGGGGGCCTTGACGGCGAGTCCGAGGCCGATGGCAAGGACGGCCAGCACCTGGGTGGTGTGGGAGAGGCCGCGGCCGTGGCGCTGGGCCAGTGCGGTCATGTCGAAAGTGCCTGCGTGCAGGCCGAGCAGCAGGAAGCCCAGCAGCATGATCGCGGAGCCCAGCAGGGTGTAGAGGATGAAGCGGGTCGCCGCGGGGCCGCGGTTCTCGCCGCCCCAGCGGGCGATCAGGAAGTACATGGGGATGAGCACGACCTCGAAGGCCAGGAAGAACAGCAGCAGGTCGAGCACGGCGAAGGTGCCCAGCATGCCGGATTCGAGGAGCAGCAGCAGGCCGGTGTAGGCACGCGGGCCGGGGGTACCGGGGGCGTCCGGAAGCCTCCGCAGGGAGTAGATCGCGCAGAGGAAGGTGAGCAGGGTGGTCAGCAGCAGCAGTGGCAGTGAGATGCCGTCGACGCCCAGGTGCAGCCGGACGTTGAGGGCCGGAATCCAGGAAACGTCGGTGACGGCCTGCATCCTGGCCGAGTGGCCCCGGTCGAATCCGGCGGCGAGGGCGATCGCGAGCAGCAGGGTGCCACCGGTGACGGCGACGCCCAGGTACAGCGCGCGGCGACCGGCCGACTGCTCGTCCTGGCCGAAGAGCGAGGGGAGGAGGGTGGCTGCGGCGCCGACCAGCGGGAGCAGCAGCAGGGCGATGAGGACGGCATTCATCGGGTGGCCTCCATGTGCCGGTCGGCCTTGGGGTCGGTCACTGGGCCACCGCCACCAGGACGGCGAGGACGACGGCGCCGGCGAGCAGGGCGCTCAGATAGGTCTGGGCGTTGCCGTTCTGGGCGCGTCGGACGGCGGCGCCGAGGAGTTTGGGGGCTCCGGTGGCTCCGGCGAGATAGGTCTCGATGACCTCGCGGTCGAGGAAGCGGACCAGGCTTGCTGCGGCGAGGAAGGGGCGGACGAACACAGCAGCGTAGAGGCGGTCGAGGCCGAAGCCGTTGCCGGCGGGTCCGAGCAGGGGGCCGAGAAGCAGGCGCGCCGGGTCGGGGGCGTGGGCGGTCTCGGCGGCGAGAGCAGCGCTGTCGGCATCGGCGAGCGCCTGGTCCGGGGTACGGCCGGGGATGGTGGAGAGGTCCGCGGTGACCTGTTCCGGGTCGGCCATGGTGGAGTGCGGCCGGGTGGCCTCGTCGAGCTCGTGCGCGGCGAGGGCCGGTGCAGCGGTGCGGGCGTCGGTGACCAGGAAGGTGACACGACGCCAGGCGGCGTAGGAGACAAGGACGCCCAGGAGGGCTACGCAACTGCCGAGCACGGCGGTGATGACCGAGGGAGTGAGTGATGTCCCGTCAAGGAACGAAGGGAGCCAGGTGGTGCGCAGTCCAGTGACACCGAGGGCGATGGTCGGAACGGCGAGCAGCCACAGCGGCCAGCGCATGGCCTGGGGTTCGTCGGCGGTGTGGCTCTGGTGGGCGAGGGCCGCCTCGTGCGCGGGGTTCGTGCTGCGGGTACTGCTCCGACCCGAGGGGCGGAAGGCGAGCAGCCACAGGCGGGTGGCGTACATCGCGGTCAGCAGCCCAGTGAGCAGCCCGGCGACCAGGATCAACCAGCCGACAAAACTCGGGACAGCGTCGGCCGGTCCGAGGCCGCCGGTCAGGGCCTCGCCGCGGGCGGCGTGCTCGGCGGCTGTGAGCACCGACTCCTTGCTGAAGAAGCCCGCCAGTGGCGGAATGCCCGCCAGGGCGAGCAGACCGAGCGTCATGGTCCAGAAGGCGTCGGGGACGCGTTTGCGCAGGTCGGGCATCCGGGACATGGCGGTGAGCGAGTTGGTGTGGGAGGCGTGGATGACCACACCCGCGGCCAGGAAGAGCAGGGCCTTGAAAGCGCCGTGGGTGAGGAGGTGGAAGACGGCAGCGTCACGGTCACCGGTGGCGAGAGCGCCTGCCATGTAGCCGAGCTGGCCCACGGTGGAGTACGCGAGCACCCGTTTGATGTCGTCCTGGGCCAGGGCGCAGAGGGCGGAGCCGACCATGGTGACAGCGGCCATGACGGCGAGGACGACCAGGGCCGTCGAGGAGAGGAGGAACACCGGCAGCAGCCTGGCGACCAGGTAGATGCCCGCGGCGACCATGGTGGCCGCGTGGATCAGCGCGGACACCGGGGTGGGACCCGCCATGGCATCGGGCAGCCAGGTGTGCAGCGGGAACTGGGCGGACTTCCCGGCAACCCCGCAGAGCAGCAGCAGCGCGATCAGCGTGGGGTGGTGCAACTGGCCGCTGCCGGCGGCGGCCAGGACTCCGTTGATCCGGAACGTACCGGCGTCTGCGGCCAGGGCGAAGATGCCGAACAGGAAGGGGATGTCGCCGAGCTTGGTGACCAGGAAGGCCTTGATGGAGGCGGAGCGGGCGTCGTCCTTCTCCCAGTGGTGGCCGACCAGGAAGTAGGAGCAGATGCCCATCACCTCCCAGCCGACGAGCAGCACGATCAGGTCGCCGGAGTAGAGGACCAGGAACATCGCAGCGGTGAAGAGGGACACCAGCGCGGCGTACGAGGTGTAGCGCGGGTCGTCGCGCAGATAGGAGGTCGAGTAGACCTGGACACAGGCGGCAACCACGCCGACCAGGACGGCAAGCAGGGTCGAGAAGCCGTCCAGGTGCAGGGCGAGGTCGATGGGGACGCTGCCGGTGGGCGTGAGCGGAGTGGCGGCGTCCAGGTGACGTCCGGTGCCGAGGTCGCAGGCCACGACGACGGCGAGGGCCGCAGAGGCGAGGGTCGGCAGGATCGCGAGGGGCCGGACCAGACCGGGGGCGCGGCGGCCGGCGGCAAGGCCGGCGAAGGCGCCGAGAAAGGGCAGCAGTGGGACGAGCACCGCCAGGGCGAGGATCATGCGACGGTGGCCTTCCCCTGGGAGTCGGAGCCGGACGCAGCGCCGGAAGCGGGAGCGGGGCCTGAAGCGGGGCCTGATCCGGGTTCGGACGCCGAAGGCGGTTCCGGGGCCGGTCCAGCCTGCCCAGCGACGGATTCGGCGCTGCCGGGCCGGTCCGAAAGGGCGCGGAGCCGGTCGATGTCGGCGGTGCCCTGGGTCCGGAAGACCATCAGCACGATGGCCAGGCCCAGGCCGATCTCGGCGGCGGCGATGGTGATGGTGAACAGGGTGAGCGCCTGGCCGGCGTGCAGGGTGTCACGCAGCCAGACGTCGAAGGCGACCAGGTTGAGATTGACGGCGTTGAGCATCAACTCGACGGACATCAGCACCAGGACGGAGTTGCGGCGCGCGAGCACGCCGTACAGGCCGACGGAGAACAGCAGGACCGCCAGGACTGCGGGATAGGCGAGATGCATAAGGCTCAGCGCTCCTCTCGGTGACGGCGAGAGATGACGATGGCTCCGACGAGCGCGGCCAGCAGCAGCACGGACAGGGCCTCGAAGGGCAGGACCCAGTAGCGGAACAGAATGGCGCCGTCAGCCTTGGTACTGCCGTCTCCGGCGGCTGCGCCGAGATCGAGCCAGGTGCTCCGGAAGGCGTCCACGACCAGGGTGACCAGGGTCGCGGCGGCGGCGAGGGCCACCGCGAGGGCGACCCAGCGGTTGCCGGAGTCGGCGTCGGGCGAACGGCCGATAGGGGCCTTGGTGAGCATCAGCCCGAAGAGCACCAGGACGACCACCGAGCCGAGGTAGATCAGCACCTGGACCCAGGCGATGAACTCGGCGGTGAGCAGCAGGTACTCGATGGCGAGGCCGCCGAGGGCCACGACCAGCCAGAGGGCGGCGTGGACCAGCTGCCTGGTGGTGACGGTGAGTACGGCCGCGCCGAGGACGGCGAGCCCGACCAGGACGAAGACGATCTCGACGCCGGTGGGTGAGAGGAAGGAGTGGCCGGCGGAGGAGAGGGCCGTGCTGTTCACGAGGCGGGCTCCTCTCCGGAGGGCTGGGTCGCGGGGTCGGCCGGGGTCGCGGTGGCCGCCGGCGTCGCAGCGTCGGCCTGGAGCGGAGTGCCGGCCTGGGGCGCGACGTCGCTGCTGTCCGTACGTCCAGCGGCAGCCTGAGCGGCGACGAGCTTGTCGGCGGACTTGCGAGCAGCAGCGATCTCCTTGGGCTCCTCGGAGGAGGCATCCAGAGCGGGAGGGGCCGGGACGGTCCACATCCATTCGCGGAGGCGGTCCCGCTCGTGGGTGAGCTCGTGGATGTCGGTCTCCGCGTACTCGAACTCGGGCGACCAGAACAGCGCGTCGAAGGGACAGACCTCGATGCAGATGCCGCAGTACATGCACAGCGAGAAGTCGATGGCGAAGCGGTCGAGCACGTTGCGGGTCCTGGCCCTCGCATTGGGTTCGACCGCCGGAAGGGTCTCCTTGTGGGAGTCGATATAGATGCACCAGTCAGGGCACTCACGGGCACAGAGCATGCACACCGTGCAGTTCTCCTCCAGCAGCGCGATGACGCCGCGGGAGCGGGGCGGCAGATCGGGCTGGACGTCCGGGTACTGGGCGGTGACGGTGCGCCGGGTCATCGTGCGCAGAGTGACAGCGAGGCCCTTGGCCAGGCCGCGGCCCGGGAAGCCGCCGTGGTCGGAGTGGCCGCTGCGGCCGACAGAAGGAGGGGTCATGAGATCGCCACCTTGACGATGCCGGTGAGGGCGAGCTGGGCGAGGGCGAGCGGGATGAGAACGATCCAGGCGAAGCGCATCAGTTGGTCCTCGCGCAGCCGCGGATAGGTGACACGCAGCCAGATCACGACGAAAGCGAGGGCGAATGTCTTCAGCAGGGTCCACAGCCAGCCGAGATCCGCCTGGAGCGGTCCGTGCCAGCCGCCGAGGAAGAGCACCGAGGTCAGCGCGCAGAGGACCAGGATCCCGCCGTACTCGGAGAGCAGGAACAGGGCGAAGCGCAGTCCGGTGTACTCGGTGTAGGCGCCGAAGATGATCTCGGAGTCGGCCACCGGCATGTCGAAGGGCGGCCGCTGGAGCTCGGCCAGTCCGGCCGTGAAGAAGACGAAGCCGCCGACAATCTGCCACGGCACCCACCACCAGTGGAACGCCCCGAGGATCCCGGGGAGCGACACGGTGCCTGCGGCCATGGCCACCGACGCGGCGGCGAGCAGCATCGGCAGCTCGTATGCCAACAGCTGAGCGGCGGTACGGATGCCGCCGAGAAGGGAGAACTTGTTGGCGGAGGCCCAACCGGCCATCAGCGAACCGAGGACACCGACGCCCATCACGGCGAGGACGAAGAACAGGCCCGCGTCCAAGCTCTGCCCGACGAAGCCGCCGGGGCCGACCGGGATGGCAATCAGGACGATGAGGTAGGGCAACAGCGCCACGGCGGGGGCGAGCTGAAAGACACGGCGATCCGCGCCGGAGGGGACGATGTCCTCCTTCTGCGCGAACTTGACCCCGTCGGCGATGAGCTGGGCCCAGCCGTGGAAACCGCCCGCGTACATGGGCCCGAGGCGTCCCTGCATATGGGCCATGACCTTGTGCTCGGTCTGACCGATGATCAGGGGCAGCGTCAGGAACACCAGGAGGGCCGCGAGGCAGCGGAGCAACGCTTCGAGCGCGCTGATCATGCGTCGTCTCCTGTCGCGGGCGGGGCTGGAGGGGGCGGGGGCGGTGGGGTGGCCTCCGGCCGGGGGAGGTGCCAGGGAGCGTCGGGGGTGGGCGGCGCAGGAGTGGGAGGTGCCGCGGTGGGAGATGCCGGGGTGGGGGGCACCGATGGGGGCGGGGTCGCGGACGGGGCGTCGGGGGCCGGGAGGCCGGGGACGGGAGCGTCCGAGGTGGAGGCGGCGTCGGGGACCTGGGTCTCGGCGGGGGCAGCCTGGCTGGCAGAACCCTGGTCGACACTGCGGTTGCGGCGCGGACGGTCGGCGCGGACGGCCGGGCCCTCGCCGGGAGGCGTGGCCGCCGTCGCCGCGCGGGGGCCACGAGCCGCGCCGCGGGCCGGACGTTCGGGCACCGGAGGAAGAGTGCCTGCGAGCGGACCCCACTCATTGGGGTCCGGCACGCCGGGAGGGAGCATCCGGCGGCGGGCGGCAGGAGCGGCACCGGCGGGAGCGTGGTCGCTCTCCCCTGGCTCCTTCGCTCCCGGCCAAGCCTTGGCGACCCGCGCTGCGAGGACGAACTCCTTGCGGAGCGGGTGACCCTCGAAGCCGTCCGGGAGGAGCAGCGGAGAGAGGTGGGGGTGTCCGGTGAAGTCGATGCCGAACATCTCGTGGGTCTCCCGCTCGTGCCATCCAGCGCCGGCGAAGAGGCCGGTGGCGGACGGAAGCGAGGCGGCGTCCCGTGGGATCCGGGTACGGAAGAGAACCCGGCGGACGCCCTCGGCTGGGTTGCCCACGGAGGCCAGGTGGACGGCAACGGAGAAGCCGTCGGCGAGTTCGTCGACGGCGCTGAGCCAGTCGAAGAAGGTGAGGCCCAGGGTGTCGCGGGCGGTGGTCAGTGATTCGATCCAGTGCTCGACCGGGACGTCCACGGTGAGCAGCGCGAACGCCTCCCCGGCGGTGGCCCAGGGCCCGATCGCGGCGGCGGTGCGCTCCGCGGCCGTGAGTTCGGCGGGCGCGGGTTCGACCGGCGTCGGTTCAGCCAGCGTGGGTTCGGCTGACACCGGCTCAACGGACACCGGCTCGGCCACCGCCGGGTCCGCAAGGGGCGGCTCAACGTGGGGCGGCTCGGCAGCGGCCTGCCGCGCGGCGGCAGGCGGTTCCGGGGCAGCTGGTTCAACGGCAGGCGGCTCCACCGGGACCGTCTCCGTCGGGGGCAGCTCAGCAGCGTGCGGCTCGGCCGGGGTCGGCTGCGCGGCAGTCGGCTCTGCGGCGGGCGGGCCGGCGGGCGGGGGCTCCACGGGAGACGGCTCGGCGGCGGCGGAGGGTCCGCTGGGGGACGGCTCCGTGGGGGCTGGCTCCACAGCGGGCGGCTCGGCGGCAGGGGGGTGGGCTGCGGGCGGGTCCGTGGGAGGGGTGGCGTTGGGGGTCGGGTTGCCAGAAGTCGGGTTGCCAGAAGTCGGGTCGTCGGGGGTCGGGTTGTCGGCGGGGGTCACTGGCGAGGGGCTTCCGACGGGGCGTCAGGGGCGGGGAGGAGGGGGCGGGACAGCGTGGCTGCGGACGGGGGGCTGACGGGGTACTGGTCCGGGAGGGACTCGTGGGCGATCTTCTCCTGGAGCTTCAGGATCCCCTGGAGCAGCGCCTCCGGCCGGGGCGGGCAGCCAGGGACATAGACGTCCACCGGGATGATCTGGTCGACGCCCTTGGTCACGGAGTAGGAGTCCCAGTAGGGGCCGCCCGAGTTGGAGCAGGCACCGAAGGAGATGACGTACTTGGGCTCGGGCATCTGCTCATAGAGACGCTTGATGGCCGGGGCCATCTTGTCGGTCACCGTGCCCGAGACGATCATCAGGTCAGCCTGACGTGGTCCTGGTGCGAAGGGAATGACGCCCAGCCGGATGAAGTCATGCTTGGACATGGACGCGGCGATGAACTCGATCGCACAGCAGGCGAGACCGAAGTTGAAGCACCACAGGCTGTAGCGGCGACCCCAGTTGAGGACGACCTTCACCGGGTCCGGCGCGAGCCGGGCCAGCGGACCGAGCCGACGCGGCTCCACGGCACCGCCGGGGGCGGCAGGATCCGGGATGCCCAGGGACACCGGGCCCGCACCCGGGGACGCGGCGGCCCCGTGCGAGTGCTGCGGGTGCGGATGCGAGGGCGACTGCGGGGTCACGTCCATTCGAGGACGCCCTTCTTCCAGGCGTAGAGCAGGCCGACGGCAAGGAAGCCGAGGAAGACGAACATCTCCACGAGCGTCCCCGCCCCGAACCCGGGGGCAGCGAAGACGGTAGCCCAGGGAAAGAGGTAGATGGCGTCCACTGCGAAGATCACATAAAGGAACGCGTACACGTAGTAGCGGACCTGGGTGTGGGCCCAGTCCTCCCCCACCGGGTCGACACCGCACTCGTACGCGAGCAGCTTCTCCGGCGTGGACGCGTAGGGGCGCAGCAGCGCGTTGGCACCGAAGGCGGAGCTCACGAACAGCACCCCGACCACCGCCAGCAGGCCGACCACCGCGTAGGCGTGGAAGTATCCAGGCTGCCCCGGTTGTCCCGGTCCCCCTGTCTGCGGGGACGCGGCTGCGGCCGCTGCCGCCAGTGCCTCCATGCTCGCAAACCTCCGGTCCCGCCAGGCACAGTGATGCCTTTACGTATTCATGACGTTCTTTACGCACGGGAGTCTAGGTCCACAGGCCGCGGGTCTGTACACAGCACCCACTGTCCGGGCAGCGACGATGGTGGGGTTATCCCCCCTCCCACGATGCCGACCTGCCCCATCGTCACCGGCCTGCCATCGGGGCAGGCTGGATTCCGCAGGTCGACACCTGCGCCCTACCGGCGTAACCGAGGATGGTCCGATGGACACCGTGCACGAGAACGACATCCGGGGCGAGCGCCCGGCGCGGCCCGAGCAGGCCGTCCGGCCACGCCCCGGGTTCAACCGGCTGATGTGGCGCGAGGTGCTGTTCCTGCTGCTGAACCTGCCGATGTCGATCGCCGGGTTCGTACTCACGGTGGTCGGCCTCTCGCTGGGTGCGGGGCTGATGGTGACCATCGTCGGCTTCTGGGTGCTGGCCGGCTCCCTGTTCGCGATCCGCGCCTACGGAAGTGTGGAGCGGGCGCTGATCCGGTCGCTGCTGGACGAGGACATCGCCGAGCCGCTGCCGGTGGGGGCGGGCCAGTCGCGGAACAGCGTCTGGCGGCGAATCTTCGACGTGCTGTCCGACGGGCTGTCCTGGCGGACGGCGCTCTACCTGTTCATCAAGCTGCCGTGGGGCATCGTCACCTTCACGGTGACCCTGGTCGCGGTGATCGTGCTGTGGCCGCTGCTGCCGTGGATCACCCGGGGCCTGTCCACCGTGGACCGGATGCTCGCGTCCTCGCTGCTCGCCCCGGCGAAGCTGACCCAGCGGGTGCGGGAGCTGGAGCAGGACCGCGGCACAGTGGTCGACTCCGCCGCGGCGGACCTGAGGCGGATCGAGCGGGATCTGCACGACGGGGCGCAGGCCCGGCTGGTGGCGCTGGCCATGGACCTCGGCCTGGCGAAGGAGAAACTGACAGAAGATCCGGTGGCGGCGGCGAAGATGGTCTCGGACGCCCACGGCGAGGTGAAGCTCGTCCTGCAGGAACTGCGCGACCTGGCCCGGGGCATCCACCCGGCCGTACTGACGGACCGCGGGCTCGACGCGGCGCTTTCCTCGGTGGCGTCCCGCTGCACCGTCCCCGGTGGGGCACGGGTGCGGACCGACCTGCCGGGAGGTTCGGACCGGGAGTCGCGGCCCGACTCGGCGGTGGAGGGCATCGCCTACTTCACCGTCAGCGAGCTGCTCACCAATATCTCCAAGCACTCCGGGGCGCGGACGGCGACGATCGACGCGTGGCGGTCGGGCGACCGGCTGATGCTGCAGGTCGGCGACGACGGCAATGGGGGCGCGCTGGAGTCGCCCGGCGGCGGGCTGGCCGGGCTGGCGGACCGGATCCGCGCGGTGGACGGGGTGTTCGTCGTCGACAGCCCGGTGGGCGGCCCCACGACGGTGACGGTGGAGCTGCCGTGGCGTACCCGAGGCCGGAGCTGAGGCAGGCGCGTGGCCGTGGCCACGGCGGGAGCCGGAGCGGGAGCCAGAGCGGGATCGAGGCGGAGGCGGCACGTCGGAGCCGAGGCGAGAGCGTGGGTGACCGAGCTGGAAGCCACAGTGGCTCAGGGCTAGGGCGGGCGGAGGCCGGGCAGCACGGGGCCGGGGCCGGGGGCTGAGACGGCACAGGCATAGGCGGCACAGGGGTGAAGGCGAAGGCAGACGCACGGCCGAGGCGGAGGCGGCACGTCAAGGCCGAGGTGGGAGCGTGGGTGCCTGAGGCGGAGGCTGAGACGGCACAGGATCGCGGCAGAGGCGGAGGCGGCGCAGGGGCAGAGCGAAGGCAGGCGCGCGGCCGAGGCGAGGGCGGCTCGTCGGGGCCGAGGCAGACGCGTGGCCGAGGCGGAGGCTGATGTGGGTGCGGCGGCACGGGGCCGGGACGGAACCCGGGGCTGCGCAGGAGCGCGGTGGAGGCGGAGGCGGCACAGGATCGCGGCGCAGGCGCGGGCCCCATAGGGCGGAGCGAAGGCAGACGCGTGACCCAGGCGGGGGCGGCGCGTCGGGGCTGAGGCAGACGCGTGACCCAGGCGGAGGCGGAGCGTCGGGGCTGAGGCAGACGCGTGGCCGAGGCGAAGGCTGACGTGGAGGGTGCGACGGCACAGGGCCGCGGTGGAACCCGGGGCGGCGCGGGGGCGCGGTGGAGGCCGGGGTGGGGCGGGAGCGCGGCGGAGAGTGGGGTGGGGCGGGGTGGCGGGTCTGCCCTGGTTTCGGAGCAGTTGGTGATCACGGGTCACCTACCGTCGCACAACGTTTCGACATATGGCTCATAAGCATGGTTCGTGCTCACTAGAGTTCCCCGACTGTCCAGCCTGCTGTCGACACACGAGGTCACCTTGAGCACTCCGCCCCCTACCTACAACACCCAGCCGAGCCCGTATCCGGGCCAGCAACCGCCGAACCCCTACGCGCAGCCTCAGCAGCCGCCGACCAATCCCTACAGCGGACAGCCGCAGCAGCCCGGACCGCAGTACGGCGCGCCGCAGCCGCAGCAACCGAGTCCGTACGCGTACGGCGCGCCGCAGCAGCCCCAAGCGCAGCCCCAGCCGCAGCAGCCGAGCCCGTACGGTGCGCAGCCGCAGCCGCCGCAGCAGCCCGGGCAGTACCCGGTGACGCCGCCTCAGATGCCGCAGCCCCAGCCCCAGCCGCAGGCGGCGAAGCGGAAGAGCGGATTTGCTCGCCGTTTCGGCATCCGCATCGGCGTGCTGGTCATCCTGGCCGGCGGCTGGTTCGCCTATGACCAGATCAGCGGTGGGGCGGACACCGCCAAGGTCGGGGACTGCGTCCAGAACAAGGGCACCGACTCCAACCCTGACGTCCATGTCATCGACTGCGGCAACGCCAAGGCCCAGTACAAGGTCCTGAAGACCTCGTCCAGCGGCAAGGATTCCGACTGCGACAGCGTCCCCGGGACCGAGGTCGCGTACACCGAGACCGGACGGGACAGCCTGGTGCTCTGCCTGGGCAAGAACACGCCCTGACGCCCTGCCGTACTGACCTGGTCTACGGCAGGGGGTCAGCGGGGTGGGGGTAACCCCACCCCAGGACACCGAACCGCACCAGGGTTTTCCCGGCCGCCGCACGGCAGGCTTGTTCTCGGACGGAGCGGGACTGGCCGCCGGTCGGACTGACAACGGGAGAGCTGGATCATGAGCAGCAACAGCATGGCGGAGAGCCACCGCTACCAGGACGAGCCCTACCGGGGCGACCTGGAGCAACGGACGCGACGGCCCGGCTTTCTGACCGCGCCCTTCGAGGGCCGGGTTTGGCGAGAGTCGCTGCACATGCTGGTCAACCTCCCGGTCGGGATCCTGACCTTCACCTACGCGGTGACGATGTTCTCGCTCGGGACCGCCACCGTGCTCACCTTCGTGGGCCTGCCGATCCTGGCGGCGGCGGTGCTCGGCTGCCGGGCGTTCGGCGCGATGGAGCGGGCCCGGGCGCGGGTCACCCTGGATCTGGACGTGGCGGCGCCCGCGCCGCGCCGCCCGTCGGCTCCTGGCCTGATGGCCTGGATCGGAGCAACGCTGAAGTCGGGTGCGGGATGGCGCAGCTTCCTCTACAGCCTGCTGATGCTGCCGATGGGCGTGCTGTCCTTCTCCGTCACAGCGATCATGTGGATCGTCGGCATCGGGTACGGCAGCTACCCGCTGTGGCAGTGGGTGTTCCCCCACTACGCACATATGCAGGGCCTGCAGCTCTACGAGAACAACGGCCACACGGTGTACCTGAGCAGCGTTCCGCAGATCGCCGCGACCTGCGCCGCGGGCCTGCTGGTGCTGTTCCTGACCCCGTGGGCGGTGCGGGGCCTGGCGGCCGTGCAGCGGGCGATGGTGCGGGGGCTGCTCGGCTGACGGGGGAGCCCCCTCCCCCGGCGGAGACCCGGCCGACGGCCGACAAAACCCCAGCCCCGCCCGCAAAACCCCCACCCAGCCCCGCCCCTCCCCCCGCCCCGCCCGGCCCTGCCCGCGCCCGTCCCGTCCCGTCCCACGCCCGTCCCGTCCCACGCCCACCGCACCCGCACCCGCGCCGTTGCCCGGCTCAGGTCTGGTCGGCGCGGAGCATGCGGAGGAAGGCCTTCAGGCCGGCCACCAGCTCCTGGTTGTCGGTGTAGCTGTCCAGGGCGTCCTCGAAACGCCGGGCCAGCGCCTGCACCTGCTGTGCCACTTGGTCGCTGCGGGCCGCGAAGCGGGTCTCCAGCTGGTCGGCGCGGGCGGTGGCCCTGGCCTCGATCTGGTCGGCCCGGTCGGCCAGCCGGGACTCGACCAGTTCGGAGCGGCGGGCCGCGTCCACCTCGCTGCGGGCGATCTGTTCGGACTGCTCGCCGATCCGCAGTTCCAACCGGTGCAGCAGCTCATGGAGGCTGGCCCGTTCGGCCTCCGCCCGTTCCACCCCGGCCTTGAGCTCCTGGATGTCGTCGCGCGGGAAGCGGGTCTCCTTCAGCATCGTCCGCAGTTGCCCGCGGATATGGGCCAGATAGGCCTGGGCCGGCCGGAAGACGGTGCTGACCAGGTAGAACCCGGAGAAGTAGTAGCCGACGGTGCGGCCGGAGAAGTAGGTGATGACCGCCACCACGGCCGCCGTCACCAGGTGGCCGCCGATGGCCAGCAGCCGCAGCCTGCGGGCGATCCGGGCAGCGTCGGCGCCCCGGCCCGCCGGGACCTGGATCCCCCGTTCCCGGCTGGTCGCGGTCTCGGTGACCACCTGCCGTGCCTGGAAGTACAGACTCCAGGGCACGGTCAGCAGCAGCACCTGCCAGAAAAGCAGCACCCCGCCGAGGCCGACCGCGAGCAGGTCGGCCAGCCGCACCTTGGCGAAGAAGTGCAGCAGCAGGGCCACCACGGCCGCTGCCGCCGCCAGCAGGGTCCACACATGCCTGGTCTTCATCGAATTCCCCCCGTCCACGACATGGTGGGGTGGACCGATGCTCTCGAACCAGGGAGCGAATACTCAGAAGCAGTACTCAGAAGTAGCTTTGAGTACCCGTCACCTCGTGGAGACCGTACGGGTGTCGCGGCCGGAGCGGAGCACCGTCCCCGGGACGGCGCCGGTCAGCTTGTCGTCCCTGACCGTCTCCACGCCGTTGACGCGGACGCTGACCACGCCCTCGGCCCGGGAGTCCAGCCGGGGGCTGTCGCCCGGGAGGTCGTGGACCAGGGTGGCCGGGCCCGCGTCGATCCGCTCGGGATCGAAGAGCACCAGGTCGGCGTGGTTACCAACGGCGACGGTGCCCCGGTCGCGCAGCCCGAAGAGCTCGGCCGGGTCGGCGGTGAGCATCCGTACCGCCTGCTCGATCGGCACCAGCCGGCGCCGCCGCAGGCAGTCGCCGAGGAAGCGGGTGGTGTACGGGGCCCCGCACATCCGGTCCAGGTGCGCACCCGCGTCGGAGCCGCCCAGCATCACATCCGGGTGCTGCCAGGTGTCGCGGCGCAGGTCCCAGCTCGCGGGGTCGTTGTCGGTGGGCATCGGCCAGAGCACGGTCCGCAACTGGTCGGCGGAGCAGATCTCGACCAGGGTCGCGAACGGGTCCCGACCGCGTTCGGCGGCGATGTCGCGGACGACCCGTCCGCTGAGCCCGGCGTTGGCCTCGCTGTAGGTGTCGCCGATGACATAGCGGCCGAAGTCGGCGAGGCGGCGGAACACCCCGGCCTCCGGGCTGTTGGCCCGCCGCAGCATCTCCGCCCGTACCTCCGGGTCGGCGAGGCGGGTGATCCGCTCGGGCACCGGGAGGCTCAGCACCTCGCCCCAGCCGGGGATCAGGTTGAGCGCGCAGAAGGTGCCCAGGCTCATGTTCATCGGGGTGAGGATGGGCATGGTCAGCGCGACGATCCGGCCCCCGGCGGCGCGGGCCCGGGACGAGGCCAGCAGTTGGCGCGGCACCCGGGCCGGGACGGCGGCGTCGATGGTCAGCACGTTCCAGTTGAGCGGCCGGCCGGCGATGGCCGACATGTCGACGAAGAGGGAGATCTCCTCGTCGCTGAACTGGTCCAGGCAGCCGGCCACGATGGCCTCGATCTGGGTGCCCTCGTGCTGCCCCACGGCCTGGCTCAGCGCCAGCAGTTCCTCACGGGAGGCATGCCGGGAGGCGACCGGTTGCCCGTCCCCGTCCGAGTGGGTGGACGACTGGGTGGTGGACAGGCCCCAGGCGCCCTCCGCCATGGACTGCCGCAGCAGCGCGACCATGGCGTCCAGTTGGGCCGGGGTCGGCTGCCCGCCGATGGCGTCCGGGCCCATGACATATCGGCGCAGCGCGCAGTGGCCGACCATGAAGCCCGCGTTGACGGCGGTGTGCCCGTCCAGCGCGTTCAGGTACTCACCGAAGGAGGACCAGCCCCAGGGCACGCCCTCCTCCAGCGCGGCCAGCGACATGCCCTCGACCCGGCACATCATCCGCCGGGTGTAGTCGGCGTCGTCGGGACGGGACGGGTTGAGCGGCGCGAGGGTGAAGCCGCAGTTGCCGCCCGCGACGGTGGTGACGCCGTGGCCGAGGGAGGGGGTGGCGTAGGGGTCCCAGAACAGCTGGGCGTCGTAGTGGGTGTGCGGGTCGACGAAGCCGGGGCTGAGGATCAGGCCGGTGGCGTCCTCGGTGGTCGCGGCGGGTTCGTCGGTACTGCCGGGAGCGGCGAGGCTGACGATCCGTCCGGCCCGGATGCCGACGTCGGCGGTACGGGAGGGGGCGCCGGTGCCGTCCACCAGCGTCGCGCCCTGGATGAGGTGGTCAAGCATGGTCGTCCCTCCGGGGAGTGTTGTCGGTCGAGCGGGGTGCGGGGCCAGGGCAGGTGCGGGGCGGGCGGGTGCGGAGCGGGCTGAGGTGGGGCGGGTACGGAAGAGTGCGGGGCGGGTACGGGGTGCAGGCCGCTGCTTCCCGTACCCGCCCGGTCCATGGGCCGCGCCGCTGCGAGGACCGCTAGGACGCGGCCTGGCGGAAGCGGGTGGTGCGGTGGATCGGGTCGGTGTCGATCTTCGGGATGACGTGCTCGCCGATCAGCCGGATGGTCTGCGCCGTGTTCTCCGGCGAGATGCCGATCGGCAGTCCGAACACCAACTGGTCCGCCCCGGCCGACTCCCAGCGCTTGCACTGCTGCAGCACTTCGTCCGGATCGCCGCAGATCAGCAGTTCCTCGGCGATCAGCAGGTCGATCAGCTCCTCGGTGTACTCGGGGATCAGCTCCGGCCAGACCGGGATCCCCTCGATCCGGGGGAAGGTGTCGTGGTAGCGGAACAGCAGCGACTGCAGGTAGTTGAGCCCGCCGCCGACCGCGATCCGGCGGGCCTCCCTGCCGCTCTCGGCGCAGATCGCGGTCGAGGTCACCATCACGTTGTCGTTGACATACGCGCCGATCGGCTCGGCGTCGCGGATCGCGTTCTTGTAGGAGTCGACGACCCACTCCATGTCGGAGACCTTCTGCACGCTGAAACCCAGCACGCCGAGGCCCTTGCGGGCGGCCATCTCGTAGGAGGAGGGGCTGCCGGCCGCGTACCACATGGCCGGGTGCGCCTTGCCGTACGGCTTGGGGAGGACCCTGCGCGGCGGCAGCGACCAGTGCTTGCCCTGGAAGCCCTGGTACTCCTCCTGCAGCCACATCTTGGGGAACTCGACGATCGCCTCCTCCCAGATCTCCTTGGTGCCGTCCATGTCCGTCAGTTCGGGCATGAAGCCGAGGATCTCGTGGCTGCCGGCGCCGCGTCCGGTGCCGAACTCGAAGCGGCCCTCGGAGAGGTGGTCCAGCATGGCGACCCGCTCGGCGACCTTGACCGGGTGGTTCACCTTGGCCAGCGGGTTGAAGATGCCGGAGCCCAGGTGGATCCGCCCGGTGGCGTGGGTGAGGTAGCCGATGCACACGTCGTTCGCGGAGATGTGCGAGTACTCCTCCAGGAAGTGGTGCTCGGTGATCCAGGCGTACTTGAAGCCCGCCCTGTCGGCCTGGACGACGTAGTCCATCTCCTCCATCAGGGCGTGGTGTTCGGCCAGGGGGTCGACCTGGGATCGACTCCTGGGTACGTAGCCCTGGATGAAGATGCCGAACTCCATAGCTTCACCGCCCTGTTTGGGTGATTCATATCTGACGACCCGTCAGATATGGCTTGACTCTTACATCGTGGGCCGAGGCAGTCAATAGCCGACGCAGCGTCAGCGGCGGGCCGCGCGGGTCATCCGATCGACACCCCGGCCAGCCAGCCGCCGTCGACGATGATCGGCTGCCCGGTGATGTACGAGGAGTCCTCCGAGGTCAGGAACAGCGCCAGCTTGGCGATCTCGTCGGCGCGGCCGATCCGGCCCAGCGGGACCACCCGGGCGTACAGCTCCGCGACCGCCGCCGCGAGCGAGGCGGCGTCCTCGGCGCTCATCGCCGGGGCGCCGACAGCGCCTCCCGCGCCGGGTGCGCCTCCCGCGCCGCGTGCGTTGCCGAAGGCGTTCGCGGGGTTGGCCATCGGGGTGTCCACCGAGCCGGGGCAGATGGCGTTCACCCGGATCCCCTTCGCCGCCAGTTCCAGTGCCGCCACCCGGGTCATGCTGAGGATCGCGCCCTTGGTCGCGGCGTACGAGGTCAGCAGGGCCATGCCGGTCTGCGCGGTGTACGAGGCGGTGTTGACGATGCTGCCGCCGCCGGCCGCCTCGATCGCGGGCGCGGCGGCGCGCATCCCCAGGAAGCAGCCGACCTGGTTGACCCGCACCACCGTCATGAACTCTTCGAGCGGGGTGCTGACCAGTTCGTTGAAGCGGAGGATCCCGGCGTTGTTGACCAGGCCGTCCAGCTTCCCGAACGCACTGACGGTCGCCTCCACAGCGGCCTCCCAGTCCGACTCGTCGCCGACGTCCAGGTGCTGGTAGCGCACCCGGTCGTCGCCGAAGCGGAGGGCCAGTTCCTTGGCCAGCGCCTCGCCCTGGTCGTCCAGGACGTCGGCGACCACCACGCGAGCGCCCTCCTCGGCGAACAGCCGCGCCTCCTGCTCGCCCTGGCCGCGGGCGGCTCCGGTGATCAGGATCGTGCGACCGAGCAGCCGCCGCATTCCTTCGGACTTGGACATGGGGCTTCCCTCCGGGCGACGGCAACTACGGATCTGACGCACCGTCAGTCTCTGGCGAACGTGATGAGGAGGGAAGGGCCGCGGGGCAGCAGAATCCTGCGGCCCCCGCAGGCCCCTGGCGGGGGGCGGAGCCGGGGCCACGCTCGGTGCTGGGCCCCGCCGGGCGGGGGCCGGGCAAGCGGGGGCCTGCGGCCCAGAGGCCCTGGGCCGAGCAGGGGCCGGGGTAGAAGCCCAGGACCGGGCGGGGTGGGAGCAGGGGCCGAAAGGCCAGGCCTGGGGGCAGAAGTGGCCCCAGGGCGCAGGAACCCCGGCTACAGACTCTGCGGAGCCAGGGCCAGGCGGCGCAGGAAACCGGGGGCAGCAGCAGCCCATGGACGGGCGGGGCGAGCCGAGTAGCCAGGCACGCAGGAAGCGAGGGCCAGCGGCCAAGGCCCGGCAGCGGCGACGAACGCGGGGTAAGCGAGCTGAGCCGGGCGCGAACGGGGCCGGGCAGAGCAGAGCAGGGCAAGGCCGGGCAGGCGGAGCCAAGCAAGCGGGGCCCGGGCGAGCGGGCCGGGAGAGCGGGGCCGGGAGAGCTGCGCAGAAGGCAGCAGCCCAAGGACGGGGGCCGGTGGGTGAATGGGAGTTGGGGCTGGCACGCAGGGACCGGACCCGGAGGCCCGGGCCGGGAGCAGGCGCCTGCGGCCCGGTGCGCGGCGGGCCTCAGCGGGGGTAGGCGCCCGATCAAGCTCACGCGCGGCCGAGCCCCGGCGGCGGGCTCTGGTAGCCGGGCCAGCACACCACCGAGGTGGCGCTAAGCCGGGGCGGCGCCATGCCGGGACAGGTGCCAGCGGCTCGGTGCGCGGCGGGCCTCAGCGGGAGTAGGCGGCCGATCGGGCCCGCGCGCTGCTGAGCCCCGGCTGCGGGGCTCTGGTAGCCGGGCCAGCACACCGCCGGGGCGGCGCCGTGCCGGGCGGCGCCATGCCGGGGCAGGTGCCCGTGGCCCGGTACGCGGCGGGCCCCAGTGGGGGTAGGCGGCGGATCGGGCCCGCGCGCGGCCGAGCCCCGACGGCCGGGCTCCGGTGGCCGGACCAGCGCACCGCCGAGGCAGCGCTACGCCGAGGCAGCGCTACGCCGAGGCGGCGCTACGCCAAAGCGGCGCTATGCCGGGGCGGAACACCGTCGGAATTGGGACAGGGTGCGGCCGGGCCTCCAGCGGAAGGGCTACCCGGTGTGGCGGCCATGGCGGCGGGTGGTGAGGATGACGCCTGCGGCGATGGCTAGGGCTGCTGCGCCGAGCAGGCCGGCTGCCGCGAAGCCGGTGGCGGCGAGGCCGCCGCCGGCCGAGGCCTGGGCCGGGGCGGTCGCCGAGGCGGACGGCCGTGGGGTGGATGGGTGGCTGCCGCTCGGACCCGAACTGGGCCCGGTGCTGGGGCCGGAGCTGGGTGGCATGGGCCCGCCTCCGGACGCGGACGGCGTAGGCGTCGGCGAGGGCGTGGGCTGGTCGACCAGGACATCCACTGAGCAGGGCGGCACCTCGACGCGCTGCGCACGCGTGCCCCGCTGCACCTCTGCGTGTCGCTGCAGTTTGGCGTGTCGCTGTACCTCGGCGCGGCGCGGCTGGGTTCGTCGCTGCACCTGCACGGGCCTCCGCTCCGGACCTGCCGCTCCCGCCGCACTGCTGGAGTCGCTGGAACCGGAGGAACCAGAGGAACCAGAAGCACCTGCCGCGCCCGCCGAACCGGAGGAACCCGCCGTACCCCCCGTGCCCGCTGCCACGTCCAGCGGGCTGGGCGGCGGGCCTGGCTCGGCGCAGGTCGCGTTGGGGATGGTGGTGCCCACCGTGTTGTGCAGGAGCAGGTCGCCGCGGTCCGGGGTGTTGACGGTGACCGAGTAGGTGACCGTGGTCGAGTCCCCCGGCTCCAGCGGGCCGGTCCAGTGCAGCGTCTTCTGCACCGGCACGACGGTCCCCACGGTCGCCGTCGCGTCATCGTTGTAGACGGCGTCGTCGAGGACGCCGCTCAGGTCGTCGGTGAAGTCGGCCGGGTCGAGCCTGACCTCCCCGGTGTTCGTGGCCTTCACCGTGTAGGTGACCGTGCTGCCGGGCTCGGCCCGGGTCGGCGAGGCGGTCTTGGTGATCTCCAGACCCGGCGTCAGCTGCTCCACCTGCACCACCGCGGTGGAGGGGTTGGAGGGCACGTCCTTGCCACCGGGGTCGGTTCCGTGGGCGGTGGCGGTGTTGCTCAGCTCGCCGGTGAAGGAGTCGTTGACGGTGATCACATGGGTGCCGGTGCACTGCATCGAGGCGGTGGGGCTGCCCACAGGGCCGAGCGAGGTCTCCGGGCAGACGATGTCGCTGACCAGCGGATCCGTCACGGTGACCGGGCTCAGTGTCGAGGTCCCGGTGTTGGTCACCAGGAAGTTGTAGGTCACGGTGTCGCCGACCCGGTACGTCCGCCGGGTGCCCATCAGCCGGTCGGAGGCGACGGTCTTCACCAGGTTGAGCTGGTCCAGCGGGACGACCGAGGACTCCTGGAGGTTGCGGATCAGATGGGTGTCGATCAGTCCGCCGGACGACCCGGTGAAGCCGAACTTGTAGGTCTTCGGCGCGGCGATCTTCATCTGGTACTGCAGGACCTGCTGGAAGCCCTTGCCGTCGTGGAAGTCGATGTCGATGGTGATCAGCGGCTTCTCGTCCGGACTCACCGTCAGCATGACCGTGCGCCGCGCCGTGTCGGGCACGGTCACACCCGGCTCGCGCAGGCTGCCGGGCAGCGTCGTCACATAGGAGGGCGGGATGCCGGGGGACAATCGCATGGTCGAGTCCAGGAAGCAGTACCCCTCGATGCCCTCCCCCGGCCCGCGCAGCGTCACCGAGTCGGTGACCTGCCGGTCGGGGGCGACCGGCGACTGCTCGTCCGGCGGGCAGTCCTTGCCCCGGTACTCGGCGTCATTGGCGAAGTTGCCGTAGGCGTCCAGGCCGATGCCCAGGAAGCCGCCGACCACACCGGGGGTGAGGTTCCGCTGCGCATAACCGAGCGACCCGCCGTCGGCGCCGGCGTGGGTCAGGTCGACCGCGCCGTCGACCAGCAGGAAGCCGATCCCGTCCGCGCCGTTGCCGCCGTACTGGTACTGGTCGAAGCTCACCTCGAGACCGCCGTTGCCGGGCAGCGGACGGTTGTAGAGCAGGCCGCCGACCCGGTAGTTCGCGCCGTCGGTGAGCTGCAGCCAGCCCGGGGTCTGCCCGGGCGTCGGTACGTACGGGACGGTCTGGTCCGGGCCGTCGCACGGCCCGGTCGCGGACTCGTCGGCCGGTGGCTCGGCCGCGGCCCCGGTCAGGCAGACCGAGTCCAGCGGCACGAAGCCGGGGTCGGCGATGGAGCTGCCCTGGAAGGTCTCGTCCAGCAGCACCGAACCGCGGCCCGCGCGGTGCTGCTGCGCGGACTGCGGCGGCGGCGCGGAGGCGACGGCCGGGATGACGAACGACCCGCACAGCGCCGCGACGGCGAGGACTGCGGTCAGGGACACCGCCCCGTGCGGGGACCGGACACGGCGGTGGCAGGGTCGGATGATCACATTCTGACGCTACGTCAGCAGCGGGCCCGGTCCGGGCACCCGGGGCCCTCGCGCAACCGCACTCCACCCGGACGGCTCACACCAGCGGAAGCACCTCTGCCGCGATCCGCTCCAACTGCTCCAGGTACTCCCCAACCCCGCGGCTGCGCGGCCGGAGCTGCAGGTGCGTGGCACCGGCCGCGACGTAGCCGCGCAGGGTCTCGGCGAGCTGCTCCGGCTTGCCGGACACCGAGCGGCGGCCCAGATGCCAGGACGGTTCGCCGACGTAGAGCGCCGGGGGGATCACATTGACCGCGAACGGGCCGCCGCGCCCCGCCTGTTCGCGGGTGGTCCGGATCAGCTCCAGCTGCTCCGGCAGCGTGGCCAGGGTGTCGCCCTGCGACAGCCAGCCCTCGCCGAGGGTCGCCGCCCGGCGCACCGCGCGCGGGGACGAGCCGCCGACCCACAGCGGCGGACGCGGCGACTGCACCGGACGCGGGCTGACGCTGAGTCCGCTGAACGGGAAGCGCGGCCCCTCGTGCACCGGAAACTCCTCGCGCAGCGCCAGGTCCAGCGCGACCAGGGTCTCGTCCAGGATCGCCCCGCGCTGGTGGAAGTCGACGCCCAGCGCGGCGAACTCCTCCGGGACGTGCCCGGCGCCGACGCCGAGCAGCAGCCGTCCGCCGCTGAGCTGGTCCAGCGTCGCGTACTGCTTGGCCGACAGCAGCGGGTGCCGCAGCGGCAGTACGGCGACGTGCGAGAGCAGCAGGGTGCGGGTGGTGAGGGCCGCCAGCCAGCCGAGGGTGGAGACGGGGTCGTACCAGGTGGCGCCCATCGCGCCGGCCAGCCGCTCGGGGATGGCGACGTGGTCGCAGACGGCGACGTAGGCGAAGCCGAGCCGGTCGGCGGCCTGCGCGGCTGCGGCCAGCTCGGCCGGGCCCGCGGTGGTCTCCCAGGGTTCGCAGTAGAGGGTGCTCTGCGACTGGACCGGCAGCTGGACACCGAAAGCGGGTGGAACCGAAGCAGGCTCGGACACGGGTGCGGCGGGCTCAGACATGGGCCGACCCCTTCCACAGCCCCTCCGGGGTCAGGTCGAGCAGCTGGATCGCGTTGCCGCGCACCAACTGCTCCACCACCTCCGGCTCCAGGTGGCCCATCTGCGACTCGGCGACCTCGCGGCTCTTCGGCCAGGTCGAGTCGGAGTGCGGGTAGTCGGTCTCGTAGAGGACGTTGGCCCCGCCGATCGCGTCCAGGTTCCTGACGCCGTGCGGGTCGTCGAAGAAGCATCCGTAGATGTGCTCGGCGAACACCTCGCTCGGCCGGGTGAACACCTTGTCGGCGACGCCGCCCCAGGCCGCGTTCTCCTCCCAGACCACGTCGGCGCGGGCCAGGATGTAGGGGATCCAGCCGATCTGGCCCTCGGCGTACATGATCTTCAGGCCGGGGAAGCGGTCGAACTTGCCGCTCATCAGCCAGTCCACCATCGAGAAGCAGCAGTTGGCGAAGGTGATGGTGGAGCCGACGGCGGGCGGGGCGTCGGCCGAGGTGGACGGCATCCGCGAGGAGGAGCCGATGTGCATGGCGATGACCGTCCCGGTCTCCTCGCAGGCCCGCAGGAACGGGTCCCAGGAGTCGGTGTGGATGCTGGGCAGCCCCAGGTGCGGGGGTATCTCGCTGAAGCACACCGCCCGTACCCCGCGCGCGGCGTTGCGGCGCACCTCGGCGGCGGCCAGTTCGGCGTCCCAGAGCGGGACGATGGCGAGCGGGATCATCCGGCCCCGGGCGACCGGGCCGCACCACTCGTCCACCATCCAGTCGTTGTAGGCGCGGACGCAGAGCAGGCCGAGCTCGCGGTCCTTGGCCTCGGTGAAGGTCTGCCCGCAGAACCGCGGGAAGGTCGGGAAGCACAGCGCGGACTGGACGTGGTTGAGGTCCATGTCCTCCAGCCGCTCGGGTATCGAGAACGAGCCCGGACGCATCTGCTGGTAGGTGATCGCCTCCAGCCGCACTTCCTCCCTGGGATAGCCGACGGCGGTGTCCAACCTGGTCAGCGGGCGGTGCAGATCCTCGTACACCCACCAGTCGGCGATGGTCCCCTCGCTGCCGGGAGCGCCCATCCGGGGCGCGAACCGGCCGCCGACGAAGGTCATCTCGGCGAGCGGGGCGCGGACGATGCGGGGGCCGGTCGCGCTGTACTTGGCGGGCAGGCGGTCCTGCCAGACGTTCGGCGGCTCCACCGTGTGGTCGTCCACCGAGATGATCCAGGGGAAGGTGTCCTTGGCTTCGTTGGCGGCGTGGGCGTCGTTGGCATCCATAGCGGCCAGGCTAGCGCCGATCTGACGATCCGTCAGGTACTGCGACCGGACATGGCAGCGCCCCGCTGCTCCGCAGGGCAACGGGGCGCTGCCCCTCCCCGCGCGGACAGGCAGCGCACGCGCGGGGCCGGTGGGGCGGGCGTCAGAAGGAATCAGGAGGCGGCGAGGGTGCCCAGGGTGACCGTCGTGGTCTTGGAGGAGCCGTCGCGCAGATAGGTGACCGACACCTGCTGCCCGGGCTGGAGTCCAGCCAGGACCTCGCTCAGGTCGTTGGAGCTGGTGATGGTGGTGTTGCCGAGCTTGGTGATCACGTCCCCGGCCTGGATCCCGGCCTTGGCGGCGGCCCCGCCGCTGACGACCGAGACCACGCCGGCACCGGTGTTCGCGTCGCCGGCGCTGGTCAGCACCGTCCGCGAGGTGATGCCCAGGGCGGCCCGGCCGGAGTTGGTGACCTTGCCGTCCTTGATCATCTGGTCGGCGAGGCTGGTCACGGTGGACGCCGGGATCGCGAAGCCGATGCCCGGGGCCTGGGCGCCGGTCTGGCCGGCGTCGGTCGCGGCGAGGGTATTGATGCCGACGATCTGGTCGGAGAGGTTCACCAGCGCGCCACCGCTGTTGCCCGGGTTGATCGCGGCCGAGGTCTGCACCATGTTGGGGATGGTCGCCCCGGGCGACTCCTGGCTCGCGGGCTCGGAGACGGTGCGGCCGACGGCGGAGACGATGCCCTGGGTGACACTGCTCGCCAGGCCCAGCGGATTGCCCATGGCCAGTACGATCTGCCCCACCTCGACCTTGGTCGAGTCGGCGAAGGTGGCCGGCCGCAGCCCGCTCGGCGGCTTGGACAGCTTGATCACGGCGAGGTCGCTGGCCGGGTAGGAGTAGACCAGCGTGGCGGCCAGAGTGTCGGAACTGTTGGCCAGGGTGACCTGGAAGCTGGTCGCGCTGCCGATGACATGGGCATTGGTGACGATGTCGCCCTTGTTGTCGTAGACGATCCCGGAGCCCAGGCTTTCCCCGGCGGTGATCTGGACCACCGAGGGCAGCACCGACTTCACGGTGTCCTGGTAGGCCGTCTGCAGGTCGTTGTTGACGGTCATGCCCCCGGCCCCGGCCCCGGCGGACGCGGACGCCGAGGAGGAGCCGGAGCCGCCGTACTTGGGGTCGCTGCTGCATCCCGCCGCCGCGGCGAGGACGAGCCCGACCCCGGCGGCGAGAGCGACGGCGGTGGCACGGCGGTGCGTACGAGGAGAACCGGAAGTCTCCATGGTCGCGACCTTCCTCTCGGACTCTCGGGCTCTGGCTGGACCAGGGAGCAGCATGGGAGATTTGTACCTATTGTCCATTTCCAGAAGTCCACGCCCGCGCAGGCGCGCCGAAGGCCCGGCACGGACGGAGAGCGATGGGGGTCGCCATCCGGCCACGCCGGGCCTTCGGACCGAAGCAGGTGCGGCTGCCGCCGCAGGCCCGAGCCGCTACAGACGCAGCCGCTACAGGCCGAGCGACTTGGCGATGACCAGCTTCATGACCTCGCTGGTGCCGCCGTAGATGCGGAACACCCGGTTGTCGGTGTAGAGGCGGGCGATCGGGTACTCCAGGATGTAGCCGTAACCACCGTGCAGCTGCAGGCACTTGTCGACCACGCGGGAGCAGACCTCGGTGGTGAACAGCTTCGCCTTGGCGACATCGGCCGGGGTCAGGTCGCCGGTCTCGAACGCCTCCAGCGCGCGGTCCACGACCGCCTGGGCGGCGTCGACCTCGGCCTCGCAGGCGGCCAGCTCGAACTTGGTGTTCTGGAAGCCGGAGACCGGCTGGCCGAAGACCTTGCGGTCCTTGGTGTAGGCGACCGCCAGGTCCACCGCCGCACGCGCGGCGGCGTAGGCGCCGACGGCGATGGCCAGCCGCTCCTGGACCAGGTTGTGGGCCAGGTAGAAGAAGCCCTTGCCCTCCTCGCCGAGCAGGTTGGCGACCGGGACCTTGACGTCCACGAAGGACAGCTCGGCGGTGTCGGAGGTGCGCAGCCCGATCTTGTCCAGCTTGCGGCCGACCGTGTAGCCCTCGGACGCGGTGTCGACGCAGAGGATCGACAGGCCGGTGCGGCGGTTGTCCGCGGAGGCCGGGGAGGTGCGGCAGACCACCAGCATCAGGTCGGCCTGGACGCCGCCGGTGATGAAGGTCTTGGCGCCGTTGAGGATCCAGTGCTCGCCGTCCTCGGAGAGCTTGGCGTTGCTGGTCATCCCGGCCAGGTCGGAGCCGGTGCCCGGCTCGGTCATGGCGATGGCGGTCATCATCTCGCCGGAGACGAACTTGGGCAGCCAGCGCTTCTTCTGCTCGTCGTTGGCGTACTCCATGATGTAAGGCAGGCACAGGCCGGTGTGCACACCCGAGCCGCCGAAGCTGACGCCCGCGCGGGCGCACTCCTCGGTGACGATCGCCTGGTACTTGAAGCCGGTCATCCCGGCGCCGCCGAACTCCTCCGGCACCTCGATGCCGAACACGCCCAGCTCGCCGAGCTTCAGGTAGAAGTCCTTGGGCGCGGCCCCGGCCTTCTCCCACTCGGGGTAGACCGGCACGACCTCCTTGGCGATGAAGTCGCGGATGGTGTCCCGGAACGCCTCGTGGTCCTCGGTGAATACGGTGCGGCGCACGATGGCGCTCCCTTCCAGCATCGGTACTTCCGACATCGGTACTTCCGGCACTTGTCGAACGAACGTTAAGTTAATCGCCAGTAGGGCGACTGTCCAGGGGGCCCGGGTGTGATGTGCACCCCGGTGGGCCGCCCGGCGGCTGAACGATCGATAGGGCGCCTTTGAACTTTCCTGTGGCCCCGCCTGCCTGCTCAACTTACGATCACTCTGTCCGTATTGTCCTGTTGTCCGGCTTGTCGTGATGACGCGAGGAAAGGCGGCTCCGGGGTGGACGCACACCAGGCACGGCGCACTGCGGCGGAGGCATGGATCTACGGATACGCCCTGCTGGAGAACTACCGGACCATGTACCCGCAGGCCGTCGACAGCGAGGACCCCCGCTTCGTCGGGGGCTTCGGCGTCTTCCGGCACTACTCGCAGCCGTTCACCCCGGCCAACACCGACGTGGTCACGCCCAACAACGACACCCCCTACTCCTGGGCCTGGCTGGACCTGCGGGCCGAGCCCTGGGTGGTGTCGGTCCCCGCCGAGGACCGCTACTACGTGCTCCCCTTCCACGAGCTGGACACCTCCTACGTCGGCTTCGTCGGCGCCAGGACCACCGGCACCGGGGCCGGGACGTACCTGGTGGCCGGTCCTGGCTGGGACGGGCCGCTGCCGGCGGGGCTGGACGGGGTGCTCCGTGCGGATACCCAGCTGGTCGGGATCCTCGGCCGCACCTACCTGGCCGGCCCCGAGGACGTGCCGGCCCTGCGGGCGCTGCAGCAGCAGTACGAGCTCCGCCCGCTGTCCGCCCACCTGGGGACGCCCCCGCCCGACCCGGCCCCGGAACCGGTGTGGCCGGTCTGGAAGGAGGAGTCGCTCGACACGGTGGAGTTCCTCACCGTGCTCGACTTCCTGCTCGGCTTCTTCCCGGTGCTGCCCGAGGAGGCCGAGCTGCGGACCCGGCTGGCCGCGCTGGGCGTCAGCGGGTACGGCGAGTTCGAGCCCGCCGCGCTGGACCCCGGGATCGCCTCCGCCGTCGGGCAGGGCATCGGCGACGCCAGGGCCAGGCTCACCGCGGCGGCGGCCGACGCCACCGACTCCACCGGCTGGTTCGGCACCCGGGCCGACCACGGCCGCGACTACCTGACCCGGGCCGTCGGCGTGCACAAGGGCCTCTACGGGCTGCCGAGCCAGGAGGCCTGGTACGCGGGCTGGGCGCAGGACAGCGAGGGCAACCGGCCGGACGCGTCCCGGCGCGACTACACCGTGCACTTCCCGGCCGGGAAGCTGCCCCCGGCCCGCTTCTTCTGGTCCGCGACCATGTACGCGCTGCCCAGCAGGCTGCTGGTGGAGAACCCGATCGACCGCTACTCCATCGGCGACCGCACCCCTGGCCTGGTGTACGAGCCCGACGGCGGGCTCACCCTGTTCGTCCAGCACCGGCGCCCGGACGACCCGGCGCGGGCCGCCAACTGGCTGCCGGCGCCGGACGGTCCGTTCAGCATCGCCATCCGGTTGTACGGGCCCGACCCGGGGGTGGCCTCCGGGTCCTGGCCGCTGCCGCAGCTGACGCCCCGTCCATGAGGACAACACTCCTGAAGCGGCTCGGCCGGCCCACGCCCTCGGACGTCTCGTCCGGTCTGGTCACCGGGCTGTTCAGCATCCCCGAGGGCATGGCCTACGCCTCGATCGGCGGCTTCAACCCGGTCACCGGCATCTACGCCGGTGTCTGGCCGACCGTGGCCGGCTCGCTCCTCGCCCGGACCGTGCTCATGGTCACCACGCTGACCAGCGCCATCGCGCTGACCGCGCACAGCGTGCTGGGGGACGCGAAGCTCGATCCGACCAAGGCCGGGAACGTCGCCGCGCTGACCCTGATGGTCGGGGCGGTGATGCTGCTGTTCGGGCTGCTGCGGCTGGGCGTGGTGCTCAGCTTCGTCTCGAACGCGGTGATGACCGGCTTCTCGACCGGGATCGCGGTGCAGATCATCACCGGCGTGCTGGACGACGCCACCGGCTACAAGCCGCCGGAGCACAACAAGCTGGCCGACCTCGGCGACTGGATCGGCCACTTCGGCTCCTGGCAGACCGCGCCGACACTGGTGGCGCTGGCCACCGTCTGCGTGTATCTGGCGGCGCACCGGGTCAAGCGCCTGGAACCGGTGGCGCTGCTGGTCGCGCTGGTGGTGGTGACCGTGGCGGTGGGGGTGCTCGGGACCGGGGTGAAGCTGGCCAAGGACATCGGGACGATTCCGGGGGCGCTGCCGCCGGTCTCGCTGCCCGACTGGTCGGCGATGCCGCACCTGTGGGGCGGCGCGCTGTCGGTGGCCCTGGTCGCGCTGGCGCAGGCGGCCGGGATCGGGGCGTCCGTGCCCAACCCGGACGGCAGCCGCTCGGACATGAACGCGGACTTCCGGGCCCAGGGGCTGGCCAACCTCGGCGGCGGGTTCACCTCCGCGCTGCCGGCCGGCGGCTCGCTGTCCAGGACCGGGGTAGCGGTGAGCGCCGGGGCGAAGACCCGCTGGGCCGGGATCTTCGCGGGGCTGTGGCTGGCGCTGATCGTGCTGCTGTTCGGATCCTTGGCCGGACGGATCCCGATGCCGGTGATCGGTGGACTGATCCTGGTGATCGGGATCGAGCTGATCGCCGGGCGGCGCCAGGACATCCTGCTGGTGCTGCGGACCTCCCGGCTGTCCGCGCTGGCCATGGTGGTGACCTTCCTGGCGACCACTCAACTGCCGCTGCAGCAGGCCATCATCATCGGCGCGGTGCTGTCGCTGCTGCTCTACTGCGTGCAGGCGGCCCGGCAGTCGCGGCTGGTGGCGCTGACCCCGGCCGGCGACGGCGACTGGACCGTGGGGCCGGTGCCGCCGCGGCTGCCCTCCGACCAGGTGACGGTGCTCTACTACGGCGGGGTGAACCTCTTCGCCGAGCTGCCCCGGATCGACGCGCAGCGCCCCGACCCGCACGGCAGCGAGCGCGCGGTGGTGGTGCTGGCCGTCCGCGGCGCCCCGGACGTGCCGTCCTCGGCGGTGCTGAAGCTGCTCGGCCGGTACGCGGACGAGCACCGGGCCTGCGGCGGCCGGCTGATCGTCGCCGGAGCCGGCGAGGCCACCGCGCGGCTGCTGGAGCAGACCGGGGTGTCCGCGCGGCTGGGCGAGGGCGGGGTGGTGCGCAGCACGCCGCGGCTGATGGAGGCGGTGGAGCAGGCGGTGGCGGAGGGCCACCGCTGGATCGCCGAGCGGCAGCGCGAGCAGCGGGCCGGAGGGTCGGCACCGGGGCAGGAAGCCTGACGGTGCCGACCGTGGCCCGGGGGCGTGCTAGTCGGTGAAGTACCCGGTCAGGTCGGCGACCAGGTCGACCGTCCCGGTCCGGTTGAAGAAGACCGCCCGGCCCTTCACCACCGGCACGATCACCAGGCCGGAGACCAGCTCGCCCTTGCCGAAGCCGAGGCTGGTCGCCGTCGGGACGGTCGGCGGCCCGTACGGGAGGACGGTGACGGAGCCGTCGGCCGAGGGCCGGACCGCGGTGACGTTGAGGACCACCGCGGTGGCGCTCAGCGGGACCCCGTCGCGACCGCCCACCTGCAGCGTGACGGTCTCCCCCGGGCCCACCCGGCCGGCCCGCACCCCGGTGCCGTCGCGGGTGTCCATGACCCGGACCGGGCCGGCGGTGTGCAGCATCCCG
The DNA here is from genome assembly GCF_042511045.1 of Streptacidiphilus alkalitolerans. Classification (NCBI taxonomy): domain Bacteria; kingdom Bacillati; phylum Actinomycetota; class Actinomycetes; order Kitasatosporales; family Streptomycetaceae; genus Streptacidiphilus; species Streptacidiphilus alkalitolerans. Next base: position 283,239 of record NZ_JBHEZX010000003.1, read on the forward strand.
CCGCTGCCGTCGGTGGTGAAGTACCCGTCCAGGTCGGCGACCAGGTCGACCGTCCCGGCGCGGTTGGAGAAGTCCACCGTGCCGTCCAGCACCGGGACGATCACCGTCCTGGGGCTGAGCTGCCCGGGGCCGAAGGTGAGGTCCGACGCCGCCGGATTCCCGGCGCCCGAGCCGTCCGAGCCGTCCGGGTGGACGCTCACCGCACCGGCGGCGGTGGGGGCGACCGCGGTCACGTTCAGCACCACCGCGGTGACCCCGTCGGCCGGCACCCCGGCCGTGCCGGCCACCTTGAGCTTGAGGACGCCGCCGGGCCCCAGCCTGGCCTTCGGGGCGCCGGTGCCGGTGACCGTGCTGAGGATCCGGGTCGGGCCGCTGGGCACGAAGGTGGAGCCGACGGTGGCGTCGGTGGTGAAGTAGCCGGTCAGGTCGGCGACCAGGTCGACCGTCCCGTTGTGGTTGTAGAAGTCGACCTTGCCGTTCACCACCGGCACCACGGCCAGGTCGGACTGGGCCAGGTCCGCGGCGTAGCCGTAGTCGACCGTGGGGACGGCGGGCAGCGCCCGGCCGTCCGGGTGGACCGTGATGAACCCCGGTGCGGAGGGCTTGACCGCGGTCACCTGGAGCACGACCGCGGTGACCCCGTCGGCCGGCACCCCGGCCGTGCCGGTGACCTGCAGCGTGACCGTGCCCCCGGCCGGGACCCGGGCGACCGGGACCCCGCCGGTGCCGGTCCTGGTGTCCAGCACCCGGGTCGGCGCGACCGGCACCAGGTTCCCGGCCGGCGGGGCCTTCGGCTTGATGGTCTGCACGTCGGAGGCCAGGACGTAGGCGAGCCGGTGGTTGTAGCGGATCTCGTAGTACTGGGTGGTGCCGATGACGACCTTGCACGCGGCGGTGCCGCACTTCCTGCCGTCGTAGTCGTAGTAGTCGCCGGTCACCGGGGTGGAGCCGGTGGTGGTGTACGCCTGGTTCGAGGTGATGGTGTAGTCCGGCAGCGCCACCAGCGGCCGGGCGTCGGCCGGGACCCCGGCCGCGGTGTACGCGGCGGCCTCCGGGTAGGCGCGGCCGTAGACCGCGATCGCCGCGGTGCCGCTGTTCGGTATGACCAGGCTCTGGCCGGGGTTGCTGTTGGCGTAGCTGTTCACCCCGCCGGGGTTGTAGAACCAGGCCTCCTGGCCGCCGTACCAGATCGCGGTCCAGGAGCCGGAGACAGCGGCCACCACGAAGCTCTGCCCGTAGACCGCCTTGTCGCTGACGTCGGCCAGGCCCGTGCCGGCCTGGGCCGCTCCGGCCGACTGCAGCAGCGGGTCGCCGATCAGCGGCGCCGCGGAGGCGGGCGCGGTGCGCAGGTAGACGAAGTTCGCCGGGTGGGCCACGCAGGCGCCGCCGCTGCAACCGGTGAGCACCGGCTTGTTGGACGCGTAGTCGGGGGCGATGGTGACCGTGCCGCCGACCATCGGCAGGCCGGTGCCGTCCAGCGCCGGGGCGCCCAGCAGGCTCAGGTAGTGGGCCCAGTCCCAGTACGGGCCCGGGTCGTCCTGCTGGCCGCCGGCGCCGGCGCCGGTCGGAGCGGGCACGTCGTCGTGGCCGAGGATGTGCTGCCGGTCCAGCGGGATGCCGTAGAGCGCGGCCAGGTTGCGCACCAGCGCGGCCGAGGCCGCGTACTCCGGCTCGGAGATCCAACTGCCGGCCCTGAGGCCGTAGCTCTCGTTCGCCACCCCGATGGAGTGCGCGTCCAGGGTGTCGTTGCCGGCGTGCAGGGCGACGTCCGAGGTCCGCACCAGCTGGGTGACCGCACCGGTCGCGGCCACCACGAAGTGGTCGCTGGCCGGTGCGGCGGGGTTGTTCGTCCGGATGGCGCTGACCATGGCGGCGGCGCTGCCCGCGGTGGTGTCGATCACGATGTCGCGGACGGCGTCGCCGTCGGTCGGACGCTTCGCCGTCTCCACGTTGCCGCTCGCCGCGGCCAGGTAGGCGCAGCTCCGCAGCCCGGTCGCGGTGCCCGCCTCGCAGGGCCGGGCCGGGCTGGGGGTGGCGGCGAGGCTGCGGGCCACGGTGGGCCCGGCGCTGCTGAGCGCGGCCGGTGTCCGCGGCCTGACCGAGGGGTCGGCCCGCAGCGCCACCGTCTGGTGGTCGTCCGTGGTGCGGGCCGCGCCGGTGGCGATGACCTGGTAGACCCGGTCGGCGAACTGCTCCTGGGTGGACGCGTCGGGGCCCTGCGAGAACCGGGCGACCGCCGCGTACCACTGCCCCGGGTCGGTCGGCAGCGAGCCCTCGGCCTGCTGCTCGTACGAGGCCAGCAGGGCCGCGCCGCCGCGGACGCTCTGCTCCATCTGGCCGCGCAGCGCCGCGTCGGGCTGCTGGATCAGCGCCGCGGCGGCGTCCAGGGTGTGCAGCGCGGGGAGCGTGGTGTCGACCGTCCCGGAACCGGCCGGCAGGTCGGAGCGGCCGACCGAGGTGAGGCCCATCACGTTGTAGTTGCCGGTGATGCTGGGGCCGCCCTGGTGCGACTCCCAGAGGGTCTGCTGGTAGGAGACCGCCAGCAGCACGGCCACCGGGACGTGGAACTCAGCCGCCGCCGCGGCGAAGTCCGCCTGCAGCGCGGTGGAGGGCGCCGGAGCGGGCTGGGCGGCGGCCACGATCCGTACCGGCGCCGGTACGGTCCCGGTGGCGGCGTCGGCCACCGCGCCGACCACCAGGCCGCCGACGGCCAGCCCGGCCGCGGCGCCGGCCCAGAGCCGTGACTTGGCCCTCCCGTGTTTGGCCGAACGCTTCGAAGCCGGTCCCCGGGCCTTGCCCCGGGCCGACCGACCATGTCTCGCTGTCAACGCTTGAGCCCCTGCCCTGTACTCATGTACGGGTCAGCCGTGACGCCCCGGTCCCCCCGGTCCCCCTGGCTCCCAGCCTTGCTACCCCGCATCTGTGAACGCTGCCCGCGTCACCGAAGACCGCGGTGCTCGAAGATTTCCCGAAGATTTCCGAACGCGATTCCGCGATTCGAACGCATGCCAAGTCCGGGGAGAGGCTAGCAGGAGCTGGTTCGGTTGCGACCGTTGGGGCTCCTGTGCTGTAACCAATCGTGCGACGATATGCACATGGTTGACGCGAACCGCACACATCGCAGCGACGCTCCCGCCAGCGAGGAGCCCCTCTCCCCCACCGGCCCCCAGCAGGTCATCGAGTACGGCGACTACCGCGCGGTGGTCACCGGCGTGGGGGCGGGCCTGCGCGCCCTCAGCCATCGCGGCCGTCCGCTGATCGTCAAGCACCCGGTGGACCAGACCGCGCCCGGCGGCGCCGGACAGCTGCTGGTGCCGTGGCCCAACCGGATCCGCGACGGCCGGTACGCGTTCGACGGCCAGCAGCAGCAGCTCGACATCAGCGAGCCGCCCAACCACAACGCCAGCCACGGCTTCGTCCGCTGGCTGCCCTGGCGGGTGGTCGCCGAGGACGCCTCCTCGGTCCGCCTCGGCCTGCGGCTCTACCCGATGCACGGCTACCCGCACATCCTGGAGCTGACCGCCTCCTACGAGCTGGGCGAGGACGGCCTGGGCGTCTCGGTCTCCGCCCACAACGTCGGCCCCACCGCGGCCCCGTACGGCATCGGCGCGCACCCCTACCTGACCCTGGGCCGGGGGCCCGGTAGCGTCGACGAGATGGTGCTGGAACTGCCGGCCGACACCTGGCTGCCGGTCGACGAGCGGATGATCCCGACCGGCGAGCGGAACGACGTCAGCGGCGGCCCGTACGATTTCCGCAAGGCCCGCGGCATCGCCGACACCCTGCTGGACACCGCGTTCACCGACCTCCAGCGCGACCAGGACGGACGCGCCAGGGTCCGGTTGACCAGCGGCGGCGGCAACCGGGGCGTGGAGCTCTGGGTCGGCGAGGGCATCGACTGGCTGCAGGTCTACTCGGCCGACGGACTGCCCGGCGGATACCGGCGCGCGGGCGTCGCGGTGGAGCCGATGAGCTGCCCGCCGAACGCCTTCGCCACCGGCGAGGACGTGATCCGGCTTGAGCCGGGCGAGCGGGTCACCCACCAGTGGGGCATCCGCTCGCTCTAGCAGCGGCCACACAGCATCTCCAACAGCAACTTTCCACTGACGCAGGGCCCCTCTTCCGCCGTAGAGTTGGGCTGACGAGGGGGTATCGCACATGCGCATGACGCAGGGGTGGACCAGCACGGGGCCGCAGTCGGCCGAAGAGATGATCACCGAGGCACGCAAGGCGTTCTTTGTGATGTTCGGCTTCATGGTGGTCATCTGGGCGCTCCAGATCGTCAACTGGGCCGGCCACTACCAGCTGGACCGGGAGTACGGGCTGATCCCGCTCCGGGTCAGCCGGCTCCCCGAGATCCTCACCTCGCCCTTCCTGCACTTCAGTTGGCAGCACATCGAGGGCAACTCCGGGCCGCTGTTCGTCTTCGGCTTCCTGGCCGCCTACCGGGGCGTGGTCCGCTTCCTCTGGCTCACCCTGCTGGTCGCGCTCACCAGCGGTTTCGCCGAGTGGTTCTTCCAGGGGACGAACACCCTCGGGGTGGGCGCCAGCGGGCTGATCTTCGGTTACTTCGGCTACGTGGTGCTGCGCGGGATCTTCGACCGGCACCTGATCGACACCCTGATCGGCGTGGTGATGGCGGCCTCCTTCGCCTACCTGGTCACCATCGCGCTGCCGGGCACGCCCGGGGTCAGCTGGCTGGCCCACCTGGGCGGGCTGATCGGCGGCATGGCCGGCGCCTGGCTGCTGCGGGACCGCAGGGAGAAGGCGGTGGCGGCGGCCCCCGCCCCGGCCGGGTCCGTGCCCGCGCAGCGCCCGGGGGCGAACCTCCCGGTGCAGGCCTCCGGCGGCCCGGCCGGGCCGGCCGACCCCAGCCGCAGTGACCTGCACAAAGAGCTCGGCGACCTCGGCCTGCTGTGACCGCCGCGGCGGTCGGTTAAGCGAAGCTGGGAGCAACGGCACCAAATTGCCACAGAATCCACAGGGCGGCCACAGACCGGCCTCATCGATTTCTCATCTGCTCTCGGCACCGTGTCGGCATGACCACAACTTCCCCTGCCTCCGACACGGCCCCCGTCGACCTCCGCCGCCCCGACGGCTCCCCCGTCCGGGTGCTCGTGGTCGACGACGAGGCGCCGCTGGCCGACCTGCTGTCCATGGCCCTGCGCTACGAGGGCTGGCAGACCGCCACCGCAGGCGACGGCGCCGAAGCGCTGCGCGGCGCGCGTGAGTTCCGTCCCGACGCGGTGATCCTGGACGTGATGCTGCCCGACATGAGCGGGCTCGAGGTGATGCGCCGGCTGCGCGCCGACCAGCAGGACGTGCCGGTGCTGTTCCTCACCGCGAAGGACGCCGTGGAGGACCGCATCGCCGGACTCACCGCCGGGGGCGACGACTACGTCACCAAGCCGTTCAGCCTGGAGGAGGTCGTCGCCCGGCTGCGCGGACTGCTCCGCCGCAGCGGCGCGGCGGCGGCCCGCTCGGAGTCGGTGCTGGTCGTCGGCGACCTGACGCTGGACGAGGACAGCCGCGAGGTGTTCCGCGGCGACGACTCGATCCGGCTCACCGCCACCGAGTTCGAGCTGCTGCGCTTCCTGATGCGCAACCCCCGCCGGGTGCTCAGCAAGCCGCAGATCCTGGACCGGGTCTGGTCCTACGACTTCGGCGGCCAGGGCAATGTGGTCGAGCTCTACATCTCCTACCTGCGCCGGAAGATAGACGCCGGGCGCAAGCCGATGATTCACACCATGCGCGGCGCGGGCTACGTGCTGAAGCCCGCCGACGCGGGAGCGCCGGGGCGATGACGTCGGCGACGGGCAGCGGGGCCGGCCGGTTCCGGAGCTGGTCCACCTGGTCGCTGCGGACCCGGCTGCTCGTCACCACGACGCTGATGCTGGCGGTGGTCTGCGGTGTGATCGCCCTGGTCATCACGCTGGCGGTGAAGGCCGACCTGATGGCCTCCGCCGGTGACCGGCTCCAGCAGGCGCAGAGCCGGACGAACCCCGGCGGCGGGCCGGCTCACGGGTCGTTGCCGGTGCAGCAGGCCGGCGGCGGCGACAGCGCCCTGGCCTTCGTCCACTTCCTCCCCGAAGGGACGATCGGTGCCGTGGTCAGCAAGGGGTCGGTGACCGCCGGTCAACCGGTGGTCGGCCTCGACGCCCACGCGCAGCCGCAGTTGAACATCACCCCGCTCACCGCCGCCGAAGCGGCACCGCTGGCGGCGGCCGTTGGCCAGGCCGGCAATGTGACGATCAACCTGCCCGGTCTGGGCGACTTCCTGGTGAGGGCCCAGCTCGATCCCGACACCGGCGACACCAAAGTGGTCGCCGTCCCGATCAACGGCATCGAGACGACGGTCAACCAGCTGATCGCGGTCGAGGCCGTGGTCACCGTGGGCGGCCTGATCGCGGCCGGCTTCCTCTCCTTCGCGCTGATCAGGGTCTCGCTGCGACCGCTGGACCGGGTCGCCGCGACCGCCGTGCGGATCTCCCGGCTGCCGCTCGACCGCGGCGAGGTCGGCGAGCTGGTCCGGGTCCCCGAGGCGGACACCGACACCAGGACCGAGGCCGGGCAGGTCGGCGCCTCGCTGAACCGGCTGATCGAGCACGTCGCCAGCGCCCTCGCCGCGCGGCACGCCAGTGAGACCCGGGTCCGGCAGTTCGTCGCCGATGCCAGCCATGAGCTGCGCACCCCGCTGGCGTCCATCGCCGGCTACGCCGAGCTGACCCGGCGCGGCCGGGAGACCGTGCCGCCGGACACCGCGTACGCGCTGAGCCGGGTGGAGTCGGAGGCCGCGCGGATGACCCGGCTGGTCGAGGACCTGCTGCTGCTCGCCCGCCTGGACGCCGGACGCCCGCTGGACCGCGCACCGCTGGACCTGTCCCCGCTGGTCATGGACGCGGTACGGGACGCCCACGCCGCCAGCCCGGGCCACCGCTGGCAGGTGGACCTCCCGGACGACCCGGTGATGGTGGACGGCGACGCGCACCGGCTGCACCAGGTGCTGGTCAATCTGCTCGCCAACGCGGGCAAGCACACCCCGGCCGGAACCGTGGTCACCGCCTCGGTCAGCAGCACCGCCGCCGATCGCAGTTGCGAGCTGCGGATCACCGACAACGGGCCCGGGATCCCGGAGCAACTGCTGCCCACGGTGTTCGAACGCTTTGCCAGGGGCGACAGCTCCCGCTCCCGCGCGGCCGGCAGCACCGGCCTCGGCCTGGCCATCGTCGCGGCCGTCGCCGCCTCGCACGGCGGCCAGGTCAGCGTGCAGAGCGAACCGGGCCGGACGGTGTTCGCGGTGCGGCTGCCGCAGGCGGCGTCCGAGCCGACGGAGCTGCTGGCCGTCAAGCGACGGGTCGTCAACCAACAGGTCGTCAACCGATAGCCGTCTCACAGCACCGGCATACGTCGACGACAGGGCGGCGGGCGAGATTGGGAGGGTGTCCAGTCCGCAGCCCCGAGAAGGTTCCCCGATGACCGAGACCGCCCCGCAACCCCACGTCCTCCCGCCTGCCGGCATTCCGTCGGCGCCCGACGCCGGGCCGCCCGCACCCGGCGCACCAGCGCGCGACCCGCGCTGGGTGCGGCCCGCCTTCGTCGGCCTGCTGCTGGCCACCGCCGTGCTCTACCTGTGGGGCCTCGGCGCGTCCGGCTGGGCCAACCAGTTCTACTCGGCGGCGGTCCAGGCCGGGACGAAGAGCTGGGAGGCGATGTTCTACGGCTCCTCCGACGCGTCCAACTTCATCACCGTGGACAAGCCGCCGGCCTCGCTGTGGCCGATGGAGATCTCCACCCGGATCTTCGGGGTCAACGCCTGGGCCATCCTGGTCCCGCAGGCGCTGGAGGGCGTCGCCACCGTCGCGGTGGTGTACGCGGCGGTCCGCCGCCGCTTCACCCCCGCGGCGGGGCTGATCGCCGGCGCGGTGCTGGCGCTCACCCCGGTCGCGGCGCTGATGTTCCGCTTCAACAACCCGGACGCGCTGCTGGCGCTGCTGCTGGCGCTCGCCGGCTACGCCGTGCTGCGGGCCCAGGAGCAGGCGCAGACCCGCTGGCTGGTGCTGGCCGGCGCGTGCGTCGGGACGGCGTTCCTGGCCAAGACCCTGCAGGCGTTCCTGATCCTGCCCGCGCTCGGCATCACCTACCTGGCGTTCGCCCCCACCGGGATGTGGCGGCGGATCAGGCAACTGCTGGTGGCCACGCTGGTCCTGGTCGTCAGCAGCGGCTGGTGGGTCGCCATCGTGGAGCTCACCCCGGCCGCGTACCGGCCGTTCGTCGGCGGCAGCCAGAACAACAGCTTCCTCGAACTGACCTTCGGCTACAACGGGTTCGGGCGGCTCAGCGGCGCCGAGACCGGAAGCGTGGGCGGCGGGGGCGGCGGCGCGGGCGGCACCGGGATGTGGGGTGCCACCGGTCTCGGCCGGCTGTTCGGCTCCGAGATGGGCGGACAGATCGCCTGGCTGCTCCCCGCCGCGCTGCTGCTGCTCGCGGCCGGGGTCTGGGCGACCTGGCGCACCGTCAGGACCGACCGGCAGCGGGCGGCCTTCGTGCTGTGGGGAATCGCGCTGCTGACCACGTTTCTGACGTTCAGTCTGATGAAGGGGATCTTCCACCCGTACTACAACGTGGCGCTGGCCCCGTACATCGCGGCGCTGGTCGGCATGGGCAGCGTGCTGCTGTGGCAGCGCCGGCAGAGCTGGTTCGGGTCGGCGACGCTGGCGCTGGCGGTGGGTGCGACCGCGGTGTGGTCGTACGTGCTGCTGGAGCGCAGCGCCGACTGGTACCCCTGGCTCCGGTACGCGGTGCTGGTCGTCGGGATGCTGGCGGCGCTGGGCATCGTCTTCGCCGGGCAGCTGCCGACCGGGATCGCCCGCACCTTCGCCATCACCGGCCTGATCGCCTCCCTGGCCGGGCCCGCGGCCTACACCCTGCAGACGGCCGGCACCGCGCACGGCGGCTCCCTGCCGACGGCGGGGCCGACCGTGGCCGGCGGCGGCTTCGGCGGCGGGGGCGGGGGCTTCGGCGGAGCGCGCGGCGGCTTCGGCGGCGGCGCGGGCGCGCCGGGCGGCGGTGCCGGCGGCGGCGCTGTCGGCGGGGCAGGCACGGGCGGCACCCCGCCGCAGGGCTTCCCCGGCGGCGGCACCGGCCCGCGCGGCGGCGCGGGCGGTACGGCCGGGGGCGGTGCCGCCGCCGGCGGCGCGGGCCGCGGCGGGGGTGGCGGGACCTTCCTGAACGGCTCCACCCCGGGCACCGCGATCACCGCGCTGCTCAAGGCCGACGCCTCCCGGTACACCTGGACCGCGGCGGCCATCGGCTCCCAGAACGCCTCCGGCTACCAACTGGCCACCGGCGAACCGGTGATGTCCATCGGCGGCTTCAACGGCACCGACCCGGCGCCGACCCTGGCCCAGTTCGAGCAGTACGTCCACGCCGGAAAGATCCACTACTTCATCGGCGGCGGAACGGGCATGGGCGGCGGTGCCGGGACCGGCGGCAGCAGCGACTCCAGCCAGATCTCCAGCTGGGTCGCGGCCCACTACAGCTCCAGCACGGTGGACGGGGTGACCGTCTACGACCTGACCAAGGCGAAGACCACCAGCTAGGCGGAAGGGAGCCGCTCCGCGGGCGTCCGCTCAGGCGTCCTCGGAGCGGCCCTGGCGCCAGTAGCCCATGAAGGTCACCGACTCCCGGCTGAAGGCCCGCTGGTTGACCAGGTGGCGGCGGATCGCGCGGACCTGCGCGGCCTCACCGGCCAGCCACACGTACGGGGCCTCCGACCGGAAGTCGGCCGAGGCCGCGGCGACCGCACGGGAGAGGAGGGTGTCGCCGTGCAGCCAGTGGAACCGGGCGGCGGCGGCCGTGCGCAGGTCCTGCCGGTCGGCCGGGTCGGCGGCGCGGAGGAAGACCTCGGCGGGGAAGCCGCTGGGCAGGGACTCCAGGATGGCGCCGATGGCCGGGAGCGCGGTCTCGTCGCCCGCAAGCAGCACCCACCCGGCGTCCGCCGGGAGTTGGAACTCGACGCCGCCCGCGTCCGGGACGGCCGGGCCGAAGATGCCGACCCGGTCGCCCGGACGGGCCGCCCTGGCCCAGCGCGAGGCGGGGCCCTCGGCGGCGCCGGCGTGCAGGGCGAGGTCGACGTCGACCTCGCCCTGCACGACCCGCTGCGCCCGGACCGTGTAGGTGCGCATGACGGGGCGCCAGGCGGCGGGCATCCGCTGCCAGGCGCGGTACCACCCGCCGTTGGCGTCCTGGTCCGGCAGGATCGGCTCGGTCTGGCCCTCCGACGGGAACAGCAGCTTGATCCGCTGGTCGCGGCCGCCGTTGACGAACCCGGCGAGGTCGTCACCGCCGAAGGTCACCCGGGTCATGCCGGGGGTGAGCCGTTCCGTCCGCACGACATGCGCGGAGAAGAGTCGGAACGGGGCGACCTCAACGGGGGCAACAGGTGCGACGGCGGGGGCGGCTACGGGGGCGGCTACGGGCATGGGGGCTCCAGGCGACCTAGGAGGTTAGGTTAGGCTGTCCTAACTATTGCATAAGCCTGCCACGTGTCACATCCTCCGCCGCCGTCCTGTCCTCACTGGTGACAGGCACTCGAACCGGTGGAGATGAGGAGAAGGACGATGAGGATCCTGCTGGCAGGCGGAAGCGGCACACTGGGGCAGCGCGTCCGCGAGCTGCTGACCGCCGAGGGACACCAGGTCTCCGGACTCGGCCGGGGCGCGGCCAACGAGCTGCGGGCGGACCTGCTCGACCGGGACGCCGTCCTCCGCGCCGTGGACGGCCTGCGGTTCGACGTGGTGGTGCACGCCGCGACCGCGCTGGCCGGCCAGTCGCTGGCCCGGCACCAGAGCATGGCCGGGACCAACGCCCTCCGACTGGAGGGCACCCCGCACCTGATCGAGGCCGCCCGGGCGACCGACGCCCGCCGCTTCATCTCCGAGTCGATGATGTTCGGCTACGGATACGGCGACCACCACGGCGCCCTGGTCACCGAGGACAGCACCCCGTTCGGCCCCCGCGGCAGCAATGCCTGGCTGGAGCGGCACGTGGGCGCGATGCGGGCGAAGGAGGAGCTCACCTTCGGCACGGACGGCATCGAGGGGGTCGCGCTGCGCTTCGGCCTGTTCCACGGTGCCGGGGTCACCGACACCACCGTGCTGCCGATGCTGCGCAAGCGCTCGCTGCCGGTGGTCGCCGAGCACGGGATGCTGCTGTCCTGGGTGTCGGTGGCGGACGCGGCAGCCGCCGTGACCGCGGCGGTCCGCAACGGACGTGCCGGGCGGGCCTACAACATCGCCGACGACACCCCGGTCAGCTTCGGCGCCCATGTCCGCGCGGTCGCGGAGGCGTTCGGCGCGCCCAGGCCGATGACCGTCCCGCTGTGGATGCTGCGGGCGACACCGCTGGCGCACACCGTGCTCAGCACCGACCTGCGGCTGTCCAACGCCAGGGCCAGGGCGGAACTGGGCTGGGTCCCCACCCACGCCTCCAGCCTGGACGCGGTACGCGCCCTGGCCGCGGCGCGGCGCCCGGCGGCGGTACGGGCCGCCTGACCGCCTCGCGCCGCAGGTCAGGGCAGCGGGACCGCGGCGCCGGAGACCCGGATCCGGCGGTCACCCGCCCTGAGCTCGACCCGGAGCAGCCCGGGCCGTCCCAGGTCCGCGCCCTGGTACAGGGTCAGCGTCGCGGACGGCGGCACCTCGCCCAGCTCGCGCAGATACGCGCCGAAGGCCGCCGCCGCCGCGCCGGTGGCCGGGTCCTCGACCACGCCGCCGACCGGGAACGGGTCGCGGACGTGGAAGGTGTCGGCGCTCTCCCGCCAGACCAGCTGCAGCGTGGTCAGATCACGCTCCGTCATGTACCCGGCCAGCCCCTCGAAGTCGTAGGCCAGGGCGGCCAGCCGCTCCCTGGTCCGCACGGCGAGGACCAGGTGCCGGGCGCCGGCGTAGGCGATCCGCGGCGGCAGCGCGGGGTCCAGGTCCCCCGCGCGCCAGTCGAGCAGCCGCAGCGCCTCGGCCACCTCGGCCTCGCCGACCGGGTGGACCTGGGGGTCGACGCTGGTCAGCGTGGCCGCCATCACCCCGTCCGGCCCTGCGGCCACGGTCACCGGGACCTCCCCGGCCCGGGTCCGGAACAGCAGTTCGCCGGGTCCGGTGAGGTGGTCGGCCAGGGCGACGCCGGTGGCGACGGTGGCGTGGCCGCAGAACGGGACCTCCGCCCGGGGGCTGAAGTAGCGGACGTCGAAGCCACGGCCGCCCCCGCCCTGGCCGCCGTCACGTCCGGTGACGAAGGCCGTCTCCGAGTAGCCCACCTCCGCCGCGACGGCGAGCATTGCCGCCGGGTCCAGTCCGCTCGCGTCGAGGACGACCCCGGCGGGGTTGCCGCCGGAGGGATCGGTGCTGAAGGCCGTGTAGCGAAGGATGTCCATGCTGGTGGCAACGGAGCAGCGGAACCGGTTGTTCCGGCTGCGGAGCCGTGCGCAAGTGACGGCAGGGGCTGAAAGGTATCAGCAGTTCGCTCTGCAAGATTCTGCAAGAACTTTCTGCAGGAGTATTGACGCGCCCACGGCACCCCGAGCATGGTCAGGCCTCAACAACCCTCCACCCAGGGAGTCCCTGATGCGCCGTCAACCCCCGCAGGCACGTCCGCGCAGAGGCCGTACCGGCCGTCTGCGAGCCGCCCTCGCCTCCGGCGCGCTGCTCACCGCGGGCATCGTCCCGCTGACCCTGGTCGCCGGTGCCGGCACCGCCCACGCGGCCATGAACAGCAGCGACGTCATCGCCAACCTCTTCATGTGGAACTGGAAGTCGGTCGGCAACGAGTGCACCACCGTGCTCGGCCCTTCCGGCTACGGCGGCGTCCAGGTCGCACCCCCGCAGGACTCCACCACCGCCTCCGGACACCCCTGGTGGGAGATCTACCAGCCGGTCGACTACAACCTGACCAGCAGGATGGGCAACGAGGCCCAGTTCGCCGCCATGGTCTCCACCTGCCGCGCCGCCGGGGTCAAGGTGTACGTGGACACCGTGATCAACCACATGACCGGGCAGGGCAGCAGCTCCTACGGCGGGGTCACCGGCTACAGCAAGTACAACTACCCCGGCCTGTACTCCAGCGCCGACTTCCACAACTACCCCAACGACTGCTCCGAGTCCGACGACCAGATCCACAACTGGAACGACTTCAACGAGGTCACCCACTGCGAGCTGTCCGACCTCGCCGACCTGCGCACCGAGTCCGACTACGTCCGCACCGAGATCGCCGGCTATCTCAATAAGCTGATCGGCTACGGGGTTTCCGGATTCCGGGTCGACGCCGCCAAGCACATCGGCCAGACCGACCTGGCCGCGATCGAGTCCAAGCTCAACACCACCGCCGACGGCACCGCCCCCTACGTCGCCCAGGAGGTCGCGCTCGGCAGCACCGGGCAGCTCGCCCCGTCCGCCTTCGAGGGCACCGGCAGCCTGCTCGGCTTCGACTACGCCGACGACCTGGCCCAGCAGTTCAACGGCAACATCGCCAACCTGAAGACCTTCGGCTCCTCCTGGGGCCTGCTGCCCAGCAACAAGGAACTGGTCTTCGTCGAGAACCACGACACCGAGCGCGACGGCTCCACCCTCAGCTACAAGTCCGGCGCGACCAACACCCTCGCCACCGAGTTCGAACTCGCCTGGGGCTACGGCACTCCCGAGGTCTACGCCGGATTCGACTTCAACGGCCGCGACGACTCGCCGCCGGCCGACGGCAACGGCTTCGTCACCGACACCACCTGCGGCAGCGGCTGGGAGTGCACCGACCGGATCACCGGGGTGAACCACCTGGTCGCCTGGCACAACCACACCGCCGGGCAGTCGGTCGCCAACTGGTACGACGACGGCTCCAACCTGATCGCCTTCAGCCGCGGCAACGCCGGCTGGATCGCCATCAACAACGAGGGCTCGGCGCAGACCAGGACCTTCGCCACCGGCCTCGCCGCGGGCAGCTACTGCGACATCGTGCACGGCACGGTCAGCAACGGCAGCTGCAGCGGCGCCGCGGTCACCGTGGACGGCAGCGGCAACGCCAGTGTGACCGTCCCGGCCAAGGACTCGGTCGCCTTCGACAGCACCGACCTGGTCGGCGGAACGGCCACGTCCACCCCGACGCCCACGCCCACCGGGACCGGCACCCCCGCCTCCGGCATCACCGAGACCTTCACCGTCGCGGGCGCGCCCGGCACCGCGCCGATCTACCTCACCGGGTCGATCGCCGCACTCTCCAACTGGGCTCCGGCCAGCGCGATCCCGATGACCCAGAACGGCGCCTACTGGACCGTCACGGTCAGCGGCCTGCCGGCCTCCACCGCGGTGCAGTACAAGTACATCGCCCGTGACGCCGGCGGCAACGTCACCTGGGAGCCGGGCAACAACATGGCCCTGACCACGGCGGCGACCGGGTCGGGCGCGGTCAGCGACGTGTGGACCGGCTCCGGCGCGACGGCCTCACCCACGGCCACGGCGACGCCCACGCCGACGGCCAGCGCTACCGCCGGCGCTGTCAGCGAGACCTTCAAGGAGAACGCGACCACCGTCCTCGGCCAGAACGTCTACCTGGTCGGCTCCATCCCCGCCCTCGGCAGCTGGAACACCAGCAGTGCCGTCCTGCTCTCCTCCGCGACCTACCCGGTCTGGGCCGGGACGCTGTCACTGCCGCCCGGCACCGCCTTCGAGTACAAGTACATCAAGAAGGACGGCAGCGGGAACGTCACCTGGGAGAGCGGCGCCAACCGCACCAGCACCACGCCCGCCTCGGGCAGCGCCACCCTCAACGACTCCTGGAAGTAGTGCGGTCAGGCCGCCGCCGGGGGTTCCTCGGCGGCGGCCAGCCACTCGGTGAACGTCTGCTGTCCACGCGGGCCGGGCCCGGTGGGCAGCAGCGCTCCCCCGGCCATCGCCCGCCCCGCCGCGCCCGGCAGCCGTACCGCCAGCAGACGTTGGCGACGACCGCCGGCGCCGCCCCTGGTCCACTGCACCCGCCGGGCCAGGTCGACCAGCTCCTCCCGCTGCGGCCCGGCCAGTTCCGGGGCCATCCCGACCGCCGGTCCGGCCGCCAGCGCGACCAGCGCCTCGGCCACCTCCGAGGCCGCCACCGGCTGCACCGTCATCCGCGGCACCACGGCCACCGGCCCGCGGGCCCGGTCCAGCACCTGCCCGGCGAACTCGTGGAACTGGGTGGCGCGCAGCACGCTGGACGGCGTCCCCGCCGCCAGCACCAGTTCCTCCTGCCGCCGCTTCCCCAGGTAGTAGCCGAAGTCCACCCGGTCGACGCCCACGATCGACAGCGCGACGTGGTGCCCCACCCCGGCCCTCCGCCCGGCGGCGAGCAGCCGCGTGGTACTCGCCGTGAAGTACGCCACCGCCGGCCGCTTCCGCGTGGTCGTCACATTGCCGACGTCGATCACGGCGCCGACCCCGACCAGCGCGTCGTCCAATCCCGCCCCGCTGACCAGATCCACCCCGCACGCCCGCGCCAGCACCACGGGCTCGTGCCCCGCCCGCCCCAGCGCGTCCACCACGTACCGTCCGACCAGCCCCGTCCCACCTGCCACCGCGATGCGCATGCCGATCGCTCTCCCTCTCCACTGCCGCCGGTTGTGCTGTCCACTCACCAGAGAGGACAGAACAGCCCCCGCAGATGTGACAGCGAGGCTTCCCGCTCAGGCGCGGGTCGGCGCCGGACGATCGATCGGCAGGCAGCGCACCCAGACCTCCCGCAGATAACTCCCGGAGGACACCGGGGGGAGCCACACACTGGGGTGGCCGGCCGGTGCGAGCGCATCCAGCACCTCCGCGGCCGGATACCCGAAGACGTCGACACCGTCCAGGACCACGGGAACGGCCGACGGCCCGGTGAGGGTCTCCGGCCACCGGTGGAGAGCGACCGAGGCGAGCCCGTTCCGGTCCAGCTCGGAGCGGCCCTGCCGGTCCTCACAGTCACCGAAGGCAGACAGCTCCAGGCCGTCCCACGCGGCCGTGAAGGCCCACCCGGCCCCGCAGGCCCACGACTCCCGCACATCCGCCAGGCTCGCGACCGCCCACTGGGCGTCCCGCTCGGACATGCCGAAGCTCAGCACGCCCACCTGACGCGGCAGCACAAGGCCCGTCCCGGGCAGCAGCTCAAACACCCGTCGATACTGCCCCCGCCGCCCGCCCCCGGCAACGGAGATACCGCCTTCGTGCGGGGGCCGACCGCGCCCTCCGGGCCGGAAGTGATCGTGCGTGCCCGAAGGCGACACGATCCGCTAGGCTGAGAGAGTTGAGGCTCCGGGCCGCATCGGATCGCAGGAGGGCACGTCGTGCCTGTCGCTGCGATCTGTGCTTGCCGGGGTCCTGACGCGCCTCCGTAGCTCAGGGGATAGAGCATTCGCCTCCTAAGTGAAGGGTCGCAGGTTCGAATCCTGCCGGGGGCACACGAGTTCAGGGGCCGGCGCGGTGGGTTCGCGTCGGCCCCTGACTGCTGTGCGGTCGGGCAGAGGTGCTAGCCCTCGCCGATGATGTTGGCCTGGGAGGCGGGGAAGCAGGTGGGCTCGCCGTGGGCGAGCAGGACCTCCATGGAGCCCATGGTGCTCGGGTGCAGGTCGCCCTTGAGGATGTGCTGGACCAGGACCAGGCTGTCGCCGCGCGGGATGGCGCTGGGCCGGATCACCATCAGGCGCCCGTTCTTCGGGTCGAAGGACTGGACCGCGTCGAGGTGGGCGTCGTCGGTGCTGACCTTGGCGGGGCAGGAGTCCGCGAGCTTCAGGACCACGGCGGGCACGCCCAGGCTGCGCAGCGCCCCCTGGAGTCCGGACAGCTTCGCGCCCGTCACCTGGATGGTGACGGTCCCGTCCTTGCGGGGGGCCACCGTGTAGGAGGCGTTGCTCAGCACCGGCGCGCTGCCGGTGTGCGCGCCGGCGGTGGCCTGCCCCGCTCCGGCCTGCGGCGGTGCGGCCGTGGTGCGGCCCGCGTGCGGGATCAGCACCACCGCGGTGACGGCCGCGGCCAGGCCCAGCGCGGTGACGGCGATCCGCCGGGTGTGGCGCGGGCGCCGGGTCACGGTCGCGGGGGGCGACAGGGCCTCGGCGCGGGCGGTGAGTTCCTCGGCGAGCTGCTGCCGGAAGTGCACGGGGGTGGTCATGAGCGGGCCTCCGAGACGGCGTACAGGGATGCGGTGGTCAGCGTGTCGACACGCTGCAGGGCTTTGCGGGCGCGGTGCAGGCGCACCCGGGCGGTGGCCGCGCTGATGCCCAGGGCCTGCGCGGCCTCGCGGACGCTCAGCCCGTCCAGGGCCACCAGGTCGAGCACGGCGCGCAGCGGCTCGGACAGGGCGGCGTGCTGCGCCGCCAGCTGCCGGGCGTCGCGGGCGGCGTCGATGCGGCCCTCGATCGCGCTGACGTCCTGGTCGTCCAGCAGCCGCCGGCCCGCGATCCGGGCGGCGGCCCGCTGCTCGCGGGCACTGCCCCGGAAGTGGGCGGCCAGGACGTTGCGGGAGATGCCGTAGAGCCAGGCGACCGGTGCGCCGCGCCGGGCGTCGTAGGTGTGCGCCTGCTCGAGCGCGGCCAGGAAGATGTCGGCGGTCAGGTCCGCGGCCAGGTGCGGGCTGTCGGTGCGCCGGGTGACAAAGCCGAGCACGGTGTCGAACTGCTGCTGGTAGAACACGGCGAACCCGGCCGGATCACGCACGGGTGGTGCTGTTGAATGCTCCGCTTGCACGGATGACTCCTTGAACGGACGAGCAATGCCTTACATCTCTACTTGGCTCGGGCCTCAAGAAGCGTTACACGCCGTACTCAGCGGGCGGCGTCGGGCAG
The DNA here is from genome assembly GCF_042511045.1 of Streptacidiphilus alkalitolerans. NCBI lineage: Bacteria > Bacillati > Actinomycetota > Actinomycetes > Kitasatosporales > Streptomycetaceae > Streptacidiphilus > Streptacidiphilus alkalitolerans. The sequence continues at coordinate 301,066 of NZ_JBHEZX010000003.1, forward strand.
GGCCTCCGGCAGGGCCCCGAGCAGGCGTTCGCGGGCGCGGCGCAGGTGGGTACGCATGGTGGCGGCCGCTGCGTCGGCGTCGTGCTCACGCAGGGTGTCGAGGATGCGCTCGTGCTCCCGGCAGGTCTCCTCGGCGATGCCCTCGCGGAAGTAGAGCCGGTAGAGATGGGTGTGCGCGTGCAGCCGTTCCAGGCTGCCGCGCAGCAGTCCGTTGCCGCCGGCCGCCGCGATCCGGTCGTGGAACAGCGCGTCCTGGCGTACGAACGACTGCAGCGCCCGGTCCGGGCCGGCCGCCCGGGCCTCGCGCATCTCGGCCAGCTGCCCGGCGAGCGCCCGCAGGTCGGCGGCGTCGGCGCGTTCGGCCGCGCGGGCCGCGGCGGCGGGTTCCAGCAGCATCCGCAGCTCGAACAGCTCGTCGAACTCCTGGCCGCTGAGCAGCGGGGCCGCCGTGTAGCCGGCCAGGGTGCGCTTCAGCACCAGCCCGTCGGCCTCCAGCCGGGCCAGCGCCTCGCGCACCGGGGTCGGGGAGACCTCCAGCTCCAGGGCCAGCGCGTTGATGTTGAGCTTGGACCCGGGTTCGATGGCGTGCTCCAGCAGCCGCTGCCGGATCGTGTCGTGGACCGTGTCCGCGAGCACCTGTCGCCGTGGTTCCGGCTGCGCCATCGTCCACCCTCCCAGTTTCCAGGATCCTACAGGATCTGCTGACAGACTCCCCCTTGACTGACCATAAATCCGGTCTAGCCTCATGGAAACTATACGATCGAAGAGGGCAGAGATGACCGTGATCGTCAGCGCCAGTGCCTACCTGGTCGATCTGGAGGTGGATCAGAAGCGGACCGACGCCGTGCAGTCGTTCGTCAAGCAGGAGACCGTCCTCGTTGAGATCCGCACCGACGACGGCCGTACCGGCACCGGCTACTCCTACACGATCGGCACCGGGGGCCGCTCGGTCCTGGCGATGCTCAGGGAGCACCTGCTGCCCCGGCTGCCCGGGCAGGACGCCCGGGCCGTGGAGGCGGTCTGGTTCGACCTGTTCGGATCCACCCGGGCCACCACCGTCGGCGTGATCACCTCGCTGGCCCTGGCCGCGGTGGACACCGCCCTCTGGGACCTGAAGTGCCTGCGCGCGGACGAGCCGCTGTGGCGGCTGGCCGGCGGCTTCCGCCGCGAGGTCCCGCTGTACGACACGGAGGGCGGCTGGCTGCACCTCACCACCGAGGAACTGGTCTCCGGCGCGCTGGCCTCGCGGTCCGCGGGCTGGCGCGGCGTCAAACTCAAGGTGGGCAAGCCCGGTGCGGGCCAGGACCTGGAACGGCTGCGCGCGGTACGGGAGGCGGTCGGCCCGGACCTGGACATCATGGTCGACGCCAACCAGTCGATGACCCACGCCGAGGCCCGCCGCCGCGCCGCCGCCTTCGAGCCCCTGGACCTGGCCTGGTTCGAGGAGCCGCTGCCCGCCGACGACGTGGCCGGGCACGCCCTGCTGGCCCGCTCCACCTCGATCCCGGTGGCGGTCGGCGAGTCGCTCTACTCCGTCGCCCAGTTCCGCGAGTACCTGGCCCGGGGGGCGGCCTCGATCGTCCAGGTCGACGCGGCGCGGGTCGGCGGGATCACACCCTGGCTGAAGGTGGCCCACCTCGCCGAGGCGTTCAACGTCCAGGTCTGCCCGCACTTCCTGATGGAACTGCACGTCAGCCTGGCCGCGGCGGTGCCCAACGGCCGCTACGTGGAGCATATTCCGCAGTTGCACGCGATCACCGACGACCCGTTGGAGATCGTGGACGGGCACGCCGTCGCCCCGGACCGCCCGGGCCTGGGCATCACCTGGAACCGGGACGCGATCGACGACCGCCGCGTCGACTGAGGCCGGAACGTCCACCGGGACCGGGTCAGGACGGCGGCGCTGCCGTCGCGCCGAGGCGGGGCGCGGCCAGGGCCGCCGCGCCCACCAGCCCGGCGTCGGTGCCCAGGGCCGCCGGGACGACCCGGATCGCGGAGGTGAAGGAGAGCGTGGCGTAGCGGGCCAGGTGCCGCCGCAGCGGGGCGAACAGCAGGTCACCGGCCTGGGCGACGCCTCCGCCGATGACGGCGAGGTCGATCTCGACCAGGGTGGCAGTGGCGGCGATCCCGGCGGCGAGCGCCTGCGCGCCCCGGTCGAAGGCGGCCAGCGCGATCGGGTCGCCCCGCCGCGCGGAGGCGGCGACCGCGCCGGCGGAGGTGTCGGAGCCGTGCGGCTGCCAGCCGTCGCGCAGGGCCCGCCGGGCGATGGCCGTGCCGCTGGCCAGGCCCTCGACGCAGCCGCGCGACCCGCAGGCGCAGGGGTCGCCGTCGAGGTCGACGCAGATGTGGCCCAGGTGTCCGGCGTTGCCGGTGGGCCCCGGGTACACGGCGCCGTCCAGGATCAGCCCGGCGCCGACCCCGGTGGAGACCACGATGCACAGGGCGTTGGCGTGTCCGCGGGCCGCGCCGCGCCAGTGCTCGGCCGCGGCCATGGCCACCGCGTCCCCGCCGAGCACCATCGGGAGCCCGGCCAGGGCCGGATGCGCGGCCATCGACCGGACCAGCGGGAAGTCGCGCCAGCCCGGGATGTTGACCGGGCTGACCGTGCCGCGGGCGGTGTCCACCGGCCCGGCGCTGCCGATGCCCAGGGCGGCCACCCGCCCCCAGCGCGGATCGGCGGCGAGCTGCTCGACGGCCGCGTGCACCGCCGTCAGTACGGCGCCGCCGGACTCCTGGGCCGGGGTGGGGCGGCTGACCTGGCACAGCAGCTCACCGGTCCGGTCGACCAGACCCGCGGCGATCTTCGTCCCGCCGATGTCCACGGCGGCGAGCAGCTGCCCCGAGGCTGCCGCCCGTTCCTTGGCTGTCACGGCCGACGGCGCGCTCATGGGGTACCTCCAGGTCGGTCGGCCGGGTCCGCTGTTCGAGTGCCAACGTTGTCCGATCGTACCTGACAACGTTGTCTAAGCTGAGACCACGTCCAAAAACCGCCACGGAGCCTCCGCCCCGGCCAGACACCCCCTAGGACACCCCGCTGCCCACTCCCGGGTCGATGTCCATCCGGGCGGCGATCTGGCCCCGGGCCGGGATGCCCAGCTTGGCCAGGATCCGTTCCACATGCGCGTCCACGGTGCGTTTGGAGATCACCAGGTGCTCGGCGATCTCGCGGTTGGACCGGCCCTCGGCGGCGAGCAGGGCCACCTCGCGCTCACGCTGCGTCAGCGGGCTGCGGCCGTGCCGCGTACCGGTCCGCGACCGCGGTGTGCCGCGGGGCCGCTCGGTCGCCCGGGCGACCACCCGTTCCAGCGGCTGCCGGGCCCCCTCCTGCCGCAGCGCGGCGCAGCGCTCGGCGCCCAGGGACGCCCGGGCCGAGCGCAGCGCCGACTGGTGCAGCTCCTCCATGATCGCGGTGCCGCCGAGCCGGGCCCCGGCCCCCTGCCAGAGCGGGTCGGCGGCGCCCAGCAGCCGCACCGCGTCGGTGAACCGCTGCTCGCGGACCGCCAGCCAGGCCAGCAGCTCCAGGCAGTACGCCATGCCGACGCCGTCGCCCAGTTCGTACTTGATCCGCAGGGCGGTGGTCGCGGACTGGGTGCTGCGCTCGTGCTCGCCCCGGCTGAAGCAGGCCACCCCGATCACATAGTGCAGATAACCGCGCACCCAGCCCTCGGCGGAGCGCTCGCCCAGCCGTCGGAGCCCTCGCTCGCAGGGCGCGATGGCGCTGTCCAGGTCGCCCGCCAGATGGTGCAGGTAGCCGGTCTGGGTCTCCAGGGTGATCAGCCCGACCACGTCGCCCACCGCTTCCAGCAGTGCCTCGGCCTCCTCCCCCGCGCGGGCCGCCTCGGCGTGGCGGCCCTGGAAGGTCAGCGAGAGGTGCAGATAGACCCGGCCGCGGCCGGCCAGGACCGGGTCGTCCAGCTCGTCCGCGATCGACACGCACTCCTGGGCCTGGGCCAGCGCCTCCGGGTCGGCCTGGAACGCGCCGAGGTAGCTGCTCTGGGCCAGCGCCCAGGCGCGTTCGCCCACCCGCTCCGGGTAGCGGTCGGTGATCTTCGCGTACCAGTAGCGCCCCTCGGTGTGCAGGCCGGCGATGTGCCAGTACCCCCACAGGTGGCTGGTCAGGGCCGCGGCCAGGGCCGGCCGGCCCGGGGCGGCGAGGGCGTACTCGATCGCCAGCCGCAGGTCGGCGTGCTCGGCGCGCAGCCTGCGGTACTGCGGGATCTGGTCGTCGGCGAGGAAGTCGGAGTCGAAGGTCGCGGCCAGGGCCAGGTAGCGGGCGAGGTGGCGGGCGCGCCCGGCGTCCTGCTCCCCGCTCGCGGCGAGCCGTTCGGCCCCGTACTCGCGCAGGGTGTCCAGCATCCGGTAGCAGGATCCGGAGTCCCGGACCCGCAGCACCACCGACTTGTCGACCAGGCCGACCAGCGCCACCAGCAGGTCCTCCCCGCTCAGCTCGCCGCCCGCGCAGACCTCCTCGGCCGCCGCGAGGTCGAAGGACCCGGCGAAGACCGAGAGCCTGGACCACAGCAGCTGCTCCTGGGCGGTGCAGAGGTCGAAGCTCCACTCGACCGCGGCGCGCAGGGTCTGATGGCGCGGCAGCGCCGCCCGCCGACCACCGGTGAGCAGCCGGAAGCGGTCGTCCAGCCGGTCGACCAGCTCGGCCAGGTCCACCGCGCGCAGCCGCACCCCGGCCAGCTCGATCGCCAGCGGCATCCCGTCCAGCCGGCGGCACAGCCGCAGCACGTCCGCGCGGTTGCCCTCGTGGACGGTGAACCCGGGCACCGCGGCGGCGGCGCACTGGGCGAACAGCTGGACGGCGTCCCCGCCGGTCCAGTCCTCCCCCTGGCCGCTCGCGCTCCCGCACCCGCCCGCTCCGTCGTCCTCGCCGTCCGGGTGGACCGGCAGCGGGGCGACCGTCCAGATCCACTCGCCGGGCACGTCCAGCGGCTGCCGGCTGGTGGCCAGCACGGTGACCCCGGCGGCCTCCCGGAGCAGGGTGTCGACCAGCGGCGCGCAGGCGTCCACCAGGTGCTCGCAGGTGTCGAGCACCAGCAGCAGCTCCCGGTCGCGCAGGTGCTCAAGCACCGTGTCCAGGGCCGAACTGCTGTCCTGCCGGGCCAGGTTGAGGCTGTCGGCCAGGGTGTGCGGAAGCAGCTCGGGATCGCGCAGGTCGGAGAGCTCGACCAGGCACAGGCCGTGCTGGTAGCGGTCGGCGATGCCCGCGGCGGCGCGCAGGGCGATCCGGGTCTTGCCCACCCCGCCCGGGCCGGTCACGGTCACCAGCCGGGCCGAACGCAGCGCGGCACGGACGTCGGCGACCTCCGTGGCCCGGCCGACCAGCGGCGTCACCTCGACGGGAAGGTCTCCGACCCGTCTGCGGCTCGGCCCAAACATCATCTCGCGCCCCCGCCACCGGTCACCGGCTGTCGTTTCCCCGACCATACCCAGCGGGGAACGATCAAAGCGAAGGTGGCCGTATCCGCCATGAAACGCCACAGCCGGCACTACAATCCGCGCCGCCCCGACTCCCCCGCCCCCTGCAAGCGGATGCACCCCCGCAGCACACGGCATAGTGTCCTGTTTATCCGTTTTATCCGGCGTGGATTCGGAGCACTCACATGTCCCGTCCAACGACCGCAACCGGCCAGGACGCCGGGCTCGCCGCCCGCTCCCCGGGTGAGAACCACCGCTGGTGGGTTCTCGCCGTCATCGGCCTGGCCCAGCTGATGGTCGTGCTCGACGCGACCATCGTGAACATCGCGCTCCCCTCGGCCCAGGCCGACCTCGGCTTCACCGACTCCAACCGGCAGTGGGTGGTCACCGCCTACGCGCTGGCCTTCGGCAGCCTGCTGCTGCTGGGCGGGCGGATCGCCGACCTGATCGGACGCAGGCGGGTCTTCCTGATCGGCCTGGTCGGCTTCTCGGTCGCCTCGGCCCTGGGCGGCGCCGCCCCCAGCTTCGAGGTGCTGGTCGCCGCGCGGGCCCTGCAGGGCGCCTTCGGGGCGCTGCTGGCGCCCGCCGCGCTGTCCCTGCTGACGACGACCTTCACCGATCCCAAGGAACGCGCCAAGGCCTTCGGCATCTACGGCGCCATCGCCGGCACCGGCGGCGCCGTCGGGCTGCTGCTGGGCGGGCTGCTGACCGAGTACCTGAACTGGCGCTGGTGCCTGTTCGTCAACCTGATCCTGGCCGCCATCGCCTTCGCCGGCGCGCTGCGGCTGCTGCACGCCGGCGCGCCGGCCGATCCGCCCAAGCTGGACATCCCCGGCACGGTCCTGGTGTCGCTGGGCCTGTTCGGCCTGGTCTACGGCTTCTCCAACGCCGAGAGCCACCCCTGGAGCACCGTCGCCACCTGGGGCTTCCTGCTGGCCGGGGTGCTGCTGCTGATCGCCTTCGCGTGGTGGCAGACCCGGACCCCGCACCCGGTGCTGCCGCCGCGGGTGGTGCTGGACCGCAACCGCGGCGCGTCCTTCCTGGGCATGTTCATCGCCGGTGCCGGGATGTTCGGGGTCTTCCTGTTCCTGACCTACTACCTGCAGCAGTCGCTGGGGTACTCCCCGGTGCTGACCGGCGTCGCCTTCCTGCCGATGGTCGCGGTGCTGATCGTCACCTCGGTGACCGCGACCAACATGCTGGTGCCCAGGTACGGCGCCAAGCCGATCGTCCCGGTCGGCATGCTGTTCGGCGCGGGTGCGATGGCCTGGCTGACCGCGCTCGACCTGAAGAGCGGCTACGCGGCGAATGTGATGCCGCCGCTGCTGCTGCTCGGCCTGGGCCTCGGCCTGATCTTCGCCCCGGCGATGTCCCTGGCCACCGCCGGGGTCGCCCCGCACGACGCGGGCGTCGCCTCGGCCACGGTCAATACCAGCCAGCAGGTCGGCGGCTCGATCGGCACGGCGCTGCTGAACAGCCTGGCGGGCAGCGCCGCCACCGCCTACCTGGTCGGCAAGCAGCACAGCCCGGCCAACCTGGCCCAGTCCCAGCTGCACAGCTACGCCACGGCGTACTGGTGGTCGGCCGGGTTCTTCCTGGTCGGGATGGTGGTCTGCGGCCTGCTGTACCCGGCGGGCAAGCCCGACATCCACCCGGAGGGCGACGCCGCCCCGGTGCACATGTAGCGCACCGGGGCGGGGCAGGGCACCGGGGCGGGCCCGGCCGGGGGTCACCCCAGCCGGGTCAGCCGGGCCTGGTAGGACGGCGCGGTCAGGTCGGCCTGCAGCGTCACCGGGATCTGCTGGGCGCTCGGTTCCGTGCCCACCTCCAGGGTGCCGACCGTGGTCCCGGCCTTGGCGGTGTGCGGCAGGCCGCCGATGGGCGGATCCAGCGACACGTCCACCGACAGGCTGCCCCAGCCGACCACGGTGACGTCCTTGGACGCCACCACCGGCACCTTGCCGCCGAGGCCGTCGTCCGCGTAGCCGACCACGTCGCCCTTCTTGGCGATGGTGTGCGACTGCAGCGCGGCCTCGGCGCTGAGGATGACCTTCTTGCTGTTCGCCAGCACCATCGGCAGGTAGCCGACGCCGTTGACGGCCGGCTGGCTGAGCACCACGCCGAGGACAGTCTGGGTGGTCCCGCCGATCTTCTGCTCCGCGGCCCACATCAGGCAGCCGAGCGCGGCGGTGCTGGACCCGGTCTTGATCCCGATCACGCCGTTCTTGTCCAGCAGGTCGTTGTTGTTGTAGGTCAGCTTGTCACCGGGCGGGGTGAACGAGGCGGTGCCGACGATCTCCCGGAAGACCGGGTCGAGCATCACCGTCTCGGCCAGCTTCAGCTGGTCGTTCGCGGTGCTCCTGGTGCTGCCCTCCAGACCGCTGGGGTCGGTGTAGGTGCTCTTGGTCATGCCCAGCGCGCCGGCCTCGGACTGCATCCTGGTGACGAACGCGGCGTCGCTGCCCGCGTCCCAGCGCCCGAGCAGCCGGGCGATGTTGTTGGCGGAGGGGATCAGCAGCATCTGCAGCGCCTGGTACTCGCTGATCTGCTCACCCTCGGTGACCTTGGCCGAGGACTCGCCGCTGGACACCGACTGCTGGTACTCCGTCTGCGCCTGCTTGTCGACGGTGATCAGCGGACCCAGCTCGCCGCTCTTCAGCGGGTGGTCCTTGAGGATCAGGTGCGCGGTCATCACCTTGGTCACGCTGGCGATCGGCACCGGGTTGTCGGAGCCGGTGTGCCCGAGCGAGCCGAGCCCGCTCACCTCGGCGGTGGCCTGCCCGCTGGGCGGCCAGGCCAGGGTGGGTGCGGAACCGGTGAAGGCGAAGTTCGACGCGGCGGTCAGCTTGAGGTCGGGCGTCGGCAGCGGGCGCAGCACCTGGACCACGGCCAGGACCACCAGCAGGAAGCAGAGCAGGCCGCCCCAGAGGCCGATCCGCTTGGCCGTGCGGCGCAGCGCGGAGGCCGGCCGGCGGTTGAGGGTGGCCAGCACCTCCATCGCCTCGGAGGTGGTCTCCGGGAACTCGTCCCCGGAAGGCGGACCGTCCGGGCCGCCGGGGCCCGGCGGCCCGGGGGGCGGGGCCGGCGGCGGGGTCCAGGCGGCCATCGGACGGGTGCGCTCGGCCTCCGGCGCGGTCGTCCAGGGTTCGGCGGCGGGGGCGCTACGCCATTCGGCGGGCGGAGGGGTCGGCTGCGGGGCCTGCGGGGCCCGGACCGTGTCGGCGTCCGCGGCGGAGGCGGCGGGCGAGGCGCCAGTCGCGACAGCGGAAGCGGCGGTCGCGGCGGCAGCCGCGGCGGGGGTCGCCTGGCGCAGCGTCCGGGTGGGGTCGTCCAGGGAGACCCGCAGCGCGGTGGTGGGCGAGTCCAGGGCGCCCTGGGGCTCCTCCGCGGCGGCGGGGGCGGGCTCGGCCGGGGCCGCCGGTGGCGGTGGCGGGGTGGGCTCGGACCCGGGACCGGGTGCGGGTGCGGGTGCGGGACGGTTCTCGGACCGGTCCTGAGTCTGCCCCGGAGCCCCTGCCACAGGCGCTTCGTCCGTACTCGACCTGAGCCCGGGGGCCCCGGCGCTCGGCACAGCCGGTCGCGCGAACCAGGACTCGGGCTGTGCTGCCCGGCCCTCGCCCGTTTCGCCGTTCCGTTCCGCCCTGTCGGGGGACTCGCCCACGTGACCCAACCTCCTCGCGCACCCGAAGAAGCGCCCGAGTCCGAGCGCCTCTCCACAAGTTTCTTTCACAACCATGACAACCGTGGCCAAGGGTGCCTCTCACCGGCGATTCTCAAGTGACACCAGCCCCATCAGTGCCAGACGTGGGGCTCACCCGTACGGTTCCCGAGATCACGTAGTGGTGTCACTCTCCAGGCACTCTCGACAGCGGGGTGTGAGAGGCGTCACTCTGTCTTCATCCACGCGGGGAGGCCTGGATGGGAAAGAGCCGCAGAACAATTCCCGAGGAACTGCTGTTGCTCGCGCTGGACCCGACGACCGGGACCACCGCACAGCCGCAGACCCTTGACCTCGGACTGGCCGGAGCACAGCTCGTCGAGCTGGCGATGGCCGGAAGAATAGTCCCGGACGGGGACCGGATCGCCGTGGTGAACCCGCGGCCGACCGGTGACCCGACCCTGGACCACGCGCTCGAGCTGCTGCGCCGTCGTGGCAGTGCGGTGCGTGCCGTGCACTGGATCGGCGGGCCCCGGCTGGGGCTGCGCCAGACGTACCTCGCGCACCTCGAACGGTGCGAGATGGTGCGTGCGGTGCCGGGCCAGGTGTGCGGGGTGCTGCCGACGACGCGCTATCAGGCGTCCGACGACTGCACGAACAGCGCCATCAAGGAACGGCTGGACACGGCCATCCGGACCGGGGTACCCCCGGACCCCCGGACCGCCGCGCTGGCAGCCCTGGCCCACGCCGTGGGCCTGGGAAAACACCTCTACCCGGGTAACGAGGGTCGCTCCTCCAGGTCACGCCTGCGCGACCTGATCCGGTACGACCCGCTCGGCGGGATGGTCGCGCACGCCGTCATGGACGTGCAGAACGGCCTGCCCGCACCGCAGGTCCGGGGTACCGCCCCCGGACGCGCACCGGCGCGGACGGCCGTACGTCCTTCCGCACTCCCGGGGATGGCCCGCGCCGCAGCGCGCTGACACTCCTGGTACCGCTACGCCGACCGCCGCCCATGCCCGCGACCACCCTCGCGGCACGGGCGGCGGTCGGCGTTTCCGCGTGCGGTCCGCGTGCGGCCTGCGGGGCGCCGGGTGGGAGGCGCGCGCATTCTAGCGTGCGCCGTCATGCGCGCCGATTGATGCACACGGGTGACCTTGGCAGTGGCATCCTGCTGAGCAGAATGCATTCCAACCAATAGCGAGAGCGAGAGCCGGAGGCCCCGTGTCGTCCGCCAGCATCAACCCCACCGTCCGCCGCCGCAGGCTCGGAGCGGAACTGCGCAGGCTCCGCGAACAGAAGGGCATGACCGCGGAGGACGTGGCCCAGCAGCTGCTGGTCTCCCAGTCGAAGATCAGCCGGCTGGAGAACGGCCGGCGCAGCATCAGCCAGCGCGATGTCCGCGACCTCTGCACGGTGTACGGGGTGGTCGAGGACGCCATGGTCGAGGGCCTGATGACGATGGCCCGGGAGTCCCGGCAGCGCGGCTGGTGGCATGCCTTCGGCGATCTGCCCTACAGCGTCTACATCGGCCTGGAGCAGGAGGCCGCGAAGATCATGATCTATGAGTCGCTGCTGCTGCCGGGCCTGCTGCAGACCCGCGAGTACGCGGCCGCGGTGGTGGCCGGGATCCAGCCGGACCGGGATCTGGAGGCGGTGCAGCGCCGGGTCGAGGTGCGGATGCAGCGCCAGGAGCGGATCCACGGCGAGGACCCGATCGACCTCTGGTCGGTGATCGACGAGGCGGCGCTGCAGCGGGTGGTCGGCAACCCCGAGGTGATGCGGGAGCAGCTGGAGCACCTGGCCGCGCTGTGCGAGCTGCCGCACATCAACATCCAGGTGTTGCCGTTCCGATCGGGGGCACATCCGGGTATGACGGGGGCATTCTCCATCCTTGAGTTCCCCGAGTCAGCTGATACGGCTGTTGTGTACCTCGAAGGAGTGACAAGCGACCTCTATTTGGAGAAGGAACCCGACGTCCGCCGCTATACCGGACTGTACGAGCACCTGCGTGCGTCGGCGCTGAGCACGGCCGAGAGCAGGGCCCTGATACTGGACAAGGCGAAGGAGCACTCCCCATGAGCAACCAGACCCCTTTTGACAACAACGCGCTGACCTGGCGCAAGAGCAGCCACAGCGGTGCCAACGGCGCCTGCGTCGAGGTGGCCGAGCCGGGCGGCCCGGTGATCGCCGTGCGCGACTCCAAGGACCCGCAGGGCCCGGCGCTGACCTTCTCCAACGAGGCCTGGGCCGCGTTCGTGGCAGCGGCGGCCTCCGACTCGTTCGGAGCCTGAGCCCGCTGACGCGGCATGCACCACGAGCGGTCGGGCCGGTCGGGCCGAGGAGATCCGACCGGCACGACCGCTCCGCCCCCACCGCTCCGCCCCCACCGCCCGGGCGCGACGGCTTCAGCGCAGCTGGTCGACGTAGGTGTCCGTTCCGGGCAGGGTCGGCACGAACGGCGCGACGAGTTCCACCCGGGCCCCCGGCACCGCCGCGGCGACCTGCGCGTCGAGGCCGGTGAAGGCGTCCCAGCAGCCGCGCGGGTCCTCCTGCAGGAACCAGAGCAGGGTGAGCCGGGTGTCGGTGCCGTCCACCGGCTTCACATAGGACATCTTGTCCACCGGCAGCGGCAGCGGACGGAAGACCACGCACATCGCCGCCGGGCTCCCGGTGCGCAGCTTCGCCGGCAGCCCGCGTTCGAGCAGCCAGTCCAGCAGTTGGTCACGCTGCTCCGCGCTCTCGGTGTCGATGACCTCCAGCACCAGCCCGGCGTACGGGTGGTCCAGCGCGTGCTTGTCCCTCGGCCCGGCCGCGCCGTCGCGGTAGGCGGCGCCGGCGTGCTGCTGGAACGAGGTGAAGACATGGGTGCGGTCGCGGTAGACCCGGCCGTCCCGGTTGAGCCGCTTGTTGATGCCCACGGTCCAGCGCATATGGTCGTCCTGGCGGCCCTCGGTGATCCAGTACACCGAGAGGTAGCAGCCCGCGCCGACCGGCTCGGCCACCGCGGACTTCTCCGGGTAGCGCAGTAGTTGCAGGTCGCGGGTGGCCACCCAGCGCCGCCCGGCGAACATCCAGGGCATGGCCATCGCCCCGGCGTAGAAGTGGTCGTCCTCGTACCAGCGGTTGTAGCCGTACTCATGGCCGGGGTGCGGCTCCACCATGGTGATCAGCGCGGATCCGATCTCCACGCCGTAGGGCCCGCGCGAGGCCAGCTCGGCGTACTGCTCCAGGTCGTCAGTCATAGGAACTGACGGTACGTCAGCTCGCGTCAACTGCCCAGAGCCGTGCCGGGACGCTCGGCGGAACCTCCGAACCGCGGCGGCGGCCAGGGGCGGTCTTCGGACGTTCCGCCCCTGGCGGCCCGACCCCGCCGTACCTAGCGTGTGCGCACATGCGAAGACGTCCCGCGGTACCCGTCGCAGCACCCGTCCCCTTCGATCCGGCCGCCGCGCGCCAGGCCCGGGAGCTGCTGGGACTGAGCCCGGCGACGCTGGCCCGGGCCATGGCCGCGCACGGGACGTATCCGGCCCCGGCCCAGGTGATCGCCTGGGAGACCGGCGAACTCCTGCCGAGCGAAGCGGAGTTGACCGCGCTGGCCCGGTCGCTGTGGTGCCCGCCAGGGCAGCTGATGGGCGGCCGGGCCAGCAGCGTCAGGGACCACCGGCTGGCCCTCGACCTCCCGCAGGAGGAGGCGGCCAGGCAGCTGGGGCTCACCCCGCGGGTGTACGCCCAGCTGGAGTCCGCGCCCCGCTGGACCGGCGACGAGGACCTCACCTACCTGCTCGCCCAGGTGCTCCGGCTCACCCCCTACGCCCTGGTGGTGGCGACCGGACGGAACGAGGAGCTGCAGGCCGCGCTGCAGCGCGCGGTGCACGGCCGCTGGCAGTCGCAGGCGAGGACGGTGGCCCGGCTGGTCCCGACGCTGGACCGGGCCGCCATCGAGCACGCGCTGCGGGTGCTGCACGACGAGGGGCAGACCGCGACCGGGCTCTGGGGCAGCGAGCGGCAGCAGGACGAGGCGCCGCCGCCGGGACCCGAGGACCAGGAGCTGCGCTTCTGGCGGCTGGTCGCCGGTTCCGCCCCCGCGTGACCCTGGTCATTCCCGCCCCCCACACCTAAGCTGACGGCCCATCAGATACTGGGAGGGCTGAGCCATGTCACTGCTCGCAGGTCGTACCGTCGTGGTGTCCGGGGTCGGCCCCGGGCTGGGGCAGCAAGTTGCCGTCCGGGCCGCGCGGGACGGGGCGAACGTCGTCCTCGGCGCCCGGACCGAGGAGAACCTGGCCAAGGTGGGGGCGGAGATCGAGGCGGCGCACCCCGGCGCCGGGCGGGTCGCCTGGCGTTCCACCGACATCGCCGACGACGACGCCTGCACGGCGCTGGCCGCGCTCGCGGTGGAGCGCTTCGGCCGGATCGACGCGGTGGTCCATGTCGCCGCCCTGGACAGCTACTTCGGTGGCCTGGCCGACGCCGACTTCTCCTCCTGGCGCAAGGTCCTGGACGTCAACCTGATCGGGACGCTGCAGCTCACCCGGGCCTGCCTGCCGGCCCTGCGCGAGCGCGGCGGCTCGGTGGTGATCATCGGGACCCAGTCCGCGGTGGCCTCGCCCAGCCAGGTCAAGCAGGCGGCGTACGCGGCGTCCAAGGGGGCGCTCACCTCGGCGATGTACTCCATGGCACGGGAGTTCGGCCCGGACCGGATCCGGGTCAACACCGTGGTCCCCGGCTGGATGTGGGGCCCGGCCGTGGAGGTCTATGTGCAGTGGACGGCGGGCACCGAGAACATCCCCGAGGAGACGGTGCAGGCCAGGCTCGCCGAGCGGATGGCACTGCCGGAGCTGGCCACGGACGGGGACGTCGCCGAGGCCGCACTGTTCTTCGCCTCGGACCGCGCCAAGTCCATCACCGGGCAGTCACTGCTGGTCAACGCGGGCGAGCTGATGCGCTGATGCACTGCCCCCTTCTCCTGTGCTGGATCCCTGCCGTGTGGTGCTGATCTGAGTGAGCCGGAGCCGGTCGGTCCTGGCGAAGCGTGAGTTCATGGTGCGGACAGCCCGGTGTTTCAAGCAATCACCAGGAAGGTCAAGGAATCGTAAAATCGTTCCGCCTGTAGATCGATGTTCAGAAATATGAATGACTAAATCCCTCGATACCGCCCATGAGCTGACAACTCGCCATGGACGACGGTCGTGGATGTGAACGCGCGCTCTTGACCGCCGGTCAGGAGCGCGCTTCAATCCGTGAGCAGCACCCGTCAAGGCAAGCTCCTTTACATCACGCTTGTGCCCCGTCGCCCCACCCCGTACGCCCCGGAACGGTTCGGTCCTGCGAAGCGCGCTACCGACCACCACCCCCGGTACGTCCACGAGACAAGGCGATTTGTTATGACGCAGACCGCAGCGGCAGCACCGCCTGCAGCCCTCCGCAGAATCAACCCTGCCGTCCTCTACTTCTTCGGTGCACTGGGCGGCATCCTCTTCGGCTACGACCTCGGCATCATCAGCGGCATCCTGGTGGTGATCTCCAAGGCGTGGAACCTCGACGGGTTCGGCAAGGGCGTGCTCACCGCGAGCCTCTCGGTCGGCGCCATGGTCGGCGCCGGCCTCGCCGCCCGGCTGACCGGCCGGGTCGGCCGCCGCCGGACCATCATGGTCGCCGGCGGCGTGGTCATCGTCGCCACCGTAGCCTGTGCCCTGGCCCCCGGCTTCGGAGTGCTGGTGGCCTTCCGCACCGTGCTGGGCCTCGGCATCGGCCTGTCCTCGGCGACCGTGCCGACCTATATCTCCGAGCTGGCCCCCAGCCGCATCCGCGGCGCGATGGGCGCGTTGAACCAGATCTTCATCGTCAGCGGCATCCTGATCGCCTTCCTGGTGAGCTACTGGCTGCAGCCGGACCACCTCTGGCGCTGGATGTTCGCCGGCGCGATCGTCCCCGCCACGATCCTGGTGATCGGCCTGAACCTGCTGCCGGAGACCCCGCGCTGGCTGCTCAACACCGGCAAGGAGGCGGAGGCCCGCGCCGTGCTGGCGAGCACCCACTCCGCGGACGGCGACGACATCGACGCCGAGGTCGAGTCCATCCGCGAGGTCATCCGGCTCGACAGCGAGCAGACCTACCGGATCCGCGACCTGGGCCGGAAGTGGGTCCGCCCGATGCTGTTCGTGGCCCTGCTGCTCGCCATCGGCCAGCAGTTCAGCGGGGTCAACGCGATCAACGCCTACTTCCCGACCATGCTGATCTCGCTGGGCTTCACCGCCAACACCGCGCTGCTGTCCGCGATCATCCTGGGCGTCACCAAGCTGGCCTTCACCGCCTGGGTGGTCTTCGTGGTGGACCGCTGGGGCCGCAAGCCGCTGCTGCTGATCGGCAACGCGGTGATGGTGGTCACCCTCGCCGCCACCGGCTGGGTGGTCCTCAACGTGCACGACAAGGACACCCTGGGCACCCTCGCCGTCGTGCTGCTGGTGCTCTACCTGGCCGGGTACGAGCTCGGCTGGGGCGCGGTGGTCTGGGTGATGATGGCCGAGGTCTTCCCGCTCAAGGCCCGCGGCGCGGGGATGGGCGTCGGCGCGGTGGTGCTCTGGGGCGCCACCGGCATCATCACCGCGGTCTTCCCGATCATGTCCGACCACAACCATCTGGGCATCGGGAAGTCCATGTACGTCTTCGCCGGGGTCAACCTGGTGCTCTTCGGGCTCACCAAGTGGCTGGTCCCGGAGACCAAGGGCCGCAGCCTGGAGCAGATCGAGCTGAACCTGCGCAGCGACGCCGCGGCCTGACGGGCCGTCCGGCGGCGCGGAGAGGGGGTACCGGCCGTGGCCGGTACCCCCTCGCTGCTAGTCCAGCACCGGGAGCAGCTGCGGCAGGTGGCCGTCCGAGGCCAGCGCGGCTGCCCGCCGCTCGGCCGGGACCTCGGCGTAGAGGGTGGTCCGCTGGGCGGAGGGGCGGCCCGCCGCCTCGGCGATGGCCTCCAAGCCCTGGATCGACTCGTAGCTGCCGTAGGCGGAGCCGGCCATCCGGGAGATGGTCTCCTCCATCAGTGTCCCGCCAAGGTCGTTGGCGCCGCTGCGCAGCATCTCGGCGGCGCCGTCGGCGCCGAGTTTGACCCAGCTGGTCTGGATGTTGGGGATGCGTCGGTGCAGCAGCAGCCGGGCCATGGCGACCACGGCGCGGTTGTCGCGCATGGTCGGGCCGGGGCGGGCGATGCCGGCCAGGTAGACCGGGGCGTTGGTGTGGATGAACGGCAGGGTGACGAACTCGGTGAAGCCGCCGGTCTGCTCCTGGATCCGGGCCAGCAGGCGGAGGTGGGCGAGCCAGTGCCGGGGCTGGTCGACGTGGCCGTACATCATCGTGGAGGAGGAGCGGATGCCCAGTTCATGGGCCGTGGTGACGACTTCGACCCAGGTCGCGGCGGGGAGCTTGCCCTTGGTGAGGATCCAGCGGACCTCGTCGTCCAGGATCTCGGCCGCGGTGCCGGGGATGGTGTCCAGCCCCGCGTCCTTGGCCTGCTGCAGCCAGTCGCGGATGGAGAGGCCGGTGCGGGTCGCGCCGTTGACCACCTCCATCGGCGAGAAGGCGTGCACGTGCATGCCGGGGACCCGGGCCTTGACCGCGCGGGCGATGTCGAAGTAGGCGGTGCCGGGCAGGTCGGGGTGGATGCCGCCCTGCATGCAGACCTCGGTCGCGCCCACCTCCCAGGCCTGGGCGGCCCGGTCGGCGACCTGGTCCAGCGAGAGGGTGTAGGCGTCGGCGTCGGTGCGGCGCTGGGCGAAGGCGCAGAAGCGGCAGCCGGTGTAGCAGACATTGGTGAAGTTGATGTTCCTGGTGACGCAGTAGGTGACGGTGTCCCCCACCGCGTCCCGGCGCACGTCGTCGGCGATCCGGCAGAGCGCGTCCAGGGCCGGCCCGTCCGCGTGGAACAGGACCAGGGCCTGGGCGTCCGTCAGCTTCAGCGGGTCCTGGGCCGCGGTCGCCAGCGCATCGCGGACGTCGCCGTCCAGCCGGGAGGGCAGCGAGGAGGCCACCGCCTGCTCGCGCAGCGCGTCCCAGTCGCCGTAGACCTCGTCGAAGTCGGCCCGGCGGTCGCCGGTGCGGCCCTCGGTGTCGACGGCGGTGTGCAGGTCGGTGCGGCCGGAGGCGGTGAACCCCTCCTCCGGCTCCTGCCAGGGCAGGCCGACCGGCATCGCGTCAGGTCGGGCCAGACCGGTCTCGGGGTCCGCCAGCGCCCGGACGTGGGGCAGGATCCGCGGGTCGAGCCAGGGCTCGCCGTGCTTCACGTACTCGGGGTAGACGGTCAGGCGTTCGCGCAGCTCGAAGCCGTTGGCGGCGCACTGGGCGGCGAGGTCGTCGATCTGCGGCCAGGGGCGCTCGGGGTTGACGTGGTCCGGGGTCAGCGGGGAGACGCCGCCCCAGTCGTCGATGCCGGCCCCGATGATCAGCGCGTACTCAGCGTCGACCAGGTTCGGCGGGGCCTGGATCCGGGCCGAGGGGCCCAGGATGACCCGGGCCACGGCGATGGTCGCGGCCAGCTCCTCCAGCTCCGCGTCCGGCATGGCCCGCATCGCGGTGTCCGGCTTGGCCCGGAAGTTCTGCACGATCACCTCCTGCAGGCCGTGGTACTGCCGGGCGACCCGGCGCAGCGCGAACAGCGAGTCCGCGCGCTCCTCGTGGTCCTCGCCGATGCCGATCAGGATCCCGCTGGTGAAGGGGACGTTGGAGCGGCCGGCGTCCTCCAGCACCCGCAGCCGGACCGCGGGCTCCTTGTCCGGGGAGCCGTGGTGCGGGCCGCCGGGCTCGGACCAGAGCCGGGTGGCGGTGGTCTCCAGCATCATCCCCATCGACGGGGCGACCGGCTTCAGCCGCTGGAAGTCGGTCCAGGACAGCACCCCGGGGTTGAGGTGCGGCAGCAGCCCGGTCTCCTCCAGCACCCGGATCGACATCGCCCGCACATAGGCCAGGGTGTCGTCGTAGCCGTGCGCGTCCAGCCACTCGCGGGCCTCGGGCCAGCGCTCCTCGGGCCGGTCCCCGAGGGTGAACAGGGCCTCCTTGCAGCCCAGCGCCGCACCCTGGCGGGCGATCTCCAGCACCTCGTCCGGGGACAGGTACAGCCCGTGCCCCTCGCGCCGCAGCTTGCCGGGCACGGTCACGAAGGTGCAGTAGTGGCAGCGGTCCCGGCACAGCCGGGTCAGCGGGATGAAGACCTTCTTGGAGTAGGTGACCACCCCGGGCCGCCCGGCCTCGGCCAGGCCCGCGTCGCGGATCCGCGAGGCGGTGCCGCAGAGGTCCGCCAGGTCCTCGCCGCGGGCCTGCAGCAGCACCGCCGCCTCCCCGGCGTCCAGGGCGACGCCCTCTCTGGCCCGGTGCAACGCCCGACGCATCGCGTTCGCGGTGGGCGGGGCGGACCTGATCGGCAGCGCGGCAGGGGCGGAAGCGGCGGCGAGGGGACGCTGATCCTTCATGTGCTGAACCATAGACGAGCGGGCGGGCCGGGTGGCGGGACGACCCTGAGGCCGTCTCAGGGTCAGCTGCACCACGAGGCGGAGAGGAGTTCCCCCGCTGGGGCGATCCGGCGAGGGCGATTGAGGCGTCTAATGGGAGGAAGAAGAAGGGCATGCGGCCGCCGAGGGGAGCGGTGCGGCCGACGCGTGAACGTAGGACGAGGGGACACAGAGGACATGTCGAACCAGTCAGACCAGGAATTCCCGGGCCAGGGCGACCAACTCGGGGCACCGGTCGCGGCCGACTCCGTTCCGCGGGTGCGCGGACGCCGGGGGCGGGTCCTGCTGCCGGCCGCGATCGCGGCCGTGGTGGCGGCCGGAGTGGTCGTGGTGCCGGCCCTGGCCGCGAGCCAGGACGACCTGCCCTCGGTCACCGCCCAGCAGCTGCTGACCAAGGTGCTGTCCTCGAAGGTGCAGACCTTCTCCGGCAGTGTCACCGCCAGCGTGGACCTGGGCCTCCCGGCCGGGGTGAGCGGCCTGCTGCCGTCCGCCGCCGCGAGCGCGGGTGCCGACAAGGCGGTCCAGTCGCAGACCGCCGCGGCGCAGCAGCAGTTGCTGGCGCTGCTGGCCGGCGGCAAGCGCACCTTCCAGGTGGCCGTGGACGGCCCGGACCGGCAGCGGGTCTCCTCCACCGACTCGGGCACCGCGTTCACCCTGGTCCACAACGGCAGTACGGCCTGGGCCTACGAGGCCCAGGGCAACACCGCCACCGAGCTGACCGGCATCAGCGGCGGTGCCGGCGGCACCGACAGCAGGCTCAGCAACCCGCAGCAGGTGGCGGCGCAGGCGCTGAAGGCGCTGGGCCCGTCCACCACGGTCTCGGTGGCGGGCACCTCCAAGGTGGCCGGCCAGTCGGTCTACGAGCTGAGCGTCAAGCCCAAGGGCAGCGGCTCGACCGTCGGCGAGGTGCGGATCGCGGTGGACGCCGCCAACGGCATGCCGCTGCAGGTGCGGGTGAACCCGTCGGACGGCAGCAGCTCGATCCTCAATGTCTCCTTTGCGAAGGTGTCTTTCGTCACACCGGCCGCGAGCACCTTCGCTTACACCCCGCCGAGCGGCGCCAAGGTGATCAAGCAGGCAGCCCCCGCCCATTCGGCGCCCGGCGCGGCCCTTCCGAAGGACTTCGGCACAAAGGACGCGAAGGGCGCGAAGGGCTCCAAGTCCGACATCGGCTCGAACGAGCGGACGATCGGGACTGGTTGGAGCACGATCTACTCCTTCGCCCCGTCCGCCACCGACAGTAAGGGCGGAAGCACGGCGAGCGGCATCAGCGGCCTCAAGGCCCTCGGCAAGCAGGTCACGGGCGGCACGTTGATCTCCACCAAGCTGGTGAACGTTCTGATCACCGACAATGGGACCGTCTACGCGGGTGCGGTCACTCCGGCACTGCTGCAGCAGGCCGCCGGAAAGTAGCGGTTGACCTGCGCCTGAGAGCAGCAGGCCGGTCACACAGCGACACCGGGAGGGGCGTCCGAGTAACGGGCGCCCCTCCCGGCGCTCTCCCACCACGCACAGTGGTGTCAATTTCTCCGACGAATGAATCCGAATTGTGCCCGGAATCCGTCTCATTGAATGAATCCTGACTTGACGCACAGGCTTGTTGGACTGTCAGATGATGCCTATTCATCTGAACGTGTGACAGTAATCCGTGCCGGGTCGTGTGGATCCCCCTCTCCCTCAGTCCCAGGACCGAGCGGCGGCGCGGGCTGCTTCGTGCCGCCTCTGTGCGAGGGCGGCGCCGCACGTTCGCCCGCACGACAGGAGACATCCACACATGGCCATGAGCCGCCGTTTCTTCCTCGCAGCCGCCGGAGTCGTCGGTGCGACCGCGAGCACCGGGCTGCTCTCCGCCTGCAGCAGCGACTCCAACTCGTCGGTCGGGGCGAACGGCGCGCCCGGCGAGCTGGAGGTCTTCTCCTGGTGGACCGATCCCGGTGAGAAGGCCGCCCTGGACTCGCTGGTCTCGGTGTTCAACCAGAACAACCCCAACATCAAGTTCATCAACCGGGCCATCGTCGGCGGTGGCGGCGACGCGGCCAAGGCGCTGCTCGCCTCCCGGCTCAAGGCCAAGAACCCGCCGGACACCTTCCAGGCCCAGGCCGGGGAGATGGTCGGCGACTACATCACGGCCGGCCAGATCGAGGACCTCACCTTCCTCTACAAGCAGGAGGGCTGGGACACCCAGTTCAGCCAGAAGGTGCTGAAGCTGATCCAGCGCGACGGCAAGTTCTACTCGGTGCCGGTGGACACCCACCACATCAACGTGCTCTGGTCCAACCCCAAGGTGTGCGCGGCCCACGGGGTCAGCGCCAAGCCGACCTCGATGGACGAGTTCCTCGGCAACCTGCGCAAGCTGAAGAAGGCCGGAAACGTCATCCCGCTCGCGGTCTCGCTGGACCCGGGGCAGGACTGGCAGGTCAAGCACATCATGGAGACCGTGCTGCTGAGCACGCTCAAGGCGGACGCCTGGTCGGCGCTGTGGAAGAAGGGCGCCGACTGGAGCACCCCGCAGGTCACCAAGGCGCTGGACACCTTCGCCGAGATCATGACCTACGCCCCCGGCACCGCGCCCGCGGCCGGCTGGGACCAGGTCTGCACCCTGGTCGGCGGCGGCAAGGCCGCCTACCAGATCATGGGCGACTGGGTCGAGGCCAACTTCACCGTGGCCCAGAACCTCTACCCGGGCCGGGACTACGCCTGGTGCGCCGTGCCCGGCACCGCGGGCACCTTCCTGTTCGCCTCGGACTGCTTCACCCTGCCGGTCGGCGCCAAGGACCGGGCGGCCACCATCGCCTGGCTCACCAGCTGCGGCAGCAAGGCCGGACAGGACGCCTTCACCGCGGTGAAGGGCGCCATCCCGCCCCGGCAGACGATCGGCTCGGACGAGCGCACCCTGTTCGACCCCTACCTGCAGTGGTCCCTGGACGAGTGGAAGAAGGACGTCCTGGCCGGCTCGCTGACCCACGGTGTGGTCGCCTCCGGCGCCTGGAACACCGCGGTCGACGGGGCCGTGGTCAACTGGCTGAAGGACCGCAGCGTGACCAAGCTGCAGCAGAACCTGGTCAGCGCAGCGGGCCAGTACGCGGCGCTGTCGCACAGCTGACCGCCACGCCCTCGGCGGTCGCCTCCGCACGGACCGCGACCGCCGAGGCCCTGGCCGTGCGCAGCGCGTCCCAGCTGAGCAGCGCCAGCGCCGCCCAGACCAGGGCGAAACCGGCCCAGCGGGCGGCCGGCATCCGCTCGTGGAACACCGTGATGCCCAGCCCGAACTGGAACACCGGCGCGAGGTACTGCAGCAGGCCCAGCGTGGTCAGCGGCACCCGTACGGCCGCCGCGCCGAAGGCCAGCAGCGGCACGGCCGTCACCACCCCGCAGAGCGCCAGCAGGACGGTGTGGCCCCAGCCGTAGGAGCCGGGCACGGTACGGCCGAAGGTGCCGGTGCCGCTGACCGCCAGGTACACCAGGAAGCCCAGCGCGGGCAGGAACTGGAACGCGGTCTCCCCGGCCAGGCTCTCCAGGCCGCCCAGGTTCAGCTTCTTCTTGATCAGCCCGTAGCTGCCGAAGGAGAACGCCAGCGTCAGCGCGATCCACGGCAGCTGCCCGTAGCCGACGGTCAGCACCACCACGGCCAGCGTGCCGACACCGACCGCGGCCCACTGCACCGGGCGCAGCCGCTCGTGCAGCACCAGCACCCCGAAGGCGATGGTGACCAGCGGGTTGATGAAGTAGCCCAGCGAGGTCTCCACCACATGGCCGCTGTTGACGCTCCAGATGTAGACGCCCCAGTTGACCGAGATCAGCGCCGAGGCGGCGGCTATCAGCGCCAGCCGGCGCGGCTGCCGCAGCAGCGGACCGATCCAGGCCCAGTGCCGCTGGGACGCGAGGATCACCACCACCGCGACCAGCGACCAGGCCATCCGGTTGGCCAGGATCTCACCCGCGCCGCTGGGCTTGAGCAGCGGCCAGTAGAGCGGGAACAGGCCCCACAAGCCGTAGGCGGCCACGCCGAACCAGAACCCTCTTCGCGTCTCCTGCATGCCACTGAAGGTAGGGGGCGCGGGGGTCTGCTGTCATGCGTGTCTCACGCCCATGCTGCTGTCAGCGCACCGTCCAGGTGTCGGCGCCGGTGAGCAGGGCGGCGAGGTCGCCGGGGCCCTGCCGGGCGACCGCGGTGTCGAGCTGCTCGGACATCTGGGTGTCGTAGACCGGGCGCTGGACGCTGCGCAGCACGCCGATCGGGGTGTGGTGCAGGGTGTCCGGGTCGGCCAGCCGGGTCAGCGCGAAGGCGGTGGTCGGGCTGGCCGCGTGGGCGTCGTGGACCAGCACCCGGCCGCGGTTGGCCTCGGTGACCGGCGCGGTGGCCAGCTCGCCGGTGGCCGGGTCCCGGAACACGCCCTCGCCGCCCTCGGCGCCGAACAGGATCGGCTGCCCGTGCTCGAGCCGGATCAGCGCCAGGTCGCGGGTGGCCGGCTCCTTGAGCGCCTCGAAGGCGTTGTCGTTGAAGATGTTGCAGTTCTGGTAGATCTCCACCAGCGCGGTGCCCCGGTGCTCGGCCGCGGCCCGCAGCACCGACTGCAGGTGCTTGCGGTCGGAGTCGATGGTGCGGGCCACGAAGCTCGCCTCGGCGCCGAGGGCCAGCGACAGCGGGTTGAAGGGCGCGTCCAGCGAGCCCATCGGGGTGGACTTGGTGATCTTCCCGACCTCGCTGGTGGGCGAGTACTGGCCCTTGGTCAGCCCGTAGATCCGGTTGTTGAACAGCAGGATCTTGAGGTTGACGTTCCGTCGCAGCGCGTGGATCAGGTGGTTGCCGCCGATCGACAGCGCGTCGCCGTCCCCGGTGACCACCCAGACGCTGAGGTCGGTGCGGGACGCGGCCAGGCCGGTGGCGATGGCCGGGGCGCGGCCGTGGATCGAGTGCATCCCGTAGGTGTTCAGGTAGTACGGGAAGCGGGAGGAGCAGCCGATCCCGGAGACGAAGCAGATGTTCTCCCGGGCCAGGCCCAGCTCGGGCAGGAACGCCTGCACCGCGGCCAGGATGGCGTAGTCGCCGCACCCGGGGCACCAGCGCACCTCCTGGTCGGACTTGAAGTCCTTGAGGCTCTGCGGGGCGGCGGCCTTGGGCACCAGGCTCAGGGAGGGGAAGCGGCCGTTGCCGCCGGGTGCGTCAGGCATGGACTGCCTCCAGTTCGGCGGTGAGGGCGTCGGCGAGCTGCTCGGCCTTGAACGGCAGGCCGGTGACCTGGGTGAAGGAGTGGGCGTCGACCAGGTACTTGGCCCGGACCAGGTGGGCCAGCTGACCGAGGTTCATCTCCGGTACCAGCACCCGGTCGTAGCCCTTCAGCACCTCGCCGAGGTTGGCCGGGAAGGGGTTGAGGTGGCGCAGGTGCGCCTGGGCGACCTGTCCGCCGGCCGCCCGCACCCGGCGCACCCCGGCCGCGATCGGGCCGTAGGTGGAGCCCCAGCCCAGCACCAGCAGCCGGGCCGCGCCGCTCGGGTCGTCGACCTCCAGGTCCGGCACGGTGATGCCGTCGATCTTGGCCTGGCGGATCCGGACCATGTGGTCGTGGTTGGCCGGGTCGTAGGAGATGTTGCCGCTGCCGTCCTGCTTCTCGATCCCGCCCACCCGGTGCTCCAGGCCGGGGGTGCCGGGCACGGCCCAGGGCCGGGCCAGGGTCAGCGGGTCGCGGAGGTAGGGCCAGAAGGACCCGTCCGGGCGGTTCGGGGCGGTGGCGAACTCCACCCGCAGGTCCGGCAGTTCCTCGGGCTCGGGGATCCGCCACGGCTCGGACCCGTTGGCCAGGTAGCCGTCCGACAGCAGGAACACCGGGGTGCGGTAGGTCAGCGCGATCCGGGCCGCCTCCAGTGCGGCGGTGAAGCACTCCGCCGCGGTGGCCGGGGCCACGATCGGCACCGGCGCCTCGCCGTTGCGGCCGTACATCGCCTGCAGCAGGTCGGCCTGCTCGGTCTTGGTGGGCAACCCGGTGGAGGGGCCGCCGCGCTGGATGTCGATGATCAGCAGCGGCAGTTCCAGCGAGACGGCGAGGCCGATGGTCTCCGACTTCAGCGCCACGCCGGGGCCCGAGGTGGTGGTCACCCCCAGCGCGCCGCCGAAAGCCGCGCCCAGGGCCGCGCCGATCCCGGCGATCTCGTCCTCGGCCTGGAAGGTGCGCACCCCGAAGTTCTTGTGCCGGGACAGCTCGTGCAGGATGTCCGAGGCCGGGGTGATCGGGTAGGAGCCGAGGAACAGCGGCAGGTCCGACTGCCGCGAGGCCGCCACCAGCCCGTACGCCAGCGCCAGGTTCCCGGAGATGTTCCGGTACCGGCCCGGGGCGAAGGAGGCCGTGGCCGGCGCCACCTCGTAGGAGACGGCGAAGTCCTCGGTGGTCTCTCCGTAGTTCCAGCCGGCCTTGAACGCGGTGATGTTGGCCTCGGCGATGTCGGGCTTCTTGGCGAACTTGGTGCGCAGGAAGCGCTCGGTGCCCTCGACCGGCCGGTGGTACATCCAGGACAGCAGCCCCAGCGCGAACATGTTCTTCGCCCGCTCCGCGTCCTTGCGGGCCAGGCCGGAGTCCTTCAGCGCCTCCACGGTCAGCGTGGTCAGCGGCACCCGGTGCACCGAGTACGCCTCCAGCGAGCCGTCCTCCAGCGGGTCGGCGGCGTAGCCGACCTTCGTCAGCGCCCGCTTGGTGAACTCGTCGGTGTTGACGATGATCTCCGCGCCGCGCGGCACGTCGCCGAGATTGGCCTTCAGCGCCGCCGGGTTCATCGCCACCAGGACGTTGGGCGCGTCCCCGGGGGTGAGGATGTCGTGGTCCGCGAAGTGCAGTTGGAAGCTGGACACCCCGGGCAGGGTCCCTGCGGGGGCCCGGATCTCGGCCGGGAAGTTGGGCAGCGTCGACAGGTCGTTCCCGAAGCCCGCCGTCTCGGTGGTGAACCGGTCGCCGGTCAACTGCATACCGTCGCCGGAGTCGCCCGCGAAGCGGATCACCACCCGGTCGAGCCGGCGTACCTGCTTGCCGCCCACCGTCTCCCCGCCCGGCGGGACTGCCGGTTCGCCGTCCGTGGACTCCGCTACCTCGACCTGACTGGTCACCGGGACCGGGCCTCCCTCGCCGCCGTTGGCTGGTGCTCTCCTCGGCATCATAAGCCGAGGTGAGCAGACCTCGCGTGAGGTCGTCGTCAGCCGCCCGGCCTCGAAAAAAAGCTTATCCGACTACTCGTCAGACAGGGCTCGGCGCTCAGGTGTTCAAGTGGGTAAGCACGGCCAGCACCCGCCGGTGGTCGTCCGAGCTCTGGGTCAGGCCGAGCTTCATGAAGATGTTGCTGACGTGCTTCTCCACCGCCCCGTCGGAGACCACCAGCTGCCGCGCGATGGCGCTGTTGGTGCGCCCCTCGCCCATCAGCCCCAGCACCTCGCGCTCGCGCGGGGTGAGCGCGTCCAGGACGTCGTGCCGGCGGCTGCGGCCGAGCAGCTGGGACACCACCTCCGGGTCCAGCGCCGTCCCGCCCTGCGCGACCCGCTCCACCGCCTCGACGAACTCGCGCACCTCGGCGACCCGGTCCTTCAGCAGGTAGCCGACGCCCCGGGTGGATCCGGCCAGCAGTTCGGAGGCGTAGCGCTCCTCGACGTACTGGGACAGCACCAGCGTCCCCACCCCCGGATACCGCTTGCGCAGCTCCACACAGGCCCGTACGCCCTCGTCGGTGTGCGTGGGGGGCATCCGTACGTCGGCCACCACCACGTCCGGCAGGGCCTGCTCCGCGGCCAGCTGATCGACCGCGGCGAGCAGCGCCTCGCCGTCCCCCACGGCGGCGACCACCTCCAGCCCCCGGTCGGTGAGCAACCGGGTCAGCCCGTCCCTCAGCAGCACCGAATCCTCGGCGATGACCACCCGCAGCACGTGTGCACTCCCCTGCGTCGACGTCCGTTCCCGGCCCAGTCTCCCGCACCCGGGGCCGCCGCGGGACCGTCCGCGGCGACGACCACGACGAACTACATGGTGCGCAGCGCCACCGCGTCGCAGAGGCCCTCCAGGGCCGACTTGGCCGAGCAGTCCGGCAGCGGGGTGAGCAGGGCCCTGGCCTCCTCCGCGTAGCGCAGGGTGGCCTCACGGGCCTCGGCCAGCGCCGGGTGGGCCCGGAGCAGGGCCAGCGCCTCGGCGTGCCGGGCGTCGCTGTCCTGGCCGTCGGCCGGGAAGCCGGCCGCGATCAGCTCGCGCAGCCGCAGGTCGCCGGCCAGCCGGGGGTCCGGCTCGGAGGCGCGGAGCAGCAGCACCGGCAGGGTCGGCACGCCCTCGCGCAGGTCGGTGCCGGGGGTCTTGCCGGACTCGTGGCTGTCGCTGGCCACGTCCAGGATGTCGTCGGCGAGCTGGAAGGCGATGCCGATCCGCTCGCCGTACTGGGTGAGCACATCGGCCACCCACTCGTCCGCGCCGGCCATCAGCGCGCCGAAGTGGCAGGAGACCGCGATCAGCGAGCCGGTCTTGCCGGAGAGCACGTCCAGGTAGTGCTGGACCGGGTCCTCGCCGGGGAGGGGGCCGGCGGTCTCCTGGATCTGGCCGGTGACCAGCCGCTCGAAGGCGCCGGCCTGCAGCCGGACCGCCTCGGGGCCGAGGTCGGCCAGGATCCGGGAGGCCCGGGAGAAGAGGAAGTCGCCGGTGAGGATGGCCACCGAGTTGTCCCAGCGGGCGTTGGCGCTGGGCGCGCCGCGCCGCATCGCCGCCTCGTCCATGACGTCGTCGTGGTAGAGCGTGGCGAGGTGGGTGAGCTCCACGACCACGGCGGAGGGGATCACGCCGGGTGCGTTGGGGTCGCCGAACTGCGCGGCGAGCAGCACGAGCAGGGGACGGAAGCGCTTGCCCCCGGCCTCCTTGAGATGCTGGGCGGTGACCGTGATGAAGGGCACATCGCTCTTGGTCGCCTCGGCCAGCGCCTGCTCGACGCCCGCGATGCCGATCTGGACGTCCGCTTCCAGTGCCTGGTCCTGCACGCTCAGCCCGAAGGGCCCCACGACGGTCACCGGGAACTCTCCTGTCGCTGGTCGGTCGCTCATTGCGGCTTATGCCCAGGGCACGCCGTCCCAGGGGTGCCTCGGCCATCCTGTGCAGCGTATCCGGTCCGGAAGACGATCACTGCGCCTGCCCGGTGTGCCGGGCAGGCGCAGCACGGCCTCAGTGGACGAACAGCGAGGCCTGGTCGGCGAGGTGCAGGAAGTACTGGGGCAGGATTCCCAGCCCCAGGGTGACCAGCACGCCCAGCGCGATCGCGGTGGCCGTGAACGCGCTGGGGACCGCGACCGTGGGCCCGTTGGGCTGCGGGTCGGAGAAGAACATCAGCACGATCACCCGGATGTAGAAGAACGCGGCGACCGCCGAGGACAGCACACCGACGATCACCAGCGGGGTCGCGCCGCTGCTCGCCGCCGCCTGGAACACGGCGAACTTTCCGGCGAAGCCGCTGGTCAGCGGGATGCCGGCGAAGGCGAGCAGAAACAGTGCGAAGGTCGCCGCGACCAGTGGCGAGCGCCGGCCGAGGCCGGCCCAGCGGGAGAGGTGGGTGGCCTCGCCGCTCGCGTCGCGGACCAGGGTGACCACCGCGAAGGCGCCGAGGGTCACGAAGGAGTAGGCGCCGAGGTAGAACAGCACCGCCCCGAGGCCCTGCTTGTTCATGGCGATCACGCCGGTCAGGATGAAGCCCGCGTGGGCGATCGAGGAGTAGGCGAGCAGCCGCTTCACATCGGTCTGGGTGACCGCGATGATCGCGCCGACCGCCATGGTGAGGATCGCCACACCCCACATCACCGGGCGCCAGTCCCAGCTGAGGCCGGGGAAGGCCACGTAGAGCAGCCGCAGCAGCGCGCCGAAGCCGGCCACCTTGGTGGCCGAGGCCATGAAGCCGGTGACCGGGGTGGGCGCGCCCTGGTAGACGTCCGGGGTCCAGGCGTGGAACGGGACCGCGCCGACCTTGAACAGCAGGCCGACCCCCAGCATGGCCAGGCCGATCAGCAGCAGCGCGTCATTGCCGGTGGTGTTGGCCAGCGCCGGGGTGGGCGTGGCCGTGCCGGAGACCACGTCGGCGATGCCGCCGAGCGAGACGGTGCCCGCGTAGCCGTAGAGCAGGGCCAGGCCGAACAGGAAGAAGGCCGAGGAGAACGCCCCGAGCAGGAAGTACTTGACCGCCGCCTCCTGCGAGAGCAGCCGCCGGCGCCGGGCCAGCGCGCAGAGCAGGTAGAGCGGGAGCGAGAAGACCTCCAGCGCCACGAACATGGTCAGCAGGTCGCTGGCGGCCGGGAAGAGCAGCATCCCGCCGACCGCGAACATGGTGAGCGGGAAGACCTCGGTGGTGGCGAAGCCGGAGCGGGCGGCGGACTTCTCCGCGTCGCTGCCGGGGACCGTCGCCGCCTGCGGCGCGAAGGCGTCCACCGGGGCGCCGGTGCTGGACCGGGGCTCCAGCCGGCGCTCGGCGAAGCCCAGCACCGCGACCACCGCCACCAGGACGATGACCCCGTCCAGGAACAGCGAAGGACCGTCGACCGCGACCGCGCCCATCGCGGCCAGGTGCGCCTTGGTGGTGGCGTACCCGTCCGCGGCGAGCAGCACGATGGCGACGAAGGCGCCGATCAGTCCGGCCAGGGCGATGGCGATCTGGGCCCAGTAGCGGTTCCGCCGGGGCAGGAACGCCTCGGCCAGGATGCCCACCGCCGCCGCGCCGAAGACGATCAGCATCGGCGACAGCTGGGTGTACTCGATGTGGGGTGCCGGGATGGTCGCCACCCCGCTGGAGTCGGCAGCGAGCGTCCACAGGCTGTGGACAACGTTCGGCGCGGCGCTCACTGGCCACCTCCGTTAGCAGTCGAGGGCGCCACCTGGGCGAGCGGCGCCGGGTGGGCCGGGGCCGGGTCGGTCCGGTGGACGTCGGACAGGGTGGCCCGGACCGCCGGGTTGATGATGTCGGTGATCGGCTTGGGGAAGACCCCGAGCAGCAGCAGCAGCGCGATCAGCGGGGTCACCACGACCAGTTCGCGGGCCCGGAGGTCCTTGAACCCGGCCACCTCGGGCTTCACCGGGCCGGTCATGGTCCGCTGGTAGAGCACCAGGACGTAGAGCGCGGCCAGGACGATGCCCGCGGTGGCGATGATCCCGATCACCGGGTAGCGGGTGAAGGTGCCGACCAGGACCAGGAACTCGCTGACGAAGGGCGCGAGTCCGGGCAGTGACAGCGTCGCCAGGCCGCCGATCATGAACGTCCCGGCGAGCACCGGGGCGACCTTCTGGACGCCTCCGTAGTCGGCGATCAGCCTGCTGCCCCGACGGGACATCAGGAAGCCGACCACCAGCAGCAGGGCGGCCGTGGAGATGCCGTGGTTGACCATGTAGAGGGTCGCCCCGGACTGGCCCTGGCTGGTCATCGCGAAGATGCCCATGATGATGAAGCCGAAGTGCGACAGCGAGGCGTAGGCGATCAGCCGCTTGATGTCCTTCTGACCCACCGCCAGCAGCGCGCCGTAGATGATCCCGATCACCGAGAGGATCAGGATCGCCGGGGCGAAGGTCTTCGAGGCGTCCGGGAACAGCTGGAGGCAGAACCGGATCATCGCGTAGGTGCCGACCTTGTCGACCACCGCGGTGATCAGCACGGCCACCCCGGCGGTGGACTCCCCCATGGCGTTGGGCAGCCAGGTGTGGAACGGCCACAG
The DNA here is from genome assembly GCF_042511045.1 of Streptacidiphilus alkalitolerans. Classification (NCBI taxonomy): domain Bacteria; kingdom Bacillati; phylum Actinomycetota; class Actinomycetes; order Kitasatosporales; family Streptomycetaceae; genus Streptacidiphilus; species Streptacidiphilus alkalitolerans. The sequence goes on from NZ_JBHEZX010000003.1 coordinate 331,346, forward strand.
CGGGGCCTTCACCGCGAAGGCGAACATGAAGCCGAGGAACAGCGCGTTCTCGGCGGTGCCGGAGAACTTCAGCTTCCCGGAGGCCAGCGCCTGGGTGATGGTCGACAGGTTGAAGGTGCCGTGGCCGTCGGTGCCGACGCCCTGCTTGGCGGTGATGACGTAGAGGCCGATCACCGCGGACAGCATGATCAGTCCGCCGAGCAGGTTGTAGAGCAGGAACTTCACCGCGGCGTAGGAGCGCTGGCGGGCGTCCTCGCCCTGGGTGCGGTCGCCGAAGCCGCCGATCAGGAAGTACATCGGGATCAGCATGGCTTCGAAGAACACGTAGAACAGGAAGACGTCGGTGGCCTCGAAGGAGATCACCACCATCGCCTCCACCGCCAGGATCAGCGCGAAGAAGCCCTGGGTGCGGCGGCTGCGCTCAAAGGTCCCGGCGTCGTTGGCGACCGGGTCGGCGTCGTGCCAGGAGGCCAGCATCACCACCGGCACCAGCACCGCGGTGAGCAGGATCAGGACGACCGCGATGCCGTCCACGCCCAGGCTGTAGCTGACGCCGAAGTCGGCGATCCAGGCGTGGTACTCGGTCATCTGGTAGCGGGCGCCGCCCGGCTTGAAGCGGATCGCGACGATCGCCGCCAGCACCAGGGTCAGCAGCGCGAGTCCCAGCGGCACGGCCTTGTTGAGGTCGCGCCGCCTGGCATTGGTGGCGGCCGGCAGCGCGGCGGTCAGGACCGCGCCGACTGCGGGGAGCGCAGCCGCGACGGTGAGGAGAGGGAAGGAGCTCATGCCATCCTCATCAGGAGAGTCGTGGCGACCAGCACCAGCGCACCGCCGAACATCGACAGCGCGTAGGAGCGGACATATCCGTTCTGGAGCTTGCGCATCCGCCCCGAACTGCCGCCGACAGCGGCGGAGATGCCGTTGACGATGCCGTCGAAGCCCTTGGCGTCCAGGTAGACCAGGAAGCGGGTGAGGTGCTCGCCGCCGCCGACCAGGACCACGTGGTTGAAGTCGTCCTGCAGCAGGTCGCGGCGGGCCGCCCGGGTGAGCAGCGAGCCGACCGGCGCGGTGGCCGGGACCGGCTGCCGTCCGTAGACCAGCCAGGCGATCACGATGCCGACGACGATCACCGCCATGGTGACCAGCGAGACCGTGGTCGCGCCGAGCGGGGAGTTGCCCTCCTCGTGGCCGGTGACCGGGGTCAGCCACTTCACGAAGGAGCTGTTCCAGTTGAACAGGAAGCCGGCGCAGACCGAGCCGACCGCCAGCACCGCCATCGGGATGCCCATGGTCCTCGGGGACTCGTGCGGGTGCGGCTCGTGGCCCTCGGCGTCGGGGACCCAGCGCTTCTGGCCGAAGAAGGTCATCAGCATCACCCGGGTCATGTAGAACGCGGTGACCGCGGCGCCGACCAGGGCGGCCGAGCCGAGGATCCAGCCCTCGGCGCCGCCGTGGCCGAAGGCCGCCTCGATGATCTTGTCCTTGGAGTAGAAGCCGGACAGGCCGGGGAAGCCGATGATCGCCAGGTAGCCGAGGCCGAAGGTGACGAAGGTCAGCGGCATGTACTTCCGCAGCCCGCCGTACTTCCTCATGTCGACCTCGTCGTTCATGCCGTGCATGACCGAGCCGGCGCCGAGGAACAGGCCTGCCTTGAAGAAGCCGTGGGTCACCAGGTGCATGATGGCGAAGACGTAGCCGATCGGGCCGAGCCCGGCGGCCATCACCATGTAGCCGATCTGCGACATGGTCGACCCGGCCAGGGCCTTCTTGATGTCGTCCTTGGCGCAACCGACGATCGCACCGAAGAGCAGCGTCACCGCGCCCACGCACACCGTCGCCAGCTGGGCGGTCGGGGCCAGGTTGAAGATGGCGCTGGAGCGGACGATCAGGTAGACCCCGGCGGTGACCATGGTCGCCGCGTGGATCAGGGCCGAGACCGGGGTCGGGCCCTCCATCGCGTCGCCGAGCCAGGACTGCAGCGGCACCTGGGCCGACTTGCCGCAGGCGGCCAGCAGCAGCATCAGCCCGATGCCGGTCAGCGTGGCCTGGGAGGCGGTGTGCGCGGTGGCGAACACCGGGCCGAAGGCGAAGGTCCCGAAGGTGCTGAACATCAGCATGATCGCGACCGAGAGGCCGATGTCGCCGACCCGGTTGACCAGGAACGCCTTCTTGGCGGCGGTGGCCGCGCTGGGCTTGTGCTGCCAGAACCCGATCAGCAGGTACGAGGCCAGGCCCACGCCCTCCCAGCCCATGTACAGCAGCAGGTAGTTGTCGGCGAGGACCAGCAGCAGCATCGCCGCCAGGAACAGGTTCAGATAGCCGAAGAAGCGCCGCCGGCGTTCGTCGTGCTCCATGTAGCCCACCGAGTAGAGGTGGATCAGCGAGCCGACACCGGTGATCAGCAGCACGAAGACGACCGAGAGCTGGTCGAGTTGGAAGCCGATCTGCGCCTGGAAGCCTTCGACCGGCACCCAGGTGAACAGGTGGTTGTGGATCGGGCGGGCGTCGGTGGAACGGCCCAGCATCGAGAAGAACAGGACGAGCCCCACGGCGAAGGACGCGGTGGAGGCGAGGACGCCCAGCCAGTGGCCGAAGCGGTCCAATCGGCGGCCGCCCAGCAGGAGCACGGCGGCTCCGGCCAGGGGCAGCCCAACCAGTACGGGGATGAGATTGTCCACGGTCAGTCAGCCTCCGCCGCTACAGCTTCATGAGGTTGGTGTCGTCGACCGAGGCCGAGTGACGGGTGCGGAAGACACTCACGATGATCGCGAGACCGACGACTACCTCGGCCGCGGCGACCACCATGGTGAAGAAGGCGATGATCTGTCCGTCCAGGTTGCCGTGCAGCCGGGAGAAGGTGACCAGGGCCAGATTGGAGGCGTTCAGCATCAGCTCGACGCACATGAACAGCACGATGGCGTTGCGCCGGACCAGTACGCCGGTGGCGCCGATGGTGAACAGCAGCGCGGCGAGGTAGAGGTAGTTGACGGGGTTCATTCGCTCTCCTCCACCGTGGTCGACGGCGTCCTGGTGAGTTCGGTGCTGGTCCGCTGCTTCGGCGTCTTCCTGCCGAGGTAGCCGGCCGTCGACTCCTCCAGTTCGCCCATCCGGTGCACCAGTTCGCCGCTGACGTCGCGCATCTGCCCGCGGGCCCGCAGCGTCGGGTTGACCGACAGCTCGGAGACGGTGCCGTCCGGCAGCAGGCCGGGGATGTCCACCGCGTTGTGCCGGGCGTAGACGCCGGGCGCGGGCAGCGGGGTGATCTGGGTGCCGAGCCGGATCCGCTGCTCGGCCAGCTCGCGCTGGCTCTGCCGCTCCTCGGTGTGCTCACGGTGCGTCAGCACCATGGCGCCGATGGCGGCGGTGATCAGCAGGGCGCCGGTGACCTCGAAGGCCCAGACGTACTTGGTGAAGATCAGCACGGCCAGGCCCTGGACGTTGCCGCCGGCCTTGGCGTTGGCGGCGCCGGTCCCGGTGAAGGTCCGCAGCTTGGCATTGGCGATCCCGGCGCAGAGCAGCACGCCGAAGCCGAGACCGGCGACCACGGCCGCGATCCGCTGGCCCCTGAGCGCGTCCTTGACGGTGTCCTCGGCGGTGACCCCGACCAGCATCACCACGAACAGGAACAGCATCATGATCGCGCCGGTGTAGACCACGATCTGGACGATGCCCAGGAAGACCGCGCCCTCGGCCATGTAGCAGACCGCCAGCGCCATCATCGTCCCGGCCAGGCAGAGCGCGGAGTGCACGGCCTTCCGGCAGAGCACCATGCCCAGCGCACCGGCCACCGCGATCACCGCGAGGACCCAGAACTGCACGGCCTCCCCGGTGGACGCGGCCCCGGTGAGGGGGGTGGCAATCGTGATCATGCCGTCGCCTCCTCGGGTTCGGACGGGGTCTCGCTCTTGCTGACGGCGACCTGGCGGACCGTGCCCGGCGCGGCCTCGGTGACCTGGCCGCGGTAGTAGTCCACGTCCTCCATGCCGGGGAAGATCGAGTGCGGGGAGTCGACCATGCCCTCGGTCAGCCCGGAGAGCAGCTGCTCCTTGGTGAAGATCAGCGACTCGCGGCTGCTGTCCGCCAGTTCGTACTCGTTGGTCATGGTGAGCGCGCGGGTCGGGCAGGCCTCGATGCACAGCCCGCAGAGGATGCAGCGGGCGTAGTTGATCTGGTAGACCCGGCCGTAGCGCTCCCCCGGGGAGTAGCGCTCCTCCTCGGTGTTGTCCGCGCCCTCGACGTAGATCGCGTCCGCCGGACAGGCCCAGGCGCAGAGCTCGCAGCCGATGCACTTCTCAAGACCGTCCGGGTGGCGGTTGAGCTGGTGCCGGCCGTGGAAGCGGGGCGCGGTGGGCTTCTTGTACTCGGGGTACTGCTCGGTGAGCCGCTTCTTGAACATGGCCGTGAAGGTCACGCCGAAGCCTGCGGCTGGTCCCAGGATGTCAGGCATCGTCATCCGCTCCCTTCAGTGCTGCAACGGTTTCTGGCGTACGTGAGCGCCGGCGCGGGACGGGCGGCAGCTGCTGCCCGGGCAGCGGCGGGACGGGGAAGCCGCCCGCCATCGGGTCGAACTCGGCCTCGGCCCCCGCCGCGGCGACCGGCTCCGGCTTCTTCCGGAGCGAGTCCCAGAGGATCGAGAGCAGCAGCAGGACGACGACCGCTCCGCCGATGTACAGGGCGTTCTGGCCGAAGCTGTAGCCCTTGTTGCGCAGCGCGCGGAAGGTGGCGACCATGACCAGCCACACCAGCGACACCGGGATGAGGACCTTCCACCCCAGTTTCATGAACTGGTCGTAGCGCAGCCGGGGCAGGGTGCCGCGGAGCCAGATGAAGAAGAACAGCAGCAGCTGGATCTTGACGATGATCCAGAGCATCGGCCACCAGCCCGCGTTGGCCCCGGCCCAGAAGGTGCTGATCGGCCAGGGTGCGCGCCAGCCGCCGAGGAACAGCACCGAGGCGACCGCGGAGACGGTGACCATGTTGATGTACTCGGCCAGCATGAACATCGCGAACTTAAGCGAGGAGTACTCGGTGTTGAATCCGCCGACCAGCTCGCCCTCGGCCTCGGGGAGGTCGAAGGGGGCCCGGTTGGTCTCACCGACCATCGAGATGATGTAGATCACGAAGCTGACCGGCAGCAGGCAGATGAACCAGGTGTGCGACTGCGCGTCCACGATGCCCGAGGTGGACATGGTGCCCGAGTAGATGAACACCGCCGCGAAGGACAGGCCCATCGCGATCTCGTAGGAGACCATCTGCGCGGCCGAGCGCAGCCCGCCGAGCAGCGGGTAGGTCGAGCCCGAGGCCCAGCCCGCCAGCACGATGCCGTAGATCCCGACCGAGGCGGCGGCCAGGATGTACAGCATCGCCACCGGGAGGTCGGTGAGCTGCATCGTGGTCCTGGTGCCGAAGATGCTGATCTGGTGGTCGGCCGGGCCGAACGGGATCACCGCGATCGCCAGGAAGGCGGGGATCGCCGAGATCACCGGGGCCAGGATGAAGACCACCTTGTCGGAGGCGGTCACCACCAGGTCTTCCTTGAGCGCCAGCTTGACGCCGTCGGCGAGGCTCTGCAGCAGGCCCCAGGGCCCGTGCCGGTTGGGGCCGATGCGCAGCTGCATCCAGGCGACGACCTTGCGCTCCCAGACGATCGCGACCAGCACGGTCACCAGCAGGAAGGCGAAGCAGAACACCGCCTTGACGACCACCAGCCACCACGGGTCGGTCCCGAACACGGTCAGGTCCTCGGTGGCGAGGAGAACTCCCTGCGGGCCCATCAGTTCACCTCCGTAGCAGTCAAGGCCTGGGACAGGCCCACCACGCGGCCGGGGACCGCGCCGAGGGCGCGGAAGGCGCCGCCCGGCGTCGAGTTGAGCGGGATCCAGACCACCCGGTCGGGCAGGTCGGGAGTGATCACCAGCGGCAGCGTCACCGTGCCGGCCGGGCCGGAGACGCTCAGCGGAGCGCCCTCGGCGATGCCGACCTCGGCGGCGGTGGCCGGGGAGAGCCGGGCCACGGCCGGGTGCCGGGTGCCGGCGAGCGCGGTGTCGCCGTCCTGGAGCGTGCCGTTGTCCAGCAGCTGCCGCCAGCCGCCGAGCACGGCCTCGCCCACGGCCGGACGCGGCAGCGGACGGGCGAGCTCGGCCGGGGCCTCGGCCCGCTCGCCGTGCCAGGCGCCCAGGGCGTCCAGCTCACGGCGGGCGGCGGTGCCGTCCGGCAGTCCCAGCGGCGCGCCCAGCGCGTCGGCCAGCATGTGCAGCACCCGGAGGTCGGGGAACAGGTGACGCTGGGTCATCTGGTCGGCCTTCAGGGCGGGTTCGAACAGCCGGACCCGGCCCTCCCAGTCCAGGAAGGTGCCGGCCTTCTCGGCCACCGCGGCGACCGGGAGGACCACGTCGGCCCGGTCGGTGACCGCGGAGGGCCGCAGTTCCAGGCTGACGATGAAGCCGACCTGCTCCAGCGCCCGGTCGGCGGCGGCCGGATCGGCCAGGTCGGCCGGGTCCACCCCGCCCACGACCAGGGCGTCCAGGTCGCCGTTGGCGGCGGCGGTGAGAATGCCGGCGGTGTCGCGGCCGAAGCGCGCAGGCAGCTCGTCCGGGCCGAGCCCCCAGGCCGCCGCCGTCTGCGCGCGGCCCTCGGGGTCGGTGACCGGGCGTCCGCCGGGCAGCAGGCCCGGCAGCGCGCCGGCCTCGACCGCTCCGCGTTCGCCCGCGCGGCGCGGGATCCAGGCCAGCCGGGCCCCGGTGCTGCGGGCCAGCCGGATCGCGGCGCTCAGCGCGCCGGGGACCCCGGCCAGCCGCTCGCCGACGATCAGCACCGCGCCCGGCTCGCGCAGCGCGGCGGCTGCCGCGCCCGCGTCGCCGTCCAGCGGGTCGCCGTCGGAGAGCGCCTCCAGCCATTCGGCCTCGGTGCCGGGGGCGGCCGGGAGCAGCCTGCCGCCCAGCTTGGTGAGCCCGCGCGAGGCGTGGGTGGCCACCGAGTAGACCTTGAGGCCCTTGGTCCTGGCGGCCTTGCGGAGCCGCAGATAGACGATCGGCGACTCCTCCTCCGGCTCGAAGCCGACCAGCAGCGCCGCCGGGGCGGCCTCCAGGTCCTGGTAGCTGGTGCCGGTGCCGTCGATGTCGACACCGCGTCCGGCGACGGCCGCCGCGAGGAAGTCCGCCTCCTCGCTGCTGTGGATCCGGGAGCGGAAGTCCACGTCGTTGGTACCCAGGGCGACCCGGGCGAACTTGGCGTAGGCGTAGGCGTCCTCGACCGTGGCCCGGCCGCCGACCAGCACCCCGGTGCGCCCGCGGGCCAGCCCGGCGGCGGCGGCGCGCAGCGCCTCCGGCCAGGAGGCCGGGGCCAGTTCGCCGTCCGCGCCGCGGACCAGCGGAGTGGTCAGCCGGTCCCGCGACTGCGCGTAGCGGAAGCCGAAGCGGCCCTTGTCGCAGTTCCACTCCTCGTTCACCGCCGGGTCGTCCCCGGCCAGCCGCCGCATCACCTTGCCGCGGCGGTGGTCGGTGCGCACCGCGCAGCCCGAGGAGCAGTGCTCGCAGATGCTCGGCGAGGAGACCAGGTCGAACGGCCGCGAGCGGAACCGGTAGGCCGCCGAGGTCAGCGCGCCCACCGGGCAGATCTGGATGGTGTTGCCGGAGAAGTAGGAGCGGAACTCGTCGCCCTCGCCGATCCCGACCTGCTGGTGCGCCCCGCGCTCCAGCAGCTCGATGAACGGGTCGCCGGCGATCTGCTCGCTGAACCGGGTGCACCGCGCGCACAGCACGCAGCGCTCGCGGTCCAGCAGCACCTGGGTGGAGATCGGCACCGGCTTCTCGAAGGTCCGCTTGACGCCCTCGAACCGGCTGTCGGACTGGCCGTGCGACAGCGCCTGGTTCTGCAGCGGGCACTCGCCGCCCTTGTCGCAGACCGGGCAGTCCAGCGGGTGGTTGATCAGCAGCAGCTCCATCACGCCGCGCTGCGCCTTCTCGGCGACCGGCGAGCTGAGCTGGGTGCTGACGACCATGCCGTCGGTCACCGTGATGGTGCAGGACGCGACCGGCTTGCGCTGGCCCTCGACCTCCACGATGCACTGGCGGCAGGCCCCGACCGGGGCGAGCAGCGGGTGGTCGCAGAAGCGCGGGATCTGGACGCCGACCAGTTCGGCGGCGCGGATGATGAGGGTGCCCTTGGGCACGTGCACCTGGACGCCGTCGATGGTGACGGCGAGGAGCTCCTCGGGTGGCGGAGCCGCAGGCGTCCCGGGGGTGTTGGCCACTGTCGTCATGCGAGCACCCCCTTCTCCTGGGCGGTGGTGTGGGTGGGTACGGAGCCGCGGCGGCTGCCGCCCTGATCGGCCCAGACCGTGGAGGCGGCCGGGTCGAACGGGCAGCGGCCCTCGCGGAGGTGCTGCTCGTACTCCTCGCGGAAGTACTGCAGCGAGGAGAAGATCGGGCTGGCGGCGCCGTCGCCGAGGGCGCAGAAGGACTTGCCGTTGATGTTGTCGGCGATGTCGTTCAGCTTCTCCAGGTCGCCCTCGACGCCCTTGCCGTCCTCGATCCGGCGCAGCAGCTGGACCAGCCAGTAGGTGCCCTCGCGGCAGGGGGTGCACTTGCCGCAGGACTCGTGGGCGTAGAACTCGGTCCAGCGGGTGACCGCGCGGACCACGCAGGTGGTCTCGTCGAACACCTGCAGCGCCTTGGTGCCGAGCATGGAGCCGGCCGCGGCGACGCCCTCGTAGTCGAGCGCGACGTCCAGGTGCTGGTCGGTGAACATCGGGGTGGAGGAGCCGCCCGGGGTCCAGAACTTCAGCCGGTGCCCCTCGCGCACTCCCCCGCTGATGTCCAGCAGTTGACGCAGCGTCACCCCGAGCGGGGCCTCGTACTGGCCGGGGTTGGTGACATGGCCGGAGAGCGAGTAGAGGGTGAAGCCGGGCGACTTCTCGCTGCCCATGCCCCGGAACCACTCCTTGCCCCGGTGCAGGATGCTGGGCACCGAGGCGATCGACTCCACGTTGTTGACCACGGTCGGACAGGCGTAGAGCCCGGCGATGGCCGGGAACGGCGGACGCAGCCGGGGCTGGCCGCGGCGCCCCTCCAGCGAGTCCAGCAGCGCCGTCTCCTCGCCGCAGATGTAGGCGCCGGCCCCGGCGTGGACGGTGATGTCCAGGTCGAAGCCGGAGCCGAGCACGTCCTTGCCGAGGTACCCGGCCGCGTACGCCTCGGCGACGGCGGCCTGCAGCCGGCGCAGCACCGGCACGGTCTCGCCGCGCAGGTAGATGAAGGCGTGGCTGCAGCGGATCGCGTAGCTGGCGATCACCATGCCCTCGATCAGCACGTGCGGGTTGGCGAACAGCAGCGGGATGTCCTTGCAGGTGCCCGGCTCGGACTCGTCCGCGTTCACCACCAGGTAGTGCGGCTTGCCGTCGCCCTGCGGGATGAACTGCCACTTCATCCCGGTGGGGAAGCCCGCGCCGCCGCGACCGCGCAGTCCGGCGTCCTTGACCAGCGCGATCACCGCGTCCGGGTCCATCCGCAGGGCCTCGTGCAGGCCCTTGTAGCCGTCGTGGCGGCGGTAGGTGTCCAGAGTCCAGGGGCGGTCGTCGTCCCAGCTGTCGGACAGGACCGGGGAGAGCAGTTTCTCCGGGTGCTCGGCGCTCACTCTGCCGTTCCTTCCTCATGGGCGGAGTCCGAGGCCGAGGTCTCGGCGGGCGACTCGGCGTCGTGCGCGCTCGGGGTCTCGGCCGGGGAGGGTGAGGTACCACCGGCCGGTGCGTCGTCTCCGGACGCGTCCTCGTGCCGCGGGGCGACCACGCGGGTGGCCCCGCCCGCCCCCGGCAGGGCTTGGCCGCGGGCCAGCCGGAGGCCGGCCATGGTGGCGGCGCCGCCGGCGCCGGACTCGTCCACCGCGCCCTCGCGCGGGTCCGGGAAGCCGGCCAGGATCCGCGAGGTGTCGCGGAAACCGCACAGCTTGGCGCCCCGGGTGGGCCGCACGTCCTGGCCGCCGGCCCGCAGGTCGTCGACCAGCTGCCGGGCGCTGTCCGGGGTCTGGTTGTCGAAGAACTCCCAGTTCACCATCACCACCGGCGCGTAGTCGCAGGCGGCGTTGCACTCGATGTGCTCCAGCGAGACCGAGCCGTCCTCGGTGGTCTCGTTGTTGCCGATACCGAGGTGCTGCTGCAGTTCCTCGAAGATCTGGTCGCCGCCGAGCACCGCGCACAGGGTGTTGGTGCACACGCCCACGTGGTACTCGCCGGCCGGACGCCGCCGGTACATGGTGTAGAAGGTCGCCACCGCGGTGACCTCAGCCGTGGTCAGCCCCAACTGCTCGGCGCAGTACCGGATCCCGGTGCGGCTGACGAAGCTCTCCTCGGCCTGCACCAGGTGCAGCAGCGGCAGCAGCGCGGAGCGGCTGTCCGGGTAGCGGCCGATCAGCTCGGCGGCGTCGACGTCCAGCCTGGCCCGTACCTCGGCCGGGAATGCCTTGGCCGGCAGCTCGGGCAGGCCGAGCAGCGTCGGCTCTGTGTCCTGAGTGGTCACCTGTCCACGCCTCCCATCACGGGGTCGATCCCGGCCACGGCGACGATGACGTCCGCGACCTGCCCGCCCTCACACATCGCGGCCATCGACTGCAGGTTGGTGCTCCAGCCCCCCGGGGAGCGACCCCCCGTACCCCCACGTGAACCCGCGGTGCCGGGCCGCCGTCGCCGGCCCCCCGACTCGCCGAGCGCATCAGTGCTCACCTGTCCACGCCTCCCATCACGGGGTCGATCCCGGCCACGGCGACGATGACGTCCGCGACCTGCCCGCCCTCACACATCGCGGCCATCGACTGCAGGTTGGTGAAGCTGGGGTCGCGGAAGTGCACCCGGTAGGGGCGCGTCCCGCCGTCGCTGACGACGTGCACGCCCAGCTCGCCCTTGGGCGACTCCACCGCCGCGTACGCCTGGCCGGCCGGGACGTGGAAGCCCTCGGTGACCAGCTTGAAGTGGTGGATCAGGGCTTCCATCGACTCACCCATGATGGTGCGGATGTGGTCGAGCGAGTTGCCCATGCCGTCCGGGCCCAGCGACAGCTGGGCCGGCCAGGCGATCTTCTTGTCCTCGACCATGACCCGGCCGGTGGCGCCGCCGCGGAGCCGGTCCAGGCACTGCTCGACGATCCGCAGCGACTGCTCCATCTCCGCCAGCCGGATCAGGAACCGGCCGTAGGAGTCGCAGGTGTCGGCGGTCGGCACCTCGAACTCGTAGGACTCGTAGCCGCAGTACGGGTCGGACTTGCGCAGGTCGTGCGGCAGGCCGGTGGAGCGGAGGATCGGGCCGGTCGCGCCGAGCGCCATGCAGCCGGCCAGGTCCAGGTAGCCGACGTCCACCAGCCGGGCCTTGAACACCGGGTTGTTGGTGGCCAGCTTGTCGTACTCGTGCATCCGGCCGCGCAGGGTCTTGATGCCCTCGCGGATCTGGTCCAGCGCGCCGGGCGGCAGGTCCTGCGCCAGGCCGCCGGGGCGGACGTACGCGTGGTTCATCCGCAGGCCGGTGACCAGCTCGAAGATGTCGAGGATGATCTCGCGGTCGCGGAAGCCGTAGATCATCAGCGTGGTGGAGCCGATCTCCATCCCGCCGGTGGCCAGGCAGACCAGGTGCGAGGAGATCCGGTTGAGCTCCATCATCAGCACCCGGATCACGGTGGCCCGCTCCGGGATGTCCTCGGTGATGCCGAGCAGCCGCTCGACCGCCAGGCAGTAGGCGGTCTCGTTGAACAGCGGAGTCAGGTAGTCCATCCGGGTCACGAAGGTCGTGCCCTGGGTCCAGTTCCGGTACTCCATGTTCTTCTCGATGCCGGTGTGCAGGTAGCCGATCCCGCACCTGGCCTCGGTGACGGTCTCGCCGTCGATCTCCAGGATCAGCCGCAGCACACCGTGGGTGGACGGGTGCTGCGGGCCCATGTTGACGATGATGCGCTCGTCGTCGGCCTTCGCCGCCGCCTGCACCACCTCGTCCCAGTCGCCGCCGGTGACGGTGTAGACCTTGCCCTCGGTGGTCTCCCTGCCCGGGGCCTCAGCGTGTGGAGTACTCATCAGTTGTACGACCTCCGCTGGTCGGGAGCCGGGATCTGCGCGCCCTTGTACTCGACGGCGATCCCGCCGAGGGGGTAGTCCTTGCGCTGCGGGTGGCCCAGCCAGTCGTCCGGCATCATGATCCGGGTGAGCGCGGGGTGGCCGTCGAAGACGATGCCGAAGAAGTCGTAGGTCTCCCGCTCGTGCCAGTCGTTGGTCGGGTAGACCGCGAACGTGGACGGGATGTGCGGGTCCTCGTCCGGGGCCGAGACCTCCACCCGGACCAGCCGGTTGTGGGTGATCGACCGCAGGTGGTAGACCGCGTGCAGCTCGCGGCCGCGGTCGCCGGGGTAGTGCACCCCGCTGACGCCGGTGCAGAGCTCGAAGCGCAGCGCCGGGTCGTCCCGCAGCGTCCGCATCACCTGGACCAGGTGCTCGCGGCGGACGTGGAAGGTGAGCTCGCCGCGGTCCACCACGGTCTTCTCGATCACCGTCCCGGGGAGCAGGTCCTGCTCCTCCAGCGCGCCCTCGAACTCGTCGGCCACCTCGTCGAACCAGCCGTGCCCGTACGGGCGGGGGCTCTGCCCGGGCAGCACGATCGGGCTGACCAGGCGGCCGTACCCGGAGGTGTCGCCGCTGCCGCCGCCGACCCCGTTGCCGCCGCCGAACATCCCGTGCCGGACGCCGACCACCTCGAGCTCGGTCGCGCCCTCGGCCGGGGTCGGCACGCTGCCTTCCTGGCTGTTGTCGGTCACCGCAGCAGCCCCTTCATCTCGATGGTGGGGACCGCCAGCAGCGCCTGCTGCTCCGCCTCGTCCTCGGCCTTGGCCTTCTGCGCGCCGAGCTTCTCGTGGCGGATCTGGTCGTGCAGCTTGAGGATCGCGTCCATCAGCATCTCCGGCCGCGGCGGACAGCCCGGCAGGTAGATGTCCACCGGGATGACGTGGTCGACGCCCTGGACGATCGCGTAGTTGTTGAACATCCCGCCCGACGAGGCGCAGACGCCCATGGAGATGACCCACTTGGGGTTCGCCATCTGGTCGTAGACCTGGCGGACGACCGGGGCCATCTTCTGGCTCACCCGGCCGGCCACGATCATCAGGTCGGCCTGGCGCGGGGAGCCGCGGAAGACCTCCATGCCGAACCGGGCCAGGTCGTAGCGACCGGCCCCGGTGGTCATCATCTCGATCGCGCAGCAGGCGAGTCCGAAGGTGGCCGGGAAGAGCGAACTCTTCCGCACCCACCCGGCGGCCTGCTCGACCGAGGTGAGCAGGAAGCCGCTGGGCAGCTTCTCCTCGAGTCCCATCCGGTGTCCTCTCAGCTCTCGGTGGACGTGGTGGCGATGGTCGTACGACAGCCGGTCAGTCCCACTCGAGGCCTCCGCGGCGCCAGACGTAGGCGTAGGCGACGAAGACGGTGAGGATGAACAGCACCATCTCCACCAGGCCGAAGATGCCCAGGGAGTCGAAGGAGACCGCCCAGGGGTAGAGGAAGACGATCTCGATGTCGAAGACGATGAAGAGCATCGCCGTCAGGTAGTACTTGATCGGGAACCGGCCACCGCCCTCCGGCTGCGGGGTCGGCTCGATCCCGCATTCGTAGGCGTCCAATTTGGCGCGGTTGTACCGCTTCGGACCGGTCAGCGCGGCCATCGCCACGGAGCCGACCGCGAAGGCAGCCGCGAGGGCGCCAAGTACCATGATCGGCGCATATGCGTTCATACCGAACGACCTCCCAGGCGTCAGTCCGTTCCGACTTCCCTGTCGGTGACTGCAAGTCAGTACAGCTCGGGAGCGTGATCAGCTCATGTGAGGCAGTTCACAAGCCCCCAAGACGGCTGCATCCTATGCCCGTTCAGGTGTGATCTGCGACACGGGTGTCAGCCCCTGCAATGTGATCTACGCCACCTGATGAACGATCATGAAGTAATGGGTGGGCAAAATCAGCCACCTGGCGTGTGCGTGCATGCACAAGCTGTAGGCCCCCGTGCTGACTGCGCAGGTCAGAGCGTTCGCCCCTATCATCCGGCGGCGATCCAAAGCAAGTTTTGTCACTCCCCCGAGGCCGTGTTATTGAACTCCCGCCTCGACCGGGTGGCGTCGGGATCCGGGCGTTGACGGACGCCCGCCGGACGGCCTCTGGACGGCGTCCGCGCCCGCGGCGGAGGCTTGCGGGATGCTCCTCCGCCAGCTCGAGTACCTGGTCGCCCTCGCCCGCGAGCGCCACTTCTCCCGCGCCGCCGACGCCTGCTTCGTGTCCCAGCCATCCCTCTCCGCCGCGATCCGCAAGCTGGAGCACGAGCTGGACGTCCCCATCGTCCGCCGTGGCCGCCGGTACGAGGGGCTGACCCCGGAGGGCGAGCGGGTGCTCGCCTGGGCGCACCGGATCCTGGCCGAGCGGGACGCGCTGGAGCAGGAGCTGTCGGCGATGCGCGGCGGCCTGACCGGCACCCTGCGGCTCGGCGCGATCCCGACCGCGCTCACCGCCGCCTCCCTGCTCACCACCCCGTTCTGCGAGCGGCACCCCTTGGTCCGGGTCAGCCTGGAGTCGCTGTCCTCGCGCGAGATCACCGACCGCTTGGCCGAATTCGAACTCGACGCGGCCATGACGTATCTGGACGACGACACCCTGCGCCGCATCCGCGGGATGCCGCTCTACGAGGAGCGCTATCTGCTGCTCACCCCCGCCGGGGGCCCGCTGGCCGAGCAGCGGACCGCCCGCTGGTCCCAGGCCGCCGCGCTGCCGCTGTGCCTGCTGTCACCGCGGATGCGCAACCGGCGGATCATGGACGAGTGCTTCGCCGCCGACGGCTCGACCGCCCGTCCGTCCGTCGAGTCGGACACCGTCGCGGGCCTCTACGCCCATCTGACCAGCGCCAACGGCCGCTGGTCCAGCGTGATCTCGCATGCCTGGCTGCATATGTTCGGCGTCCCCGAAGGGATGCGGGTACTACCGCTGGACGGCCCGGCGCACGGCCCCCGGGTCGGCCTGGTGGTCGCCGACCACGAACCCGGGTCCGTGCTGGGCCGCGCGCTGTGGGAGGTGGCCCGGGAGGCCCGGGTCCGCGACACCCTGGAGGACCTGCTCGCCGCCCACACGGGTTGATAGCAGAGACCTATCACGGGATAGCGAGATTCGCTTTGACCGCTCTCGACCGGCGCAAGCAGGGTGGAGCCACCAGCCCTTCCACCTCCCTCCGGACGAGGAGCCCCGCCATGGCCAAGGTTCTCTGCGTGCTCTACGACGACCCCAAGGACGGCTACCCCGCCTCCTACGCCCGCGACGACCTGCCCGTCATCGACCACTACCCGGGCGGCCAGACCACGCCCACCCCGCACGGCACCGACTTCACCCCCGGCCAGTTGCTCGGCAGCGTCTCCGGCGAACTCGGCCTGCGCACCTTCCTGGAGAGCCGCGGCCACACCCTGGTGGTCACCTCCGACAAGGACGGCGCGGGCTCGGTCTTCGACCGCGAGCTGGTGGACGCCGACATCGTCATCTCCCAGCCGTTCTGGCCCGCCTACCTCACCCCCGAGCGGATCGCCGCCGCGAAGAACCTCAAGCTGGCGGTCACCGCCGGCATCGGCTCCGACCACGTCGACCTGGACGCCGCCGTCGCGCACGGCCTCACCGTGGCCGAGGTCACCTACTCCAACAGCATCAGCGTCGCCGAGCACGTGGTGATGATGACGCTGGCGCTGGTCCGCAACTACCTGCCCTCGCACCGGACCGTGCTGGACGGCGGCTGGGACATCGCCGACTGCGTGGCCCGCTCCTACGACCTGGAGGGGATGCAGGTCGGCACGGTGGCCGCCGGACGGATCGGGCTCGCGGTGCTGCGCCGGCTCGCGCCCTTCGACGTCGGGCTGCACTACACCGACCGGCACCGGCTGCCGGCCGAGCTGGAGCAGGAGCTCAACCTCAGCTGGCACGGGAGCGCCGCCGAGATGGTCCCGCACTGCGACGTGGTCACCATCAACGCGCCGTTGCACCCGGAGACCGAGGGCCTGTTCGACGACAAGCTGATCAGCACGATGAAGCGCGGCGCGTACCTGATCAACACCGCGCGTGCGCTGATCGTGGACCGGGACGCGATCGGCCGGGCGCTGCGCAGCGGGCAGTTGGCCGGCTATGCCGGGGACGTCTGGTACCCGCAGCCCGCCCCGGCCGACCACCCCTGGCGGACCGTGCCGCACCAGGGGATGACCCCGCACATCTCCGGCTCGTCGCTGTCCGCGCAGGCCCGCTACGCGGCCGGGACCAGGGAGATCCTGGAGTCCTGGTTCGACGGGACCCCGATCCCCGACGAGTACCTGATCGTCCGGGGCGGCGCGCTGGCCGGGACCGGCGCGCACTCCTACGCGGTCAACGGGTAACGGCTCCCCCCGGGGGGCGGCAGTCTCAGGCCCGGGGGGCGACCTTGGCGAGGCCGTTGATGATGCGGTCCATCGCGTCGCCGCCCTGCGGGTCGGTCAGGTTCGCCAGCAGCTTCAGCACGAACTTCATCAGCACCGGGTGGGTCAGCCCGCGCTGCGCGGCCATCCGCATCACCAGCGGGTTGCCGATGGCCTTCACAAAGCCGCGCCCCAGCGAGTAGTACCCGCCGTAGACGTCCTTGAGGATCCGCGGGTACGCCTCCAGCGCCCGCTCCCGCCCGAGGTCGGTCTGCCGCGCCAGCGCCTGGACGATGACCCCGGCCGCGATCTGGCCGGATTCCATCGCATAGGCGATGCCCTCGCCGTTGAACGGGTTGACCATCCCGCCCGCGTCGCCGACCAGCAGGAAGCCGCGGGTGTAGTGCGGCTGCCGGTTGAAGGCCATCGGCAGGGCGGCGCCGCGGATCGGCTCGGTCATGTTCTCGGGGGTGTAGCCCCACTCCTCGGGCATCCCCGCGCACCACACCTTGAGCAGCTCGCGGTAGTCGATGTCCTTGAACGACTTGGTGGTGTTCAGCAGCCCCAGGCCGACGTTGCTGGTCCCGTCGCCCATGCCGAAGATCCAGCCGTAGCCGGGCAGCAGCTTCTCCTGGCCGCCGCGCCGGTCCCACAGCTCCAGCCAGGACTCCAGGTAGTCGTCGTTGCTGCGCGGCGAGTTGAAGTAGGTCCGGTAGGCGACGCCCATCGGCCGGTCCTCGCGCCGGTGCAGGCCCATGGCCAGCGACAGCCGGGTGGAGTTGCCGTCCGCGGCGACCACCAGCGGGGCCCGGAAGGTCACTTCCCGCTTCTCCTCGCCGAGCTTGGCGGTCACCCCGACGATCCGTCCGGTCCGCTCGTCCAGCACCGGTCCGGTGACATTGCAGAGCTGGTGCAGCTTGGCGCCGGCCTTCTCGGCCTGGGACGCGAGCAGCTCGTCGAAGTCCGCGCGCTTGCGGACCAGGCCGTAGTCCGGGAAGCTCGCCAGCTCCGGCCAGTCCAGCTCCAGACGGACCCCGCCGCCGATGATCCGCAGGCCCTTGTTGCGCAGCCAGCCGGCCTCCTCGGAGATGTCGATCCCCATGTCGACCAGCTGCTTGGTGGCCCGGGGCGTCAGCCCGTCCCCGCACACCTTCTCCCTCGGGAACTGCGCCTTCTCCAGCAGCAGCACCTCAAGACCGGCCCTGGCCAGGTGGTACGCCGTGGTCGCGCCAGCCGGGCCGGCGCCGACGACGATCACATCGGCCTCCGCCTCGACGGCTGCGGTCTGCTGGGTCACCTGCGACACCTGGACTCCTGCTGCTCTTGTGGGGAGGGCACTGCGGGCCCGCGAGGGCACCACACCGCAGTCTAGGAGATAGGGCCTACCCTGATCCGGATCCCCCACCAGTTCAGCCGGGAGCTTTGATGCACATAGGAGTGATGGGCCACAGCGGTCTCTCCGAGATCACCGAGATGCTGGTCCGCGGCGAACTGTGGAAGCTGATCACCGGTTACCAGACCTACGGCCTGGTCGGCGTCAGCCCGCTCGGCGAGGGCCCGGAGAGCTGGTTCGCCAGCGCCGTGCTCGAACACGGCGGCTCGCTGGAGGTCCTCGGCACCCCGACCGCGCCGGCCGCCGCACCGCTGCTGCGCCGGGCCCGCGCCGTGCACCGGCTGTCCCCCGGCCTCGACCCGACCGAGTCCCTGCTCGGCCTGGTCGACGAACTGGTCGCGGTCTGGGACGGCGAACCCGGCGGCCCGCTCGCGGAGGCGGTCGCCCGCGCCGAGGCCCGGGGCACCTGTGTGCACGTCATCTGGCCCGAGGGCTCGGCGCGGTCCTGAACTCCGGCTCTACTTCTCGCGGGTGCCGCGGTGCAGGGCGACGATGCCGCCGGTGAGGTTGCGCCAGGCGACCTTGGACCAGCCCGCCTGCTGCAGCCGCGCGGCCAGCGCGGGCTGGTCCGGCCAGGCCCTGATGGAGTCGGCGAGGTAGACATAGGCGTCAGGGTTGCTGCTCACCGCGGTGGCGACCGGCGGCAGCGCCCGCATCAGGTACTCGGTGTAGACGGTGCGGAACGGCGACCAGGTGGGGTGGCTGAACTCGCAGATGACGACCCGGCCGCCGGGCCTGGTGACCCGCAGCAGCTCCCGCAGCGCGGCGTCGGTGTCCTGGACGTTGCGCAGCCCGAAGGAGATGGTGACGGCGTCGAACACCCCGTCGGCGAAGGGCAGCCGGGTGGCGTCCCCGGCCGTCAGCGGCAGTTCGGGGTGCCGGCGCTTGCCCTCACGGAGCATGCCGAGCGAGAAGTCGCAGGGCACGACGGTCGCCCCGGCCTCGGCGAAGGGCAGCGAGGAGGTCGCCGTCCCGGCGGCGAGGTCGAGCACCAGCTCGCCCGGCCGCGCGTCCACCGCGCGGGCGACGGCCCTGCGCCAGAGCCGGGTCTGGCCCAGCGAGAGCACATCGTTGGTCATGTCGTACTTGGCCGCCACGTCGTCGAACATGGAAGCGACTTCGTGCGGCTGCTTGTCCAGAGAGGCTCGGGTCACGCGCCCCATTCTTCACCCACCGGGGGCGGACTCACGCACGGCGGTGGACGAGTCGCCCCGCGAGCACGGTGGCCAGGCAGTTGCCGTCCGCGTCGAAGACCGCCAGGTCGGCCCGGGCACCGATGATCAACTCCGGTTCCCGGTCGGTGATCGCCAGCCCGTTGCGCCGGGCGGCAGCCCGCAGCGCGGGGTCGGCGAGGTGCTCGGGGCGGGCCGCGGTCGCACCGGCGCGCAGCAGGGCGTGCACCTGCTCCCGCGCGCTGGGCGCGTCCGGCAGCGGACCCGGGTGCAGCCGCCCGGGTCCGAGCGTGCCGCGCCAGCGGCGCACCCGGGCGGTCGGGTGGCCCGCCTCCAGTTCCTCCGCCGGACCGGTCGCGGCGATCAGCTCGCCGTCGACCAGCACGCCCTGACCTGCCGCGATGTGAAGGGTGAGCAACGCCGCGTCAGTTGGCGTTGAGGAGCTTCAGCTCCGGGTGCGCGGTGCCCCCGACGATCGCGGTGGAGGCGATGTGCGAGTACGCGTGGTCGTTGACCGGGTCGTTCGCCGGGTCGTCGTGGATCACCAGGTGCTCGTAGGTGGTCGCGCGCTGCGCCGGGACGCGTCCGGCCGAGCGGATCAGGTTGATCAGCTCCATCCGGTTGGAGCGGTGCTTGGCGCCGGCCGAGGAGACCACGTTCTCCTCCAGCATCACCGAGCCCAGGTCGTCCGCCCCGTAGTGCAGCGTCAGCTGGCCCATCTCCTTGCCGACGGTCAGCCAGGAGCCCTGGATGTGGGCGATGTTGTCGAGGAACAGCCGGGCCACCGCGATCAGCCGCAGGTACTCGAACAACGTGGCCTGGGTCTGGCCCTTGAGCTTGTTGTTCTCCGGCTGGTACGTGTACGGGATGAAGGCCCGGAAGCCGCCGGTGCGGTCCTGCACGTCGCGGAGCATCCGCAGGTGCTCGATCCGCTCGGCGTTGGTCTCGCCGGTGCCCATCAGCATGGTGGAGGTGGACTCGACGCCCAGGCCGTGGGCGATCTCCATGATCTCCAGCCAGCGCTCGCCGGACTCCTTGAGCGGCGCGATGGCGGTACGGGGCCGCTCGGGCAGCATCTCCGCGCCGGCGCCCGCGAAGGAGTCGAGGCCGGCGGCGTGGATCCGGCGGATCGCCTCCTCGGCGGTGACCCCGGAGATCCGCGACATGTGCTCGACCTCGGACGCGCCGAGGGAGTGGATCACCAGCTGCGGGAAGTCCTTCTTGATCGCCGAGAAGGCCCGCTCGTAGTACTCCACCCCGTAGTCGGGGTGGTGGCCGCCCTGGAACATGATCTGGGTGCCGCCGAGCTCGACCGTCTCCGCGCAGCGGCGCAGGATCTCCTCGAGATCCCGCGACCAGCCCTTCTCCACGTCCTTCGGAGCGGCGTAGAAGGCGCAGAACTTGCAGGCCGTCACACACACATTGGTGTAGTTGATATTGCGTTCGATGATGTACGTCGCGATGTGCTCGGTACCGGCGTAGCGGCGACGGCGCGCGGCGTCGGCGGCCCGGCCGAGGGCGTGCAGGGGGGCGCGGCGGTAGAGCTCCAGCGCCTCCTCGGGCGTGATGCGCCCTCCGGCGGCGGCCCGGTCGAGGACAGCCTGAAGATCCGTCTCCTGGGGCTGGGCGGTTTCAAGCACCTCGGGCGTCCTCTCACTCACGACTGTCGCTGTCTAGAACCTAGACAGCGTTCAGACTACGCCAGCCCCTCACTTCACCTTGCGGAAGTCCCCGCTGGGGTTGCCGCTGCCCGGAGCGTCGTCCCGGTGGTGCAGGGTGCCGTCCGGGTTGAGGGTGAAGACCTGGGTGCCGGTGCCGGCCGAGCAGAGGCCCGCGGTGCTGCCCGGCAGCAGCCGGTCGTGGAAGGTGATCGAGGTCGCCGTCGCGGACACCAGTTCCTCGCCGCCGAGGCAGGCCGCGCTGAGGCCGGTGACGGTGGTGATGCTGGTGGTGTTCTCCACGCCGACCGCTCCCGGCCGGATGGCGATCGTGGTGGGCTCGCTGAGCAGCCCGTCCGAGGTGGTCATCACCGCGGTCCAGGTGCCCAGGAAGACCGCGGGGATGGCATTGGGGCTGCTCGGACCGGGCGACGGCGGAGCGGGCGGGACCGGCACCGAGTCGTCGCCGGAACCGTCCGAACCGCCGGTGCCCGTGGTGCCGGCGGTCGTGGTCGTGGTCCCCGTGGTCTGCCCCGAGACGGTCGGGCTGCTCGACCCGGCGGTCGGACCGCCCCCGCCGCCCGACGACCCGTTCCCGTTCAGTACCGGGACCAGGACGGCGGCCAGCACCCCCAGCGCGACCACCGCGCCCACCGCCACCAGCGCCCGCCGACTGCGGGCCGGCGCGGCTGCGGGCGCCGGGAGGGGCGGATACGGCGGCTGATAGCCGGCCGGAGTCGCGTCGGTCGGCGCGAAGCCGCCGGTCCCGCCGAACGCGCCGGTCCCGCCGTAGCCGAACGCGGGCGTCGCGCCGGCGGGCGTGGCGTCCATCACCGGCGCCGGGCCGAACCCCGCCACCGACCCGCCGCCGGTCACCCCCGACCCCGCGCCCGGCCCCGTCCCCGGCCAACTCCCGCTCGCGCCCCCGGACAGGGCCGCGCCCTCCCCCACCGTCTCCAGGTCCAGCAGTTCCGCCGTGCGCCGCCCCACCGAGGCGACCAGCAGCGGCGGCAGCCAGCCGTCCGCGGGGCCGACCCCGCCCAGCGCCTCCCGCAGCTGCCCCGGCGTCGGCCGGTCCGCCGGGTCCTTCGCCAGGCAGTGCTCGACGATCTCGCGCAGCGGCCCGTCCGCCATCGCGGCCATCCCGTCCAGCCGCGGCGGCTCGTGCATCACCCGGTAGAGCAGCACCGGCGCGCTCGCGCTGTCGCCGAAGGGCCCGACGCCGGTGGCCGCGTACGCCAGCACCCCGCCCAGCGAGAACACATCGCTCTCGGGCCCTGCGGGCTCCCCCGCGCCCTGCTCCGGCGACATGTAGCCGGGCGAGCCGACCACATAGCCGGACCGGGTCAGCGCGGTGGCCGCGTCCAGCGCCCGGGCGATGCCGAAGTCGATCAGCCTGGGCCCGTCCAGGGTGAGCAGCACATTGGACGGCTTGAGGTCGCGGTGCACCAGCCCGGTGGCGTGGACGGCGGCCAGCGAGTCCGCAAGGCCGACGCCCAGCATCCGCACCGACGGGCCCGGCAGCACCCCGAAGTCCCGGACGGCGGCGTCCAGCCCGGGGCCGGGGACGTAGCCGGTGGCGACCCACGGGTGCTCGCTCTCGGTGTCGGCGTCCAGCACCGCCGCCGTCCAGGCCCCGCCGACCCGTCGGGCGGCGGCGACCTCCTGCCGGAAGCGGGCCCGGAAGTCGGTGTCGTCGGCCAGTTCCGAGCGCACCACCTTCACCGCGACGGTGCGGCCACCGGCCGTCCGCCCCAGGTAGACCCGGCCCATTCCGCCCGCGCCGAGCCGCCCCAGCAGCCGGTATGCACCTATCTGCCGCGGATCTCCCGCCCCCAACGGTTCCATGGCACACCATCATGGCCGTCCGGCGGATGATCCGTCAGCTTTCCAGCACCTCGACGTGCTCGGTGCTCGCCCCGATCCGCCGGGCGAACTCGCGCATCCCGGCGAGCTGCCGCTCGCCGAAGGAGAAGTCCAGCGCTTCGGCGAAGTAGCGGCGCAGCACCTCCTGGTCGAAGACCTCCCAACGGGCGGTCTGCTCGGCGACCTTGTCGACCTCGGACATGGAGAGGTCGCGCGAGTCCAGGAAGGCGCGGTGCACCTCGCGCACCGTCTCCGGCTCGCGGGCCAGGAAGTCGCGGCGGACGGCCCAGACCGCGAAGACGAAGGGCAGCCCGGTCCAGTCCTTCCACATCGCGCCGAGGTCGTGCACGTCCAGGCCGAGCCGGGGGCCGTCGTGCATGGTGGCGCGCAGCGCGGCGTCCCCGATCAGGACGGCGGCGTCGGCCTCCTGCATCATCACGGCGAGGTCGGGCGGGCAGCTGTAGTAGTCGGGCCGGACCTGGTACTGCTCGGCGAGCAGCAGCTGCGCCAGCCGCACGGACGTGCGGCTGGTCGAGCCCAGCGCGACCCGGCGGCCGTCCAGTTGGTCCAGCGGCACCTGGCTGACGATCACGCAGGACTCCACCGGACCGTCGCTGCCGACCGCGATATTGGGCAGCACCACCAGTTGGTCGGCGTTGCGCAGGTACTCGACGCAGGTGATCGGGGAGATGTCCAGATCACCGGCGACCAGTTGGTCGCTCAACCGCTCGGGGGTGTCCTTGCGCAGGTCGAGGTCGAAGAGGGTGCCGGTACGGGCCAGGCCCCAGTAGATGGGCAGGCAGTTCAGGAACTGGATGTGTCCCACCCGAGGGCGGCTCCGTCCGTCCAGGTTGCCGGAGTCGGAGTCGCCGTCACGCTCGGTGTATGTATCCACACCAGCACAGTAGACCGCGGACTTAGATCTTCCCTGGCCGGGCCCGGAACTGCGTGCTAGGGTTTCCGCAGTTGCAGTTTGATTTCCCATGCAGTACTCAAGCCTGCGGAGCATGTGACCGCGGGCTTCTGTAGTTTTCAGAGCTTTGTAAAGAAGTACCTGAAGGCGGGGCGATCAGCGCAGCGGACCGGGCATCACGAGGTGTGGTGTCCTTTACGTCCCTCGCAAGGAGAACGGTATGGCGACCGGAACCGTCAAGTGGTTCAACGCCGAGAAGGGCTTCGGCTTCATCGCCCAGGACGGCGGCGGCCCCGACGTCTTCGTCCACTACTCCGCCATCAACGCGAGCGGCTTCCGCTCGCTTGAGGAGAACCAGCCCGTGGAGTTCGACGTCACGCAGGGTCCGAAGGGCCCGCAGGCGGAGAACGTCACCCCGGTCTGACATCCAACCAATGATCACCAGCTCCTGACCGGACCCGGTCGGGGCATCTGATCGTCCGGTGGCTTCCGCAGCACCACCCCAAGGGGGCCCGCGCCGCTGCAGCGACGACGGGCCCTCTGCCTTGCCCTGGCCGGCTGTCCTTCGCCCGCCCCTCGGGCCGGCCACGCCCGCCGCCGGCTGGCCCCCCGGCGGGTTACGCTTCGGCCGGACCGTCCATCAACTCCCGGCCCCGCAGGGCCAGTTCGATCTCGAAGCGGGCGTCGGGATCCGTCAGCGCCGGGCCGAACAGCTCCTCGATCTTGCGCATCCGCTGCCGCGCGGTCTGCGGGTGCAGGCCCAGCCGCTCGGCCACCTCCGGCGCGCTGCCGCGCGAGCTCTCCAGCCACACCAGCAGGGTTGCCTCCAGCCGGTGCCGGCGCTTCTCGGTCAGCCCGTCCAGCGGCGCCAGCCGACGCGCGGCCAGCAGCCGCACCAGTTCCTCGTCCCCCAGCAGCAGCACCGAGGAGAGCCGCTCGTCACAGCGCAGCAGCCCCGGAGCGGCGCCCGCCGCCCCCCGTCCCGTCCCCCGCGCCGCGACGGTACGGGCCCAGCGCAGCGACTGCCCCGCCTGCCCGACCGGGACCACCGGCCCGAGCACGGCCCGGCGGTCGGCCAGCACCCGTCCCACCTGCTCGCGGCGCCCCGGCAGCTCCGGGTCGGCCAGGTACAGGCACGGCTCAGGACCCTCCAACTCGGCCAGCGCGAACGCCAACGGCCGCAGCCCCGCCGCGACCGCCGCATAACCCTCGGCGCCGGACCCGCCACCGCTGGTGGCACTGCCGCCGCCGTTGCCGATACTGCTGCCGTTGCTGTTGCCATTGCTGCCGCTGCCGCTCGAGGCCAGCGCCACCGCGGCGATCCGCTCCGGCAGCTCCCAGCGCGCCGACCGGGCCGCCTCGACCAGCACCGCCATCGAGGCGCCCTCGGTCAGCAGCTCCACCAGCCTGCGCCGGGACCGCCGCAGGGTGCCGACCGCATCGGCCCGCGCCTCGCTGTACCCCTCCACCGAGGCCGCGGCCATCTCGTCGATATGCGCGAAGATCGCCTCCGCCAGCACCGCCGTCGCCGCCGGCGGCATCCCGGCACGCCGTGCCACCTGCGCATACCGCCGCCAGGCCAGACGTCCGCCGAGCCGGTAGGCAGCCTGCAGCGCGTCCAGGCTGCGCCCCTCCTGCCACTCCCCCCGGCCCAGCGCCCGGTACACCTGCAGGGACTCCTCAGGCGGTGCCGCGTCGTCCGCGATCAGCTCAGCGAACTGCGCCAGCGCCCGGGTCGCCCCGCGCTGGATCCCGACCCCGAAGCCGCCGCCCAGGGGCCGCGCGTACTCCGGTATCTGACGGCGTATCTCCCGGACGATCTCCGGCCCGAGCCGTACATTCTCGGCCCGGATCAGCGCTGCGAGCCCCTGCGGCAGCGCCGCCCAAGGCCGGTCCCGCACAAAGGAATTCGCCAGGCCGTTCACGGGCGGGCGCAATGGGGGATTCGCGGGCACCACAGCGGTCATGAAACCTCCTGCGCCGGTCCGAATCTTCTGTCACCGAGGTAGCTCTGACAATTGCCAGTATTCGATGGCAGATTCCGGAGATTCACATCCCCCCGAAGTGAAGTGTCTGCGCATAATTTGCTCGAACAAAGACAACCCACGTTGCCTGGCTCGCAGTATCTGCCGCTTGTCGTCAGCGTGTCAACGTTCAGGTCCCGCAACGGCGGTCAGCACGGACGCCCCGAACGCGCCCGTTGCGGGAAGTCGCCACGCGTCCGCCGACAGCGTTGTCCGCCCGGGCGGGCGGGCGAGGTGCAGAGAGCCGGGCCGGGGCGGGGTACTGGGGCGGGGCTGAGCCGGAGTTCTCGGGCAGGGGGTTCGGGGATGGCGCTGGGGTGTGGTGCTGGGCGGAGGTTAAGGCGGAGCTGAGGCGCGGCTGAGGCAGCGTACTGAGAGGGAGTGCTGAGGCGGAGTGCTGAGAGGGAGTGCTGAGGCGGAGTCAGATCGACCTGCCCGCCCGCAGCCGCTAAAAAGGTGCCCATGGAGCTCACCCAGATACGCCTACTGGTGTCCGACTTCCCCAGCGTCTACCGCTTCTACCGGGATATTCTCGGCCTGAAGCCGCAGTTCGAGGCCGAGAACGGCCCGTACGCCAAGCTCACCCCCGACACCGGGCACGCCGCAATCGCCCTGCAGGACCGCACCACCATCGCAGGCACGCTGGACCAGTTGGCCCCCGACCCGCAGGGACACCGCGCCCTGGTGGTGCTGCGGGTGGACGATCTGGACGCCACCCACGCCGAACTCACCTCCCGCGGAGCCGAGTTCACCCGTGCGCCGGCCCCGATGGGCGACCGCATGCGGGTCGCGTACCTGGAGGACCCCGAGGGGAATGTGATCGAACTCCAGGAGTGGCTCGCCCTGCGCGACCAGTCCGCGTAACGACGACAAGGCCGACGCCCCCCGGGAGGGAGGGCGTCGGCCTTCACACGTCTCGTTCAGACGCCAGCGGGGGCTGTCGCCGGGGCGGGGGCCTCCGCCGGAGCGGCAGGAGCCTCCGCCCGGTCGAGGGGCTCCGGCTCCGTCAAGGGCTCCGGCTCCGTCGCCGTGGCGGGATCCGGCCTACTGTCGCGCATGACCAGGGTGGCCAGGATCGCGGCGGCGACAACCCCGATCGCGCTGATGGTGAAGGTGGTCGACATCGAGGCCGTGAAGGCCTCCCGCGCGGCGTGGACCAGACCGCTGTCACCGTGGGCCGCGGCCAACGCCCCGGCGATCGACTGCCTGGCCTGCTCGGGTACGTCGACGGGCATCGTGCGGGCAAACCCGCTGGACAGCAGCGAGCCCAGGATCGCAATGCCGAGCGCGGTGCCGGCCTGCTGGATGGTGTCGTTCAGCGCCGAGCCGGCGCCCGCCTGCTCCGCCGGGATCGTGCCCATCAGCGCGCCGACCGCGGCCGGCATCGCCAGCCCCGCGCCGAGGCCGAGCAGTCCGAGCGCCACCGCCGGGACGGTGAAGCCGCTGTCGGCCGAGACGGTGGTCAGCAGCGCGAAGGAGGCGGCCATGACCAGCATCCCGGCCAGTACCAGCAGACGGTTGCCGGTCTTCGCGGCGAGCTTCATGCCCAGCGTGTTGCCGGCCAGGGCGGCGACGGCCAGCGGTACGAACGCGAGGCCCGCCTTCACCGGCGAGTAGCCGAGCACAAACTGCAGGTACTGGGTCAGCACCAGCAGCAGGCCGCCGTTGCCGATCTGCACCAGGGTCAGCGACAAGGAGCCGCCGCTGAAGTTGCGGTGCCTGAACAGGACCAGCGGTGCCATCGGCGCGGGGGTGATGTTCTCCCAGACCACGAACCCGACCAGGGCGACGACCGCGACCGCCAGGGTGATCGCCGACCAGCCGTCGAAGGCGCCGTGCTGCGGGATCCCGATGATCCACCAGATCAGCGCGGTCATCCCGACCGCTGACAGCACCGCACCGAGCGGGTCGGGCTTCTGCCACGGCCCCTTCGACTCCGGCATCAGGATGAGTCCCGCCAGCACAGCCAGCACCACGACCGGCACATTGAGGAAGAAGATCGAGTGCCAGGAGAAGTGGGCGATCAGCACGCCGCCCAGCACCGGGCTGCCGACCAGGCCGAGCATCGACACCGAGCTCCAGGCCGCCATCGCCTTGCCGCGTTCCTCGTCGTCGAAGACGGTGATGAGGATCGACAGCGTCGAGGGCATGATCAGCGCCCCGCCGACACCCATGGTGATCCGCGCGGCGATCACCTCGCCCGGAGTCGCACAGAAGGTCGCGGCCAGTGACGCCGCCCCGAAGAGCAGCAGGCCGATGATCATGATCTTCCGGCGGCCGAACCGGTCACCGAGGCTGCCGGCGGCGAGCAGGAGCCCGGCGAAGACCAGGATGTAGGAGTCGAGGATCCACTGCGTGTCCTGGGCGCTCGCGCCGATGTCCGCGGTCATCGACGGCACCGCCACGGTCAGCGCCATGCTGTCGATCACCAGGACCATCGAGCTGAGGCACAGCACGACCAGGATCCACCAGCGACGTGGATTGCGGCTTTCCATGGGGCTTCCCTCCCAGATGCGTACACCGTTCCTTCGATGGGAACACTGTACGCACAGAGGAACAGTGTGCGCAATGCCCCTTCCTGTACGCTGGATGCGAACGCTGTACGCCACACGGCGTGCGCCGTGGCGCCGTGGCGCTGCGCGCCGTACCCCACACGCCTGCACGCCTGCGTGCAGGCACACCTGCATGCACGCCCTACACGCATCGAGGAGCGCCGTGGCCGCCAGGACCAACCCGAGCCCGAACCCGATCCCGTCCGTGTGGACCCGGCAGCAGCGCGAGCCCGACCAGCCCGCGCTGAGCCGGACCGCGATCGTCCGCGAGGCGATCGCCATGCTGGACGCGGAGGGCACCGAGGCACTCAGCATGCGCAAGCTCGGCTCCCGCCTGAACGCCGGCGCGACCTCTCTCTACCGCCACGTCGCCACCAAGGACGAGCTGATGGAGCTCGCGGTGGACGAGGTCTTCGCCGAGATCACCGTCCCGCCCGCGGACTCCGCCCCGGAGGACGGCCGGGACGGCTCCCCCACCCCCCGCGCCACCCACCCGGCCACCGCCAACCCTGACGCCGTCGCCCCGGGCACCCTCGCCGCCCCCGCCTGGGGCGACTGGCGGGCCGCCACCATCGAGGCCGCCCGGTCCTTCCGGGCGACGGCCCTGCGCCACCCCTGGCTCGCCTCGGTCCTCGGTCAGGCGGGCCTCGCCTACCTGGGTCCCAACCTGATGTCCTACTCCGAGCAGTTGGCCACCCTGTTCACCTCCGCCGGCTTCCCCGAGCCGGGTCGGGCGATCGACACCCTGCTGGCGTACGTCATCGGCATGAGCACCACCGAGGCCGCCTGGCTCACCACGGTCGCCCGCTCCGGCGAGACCGAGGCCGCGTTCGTCGCCCACCTCATGCCCGCCGCGCAGCAGGCCGCCGCCCCGCACAGCCACCTCGCCGACGCCTACTCCGCCCCCGCGCCCCCCGACCCCGCCGGGATCCGCGACGACAAGTTCAACTACGGCCTGCAAGCCGTCCTCGACGGCCTGGCCCTACGCCTCCCGAGCTAGGCAGCCAGTGCTGCTCCGCAGAGGTTGGCTACGCGGCCCCTGCCTCGGCTTTGCGGGCGAGCAGGTGAATCTCCTGGAACTGCCGTTGGTCGGTGGGTTGAGGCTCGCGAACCATCCGGGCCACCTCGGCCAATCCGGCCTCGCGCAGCATCCCGGCGAGGTGATCCGGCGACCACCGGTAGGCCGGGGCGACTGTGTGATCGAAGACCTGAGTCGGTGGGACCGGACCATCGCTGGCCGAGAAGCCGACCAGAAGATGGCCCCCAGGTGCCAGCACGCGGTGGAACTCCGCCAGGATCAAGGGGAGTTCTTGCGGCGGGGTGTGGATGATCGACCAGCGCGACAGTACGCCGCCCAGCACACCGTCGGCGATGTTCAACGCGGCCATCGAGCCCACGTCGAACCGCAGGCCCGGATAGGCCTCGCGAGCCAGCTCGATCATCGCCGACGAAGCGTCAACGCCAAAGGCTGCCAGCCCCAACTCGTCCAAGTAGGCGGTGATATGGCCGGGCCCACACCCCAGATCCGCGACTTGGCCGTTCCCACTCGCACTCGCACCCGCACCCACGACCTCGGCGAAGGCACTCAAGATCGCGCGGTCCAGGGGTCTGTCCTGCAGCGCGTCACGGAACCGCTGTGCGTAGATGAGGGCAGCAGCGTCGTATGCCTCGCGGGTGACACTGAGGGCATCGTGTTCAACCATGCTCGCGACCGTAGCTCCTGGCGCGACTGCCCCTCGACGGCCTGGCCCGCGACACGGATCCTGACCCATCCGCCACGGCGCGGTACGTCGACCGCTGCAGCCAAGCTGCCGTCCGCCGCCCCCGCCGCAAGGGGAACCGCTCGTCCCCAAAGTCTCTCAAGGAACGGCGGCCCATCAGCCAATTCGATGGGCCGCCATAAAGGCTCTTCAGCCTCTCAATCAGTTGCTGAAGGTGAGAGTCGGGCTCCACGAGTTCAGCCAGGTCGCGGTCTCCCGGTAGTTGATGTAGAAATACGTCGCGTACTTGTGACCCTTGACGCCCGTAATCGAAATCACGCCGTGGTGGCCGAGTGCGCAGTTCCCGTTGACCGTGTGGGACGTGTTCGCCGTAAGGTCCCAGAGCGTCAGAGTCGTGCTGACGCAGTCGCCGGCCGTGATGACGTAAGCGTCACCCTTGACCAGCGAGCCGGATGCACTGATGCACCCTTCCGCCTTGTTGCCGTCGGCCGAGTTCGTTGAACAGCCGCCCCCGGACGAAAAGGGAGTGATGGTGGCAGAGCTCGCAGCACTCGCCGGAAGCGAAGTGGCCAACGAGACCACAGGAACCGCGAGAGCGAGCAGAGCGACGCGGGCAAGCTTGTTTCGAATCACAGGAGAACTCCCTTTACTGCCGATCAAAGCAACCAAGAGGAATTGACCCAGGCGGCGATTGCCACCTGCGATCGATCGTCAGTATGCACACATCCATCCTGCGCACGCAATGCCATTAACCTCCTTCATGCCATCCTGCAACACTTGGATAAATGGACCCAATTATTGAAAATGTGCGGAAAATTAACTTTCTGCCCATGCCGGGCAAAACAATGCAAAGAAAATGAGGGTCACTCAAGGCCAGTGCCGTGCGCCGCCCCTGCCCGCTGCCATCTGCCCGCTCGCCCGCCGAGCGCAAGCACGCTGCCACCACCGCCGGAGTCTGGGCGCGCGTCCAGGCACCCTCCACAAACGGGGCAGTGCAACTAGCTGCTCGCGCCCAAATGCCGTTCGATCGTGGCCACTTTGGAGGTCAGCCCGTCGGTGACTCCCTCGCGGATGTCCGCCTTCAGCACGACGCTCACCCGGCCGGCCTTCAACTTCACGGCCTCCACCGCGAGTTTGACCACCGCCATCACCTCGTCCCACTCCCCCTCGATGCTGGTGAACATCGCATCCGTGTGGTTCGGCAGCCCGCTCGCACGAACAACCCGGACAGCGTCAGCCACTGCCTCTCCGACGTCTTCGCCAATACCCACCGGGGTGACGGAAAACGCGACAATCATCAGGGACCCCATTCCGGCGGCCCCGAACCCCACGCCTGCCGCACGGCGCAGAACCACACCGGGGCACCATAACGGACATCCCATGGCCAACCCCCTTGACCTAGCATGGAGGCCCCGGGATGCCGACCGACGGCCCTGGGTACCCCACGCCGCAGTCGCAAAGTCGCTCGCTGGCTCGAGAACATGCAAGTACGCTCGGCTGCCATGTCCGAGACCTCCCCCCCGACCAAGCTGCTCGTCGATGCGGTTGTCCGCAACGCTGGAAGGGCTACTCTGCCCTTCCAGCAGGCCCACACTGGCGATCACTATGCAACCGCCTTCTGGTACAACGACCTTGTCGATGCAACACCGGGTACAGAACAAGTGCGCCAATACCTGGTGACAGCCACGGCTGGCACCCACTTCACGCTCGCTCAGTGGACGCTGAGGCCCGAACTGTGCCAGCCGCAGATGAGTGCTGAACTGCTCTTGATGCCCGACTTCGAGGACCAGTGGACCGCACTGGCAGCGCTCGGGGTCTCCGTGATGCCCAGCGAAGGCCTGCATCAGCACGCAGCGCGCAAGGGCTGGCAGTGGGCTACCGACGAAGTGACGGAAGGCATCGGTGCCACGCCTGCCGACCTGGCAGTGATTGGATCCGCCCCCGTGGCGTCCCTTGTACTCGGTCATGACGTCGGTCCGGCGGGGGAACGTCTTCAGGTGGTCGTCGTCGGTAGCGTCTCACGGGGCGTCGATGGCACTCTGCGCTGGGATCGGGCGATGCCCGACGGTTGCGTCGGGGCCCCTGTCTTCATTGGCCTCCCACGCGGTGAGGGTGAGTGGAAGCTGGTGTGCTTGGGCGTGGTGCTACCCGGACCCGGGCTGAACGTCATCGCTCCCTTCGATCACATACGAGTTGCTGTGCGCGCACTGGTCCACTGATCGTTTCAAGACGACGCACGGAGTCGGCACAGACAGATACTGCTGCAGGCCAACTCCAGCAGGCCTCGATGAAGGTCGAAGTCGCCCTTGGGGGACGCGAAGGCGGCCCGGTCGAGGGTGCCCTCGCGGGCGACGACCAGGATCAGGGCGACGGACTGGCCGGCGACGTTTGCTGCCGTGCGCATCATGTCCAGGATCGGGTCGATGGCGATCAGCAGGCCGACGCCTTCGGGTTTTGCGCTTGAATGGTTATACGTATAACTTGAGGAGTCAACTCCACTCGCACCCCACCCGAGGAGACCGGCCTTCGTGGGCTACCTCACTGTCCTGCGCAGCCCCCAGGTCGCGCGTCTGCTGCTGGGCACCCTCACCGGACGCCTGCCCGCCGGGATGACCGTCGTCGCCGTCGCCCTCGCCCTGCACGCGGCCGGTGCGCCGTACTCGCAGATCGGGCTGACCACCGCCGCGTACGCCATCGCCGCCGCGATCGGCGGTCCGGTGCTCGGACGGGCCGTGGACCGGGTCGGCCAGCCGCGGGTGCTGCTCGCCTCCGCCGCGGTCGCCGCGTGCGGCTACGCGGTCCTGGCCATGGCGCCGCGGGACCCCGCCGCGGCGATGGCCGGGGCGGCGCTCGCCGGGCTCGCCATGCCCCCGCTCGAACCGTGCCTGCGCTCGCTCTGGCCCGACATCGTCGCCCCGGACGCGCTGGAGACCGCGTACGCGCTGGACTCCGCGTCGCAGCAGGTGCTGTACGTGGCCGGGCCGCTGCTGGTGGCCGGGGTCGCGGCGGTCGGCAGCCCGGCCGCCGCGTTGTGGCTGGCCGCGGGGCTGGGTCTGCTGGGCACGCTCGCAGTCGCCACCTCGGGGCCGGCCCGGGCCTGGCGGGCGCCTGCCCTCACCGGGGACGGAGCGTCAGGAAAGGTACGGAGCGGGTGGCTTGGGCCGCTGCGTTCGCCCGGGTTGGTGCTGCTGTTGCTCGCCTTCGCCGGGACCGGGTGGTCCGTGGGCGCGCAGAACATCCTGTTCGTCGCCTACGCCCAGGCCCATCCGGGCATTCCGGGCGGGGCGGGCGCGCTGCTCGCGCTGGCGGCCCTGGCCGGGCTGCTCGGCGCGCTCGGCTACGGCGCCATCCGGTGGTCCGCGCCGACCGCCACCCGCACCTGGGCCCTGGCCGGGGCGATGGCGCTCTGCTACCTGCCGCTGCTGCTGGTCCCCGGACCGGGTGCGATGGGGGTGGCCGCCTTTGTCTCCGGCCTCGGCCTGGCCCCGCTGCTCGCTGCCGCGTTCGTGCTGATAGCCGAGTTGGCGCCGGCGGGCACCACGACCGAGGCGTTCGCCTGGCTGGTCACCCTGTTCGCGACGGGCAACGCGCTGGGCTCCGCGGTGTCCGGGGCCGTCGTCTCGGACTCGCTCCGCGGAGCGGCCGGCGTCGCGGTCGGCGGGATAACCGCAGGCGCACTGCTGTTGCTCGCGGCGCGGCGGGTGCTGGCCGCTAGCGCGGAGGCGGAAGCGGAAGCGAAGTCGGCGGGGGTTGGGGCAGGGGCAGGGGTAGGAGCTGAGGCCGAGGTGGGGGCTGCGGGGGCACCGGCTCACGCCGGCTGAGGTGCCCCCGCGGGGAGCCAACACCCCAGCTGCGCCACGTAGGTGCGGCTGACTGAGGTGGGGGAGCTGCTGCGGCGGCCAGCGTCGGCTGTGCCGGCAAGCAGGCGACCATTTCCCCGTGCCACCCAGTCACGAGCAGCGACAGGGCCCCGCCCCTGTCCGGCGTTGCGCGCGTGAGCGTGGGCCCGTGGGCGCGAAAGAACAGGCGCTACGAGCAGCGCGGCGCGCTGACGTGAAGTGACTGACGCTACAGACAGGCCGCACCGCGCAGCGGAAACCGCACCGCGCAGCGGAAACCGCACCGCGCAGCGGGGCCTGCCGCACAGCGGAAACCGCACCGCACAGCGGGGCCTGCCGCACAGCGGAAACCGCACCGCACAGCGGGGCCTGCCGCACAGCGGAAACCGCACCGCACAGCGGGGCCTGCCGCACAGCGGAAACCGCACCGCACAGCGGGGCCTGCCG
>NZ_JBHEZX010000003.1:365451-601721 GCF_042511045.1 Streptacidiphilus alkalitolerans
CAGCGGAAGCCGCACCGCGCAGCGGGGCCTGCCGCGCAGCGGAAGCCGCACCGCGCAGCGGGGCCTGCCGCGCAGCGGAAGCCGCACCGCGCAGCGGGGCCTGCCGCGCAGCGGAAGCCGCACCGCGCAGCGGGGCCTGCCGCGCAGCGGGGGTTGCGGGCCGCCGACGCCCGGCGCGGGCTAGGGGCAGCGGACGACCTGGCCGGCGTAGGCCAGGCCGCCGCCGAAGCCGAGGAGGAGGACGGGGGCGCCGGAGCGCAGTTCCCCGCGTTCGACGAGCTTGGAGAGGGCCAGCGGGATGGACGCCGCCGAGGTGTTGCCGGAGTCGACGACGTCGCGGGCGACGACCGCGTTCGGGGCGCCGATCTTCGCGGCGATGGCGTCGATGATGCGCAGGTTGGCCTGGTGCGGGACGAAGCCCTCCAGCTCGGCCGGGGTGATCCCGGCCTTCTCGCAGGCCTGCAGTGCCAGCGGGGCGATCTGCGTGGTGGCCCAGCGGAACACGGACTGGCCCTGCTGGCTGATCGTCGGGTCCCAGCCGTCGATGCGGACGGCGTCGCTCTTGGACGTGTCGGTGCCCCAGACCACCGGGCCGACGCCGGCCTCCTCCGAGGCCTCGACCACGGCCGCGCCCGCGCCATCGCCGAAGATCACGCAGGTGGTGCGGTCGGTCCAGTCGAGGGTGTCGGACATCTTCTCCGCGCCGATGACCAGCGCCCGCGTCGCCGCGCCCGCCCGGATCGCGTGGTCGGCGGTGGCCAGCGCGTAGGAGAAGCCCGAGCAGACCGTGTTGATGTCGTACGCGGCCGGGGTGGCGATCCCCAGCCGGGCCGCGACCTGGGCTGCGGTGTAGGGGCTGCGGTCGATCGCGGAGCAGGTGGCGACGACGACCAGGTCGATCGTGGACGCGTCGAAGCCGCTGGTGGCGAGGGCCTTCTCGGCAGCGCGGAAGGCCAGGTCCGCGACGGTTTCGTCCTCGGCGATGTGCCGCGTGCGGATGCCGACGCGGCTGCGGATCCACTCGTCGTCGGTGTCCACCAGCTTGGCGAGGTCGTCGTTGGTGAGGACCTTCGGCGGCTGGTAGTGGCCGAGCGCGACGATACGGGAACCAGTCATGTCTCCACTCAAGCCGGTTACCAGTGAGTCACCGGAGGCTGCCAGGGACAGTATCCGAGCGGCCTTGCTGTAGGGCTCGGACAACTAACCTGTGGGGACTGGTCCCGGCAGGGCCGGAACCAGTATGGGGATTGCCGGGGCAGCGCAGCGTGCGAGCTGTGTTCCGGCAGGTCAGGCGCGCAGCGAGGCCGCGTCACCCATGACTATGACCGGGTGTTTGGCGGGGTCGAGGTCCTTGAGCAGCGTGGCCATGTTCGCCTTGGCGAGGCTGACGCAGCCGTGCGTCGGACCGCCGTGGTCGACGTGGATCCAGATGCCGCCGCCGCGCGAGGCGCCCATCGGGCGGTCGGTCGAGAGCGGGCTGGTACCGGGGTCGTGGTTGTAGTTGATGGCGATGACGTAGTCGAAGGCGTCGGCCAGCGACTCGCCCTCGAAGCCGGTTCCCGGCGCCTTGAACTCGGAGGAGTGCAGGTAGGGGAGCTTGGTGCCGGGGTTGGGGTCGAGCCCGCCGGCGTCGGTGAGGCTGAACACGCCGATCGGGCTGTGCAGGTCACCGGCCATGTGGTCGTCGGTCCAGCCGTCCTTGGCGTTGTGCGCGGCCCAGGCCGTGCCCGGCAGCCAACTGCCGTCGGCGGTACGGGTGTAGAGGACGGCGGTCGAGGTGTTGGCGTTCTTGCCGCTGCCGGTGACCAGGAACACCTGCTGGGCGTTGGCCGGGATCTTGGCCAGGAAGGACGTGCCCAGGCCCGGCAGCTGCTTCAGCGCGGTGGTCGGGGTGGGCCGGGTGACCGAGCGCGAGGCGTCGGCGGGGGCGCTGCTGCTGCGTCCGGTGTCGACGCTGGGGGCCGCGGCCGCGGTGGCGCCGGTCCTGGCCGCCTCCGGGTGCAGGAAGCCGGCCACGGCGATGACCGCGACGGCGGCGACCGAGCCGACGCCGAGGAAGCCGTTGCGCACCCGGCGCTTGCGGCGGGCACGGGCCTTGGCGGCAGCCCGGATCTGGGTCCTGGTGCCGGTACGGGACGCGGCGCGGGAGCCGGTACGGGGGGCCGCGCCACGGCCGGGCTCGGCGGACGCCGGGACCGGGGCGACGGCGTAGACGGACTCCGGGCGGACGGCTTCCGGCTCGTACGGGCGGTACTGCCCGTACTGGCCGTACTGCTCCGGCTGCCCCGGCTGCTCCTGCTGCGCGAATCCGGCCTGCTCGGCGTACCCGGGGTCGGGGACCGGGGCCGCGTAGCCGTAGCCGGTGCTGGTGCCGGTGTCGTAGCCGCCGACGGGGCCGCCGTACACCTGTTCCTCGGGGCCCTGGTACGCCTGGTGGTCCGGGTACGGCGCGCCGTACACCTCGCCGCTCGGGTAGCCGGACTGCGGGTAGCCGCCCCGGCCGTACTCCGCCTGCTGCCCGTACTCCGCCTGCCCGTAGTCCGCGCGCCCGTAGTCCCCCTGGTCGTACCCCGTCTGTCCGTAGCTCCCCCGCCCGTGCCCGTAGCCGCCCGCGCCGGAGTCGTATCCGTCGGTGGGGGCGGGTTGGTGGCCGGGGTGGGCGTGACTCGACATGTACGGTTCGATCCTCGCGGAGTGGGTGCGCGTCCGGGCGGGGCCCTGGGGGCCGGAAATCAGGGGCGGTGGCGTTCCGGTTACTCCTCGTCACAGGTCCGGTCACCCCAGTCGGCGCAACCGTTTCCCGCGTCACGGTACCCCCATCGGGTGACCCGACACAGGAACCGGAGCGCCGTCATCACCATGCCCTCACACTCCCGAGAAGCCCGTCCGCGCCGCCCCTCACCCCGTCCGACTGGCGATCATCAACGGTCAGCCGGGCGGAACACGGGTGCGGCGATCGGGGCGGACCCGTCCTCGCCTGCCGAAAGCCCTGTGGGCAAGGTCACATGCAACCTCATGCCCACACACAGCGTCAGCGGATCGCAGTCCACCACGGCCGTCATCATCCGGGGCCCCTCGGCGAGGTCGACCACCGCCGCGACGTAGGGCAGCCGGTCCCGGAACGGCGGCAGGTCATTGACGCGCACCACGGACCAGGTATAGAGGACGGCCTCCCCCGACGCCTGCTCCCAGCGCACGTCCTCGCTCCAGCAGTACGGGCAGAACTCGCGCGGGTAGTGGTGGGCCCGTCCGCAGGCGCCGCAGCGGCGCAGCAGCAGCCGGCCCTCGGCGGCGGCCTCCCAGTAGGGGCGGGTGAAGGCGTCCGGCTCGGGACGGTCGGCGACAGTCGGAGGAGGCTCAGCCCCAGACAGCGACGCGGGCCCAGGGCCGACCCCAGCCCCAGACACCGACTCAGCCCCAGCCCCAGCCCCAGCCCCAGGCACGTTCGTGGTCATGGCCGGCCCTCCCTCACGCGCCGAAGAGGTGGAAGGCCGCGTCCAGCGACCAGGACTGCCAGCTCATCGCCAGCAGCGCGACCAGCGAGATCAGCGCCATCATCAGGTTCTGCCCCTGCTCGGCCCAGTCGTGGATCATCAGCACCAGGTAGAGCAGGTTCAGCAGCAGCCCGGCCACCAGGGCGACCGGGGTGAGCAGTCCGACGGTCAGGCCGAGGCCGAGGGCGAGTTCGGCGAAGACGACCACGTACGCCATGGCCTTCGGCCGGGGGGCGACCACGCGGTCGAAGGAGCGGCCGACGAAGGGCCAGCGGTGGCCGGCCGCGACGCCCTTGGCCCAGTCGATGCCGGTGCCGCGCTGCAGCCAGCCCTTCTTGTCCTTGTGCCGCCAGCTCTCCAGCCACCACAGGCCGAGGCCGATGCGCAGCAGGGCGAGCCAGTGGGCGGCGCTGAGCCCGTAGGTGTGGACGACCTGCATGGACGGTCTCCCTGGTGGCGAGGGGTGTTTTGCTGACGCTCCGTCAGTTCATCGCATCCGCCGAGCCGCGCGCAAGGGGCGGGACCGACTCCGCCCTCTTCCAGCGCACGCTTCCGGACAGTAATCTGATGGAACGTCAGATTTGAATGAAGGAGGCTCGCCATGCTGGACGCGGGGGACGAGACCGATGTCAGCGGACGTCCGGTGCACGGCCGTCCGGTGGACCTCGATGCCTTCTTCCGCCCGGCGACCGTGGCGGTGATCGGTGCCTCCGACACCCCGGGGCGGCCGAACACCGGGATCACCCGCCAGCTGGCCGCCTGGGCGGCCAGGGTCGGGGCGCGGATGTATCCGGTGAACCCCGGCCGCGCCGAGGTGGACGGGGAGCCCTGCTACCCCGACCTGGCCTCGGTGCCGGTCCCCGGCGGGGAGCCGATCGACCTCGCGGTGATCCTGCTCGGCGACCCCGAGCCGGTGGTCCCGCAACTGATCGAGGCCAAGGTGAAGTTCGCCGTGGCCTTCGCCTCCGGCTTCGCCGAGACCGGCGCCGAGGGCGCGGCGGCGCAGCAGCGGCTGGCCCGGCTGATCGCCGAGGCGCCGACCGGGCTGCGGCTGCTCGGCCCCAATACCAACCTCAACGCCTTCGAGCGCTTCCGCGAGGACCTGACCGGCCCCGCCATCGCCCTGATCACCCAGAGCGGCCACCAGGGCCGCCCGCTGTTCTCGCTGCAGCAGATCGGCATCAGGCTCAGCCACTGGGCCCCCACCGGCAACGAGGCGGACCTGGAGGTCGCCGACTTCGTGCACTGGTTCGCCGACCAGCCCGAGGTGGGAGCCATCGCCGCCTACATCGAGGGCCTCAAGGACGGCCGGGCCTTTCTGCTGGCCGCCGACCACGCCGCCCGGCGCGGCGTCCCGGTGGTCGCGGTGAAGGTCGGCCGGACCCAGGCCGGGGCCCGGATGGCCGCCTCCCACACCGGCAAGCTGACCGGCGCGGACGACGTGGTGGACGCGGCCTTCCGGCAGTTCGGGGTGATCCGGGTGGACGGCCTGGACGAACTCCAGGACACCGCCGCCCTGCTGGCCCGGGCCAAGCCGCCGCAGGCGGACGGGGTGGCGGTCTACTCCATCTCCGGCGGCACCGGCGCCCACCTCGCCGACCTGGCCTCGGCGGCCGGTCTGACGATGCCTCAACTCTCGGAGTCCAAGCAGGCCGAGCTGCACCAGTGGATCCCCGACTACCTCAGCGTCGCCAACCCGATCGACAACGGCGGACACCCGGTCGGCGACTGGCGCGGCCGGAAGATCCTGGACGCGATCCTCGCCGACCCGTCCGTGGGTGTGCTGATCTGCCCGATCACCGGGCCCTTCCCGCCGATGAGCGACAAGCTGGCGCAGGACCTGGTGGAGGTCGCGGAGACCACCGACAAGCTGGTCTGCGTGGTCTGGGGCTCGCCGGTCGGCACCGAGGCCGCGTACCGGGAGACCCTGCTCGGGTCGTCCCGGGTGGCCACCTTCCGTACCTTCGGCAACTGCGTCGGGGCGGTGGCCGCGTACCTGGAGCACCACCGCTTCACCGCCTCCTACCGCAGCCCGTTCGAACAGGCGGCGCAGGTGCCCTGTGCGGGCAGGGCCAAGGCGCAGCGGGTGCTGCGCCCCGGGCAGCAGCTCAGCGAGGTGGCGGCGAAGCAGCTGCTGCGCGCCTACGGGCTGCGGGTGCCGCGCGAGCAGCTGGTGACCAGCGCGGCCGGCGCGGTGCGGGCGGCCGGGGTGGTCGGCTACCCGGTGGTGCTGAAGGGCTCGGCGCCGGAGGTGGCCCACAAGACCGACCTCGGCCTGGTCCAGGTCGGACTGACCTCGGCGAGCCAGGTCAGGGAGGCGTTCCGGCTGCTGACCGACAACGCCCGGGCGGCCGGGATCCCCCGGCTCGAAGGGGTGCTGGTGTGCCAGATGGTCGAGGCGGGCGTGGAGATGGTGCTGGGCGTGAACCAGGATCCGACCTTCGGCCCGACCGTGACGGTCGGCATGGGCGGGGTCTTCGTGGAGGTGCTGGCGGACACCGCCGTCCGGGTCCCGCCGTTCTCCTGTACGGACGTCAGGACCATGCTCAAGGAGCTGCGCTGCTGGCCGCTGCTGGAGGGCGTCAGGGGCGGGCCGCCGATGGATGTGGACGCGCTGGTGGAGGCGGTGATGCGGGTCCAGCGGATGGCGATGGAGCTGGGCGGCGACCTGGCCGAGCTGGACATCAACCCGCTGATGGTGCTGGAGCGGGGCAAGGGCGTGGTGGCCCTGGACGCCCTGGCGGTGTGCCGGTGAGCGCCCCGCTGCTGGTCGAACGGGACGGCGGCGGCGCGGTGCTGCGGCTGACCCTCAACCGGCCGGAGGCCCTGAACGCGGTGACCGGCGAGATGCGGGAGCAGCTCATCGGCGCGCTGGACAGCGCCTCCGCCGACCCCGGGATCCGGGCGGTGCTGCTGACCGGCGCGGGCCGGGGCTTCTGCTCCGGCGCGGACCTGCGCTCGCCCGGCGGGACGGCCCCCGGTCCGCGGATCCCCGGCGATGTGGCGCGGGTGCTGCGGCAGGGGGTGCAGCGGATGATCGCGGCGGTGCTGGACTGCGAGAAGCCGGTGCTGGCGGCGGTCAACGGCACCGCGGCCGGGGTGGGCGTGCACCTGGCGCTGGCCTGCGACCTGGTGCTGGCGGCCGAGGGCGCGAGCTTCATCGAGGCGTTCGTCCGCCGCGGCCTGGTCCCGGACGGCGGCGGAGCGTATCTGCTGCCGCGGCTGGTCGGGCCGCAGCGGGCCAAGCAGCTGCTGTTCTTCGGCGACGCGCTGCCGGCGGCGGAGGCGGAACGGCTGGGGCTGGTCAACCGGGTGGTCCCGGCCGAGGAGTTGCAGAAGACCGCGCTGGAGTGGGCCGAACGTCTGGCCGCCGGGCCGACCCGGGCCCTGGCCATGACGAAGCAGCTGGTCAACGCCTCGCTGGAATCCGATCGGGCCACGGCGTTCGCGGCCGAGGCGACCGCGCAGGAGATCAATATGACCACCGCGGACGCCCCCGAGGGGGTCCGCGCCTTCGTCGAACGCCGACCGCCGGCGTTCGAGGGCCGCTAGCTTTCCGGACCCGGGCGTGGCTCAGCCTTCGAGGATCTCGACGGCGCCGATGTAGCCGGCGTACTCGGGGGACCGCTCCAGCACCACTTCCGGGTCACGGCGGCGGTACTCGGCCGCGCCGGCCCGGAGCACCGCGCCGTAGGGGTTCGACTCCAGGTCCATCACGGTGGCCTGCCAGCCGTGGCCGAGCTCGGTGTCGGCGTCGACCCTGAGCACGATCTGCGGCCGGGTGCCCGGCAGCGGTTCCCACAGCCCGGCGGTGGTCGGCTCACCCGCCCTGGCCAGGGTGAAAACGCCGTCCGACGCGAACGCGATGACTCCGCCCGGTGCGTCCCAGTCGCCCAGGATCTCGGCGGAGATGCCGTCCCGTTCGGGCTTCGGCGCCCGGTCGCGCAGGATCCAGCCGCCCGCGGCCATGGCCAGGGCGGTCCGGTTGGCCAGGTCGAAGAAGCCGAAGATCAAGGCGGTGCTGCCCTCGATCGCGCCGTCGAAGTAGAACCAGTTGCCGAGGAACACCGCCAGGCTCAGCAGCAGCCCGGCGACGATGATCCGGAACCGTCCGCGCAGCAGAAGACGGCTGATCAGCAGGGTCAGCACCAGCAGGCCGAGGATCACCGCGGCCTGTATCGCGGGCCAGAGCAGGCTCTCGGCGAGACCCTCCCAGAGGCTCGGTCCCGACCGCCCGGAGCCGGAGAACAACCGGGTGATCTGCCAGTCCTGGTAGAGGGTCCAGAAGCTCGTCAGGACAAGGGTTCCCGCTACCGCGCCCGCCGCCTGGATCCAGCGCTTGACCTGCCGGTTCATAGTTCCCCATCCCCCGGCTCTCCCCAGAGCCGTCCGGTCAGGGTACGCAAGCAACGATCATCCGCGTCAAGGGGCATTTCATCCCACTTCCGATCTGACGACCCGTCAGCTTTAATGGACGTACCAGCCCCGAACCCCCTGCGAGGACACGATGGGACACGAAGGCATGGCGGTCGCCGCCGTCCGCTACCTGCGGACCGCGACCCCGGCCGCGCCCGAACCGGCCCCGGTCCCCGCCCCGCTGCGCGCGGTGGGGCCGGACGAGCGGCTGCCGGCCTCGGCGGACCAGCCGCTGCTGCTCAGGGCCGTGCTGGGGCATTTCTGCACCGGGGTCACCGTGATAACCGCCCTGGCCGAGGACGGCAGCCCGGTCGGCTTCGCCTGCCAGTCCTTCTCCTCGCTGTCGCTCGAACCGCCGCTGGTGAGCTTCAACGTCGCCCGGACCTCCGCCTCCTGGCCCCGGATCGCGCACGCCGGCAGCTTCTGCGTCAGCGTGCTGGCCGCCGACCAGGGCGGGCTGTGCCGGACCTTCGCGGTCAGCAGCGCGAGCGGGGCGGACAAGTTCGCCGAGGTGGACTGGACCCCCTCCCCCGGCACCGGCTCGCCCCGCATCGGCGGGGCGCTGGCCTGGATCGACTGCACCATCCACGCCGTCCACACCGGCGGCGACCACCTGATCGTGCTCGGCCGGATCTGCGACCTCGCGGTGCAGCGGGCCGACACCGGACCGCTGCTGTTCTACCGCGGCGCGTTCGGCGAGCTCATGCCGTAGTCGGGGCTCACGCCGTAGCGGTGGCGACTCGGACCGGGAGGTCCTTGGCCGGGGGCTTGGCTCGGAGCAGCAGGGCGCAGCTCGCGGCGATGACGCAGAGCACGCCCGCGCCGTACCAGGCGGCGTCGTAGCTGCCGAGCTGGTCCCGGACCAGGCCCGCGCCGAGGGCGACCACGGCGGCGCCGACCTGGTGGCCGCAGAAGACCCAGCCGAAGACGATCGGGGCGTCCTCGCCGAACCACTCGCGGCAGAGCGCGATGGTCGGCGGCACGGTGGCGACCCAGTCCAGGCCGTAGAAGATGATGAAGATGACCATGCTGGGGTGCACGGTCCTGGCGAACAGCGCGGGCAGGAACAGCAGCGAGGCGCCGCGCAGCAGGTAGTAGACGCCGAGCAGCTTGCGGGAGTCCAGCCGGTCGGTGA
Source organism: Streptacidiphilus alkalitolerans (assembly GCF_042511045.1). Lineage (NCBI taxonomy): Bacteria > Bacillati > Actinomycetota > Actinomycetes > Kitasatosporales > Streptomycetaceae > Streptacidiphilus > Streptacidiphilus alkalitolerans. The sequence continues at coordinate 374,497 of NZ_JBHEZX010000003.1, forward strand.
GCCAGCCCGAGAAGATGGTGCCGACCACGTCGAACACCCCGACCAGCGCCAGCAGTCCGGCCGCCGTGGTCTCCACCATGCCGTGGTCCCCGGCCGCCGGGATGAAGTGCGTCCCGACCAGGCCGTTGGTGGTGGCGCCGCAGATCGCGAAGGATCCGGCCAGCAGCCAGAACGGCCGGGTCCCGGCCGCGCCGCGGAGCACCCGCAGCGCCCGCAGGCCCTTGCCCCCGGCGGCGGAGGCGGGCGCCGCGGCCGGGACGTCCTGCTCGGTCGCCCCGTACGGGAGCAGGCCCAGGTCGGCGGGCTGCCCACGCATCAGCAGCAGCACGATCGGGACCACCGCGAGCGCGCACAGGCCGACCGTGATCGAGGCGCTGCGCCAGCCGTAGTCGCTGATCAGCCAGGCCAGCACCGGCAGGAAGACCAGGTTCCCGGCCGCGCTCGCGGCGGTGAGCACCCCGGTGACCAGACCGCGCCGGGCCAGGAACCAGCGTCCGGTGACGGTCGCGGTGAAGGCCAGCGCCATCGAGCCGCTGCCGACGCCGACCAGCACGCCCCAGCAGAGCACCATCTCCCAGGACTGGGTCATGAACACCGTGGCGCCGCTGCCGACGGACATCAGCAGCAGCGCCACCGCGGCCACCCGGCGGATGCCGAACCGGTCCATCAGCGCCGCCGCGAAGGGCGCGGTCAGTCCGTTGAGCAGCATGTTCAGCGAGACGGCGGCCGAGATGATGCCGTGCGACCAGCCGAACTCGGTGTTCAGCGGCTCCATCAGCAGGGCCGGGGTGGACCGGAATCCGGCCGCGCCGACCAGCACCAGCAGGCAGACCGCCGCGATGATCCAGGCGTAGTGCAGCCGAGGCCCGCGCGGGACCGCCGGGGCCAACGGCCGGGAGACGGACGCGGGGACGGAGGCGGACGGGCCGGGGCTTGGCGGGCCGGAGGCTGCTGCGGTCTGCTGTTCGGTCACCCCCTGATTCTTACGTCGGGCCTACATCCTGCCGAGTGGCCGGAAGGACAGCTTGCGCAAGGATCGGGCCACGGCGCACAGTGGAGGCATGTCCGAGCAGCCCCGTCCGCACCGTGTCGCGATCCTCGCCCTGCCCGATGTGATCGCCTTCGAACTGGCCACGCCGTCCCGGATCCTGGAGTCGGCCCAGCTCCCCGGCGGCCCTCCGCTCTACCAGGTGCGGACCTGCACCCTGGACGGCGGCCCGGTCCGGACCAGCACCGACTTCCGGATCAGCGTCGACCACGGCCCGGAGCTGCTGGCGGACGCGGACACCGTGGTCGTCCCGGCCAGCCGCAACCTGGTGCCGGCCCTGGCCGAGGGCCGGCTCCCGGCGGAGATCGCCGACGCGCTGGCGCTGGTCCGCCCCGGCACCCGGCTGGTCTCCATCTGCACCGGCGCCTTCGTGCTCGCCGCCGCCGGACTGCTGGACGGCCGCCCGGCGACCACCCACTGGAGCTACACCGACCAGTTCCGCCGACTGTTCCCCAAGGTCCGGCTCGACCCCGATGTGCTGTTCGTCGACGACGGCGACGTGCTGACCTCGGGCGGGGTCGCCGCCGGGGTGGACCTCTGCATGCACCTGGTGCGGCGGGACCACGGCTCCGGCGTCGCCAACCTGGTCGCCCGCCGCTGCATCGTCCCGCCCTGGCGCGAGGGCGGCCAGGCCCAGTACATCGACCTGCCGGTCCCGGTCACCGGCGACGAGGGCACCGCCCCCACCCGTGCCTGGGCCCTGCGGCGCCTGGGCGAGCCGCTGGCGCTGCGCGACCTCGCCGAGCACGCGGGGATGAGCGTGCGCACCTTCACCCGCCGCTTCCGCGACGAGACCGGGCTCAGTCCCGGCCAGTGGCTGGTCCGCCAGCGGGCCCAGGAGGCCCGCCGACTGCTGGAGGGCAGCGACCTGACGGTGGACCGGATCGCCCGCGAGGTCGGCTTCGGCACGGCGGCGTCGATGCGGCAGCATCTGCACGAGGCCCTGGGGGTCGCCCCGAGCACCTACCGCCGCACCTTCCGCGCCACCGGCTGACGCCACCCGCACCGCCTATGACGCTGCATCAGAAGGTCAGCACCGCCCGGGCGATACCGCCGCCGTGGGTGGCCTCGGCCGCCGCGTGGAACTCCTCGACCGGGTAGACCGCGGTGACCAGCTCGTCCAGCAGCAGCCGCCCACTGCGGTAGAGCTCGGCGTAGAGCGCGATGTCCACCTGGGGACAGGAGGAGCCGTAGCGGCAGCCGAGGATGGACTTGTCGAGGAACATCTCGGCCGGACGGAAGGACGCCTCCGCGTCCGGCCGGGTCATCCCCAGCAGCACCGCCTGGCCGTGCCGGTTGAGCAGGTCGACGGCCTGGCGCACCAGCGCCGTCGCGCCGACGCACTCGAAGGCGTGGTCCACGCCCTCGGGGAGCAGCGCCCGCACCGCCTCCACCGTGGAGTCCACGGCGCGGGCGTCCACGAAGTCGGTGGCGCCGAACTGCCGGGCCACCGCCTCCTTCCCGGCCACCGCGTCCACCGCGACGATCCGGGAGGCCCCGGCCAGCCGGGCGCCCTGGATCACATTGAGGCCGATGCCGCCGCAGCCGATCACCGCGACGGTGTCGCCGAGGCCGACCCTGGCCCGGTTCAGCACCGCGCCGACCCCGGTCAGCACCCCGCAGCCGATCAGCGCGGCCGAGGTGAAGGGGATGGCCGGGTCGATCCGGACCGCCTGGACCGCCTTCACCACCGTGCGCTCGGCGAAGACCGAGGTGGAGGCGAAGTTGTAGAGCGGGACCTCCGGCTGCGAGCCGCGGGTGAAGGGCTTGCCGGGACGGCCGATGGCCTTGCGGCACATGGTCGGCCGGCCGCGCCCGCACTCGGCGCAGGTGCCGCAGTTGGCGAGGGTGGACAGGGCCACGTGGTCGCCGGGGTGCACATGGGTGACCCCGGGCCCGACCGCCTCCACCGTGCCGGCGCCCTCGTGGCCGAGGACCACCGGGACCGGGAAGGGGATGGTGCCGTCGATCACGGACAGGTCGCTGTGGCAGAGACCGGCCGCCGCGATCCGGACCAGGATCTCGCCGACGTCCGGGTCCCGTACCTCCAGGTCGTCGACGACCTGGGCTTCCTTGCCGTCGAAGATGACGCCTTTCATGACTGCTTCCTTCTGACGCTGACGATTGAGCTGACGGAGGATCAGGACTGCCAGACCAGGGACTGGAGTTCGCTGTACGCGCTCAGGCCGTACGAGCCGCCGTCCCGGCCCACCCCGCTCTGCTTGAAGCCGCCGAAGGGGGTCTCCGGGTGCCGCTGCGCGGTGTTGATACCGACGTTGCCGGTGCGCAGCCGGGCGGCCAGGGCGTAGGCGCGGGCGGTGTCGGCCGAGAAGACGTAGTCGTAGAGGCCGAAGTCGGTGGCGTTGGCGATGGCGACCGCCTCCTCCTCGTCCCGGAACGGGATCACCACCACGACCGGGCCGAAGACCTCCTCGCGGGCGACGGCCATGCCCGGGGTGACCTCGGCGAGCAGGGTCGGCGCGACATAGAAGCCGGTGCCGGGCAGGGCCGGGCTGTCGGCGGTGTGCTCCTTCCTGGTCCCGCCGGCGACCAGCCGGGCCCCCTCGGCGGCCGCGCCCGCGATGTACGACTCGATCCGGTCCCGGTGCAGCGCGGTGATCACCGGGCCGACCACGGTGGACGGGGAGAGCGGGTCGCCGACCGCCAGCGCGGCGGCGTAGCGGGCCAGTCCGGCGACGACCTCCTCGTAGCGGGACTCGTGCACCAGCGCGCGGGTGGGGGCGGTGCAGATCTGGCCGGAGTGGAAGGCCCAGGCCGAGCCGATGGCGGGCACGGCGGTGCGCAGGTCGGCGTCCTCCAGGACGATGCCGGCGCCCTTGCCGCCCAGCTCCAGCAGCATCCGCTTCATGGTGTGGCCGCCGTCGGCGGCGATCCGGCGGCCGACCGCGGTGGAGCCGGTGAAGCTGATCATGTCGACCTCGGCCGAGGCCACCAGGGCCGCCCCGGTCGCGGCCCCGGATCCGGTGACCACGTTGAAGATCCCGGGCGGTGCGCCGGCGTCCTCGAAGACCTCGCCGAGCTTGAGGCAGCCCAGCGGGTCCTGCGGCGCCGGCTTGGCGACCACGGTGTTGCCCATCGCCAGCGCGGGCGCGAGCTTCCCGGCCAGGTTGACGATGGGGAAGTTGTAGGAGGTGATGCAGCCCACCACCCCGACCGGCCGCCGCACCGCCACCGCGCTGGTCAGCCCGCCGGCGGCCAGCGGCGTGGCCGCGACCGGGTAGGGGGCGAGCGGGGTGACCGCGGCTTCCAGCGCGCCGCGGGCGTAGCGGCGGAAGCGCTCGGCGGCGACCGGCACCTGCATGGACGAGGCCACCCGGATCGTCGCCCCGGTCTCGGCCTGCAGCAGCGGGACGAACTCGTCGTTGCGGGCGAGCAGCGCGTCGGCGACCCGGTTCAGCACCGCGGCCCGCTCCGCCGCACCGGTGCGGGACCAGCTGTCGAACGCCTCCCTGGCGGCGGCGACGGCCGCCTCCACATCGGCCGCCGAGGCCTCGGGGGCGTGCCCCACCACCTGCTCGGTGGACGGGTTGACGACGGGGTAGCTGCCGTCGCCGCCTTCGCGCCACCCGCCGTTGACGAACAGCCGGTGGGTGGCGGGCGGGGACGGCACGGGGTCGGTGGTCATGATCCTGCTCTCTGCTCGCGGGGCAGGCCGAGGACGCGCTCGGCGATGAGGTTGCGCTGGATCTGGTCGCTGCCGCCGTAGATGGTGTCGGCGCGGGAGAAGAGCATCCGGTGCTGGGCCGGGAGCAGCGGATAGCCGTCCGGGTCGTGCCCGCCGCCACCGCCCAGCGCCCCGGCCGGTCCGAGCACCTGCACGGCGAGTTCGCCGAGCCGCTGGTGCCAGCCGCCCCACACCAGCTTCGCCACGGCGGCGGTGCCGGGCTCGGCCGTGCCCAGGGTGCGCAGCGCGTTGCAGCGCATCACGTGCAGTTCGGCCCACTGCCGGGTCAGCCGTTCGCGGAGCACCGGATCCCGGTCCGCGCCCGAGGCGGCGGCGGAGGCCAGGACCGCGTCCAACTCCCGGGCGTAGCCGATCTGCCGGCCCAGCATGCCGACGCCGCGCTCGAAGGACAGCAGGTCCATGGCCACCCGCCAGCCGTTGCCGACCCCGCCGAGGACGTCCGCGGCATCGGCCCGGGCGGCGTCGAAGAAGACCTCGCTGAACTCCGACTCCCCGTCCAGCTGCCGGATCGGGCGGACCTCGATCCGTCCGGGCTGGTCCATCGGCAGCAGCAGCAGGCTGAGGCCGTGGTGCCGCCGCGAGCCGGGCTCGGTGCGGGCCAGGACGAAGCACCAGTCGGCCCACTGCGAGAGCGAGGTCCAGGTCTTCTGACCGGTGATCAGCCAGCCCTGCCCGTCGGCCGTCGGCTCGGCGCTGGTGCGGACGGCGGCCAGGTCGGAGCCCGCGCCCGGCTCGCTGTAGCCCTGGCACCAGATCACCTCGCCGCCGGCGATGCCCGGCAGGAAGCGCTCGCGCTGCTGGTCGGTGGCGTGCCGCAGCAGGGTCGGGGCGAGCAGGTGCTCGCCGACGATGCCGATCGGGGCCGGGGCGCAGGCCGAGGCGTACTCCTCGGCCCAGACGATCTGGCTGGTCAGGGCGTGGTCGGACCAGCCGAGGCCGATCCAGCCGCCGCTGCCGAGCTCACGCTCCCAGGCCCGGCGGCGGTCCGGGACGAAGCCCTCGGCGGTCCGCAGATCGGCGAAGGGGCCGCCGTCGGCGAGGCGTTCGGCGAGCCAACCACGGGCGCGGGCGCGGAATTCCGCGTCCTCGGTACTGAAGCAGAAGTCCATGGCGGGTGAGCACCGGCCCTTCAGGCGTTCGGGCGCTGTTTGGCGGCGGCTGCCGCCGCCATGGCGTCGAGCTGGGCGAGCATCGGCATCGGGTCGGTGCCGACCGAGCCGGGCAGCACCTCGGCGATCCGCTGCGGGGTCCAGACCGGGCCGCCCGCGCCCGGAACCGGGCTCTCGGCGTGCACGGCGCGCAGTTCGCGGGGCTGGGCCCAGACCGCGATCTTCGGCCCGGCGACGGTGTAGACCTGCCCGGTGATCCCGGCGGCCTGCTCCGAGAGCAGGTAGACCACCAGCGCGGCCACGTCCTCCGGTTCGCCGATCTCGGTCAGCTCCATCGGGACGTTCGCCGACATCCGGGTGCGGGCCACCGGTGCCACGCAGTTGGCGGTGACCCCGTACTTGTGCAGGCCCAGCGCGGCGCTGCGGACCAGCGAGATGATGCCGCCCTTGGCCGCGCTGTAGTTGGGCTGGCTGACACTGCCGGTGTGGTTGCCGCTGGTGAAGCCGATCAGCGTGCCGCCGCCCTGACGCCGCATCAGCGCGGAGGCGGCCCGGAAGACGGTGAAGGTGCCCTTGAGGTGGGTGGCGATGACCGGGTCCCACTCCTCCTCGGTCATGTTGAAGAGCATCCGCTCGCGCAGGATCCCGGCCACGCAGACCACCCCGTCGAGCCGGCCGTAGGTCTCCACCGCCGTGCCGACGATCCGCTCCCCGGCCGCCATGGTCGACACGTCGTCGGCGACGACGACGGCCTCTCCCCCGGCCGCCTGGATCTCCTTGGCCACGGCCTCGGCCACCTCGCTCGCGGGGTCGGCGCCGTCCACACCGACGCCGTAGTCGTTGACCACGACCCTGGCTCCCTCGGCGGCGCAGGCCAGCGCGACGGCCCGGCCGATGCCGCGTCCGGCGCCGGTCACCGCGATCACTTTGCCGTGCAGGAACTCGCCCACGTCGCAGCCCTCCTCAAGAATCTGACGGACCGTTAGATTCTAGGTACGAGACAGGGACAGCAACAGACCTGAGTGACCGTCAGATACTAATCACACCCGCAACGGAGGCCGCCCGTGCCCGCACTCACCGACTTCGACGAGTTCCGCGACATCGCCAAGCGCGTCAACAACTGGGGACGCTGGGGCGCCGCCGACGAGATCGGCACGCTCAACCTGATCACCCCTGAGGTGGTCAGGGCCGCCGTCGCGACCGTCCGCACCGGCCGCCGCTTCACCCTGGCGCTGCCGCTGCAGCAGCAGGGGGTGCAGACCGGGCTGATCCCGGGCCGGGTCAACCCGCTGCACACCATGACCGCGCTGAACTGGGAGATGTTCGGCCCCGGCGCCATCGCCACCAGCGACGACGTGGTGACCATGGGGCTGCAGGCGGCGACGCACTGGGACGGCCTCGGCCATGTCAGCCACGGCGGCCGGATCTGGAACAACCGCCCCGCCGCCTCGATCACCCCGCACGAGGGCGCGGCCTTCAGCGGGGTGGAGAAGGCCCCGCCGCTGGTCAGCCGGGGCGTGCTGCTGGACGTCGCCAGGGCCCGCGGAGCGACCCGGCTGGCCGGGGACCACGCGGTGACCCCGGAGGACCTGGAGGCGGCCCAGGAGCTGGCCGGGACGGCCGTACGGGCCGGGGACGTGGTGCTGGTGCGCACCGGGCAGATCCAGTACTACCTGGGCGGCGACCGGGAGGCGTACTCCTTCCCGTCCCCCGGCCTGTCGCTGCGGACGCCGGAGTGGTTCCACGCCAGGGATGTGGCGGCCGTGGCCAATGACACCCTGACCTTTGAGATCTTCCCGCCCGAGGTGGACGGGCTGTACCTCCCGGTACACGCCCTGGACCTGGTGGAGATGGGGATGATGCAGGGGCAGAACTGGAACCTGGAGGCCCTGGCGGCGGACTGCGCCGAGGACGGGGTCTACGAGTTCCTGCTGTCGGCCCCGCCGGAGCCGTTCACCGGCGGGGTCGGCGCCCCGGTGGTGCCGGTCGCGGTGAAGTAGCTCGGATTAGGTCGAAGTAGGTCGCTGCGACGCAGGTTTGAAGTCGGGTCATCGCCAACCGGTCTGGACAACAACGGAGTTCGTCATCACACCGTCACGCCGGGCGGTCCGCACCGGCCTCGGCAGGAAGACCTGGTGGCGGGACGCCGTGTTCGCCTCGAGCTCGACACGGAGACCCGCCACCCGGCCTCGACGCATGGGCCCTGACCAGCGTCGATGCGATCCGCACTCGCCAAGGACCAGCAGGCATGGCTAGGCCCGCACCTGCCCTCGACGTCCCCTCGCAACGAATCGCTGCGTCCAAGCGTGATCAGGCGGACACGTCACGTCAATGGGTTGCCCGGAATTCGGATTGGTTGCGTACGCTTTCAGACGGAAGATCGACAGCGATATGGCGCGATCCCGACGCCTCGCCCGGAGCCGCCCCGGCGCCCCGTCCGGACCGTCGAACCCGCTCGCCCCGTTGCCGCCGGCACGGTGGGGCGGGGTGCGGCCGGATCGGTTACCCGCCGGTTCAAAAAGCCCGATCCGCGCAGCATCCTCGCAGGTCAGCGGGTTTCCATTGGGCCTTTGCAGGATATCCACGGCTTCTGCGGCCGTCCCACGCATCCGCACTCCCCCGCGACCCGCTCCGGGCCCGCGGACGCGGCGCCGGAAGGCCGCCGACCTGCCCTCGGCGCGGTCGGGGATCCGGCCGGGAAGCACCCTCGGAGCAGGGCCGCCGTGACCGAATTGTGGCCGGGGTTTCCGTTGTCGTGGTGCGAACGCGCGTTCACCAAGAGCATGCCAATTGTCCGTTTTTATAGGCTTTTTGGGGGTGATGTAAGCAGTCTGGAATCGCCGCCCCCGCTGCGCCGCCGACACCCTGGCCTGCGATCATCTCTCTCGACAGTCGTCTCCAGAACTGCCCGAGGATCACATGTCGAACCGCCGTCGTTCCAAGCCTCGCCGCCGCTACGGCCTGGTCTCCCTCGTCGCCGTGGTCGTCCTCGGCGGTGGGGCCGCCGCGGCCGTGGCGGCGACCTCGGGCGGCAGCGGGTCCGGCGACAGCCGACTGGTGGTCAGCGACGCGACACCGGCGGCGGACGGTGTGTCAGGGGCCGCCCCGGCCACGGCCTCCGCGAGCGGAAGCGGGACGGCGACAGCGACGGCCAGTACCAAGTCATCGGCGTCGGCCAAGGCTTCGACCTCGGCCTCCAGCAGTGCCGGTGCCAGTGCTGGGGCGACGTCGAAGGCCGCGACCGCCACAACGCCGGTCAAGAGCGTGCCGCTGCCCGCCCGTGCGCCGGCCGTGTTCACCGGCCGGGCCTTCGACGCCTGCTCCGCGCCCACGCTCGCCACCATGACCGCCTGGCGCAAGAGCTCCCCGTACGGCGCGGCGGCCGTCTACGTCGGCGGGCGGAACCGCGGCTGCTCGCAGCCCCAGCTCACCAACTCCTGGGTGCACTCGGTCAGCTCCGCCGGGTGGAAGCTGATCCCGCTCTACGTGGGGGCGCAGCCGCCGTGCCAGACCGGCGGCAACCCGGAGCGGATCAGCGCCGCCAACGCCGTGTCGCTCGGCAGCACCGACGGGGCCGACGCCGCGGCCAAGGCCTCCGCCCTGGGGATGCGCGCCGGAAGCGCGGTCTACCTGGACATGGAGTCCTACGACATCAGCAACAAGCCCTGTGTGGCGGCGGTGCTGGACTACCTCAAGTCCTGGGACCGGGCCGTGCACAGCAAGGGCTACTGGGCCGGGTTCTACGGCTTCAGCCAGTCCAGCGCCGCCGCCGTGGCGACCGCCAAGAGCGCGGGCACGGCCGACCTGCCGGACGCCTTCTGGTACGCCCGCTACGACGGCAACGCCGACACCACCACCGGCTTCCCCTTCGCGGGCGGCCTGTGGACCGGGCACCGCCGGGGCCACCAGTACGCGGTCAACTTCAAGGAGACCTACGGCGGGGCGAGCGTCACCGTGGACCACGACGCCTGGGACGGCCCGGTCGCGATCGTCGGCTAGCGGCGGGTGTCCCGACGCGGCGTCAACCCACCAGCAGTTGCTGGAGGGTGCGCTCGGTCTCCGCGTCCAGCAGCGGCGCGGCGGCCTCCCGCGGCTCCCGCTCGATCTCGCACCAGACCCGCTTGCCGCCGCCGTCGGGGTACCAGCCCCAGCGCTCGCAGAGGTTCTCCACCAGTTCCAGGCCGCGGCCGTTGGTCGCCTCGCCGGGCGCGTGCCTCGGCCGCGGCGGCCGGTCGCTGGCGTCGGCGACCTCGACCCGGACCGGGTACCGCTCCGCGTCCGGGCCGACCGGGAACTGCAGTCTCAGCACCGCGCCGTGGCCCGTGTGCACCACCGCGTTGGTGACCAGCTCGGAGACCACGAGGACCAGCGCGTCGGACAACGAGGCCTCCGGGTCGTAACCACAGCCGGCCAGACGGGACCTGGCCCACCTGCGGGCCCGCCCGACCTCGGCCGGGTCCGCCTCGACGGCGATCTGCAACTGAAGCACCTGCACCGCTCACACCACCCGTACTTGCGGGATCAGCTGCGCCTTCGGGACTGTCCGACATCGCGGACAGCGCAGAGAGCGCACCCATGCGCATCTGTTCCAGGATGTTTCGTCCGCACCGATTTCAGCAAGCGCTTCAGGCATATTCCAACACCGGGACCACCCGACGGTGCATACTGCCCCGGCCGTCTGCCCTGCTGTCCGATGCATGCGCACCCGGCGAGCGTAACCGAACCGTGGCCGGATCACGGGAACCCTGCGGACGCCCCGCCAGAACCACCCTTACGACAGATGTCCGACGTACGTTTCTGCCATGCCGTTGAGCAGCCCGGACGCCAGTTTTTCGGCGCATTCGGCGTGACCTGCGAACATACGCTCCAGCAGCCAGGCGCGTTTGAGCAGCAGATGGACATCGGCCTCCCAGGTGAACCCCATCCCGCCGTGCACCTGCAGGCAGTCCCGGGCCCCGCGCACCGCGGCCTCGTCCGCCAGCAGCTTCGCCCCGGCCACCTCGACGGGGTCGGGCGGCCCGCCCGGACCGACGCCGGACAGCGCCGCCGCGCGGACGGCGGCCCTGGCCGGCTCCACCCGCGCCAGCATCTCCGCGCACAGCTGCTGCACCGCCTGGAAGGCCCCGATCGGACGGCCGAACTGCTCGCGCTGCTTGGCGTAGCCGACCGCCGTCTCCACCGCCCGGGTGGCCAGCCCGACCTGGAGCGCCGCGGTCAGCAGCGTCCCCTCGGTCCACAGCAGCTCCGGGTCGGCGGCGGACAGCAACTCCCCGCGCGGGAGCGGGGCGGTGAGCTCCCAGAGCGGGGTGAGCGGGTCCAGCGAACGAACCTGGCGGGCCGTCAGCCGGGCCGGGTCCAAGGTGCGCACCTCCCCCGCGCCGGTGTCCAGCACCAGCAGCAGGCTCAGCGAGGGCAGCCGCTCCACCAGCAGCGGTCCGCGGTCGGAGCGCGGGGTACGGACCACCCCGGCCAGACCGGCGCCCCCGTCCGCACCGTGGCCTGACGCGCCGTGGCCTGACGCACTGTGGGCTGCCGCGAGTTCGGTGGCCACCAGCGGGCCCGGCACCAGGGCCCGGCCCGCCTCCTCGAAGGCGAGCACCGCCTCGGCCAGGCCGAGGCCGAGGCCGTCCTGCCGCACCGGCCGCCGCAGCGCGAACAGCCCGGCCCCGGTGAGCGCGTCCAGGATCCCGTCGGGCCCGGCCCGGCCGTCGACGGCCGCCCGCAGCTGCTCCGGGCCGAACCGGCCCGCCAGCAGGGCGCGCAGCCCGTCCCGCAGCTCCCGCTGATCCGGTGTCAGCCGAAAGTCCATCAGCCGGCCGCCCTTTCCGACTTCGGCAGCCCCAGCACCCGCTGCGCCACGATGTTCCGCTGGATCTGCGAGGTCCCGGCCGCGATGGTGTAGGAGAGGCCCTGCAGCCGCTGCGCGGTCCAGTCCTCGGCGCCGGAGCCCTGCTGGTCCAGCACGAGTGCCCCCGCGCCCAGCACCTCGGCCGCCAGGTCGTACAACTCCTGCCGGGCCTCGGAGAAGCGGAGCTTGAACACCGAGGCGCCCGGCCCGGGCACCCCGCCGCCCTGCGCCTCCGAGACATTCCACTGCACCAGCCGCCACAGCGCCCCGAACCTGGCCGCCAGCAGCCCCATGCCCCGGCGCACCCCCGGCTCGTCCCAGGCGCCGTTGCGCTGGGCCAGCCGGGCCAGCGCCGCCAGCGAGCGGCGGCAGGCCACCACCTCGCCGGCGAAGGCCGTGCCGCGCTCGAAGGAGAGGGTCACCATGGTCACCCGCCAGCCGTCGTTCTCCGCGCCGACCCGGTTGGCGACCGGGATCCGCACCTCGTCCAGGAACAGTTCGGCGAACTCCGCCGTCCCGGTCAGCGTGCGCAGCGGACGGACCGTCACCCCGGGCGCGTCCATCGGCAGCACCAGCCAGCTGATGCCCCGGTGCCTTGGCGCCTCCGGGTCGGTGCGGACCAGCAGTTCGCACCAGTCGGCGACCTCGGCGTGCGAGGTCCACAGCTTGCTGCCGCTGACCACGTACGCGTCCCCGTCCCGGACCGCCCGGGTCCGCAGCGCGGCCAGGTCGGAGCCGGCCCCCGGCTCGCTGAAGCCCTGGCACCAGACCTCCGCGCCACTGAGGATCGGCGGCAGCCAGCGCCGCCGCTGCTCCGGGGTGCCCTCGGCGGCGATGGTCGGCCCGGCGTGCAGCAGCCCGACGAAGTTCGCGCCCACGTACGGGGCCCCGGCCCGCTCGGTCTCCTCCAGGAAGATCAGGTGCTCGACCGGGCCGGCGCCCTGGCCGCCGGCCTCGCGCGGCCAGTGCACCCCGGCGTACCCGGCGTCGGACAGCCGCCGCTGCCAGCCGGTGTCGTAGGCCCGGCGCCCCGGCCAGTCCCCGGGGTCGGGGGGCGGTGGGAGCTCCGGCAGGGTCTTGCCGAGCCACTCGCGCAGCCCGTGCCGGAAGGCCGCCTCGGCGGGGGTGTCGGTGAGGTCCATCAGGGGCGCCCACGGTCCAGGTCGAGGCCCAGCATCCGGATGGCGTTGCCGCGCATGATCTTGTAGACCACGTCCAGCGGCAGTCCGGCCACATGGTCCAGGGCCACCGCCTTGGTCTCCGGCCAGGTCGAGTCGACATGCGGGTAGTCGGTCTCGAAGGTGACATTGTCGACACCGACCTGGTCCAGCGAGGCCACCCCGTGCTTGTCGCGGAAGAAGCAGGCGAAGATCTGGCGGTAGTAGTACGTGGACGGCGGCTCCGGGACGATGTCGCGCACCCCGCCCCAGGCCCGGTGCTCGCGCCAGACGTCGTCGGCCCGCTCCAGCGCGTAGGGGATCCAGCCCATCTGGCCCTCGCTGTAGGCGAGTTTCAGGGTCGGGAACTTCACCAGCACACCGGAGAAGAGGAAGTCCGTCATCGACGCCATCGCGTTGTTGAAGCTCAGCGTCGCCTGCACCGCGGGCGGCGCGTCCGGGGACGCGGCCGGCATCTGCGAGGACGAGCCGATGTGCATGCAGACCACGGTGCCGGTCTCCGCGCAGGCGGCGAAGAAGGGGTCCCAGTACCCGCTGTGGATCGACGGCAGCCCGAGGTAGGTGGGGATCTCGCTGAAGCAGACCGCCCGGACGCCCCGGGCCGCGTTCCGCCGGATCTCGGCCACGGCCAGCCCGACGTCCCAGAGCGGGATCAGGCAGAGCGGGATCAGCCGGCCCCGGCTGTCGCCGCACCACTCCTCCACCATCCAGTCGTTGTAGGCGCGGACGCAGGCCAGGGCCACCTCCTTGTCGTGCGCCTCGGCGAAGGTCTGGCCGCAGAAGCGGGGGAAGGTGGGGAAGCAGAGCGAGGCCTCGACGTGGTTGTTGTCCATGTCGTCGAGCCGGGCCTTCGGGTCCCAGCAGCCCCGGCGCATCTCCTCGCGGGTGATGCCCTCCAGGGTCATCTCGTCCCGGTCGAAGCCGACCGCGGCGATGTTGCGCTTGTACGGGAACTGCAGGTCCTCGTAGATCCACCAGTCGGTCGGCGGCCCCTCCGGATCCATGGTGATCCGGTACTTCCCGGCGACGTAGGCGAGTTCGCCGATGCCGGCCCGGAGCGGCTTCGGGCCCCGGTCGCGGTACTTGGCGGGCAGCCAGGTCTCGAAGAGGTGGGCCGGTTCGATCACGTGGTCGTCGACGCTGACGACCAGGGGGAGGTTCTCCGCTGTGACCGGCTCGGGGTTGTCCATAGGTCTCCCTCCGAGGTCCGGCTGCCCGAACCCTTTACCTGACGATCCGTCAGATTCAGACTAGTGAGGCTTACGTTGGGCGGCAAGCGCCCGGAGGAGCCGGACGGAGGGCGCGCCATGGCGACGGACGCGGAGACACGGGCCGAGGCACGGCTGGACGCACTGCTCGACCCCGCGCACACCGCGCTGGTCACCTGCGAGTGCCAGAACGGGGTGCTGGGCCCGGACGCCGTCTTCCCCGAACTCGCCGCCGCGGCACGGAAGACGGACCTGGTCGGGCAGATCCGCGGGCTCTCGGCGGCGGCCCGGCGGGCGGGCGTACCGGTGCTGCACTGCACCGCGCTGCGGCGCCCGGACGGACGCGGGGCGAACACCAACGCCCGGCTGTTCGCCGCCGCGGCCAGGGTCGCCGCCGCGAAGCCGGGGGCCGCGCTCGCGCCCGGTTCCGAGGCGGCCGGGCTGCACCCGGGCATCGGCGCGGACCCGGCCGTGGACCTGGTGCTGCCCCGGCTGCACGGGCTCGGCCCGTTCCAGGACACCGGGCTGGCCCCGGTGCTGCGCAACCTGGGCGCCCGCACCCTGGTCTGCGTCGGGGTCTCGCTGAATGTCGCCCTGCTGGAGCTGGCCTTCGGCGCGGTGGACGCCGGCTTCCAGGTGGTGCTGCCCAGGGACGCCGTGGCCGGCACCCCGCCCGACTACGCGGAGGCGGTGCTGACGCATACCCTGGCGCTGGTGGCGACGGTGACGGTGGCCGAGCGGGTGGTCCGGCGCTGGTCCGGCTCCGGCTCTTGAGCCGGACCGTCCCGGTGGGTAGCCTCGTCCCAGATCTGACGGCTAGTCAGATATCAGGGAGGCCGCCATGAGCAGCAGCACCGTCGCCGACGCGCGCACCTTCTGGGAGCTGCTGGAGCGCCGGGTCGCCGAGACCCCGGACGCGCCGATGCTGATCCAGGAGGTCGACGCCGCGCGCGGGCAGGACCGGGTGCTGAGCTTCCGCGAGGTCCGCGACCGCGCCCTGCGCACCGCCGCCGGACTGCACCGGCGGTACGGCGTCGGCGAGGGCACCAGGGTCGCCTGGCAGCTCCCGACCCGGGTCGAGACCGTGGTCGCCTCGCTGGCGCTGGCCCGGCTGGGCGCGGTGCAGACACCGGTGATCGCCATCTACCGGGGGGCCGAGGTGGCCCAGATCCTGCGCGAGGCCCGCCCCGAGCTCTACCTCGTCCCCGGCGAGTGGCGCGGCTTCGACTACCTCTCCTTCGCCCGGAAGCTGGCCGCCGAACTGCCGGAACCGCCCCGGGTGCTGGTCGCCTACGCCGAGGACGACCTGCCGCAGGGCGACCGGGACGCGGTGGCCGCGCTGCCCGCGCCGCCGCGGACCGACCTGTCCGACAAGCGGGCGCCGATCCGCTGGGTCTACTACACCTCGGGCAGCACCGGTGCCGCCAAGGGGGCGCTGCACACCGACCGGACCCTGATAGCCGGCGGCGTGGGCCTGGCCGACGCGCTGGGCATGGGCCCGCAGGACGTCGGCTCGATCGCCTTCCCCTACGCCCACATCGGCGGGCCCGACTACCTGGTCACCATGCTGGTGCACGGCTTCCCCGCGCTGCTGGTGGAGGTGTTCGCGCTGCCGGACGCGCTGCCCGCGTACACCAGGCAGCGGGTCACCATGGCCGGCGGCAGCACCGCCTTCTACGCCGCCTTCCTGGCCGAGCAGCGGACCCGGCCGCCCGGCGAGCGGCTGCTGCCCAGCCTCCGGGTGATCTCCGGCGGCGGCGCGCCCCGACCGCCGGAGATGTACCGGGAGGTGCGGGACGAACTGGGCTGCGTGCTGGCGCACGGGTACGGGATGACCGAGGTCCCGGCCATCTGCATGGGCTCGCCCGACGACACCCCGGACCAGCTGGCCCACACCGAGGGCCATCCGGTCACCGGCGTCGAGGTGCGGATCGTCCGCACCGCCGACGGGGCGGAGGCGGCGGACGGTGAGGACGGCGAGGTGTGGCTGCGCGGTCCGATGGTCTGCCGGGGCTACACCGACCCCGAACTCACCCGGGAGTGCTTCTCGGTCGACGCCGACTCGGCCGGGCTGCTGCCCTGGCTGCACACCGGCGACCTCGGCCACCTCCGCGAGGACGGCCATCTGGTGCTCACCGGGCGGCTCAAGGACATCATCATCCGCAAGGGCGAGAACATCTCCGCCAAGGAGATCGAGGACCTGCTCTACCAGGACCCCCGGGTCGGCGCGGTCGCGGTGATCGGGCTGCCGGACCCGGTGCGCGGCGAACGGGTCTGCGCGGTGGTCGAGCGGCGGCCCGGGGTCGAGCCGCCGACGCTGGCCGAGGTCGCCGTGCTGCTGCGGGCGGCCGGGCTGATGGCGCAGAAGATCCCGGAGCAGTTGGAGGTGGTGGACGCGCTGCCCCGCAACGACACCCTGCACAAGGTGCTGAAGCACGAGCTGCGCGCCCTCTTCGCGGTGCTGCCCTGGCAGGACCCGGCCCTGGCAGGCCCCGGCCCGGGGTTGACACAGGGCTGAGATCGCCCCCGCCGGACGGCCGGAGGGTGTTCATCCATGGGTATGAGGCCCCGGGAAAGGCCGCAGGTAGGCTCAGAGTGAAGCCGTCACCCGGGGCTTCTCCACCCAAAGGTCAGCAATGAGTCTCACAGGCACGCCCTTTTTTGTCCTCACCATCGCCCTGGTCGTGCTCACCGTGGCGGCGCTGGTGCTGGTCTGGAACCGGATACCCGGGCCGACCCCGGCGCGGATCGCCGCGCGGGTCGGCCTGACCGTCTTCAGCCAGGTCGCGGCGGTGGTGATGGTCCTGGTGTACGTCAACAACAGCATGGGGCCCTTCTACGACACCTGGGGCTCGCTCTTCGGCGCCAACGCCGAGGTGCAGCTCCCCTCGGCCGAGGGCCGTCCGGTGGGTGCGGACGGCAACGCGACCGGCACGGCCGCCCAGAAGCTGGTCTTCACCAAGTACAGCTCCGACGTGCTGCGCACCACCGCCGTCGGCCCGGACTCCAGGATCAAGGGCGAGCTCTTCGTCTGGCTGCCGCCGCAGTACAACGACCCGGCCTACGCGCACACCAGGTTCCCGGTGCTGGAGCTGCTGCCCGGCACCCCGGGGGTGCCGCAGACCTGGTTCGGCACCATGCGGGCCGACCGGGCCATGGCGCGGCTGATGGCGGAGGGCAAGGTCAAGCCGATGATCCTGGTCTCCGCCCGGATGAACATGTTCGGCGGCTCCAGGGACTCCGGCTGCGCCGACCTGCCCGGCAGCTACCGCACCGCGACCTGGCTGGGACGGGACGTCCCCGCGCTGGTCAAGAAGCACTTCAGGGCCGCGGACGACGGCCGCAAGTGGGCCATCATGGGCTACTCGGCCGGCGGCTACTGCGCCGCCAATGTCGCGCTGCACTACCCGAAGACCTTCCACGCCGCGGTCAGCATGTCCGGCTACAACGCCCCGCTCGCCTCGGTGGTGGCCCGGGACCCGCAGCTGGCCGCCGCGAACAACCCGCTGCTGCAGCTGCGGAACCAGGCCGTGCAGCCGGACCTGGTGCTGCTGGCGATGGGGTCCCGGCAGGACCCCGGCACCGTGGGCGACGCGACCGCGCTGGTCCGGGCGCTGCACCAGCCGCGGACCAGCCAGGTGCTGACACTGGCCAAGGGCCAGCACGACACCGGGACCTTCATCGCCGAGATGACCCCGGGGCTGGTCTGGGTGTCCCAGCAGATCGCCCGCTGAGGCTCCGCGGGCGGCTGCTAGTCCTGTTGGACCGGGAAGACCGCGCGGACCACGCGTTCGGCCGCGCCGCCGTCGTCCCAGGGGCAGAAGCGCTCGCGGAAGGCCGCCCGCAGCTTCACCGAGTCCGCCGTCTCCGGCGCGGCCAGCAGCGCCGTCAGCTCCGCCTCGGTGCTCGCCACCGATCCCGGCGGCTGCTCCATCAGGTCGAAGTAGACGCCGCGGAACCGCTGGTACTCCTCCCAGTCCGGGGTGAACAGCACGATCGGCCGGTCCAGCACCGCGTAGTCGAACATCAGTGAGGAGTAGTCGGTGACCAGGACGTCGGCGGCCAGGCACAGTTCCTCGACCGAGGGGTACTCGGAGACGTCCAGGACCTGGCCCGCGCCCAACCCGGCCGGGCGGGCGGCGGTGTAGTAGTAGTGGGCCCGCACCAGCAGGGTGACCCCGGGGCCGAGCGCGGTGGCGAGGGCCTCCAGGTCCAGCGCGGGGACGTAGCCCGCGTGCTGCTCGCGCCGGGTGGGCGCGTAGAGCACGGTCCTGCGCCCCTCGGGGATGCCCAGCCGCTCCCGGATCTCCCGGGCCTCCCCCGCCGTGCCATTGGCCAGGCGGTCGTTGCGCGGGTAGCCGGTCTCCAGCACCCGGTAGCCGCCCGGGTAGGCGGAATTGAAGGCCGCGGTGGTGTGCGGGTTGGACGACACCAGGTAGTCCCAGCGGGCCACGCGTTCGAGCAGCCGCTCGAAGTCCATCTCGTCCGCGCCGCGGGGGTGGCCCCGCATATCCATGCCCATCAGCTTCACCGGGGTGCCGTGCTGGGTCTGCAGGTGCACCGATCCGGGCCGCTTGGTCATATTGCCGGGGAAGTTGACATTGTTGACCAGGTACTTCGCGGTGGCCATCAGCTTGAGGTAGGCGGGCGTATTGGCGATCACATACGGCACGTCCGGCGGCAGCGCGGCGGCCTTGGCGGCGTCCGCGACCACCCACACCCCCCGTACCTCCGGGGCGAGTTCGCGTGCCTTGCGGTAGATCGCGGCCGGGTTGCAGGCGTAGCCCCGGTACCAGTAGGCCGCGTACACGGCCAGCTTGTCGTCCAGCGGGAGCTGCTGGTAGGCGGCGTAGAGCCCGCGCCTGGCGGTGCCGCGCACGGCCCGGCGGGCCAGCGGGACGCTGCGCCGGGCGGTGGTCCTGACCGCCCCCTTCACCGTGCGCGGAAGCGCCTGCAGCGGGCGCAGCCGCTGGTACGCGCCCCAGGAGTCCCGCTCGACCAGCCGGTACTGAACGCCGCGCAGCCCGCCCGGGTGCCGGTGCCCGGCCGGGCGGTGCCGGCGGACGTGGTCGGCGGCCCGGGAGAAGAACTCCCGGCGCAGCTCGGCCGGGACCAGGCCGGGGGTGTCCAGCACGGTCACCGCCTGCCGCAGGGTGCGGTCGAAGACCAGGCCGCGCAGCTCCGCCGGGATGTCCGGGCGGCTGTCCAGGAAGGCGAAGATCGCGTCGTACTCGGCGAAGACGTCCAGGTGCTTGGGCGAGGGGGTGGTGGTGATCGCCCCCGGGCGCAGCCGGCGGTAGTGGTAGACGTCCAGGTCCAGGAAGCTGATCCGGGCCGCGCCGAGCAGCATCGGGTAGGCGACCGCGATGTCCTCGTAGTGGCTGGGGCCGAAGCGCACGCCCTGCGCGCGCAGCTGCTCCAGGTAGGCGCGGCGGGTGACCTTGTTCCAGACCGCCAGGATCATGCTCAGCGCCCCGGGCCACTCGGCCAGGGTGAAGCTCTCCGGCGCCCCGGTCATCAGCCCGCGCCAGGTGTCGGCCTCCACCCCGCCGTCCGGGTAGGACCGGACGAAGCCGGTGACCAGCACGTCCGGGCGCTCGGCGGCCGGGAAGCCGGACAGCCGGGCGGCCACCGCCTCGAGCGCGCCCTCGGCCAGCCAGTCGTCCGGGTCGACGAACCAGATGTAGTCGCCGGTGGCCAGGTCGAGCCCGGCCGCGCGGGCGCCGCCCTGGCCGAGGTTCTCCGGCAGGTGCAGCACGGTGAGCCGGGGGTCGCGGGCGGCGTACTCGTCCAGGATCGCGCCGGAGGCGTCCGGGGAGCGGTCGTCCACGGCGATCACCTGCAGGCCGGGCAGCCGGTCGGGCCCGCCGGCCAGGACCGAGTCCAGACAGCGGGGGAGGTACTCGGCGACCCCGTGCACGGGCAGGACGAGGGAGAGGGTCACGGCGGGGTTCACGGGGGTCTTCTCCAAGGGCCGGGGAGCGCGCAGCCCCGAGCCTACTTGGCGCCCGGCGGCGCCCCGACCGGCAGGGGCGACCGGATCGGACCGGAGTCGGCACTCGGCCTGACCGGCTGCTTGCCACGGTTTCACCAAATCTGCGCGTATCCCTCCCCGGGAGCGATACGTTTGAACGACCGGGAAAGTACGGTGCCTGAAGGAAGGGTGGTGACCATGGCCACGCCGGCCCCCATCCGTTGGGACCGTCAGATCCAACGCCGCCTGGCCCGCGGCGAGGAGTCCGCGCTCAGCGAGCTGTACGACCAGTTCGCGCCGCTGGTGCACGGCCTGGCCGGCCGGATCGTCCCCGACGCCGAACTCGCCGAGCAGATCACCCGCGAGGTGTTCGCCCATGTCTGGGAGCACCCCGAGGAGTTCGACCCCTCGCACGGCTCGATGCGCTCCTGGATCGGCACCCTCACCCACCGCCGTGCCGTCGAACGCCTGCGCCAGGACGAGGCCGCGACGGACGACCCGGACGGCTACCCGGTGCCGCTGGAGTCCTCCAGCGTCGAGGAGCAGGTGCTCGCCGAGGCCACCGCCGCCCGGGTGCAGTACGTCGTCACCTCACTCCCGCAGGCCCTTCGGGACACCCTGGTCCTCACCTACTTCGGCGGCCGGACGTACCAGCAGGCCGCCAAGGAACTGGGGATCAGCGCGGCCACCGCGAAGCACCGGATGCGGCTCGGCCTCCAACTGCTCGCCACCGCCCTCTCCACGGAGCACACTCCATGACCGGTCCCCTGCGCCCGGGCATCTCCGGGGAAGCCCAGCCCTCCGGGGAGGCCCAGCCCGACCACGACACCCTGCGCGGCCTGCTCGGCGCCTGGGCCCTGAACGCCTGCCCGCTGGGCGAGGCCGAGTGGGTGGAGAAGCACCTGGCCGGGTGCCCCTCCTGCGCCGACGAGGCGGCCCGGCTGCGGGACGCGGCGGGCTGGCTCTCCGCCGACGAGCCGCTGGACCCCGCGCCGACGCTGCGTACCCAGGTGCTGGCCCGGGCGCTGGCGGTGCGCCCGGCCGAGATCAGGATCCCCGACTACGCCTCGGCCTTCGTCGCCGAGACCGCCCGGCTGGACGCGCTGCTGCGCGACCTGGGCGAGTCGGACTGGGTGCAGCGCGCCGAACTGCCGTGGCACGGCGGCGTCGAGCAGTGGCGCCCGGCCGAGGTGCTGTGCCATCTCACCGCGGTGGACGGGGTGCTGTCGCGGGCGCTCGGGCTGCCCGACCCGGTGCCGCCGAGCCCGGCGGACGCCGCGGCGCCCGGCATCGACCTGGTGCGGCGCACCGCCCGGCTGATGCACGCCCAGCGCCGCCGCGGCCCGGAGGCGGTGCGCTCGTTCTGGCGCGAGCAGACCCGGGCCCTGGTGGAGACTGCCGCCCTGGCCGCCGGGCGGGACGACGGCGCCGGCGACGTCCTGGTCGACTACGGGGCGTTCCGACTGCCGGTCAGGGACGCCTTCGTGGACCGCGCCTTCGAGTGCTGGATCCACGCCGACGACGTGGCCGAGGCCATCGGCTGGCCCTACGGCCCGCCGCGCGGGGTGCACATCCGGATGATGGTCGACCTGGCCACCCGGATGCTGCCGCACGCGATGGCCGCGCTGCGGGCCCAGGGCATGGCCTCGCTCACCGCCTGGCACAGCCCGTCCTACGGCGACCCGCGCGGGATCAGGGCGGTGAAGCTGATCATCGAGGGGCGCGGCGAGAGCGAGTGGCTGGTCCCGCTGGAACCCCTGCCCGAGGGCTCGGGCCCGCTGCCGCACGACATCGAGCCGGTGGCCACCCTCGCCATCGACGGGGTGGAGTTCTGCTTCCTCTGCGCGGCGCACCGGGACGCGGACCGGACCCCGTGCGGGATCACCGGGGACCGCGCCGCGGCCCGGGACCTGCTGCACGCCGCCCGGCTGCTGTCCCGCCCCTGACCCCGGTCGGGGTCCGTCAGGTGAAGACGACGGTGCGGCTGCCGTTGAGCAGCACCCGGTGCTCGGCGTGCCACTTCACCGCGCGCGCCAGCGCCTGGCACTCGGCGTCCCGGCCCAGCGCCACCAGCTGCTCCGGGTTCACGTCGTGGCTGACCCGGACCACCTCCTGCTCGATGATCGGGCCCTCGTCCAGCTGCGCCGTGACGTAGTGCGCGGTCGCGCCGATCAGCTTCACGCCGCGGGCGTGCGCCTGGTGGTAGGGCTTGGCGCCCTTGAAGCTCGGCAGGAAGCTGTGGTGGATGTTGATCGCCCGGCCGGCCAGGGCCTTGCAGAGGTCGTCCGAGAGCACCTGCATGTAGCGGGCCAGCACCACCAGGTCCACCTGCTCGGTCCGCACCAGATCCAGCAGCTGCGCCTCGGCCTCCGCCTTGGTGTCGGCGGTCACCGGGATGTGGTGGAACGGGACGCCGTAGGAGCCGGCCAGCTCCTGGAAGTCGGTGTGGTTGGACACCACCCCGACCACGTCCACCGGCAGCGCGCCGCTGCCGGCCCGGAACAGCAGGTCGTTGAGGCAGTGGCCGAACTTGCTGACCAGCAGCAGCATCCTGGTCCGCTCGGCGGAGGGGTGCAGCTGCCAGTCCATCCGGAAGGCGTCGCCGGTGGCGGCGAAGCTGGCCCGCAGCTTCTCCAGGGTGACCGGGGGCTCGGCCGAGAAGTGCACCCGCATGAAGTACAGGCCGCTGCTGGCGTCGCCGAACTGCTGGCTGTCGACGATGTTGCAGCCGGTCAGGAAGAGGTAGCTGGACACGGCGTGCACGATGCCCTGCTTGTCCGGGCAGGAGAGGGTCAGTACGTACTGGCCCGTGCCGGGCTGCTGCTGTGCCACCTGTGCCACCGGGGGTCCCTTCGCGCGATCTGCTGGGAGCCCAGGGTGCCACAGCCGGCCGGTCGGGGGGCCGACCGTCTCAGGCTCCGACCCTCGTGAGGATGCCCAGCACCTCCAGCGAGCGCGGCGCCGGGTCCGGATCCTCGCCGTCGTTGAGGGACAGCCGGATGTGCGCGTCGCGGCAGGCGCGGACCGCCTCGGGCCAGGCGTGGTGCTGCAGATAGGCGGCGGACGGCGCGTCCGGGCCGACCTGGTGCAGGATCCGCAGCACCCGGAGCACCGCGGTGTCGACCAGCGACGCCTCGGCCGAGTCGCGGAACAGCGTGCCGACGTACTTCTCGGCGGACCAGCGGTCCAGCCAGGTGTCCTCGACCAGGCGGTACACGGCGTCGGTGACGTCGCCGTAGCCCTCCCGGCCGGCCACCCAGCACTCCTGCTGGAAGGCGGGGTCTCCGAGCATGTGCAGCGCCGAACGGACCCGGGCCCGCCAGCGCCACCAGGGGATGTCTGTGAGCGGCATAGCGCCCATGGTGCTGGAGCGAGTGGCCGTTCGGGAAGACTTCACCGAATTGTGCTGTGAACCCTGCATGAGAATCGATCCTACGTTCCCCTCCTCGCCCGCTGTTCCCCCTGCGTTGGTCCGCCGTTACCGGACTGTCGGCCCTCCCGTCCGGCGTGCCGTCGAGGCTTTCCCCGGCAACTGGCCACGGGGGCACATGAGCGTGAGGAGCACCACAGCAATGGGTTCCAGCACGAGGTTCGTACGGTGCACCACCGCCGCCGTCGGCGCGGCGCTGCTGGCCGGTGCACTCGCCGGCTGCGGCGGCAATGCCGACGCGTCCGAGGGATCCACTGTCAGAGTGATGACCTGGGCCCCCGAGGACAGTTCGGTGGGCGGACAGCCCGGGGTGACCGCCCTGGCCGCGGCGATCGAGAAGCAGATCAACGGCTCCGGCGGGCTGGGCGGGCGCCAGCTGCAGGTGCTGACCTGCGACGAGCACGGCACCGTCGCCGGGGTCACCGACTGCGTCAACCAGGCCGTCAGCGCCGGGGTGGTCGCGGTGGTCGGCTCGTACAGCGAGAACGGGGACACCTTCATGCCCCTGCTGGAGGCCGCCGGGATCCCCTACATCGGCGGGTTCGGGCTCTCCTCGGCCGAGTTCACCTCCCCGTACTCCTACCCGGTCAACGGGGGCTACCAGGCCCTGCTCGCGGGGAGCGGCGAGCAGCTGGTGCAGTCCGGCTGCCGCCGGGTGGCCGTGGTCGGCCCGGACACCGCGTCCGCCGCCAGCATGCTCAACTTCCTCGACGTGGGCCTGGCCACCGGGCACATCAACGCCGTGTCGATCGCCGTCACCCCCGGCCGCACCGACTACACCACCGAGGCGGCCAGGGCGATCGGGGCCGACCGGGCGCACTCCTGCGTCACCACCACCCTCGACCCGGCGTCCACCGCCACCTTCTTCGACGACTACCGGCGGCTGGAGCCCAAGCACACCCAGCTCTCCTCGGTGATCGGCAGCTTCCAGCAGTCGCTGGTCGACTCCACCGGCGGTGACGCGGGCCCGCTCCGGGCCGCCCTCGCCACCAGCTGGTACCCCCCGGACGACAGCCCGGTGTGGGACGGACTGCACGCCGCGGTCAAGAAGTACGCCTTCACCGACAACCGCATCAACACCGCGGACCCGGGCGAGCAGACCACCTGGATCGCCTACGAGGTGCTGCGCCGGGCCGCCGCCGGGATCAACGGCCGGATCACCGGGAGCACGCTGCGCGGCTTCCTGAACTACTGCGACCCGATCACCACCGGACAGACCCCGCCGCTGGCCTGGCGGGCCGGCGACATGCTGCCGCTGGCCTCGGCGCCCCGGCTGGTGAACACCCAGGTGCAGTTCCTCCAGGTGCGCAAGGGCCAGCTGGCCGAGGCCGGGACCGGCCCGGTGGACGTCCGCAAGCTGCTGGTGCAGACCCCCGGCGCCTGAGCGCGGCGCCGGTTCAGAGCTGGATGCTCGACCGCTTGGGCAGGCCGGTCGGCGAAGCGATGGCGTCCCAGAGCCGGGACGCCTTCTGCTTCGCCACGGTGGCGGTCGAGCTGGCACTGTCGCCGGCCCGCTTCTCGCCCCCGGCGGCGGGCTTGTGCTTGTGGTCGCAGCTGCTCTTGGACTGCTTCGCCCAGGCCGCGTAGTGGGTGTCGGCGTTCTTGGAGGCGTTCCAGCCCTCCTTCAGCGCGGTCACCAGCTCGGTGCCGTCGGGGAGCTTGTCGGTCTGCAGGCCCTCCAGCTGCTGGACCAGCTGGCCCCGGGACGTGGCCGCGGCGCTGAGGTCCTGCGCCGCCCCGTCCAGGTTCTGGCAGTGCTCGATGTCGCCCACCGCGGCGACCACCGCCGAACGGCTGTTCGCGGCCCCCTTGAGCAGGTCCGACAGCGCCTGGGCCTGGGCCTGGTCGGCCGGGGCCCCGGCCGCCGCGGACGACGCCGAGGCGCTGCTGGAGGCGCTCGCGCCGCTGCCGGCCGTACCGGTGCCGCTGCCGCCGCCGCTCACCGCGGCGGCGACGCCGATGCCGAGCACGGCGCAGCCTGCCACCACGGCGATGCCGATCACCATCGGGCTGAACCGGCGCGGGGCCCGCCCGGCCGGCCCGGGGGGCGCGGCCTGCGGGGGCACCGGCGGCTGGTAGCCGCGGCCGTAGTCCTGCTGCGGCGGATAACCGCCGTAGGACTGCTGCGGCGCGGCCGGGAAGGGCGGCATGAACTGGGTCGACGCCTCTTCGGCCGGCGGCTGGACCTGCTGGTACGGCGCCTGCGGCTGCGGTTCGCCGTAGTACTCGGGCTGCTGCGGCTGCGGGCTGTTCCAGGGCATCTCGCTCGACCGGACCACCTCGCCGGGAATCGTGGTGCCCTGCGCGGGTTCGGGTCTGAACAGGTCCTCGGGCGTCAGCTCGTCATGGCTCGGTCGGCGGTGGTTCAACGCGATTCCTCTGTCAGAACAGAAAGGCTCGGAGGCCACGCTACCGGTTCACTCGGGCGGGTGGCCACAAACCCTCCCCGTTGACGCCCGTTGGGACCCGCGGCCGGGGCCGCGCGGTCAGGCGGCCACCTCCGCCAGCGTCCTGGCCTGGAACTCCCTCACCGCGCGCTGCTCCCGGTACGGTTCCAGCCTGCGCCGGAAGTCGTCCAGGTACTCCGCGCCGCGGGCCGAGCGCAGCCCGGAGAGCAACTCGACCGCGCGGGCCCCGGTTTCGCACGCCTGCTCGACGTCCCGCAGCTGCAACTGGGCGGTGGCCAGCAGCACCAGGTCCACCGCGCGGCGGCGGACCCGGGTCTCCGGGTGGCCGTGCAGCGCCCGTTCGGCCTGCCGGGCGGACTGCTTGGGCTGGTCCAGATCCCGGTGGCAGTGCGCGAGTTCGTCGGCCAGGTAGGCCGCGTCGAAGTGGCTGATCCACTCCGGGTCGTCCTCGGGGCGGCTGTGCTCCATCGCCTCGACCGCGCGTCCGGCCACCGCCTCGCAGGAGCGCGCGTCGCCGAGCAGGGCGTGCCCGCGGGCCTCGGCCACGTAGAACATCGCCATCGCGGTGGGGGTGGCCTCGGCCCGGGCTCCCTCCTGTGCGGCGCGGGCGAGTTGGGCGATCTCCCGGGGGTTGCCCAGGGCGGCGGCCAGATGGCTCATCGAGGCGGCCAGGACATAGCCCCCGTAGGCGCGGTCCCCCGCCGCCTGGGCCAGCCGCAGCGCCTGGATGTAGTACCGCTGGGCCAGGCCCGGTTGGCCGGTGTCGATGGCCATGTACCCGGCCAGCTCGGTGAGCCGGGCCACCGCGGCGAACAGCTCCCGCCCGGTGTCCTCCCGGTAGGAGCCGGAGAGCAGCCCGGAGACCACGCTGTTGAGGTAGTGCACCACCACCGGGCGGACGTGCCCGCTGCCGAAGCGGTGGTCGAGGTCGACCAGCATGTCGGTGGTGGCCCGTACCGCCGCCACGTCCGCGTGGCCGACCCTGGCGCCCCCGGCCCTGGCCACCTGGGCGTCCGGGCGGGTGATCAGCCAGTCCCGGCTGGGCTCCACCAGCGCCGAGGCGGCGACCGTGGCGCCGGTCAGGAAGTCGCGGCGGCCGACGTCGCTGCGCCACAGCTCGCACGCCTGCTCGACCGCGCCGGAGAGGCTCGGTGAGAAGTGCAGCCCGATGCCGGAGGACAGGTTCTTGGCGTCCGCCATGCCGATCTCCTCGACGGTGACCGGGCGGCCGAGCTTGCGCCCGATCGCCTCCGCGATCACCGCCGGGGCCTGGCCCCGGGGTTGCTGGCCGCGCAGCCAGCGGGCCACCGAGGTCTTGTCGTAGCGGAGGTCGAGCGCGTGCTCGGCGCCGCACAGGTTGACCCGGCGGGCCAGGCCGGCGTTGGAGCAGCCGGCCTCCTGGATCAGCGACTGGAGCCGTTCGTTGGGCTGTCGTGCGACCAGTGGTCTGGCGGCCATGGACGTGCCTCCCCCTCGAGCGTGGTGGTCACCCCGACAGGTCCCCAGCATTCCCCGGAGCGAGGCCCTTGAAGCCTGAGCAGGCGTGAATCTATCGCCGCGTCAGTGACTTGTCGCAGCATGGCAATTGAGACAATCCGTCCAGGGTAGCGAGCGGACTCCCCGGAGAGATACCCACTACTCGCTCCGGAACCTCGCATGCGCCCCGTCAGTGCACCGACGCGCCCCCTTTCCGCAGACCACGCCCCCGCGCCGAGGCGCCCTTTCGAGGCAACGCCCGTAACCCGCTCCGCCCCTGCGAGTTGTGCACGGCGTGGAAGACACCCTCGGAGCCACCCTGTCGGCCTCCGTCCCCCAGGACAGCGCCCGCGACCTGCTGATCGACTCAGCCGTCCGTTATGCGGAGGAACGCCATTGGGAGGTGGCGCCCGGCACCTGGCTGGTCGAGGACGACGGGCCGCTGCGCTGCTCCTGCGGCGACCCCGCCTGCGCCGCCCCCGGCGCGCACCCCGCCGGACGCGACTGGGCCCGCAAGGCCAGCGCCGGCCCCGGCGTGGTCCGGCGCTGGTGGAGCGAGAACCCGCTGGCCTCGGTCCTGCTGCCGACCGGACGCGCCTTCGACGCCATCGACGTCCCGGAGATCGCGGGCTGCCTGGCGCTGGCCCGGATGGAGCGGATGGGCGTGCAGCTGGGCCCGGTGCTGGCCGTCCCCGGCGCCGGGGGCCCCGGCGCGGGACGCGGGCGGCGGCTGGTGTTCCTGGTGCTGCCGGGATCGCTGCCCAAGCTGCCCGAGCTGCTGCGGAAGCTCGGCTGGGGCCCCGGCCGGCTCGACCTGGTCGGCCACGGCGAGGGCGACTGGGTGGTCGCCCCGCCCACCCGGGTGGGCGCCTACGGCTTCGCCCAGTGGGCCAGGGAGCCCACCACGCTGAACCGCTGGCTGCCCGAGGCCACCGAGCTGATCAACCCCATCGCCTACGCCTGCGGTCGCGAGGCGCCGCTGCCCGTGGCCGTCTCCTGAACGCGGCACAAAACCCCACTTTCGAGTGACAGCGCTCAAGGATTGCCGAGTTCTGCCGAGGGGAGGAATGGGGTCGTAAGGCTCCACAGGGTGCGGCACAGGGACGGAGGCGGCCACAGCGACACCGGGGGCGGGGCCCGGAGGGGAAGCCGGGCAGGGGGGACCACAGGGTGGGGACGCAGGGGGAACGCGGAAGGACCCGGCGCTCGGGGAAAAGAGCCGGGTCCTTCTGCTGCGCGTCAAGCGGGAGTACGGGTCAGGCGCGGGCGACGAACACGTGCGCCGCGATCTCCTTGTCCAGTTCGGCGGCCTCGCCGCCACTGCTGACCAGCACCCCGCCGGGGGCCTCGGTCACACTGACCACCGCGCCCGGCTGTACCCCGGCCCGGCGCAGCGTGTACATCAGCTGGGCGTCCGTCTGGATCGGCTCGCCGATCCGGCGGATCACCACGCTCTTGCCCTCCAGCCCGGGGGCCAGCAGGTCAAGCGTGATCAGCGTCTCCGCCTCGCCCTCGTCCGCCGAGGGCAGCTCGCCCAGTTCCTCCAGGCCCGGGATCGGGTTGCCGTACGGGGACTGGGTGGGATGGCGCAGCAGTTCCAGCACCCGCCGCTCCACCGCCTCGCTCATCACGTGCTCCCAGCGGCAGGCCTCGGCGTGGACCTGCTCCCACTCCAGGCCGATGACGTCGACCAGCAGGCATTCGGCGATGCGGTGCTTGCGCATCACCCGGGTGGCCAGCTTGCGGCCGCCCTCGGTGAGTTCCAGATGGCGGTCGTCGGCGACCTCCAGCAGGCCGTCACGCTCCATCCGGGCCACGGTCTGGCTGACCGTGGGGCCGCTCTGCTCAAGGCGCTCGGCGATTCGGGCGCGCATGGGTACCACGCCCTCCTCCTCCAATTCGAAGATCGTGCGCAAATACATTTCCGTCGTGTCGATCAGGTGCCCTGACATCGGCCGCGGGCTCCGTTCCTCGTGGGCTGTCGTGGTCGCTGAACCAATTCTGACGCATCCCGCCGACAAACCCGTCAGTTCGGGGCCAGGGCCCTGTTGACAGCGGCCCGGCCCAGGCACCAGCGTGCCTGCGGATAGAGCAGAACCCGAGCGAAAGCGAGCGCATTCCCGATGAGCGATCTGGCCGGGCAGTACTTCGACGCCGCGATCTCCCTGCTCCAGCGGGTCCGCACGGAGGAGGCCGAGGGCATCGACCGCGCGGCGGAGGCACTGGCGCAGACCGTGCGCAGCGGCGGGCGGGTCTTCGCCTTCGGCGCCGGGCACTCCTCGCTGGCCGCGATGGACGTGGTGTACCGGGCCGGCGGCCTGGTGCTGATGAATCTGCTGGCGGTGCCGGGGGTGACCGGCATCGACGTCATCCCGGCCCATCTGGGCAGCTCACTGGAACGGGTGTCCGGTCTGGCCACGGCGACGCTGGACGCCAGTCCGGCCCGGGCGGGCGACCTGCTGTTCGTGATCTCGCTGTCCGGACGGCAGGTGATGCCGGTGGAGCTGGCGATGCACGCCCGCGAGCGCGGGATGACCGTGATCGGACTCACCTCGCTGGCCTACCCGGCGGCGGTCTCCTCGCGGCACCCCTCGGGCACCTACCTCAAGGACCAGTGCGACGTGGTGCTGGACAACAAGATCGCGGTCGGGGACGGGGAGCTCAGCGCGGAGGGCGCGGACACCACCTTCGGGCCGGTCTCCAGCATCACCACCATCGCGCTGATGCAGGCCGTGGTGGCCACCGCGGTCGGCCTGCTGGCGGCGCAGGGGCCGACCCCGCCGCTGTTCCGCTCCGGCAACGTGGACGGCGGGATGGACTGGAACGCCAAGCTGATGGCCGAGCACAGGGACCGCGTCTTCTACACCTTCTGAGCTGCTACGCCTTCCGAGCCAGGTCCACGGCGGCGGCGACCCGGGCCGCGATGTCCTCGGCGTAGGCGATGTCGGCCCGGTCGAACCGCGGCCGGGTGCTGCCGCGCAGGAAGGTGAGCACGCCCACGGTACGGCCGCGGCTGCGCAGCGCCGTGCACAGCCCGTGCACGGTGCCGCTGGGCCAGTGCCGCAGCAGGGCCCAGTCCGGCCTCGGCGCGGCCGGGCCCGCGGCGGGGACGGCGGCCGGCACCGCGGCGGCCGGGACGTCCGAGACGCAGACCGTCCCGGCCCGCTCCAGGGCCCGTACCGCCGGGTGCACCTCGCCGTAGCGGGCGGGGATGCCGGAGGGCTCCAGGGCGGCCTCCTGCCCGGTCGAGCCGACCGGGGACACCGCCGCGCGCAGCAGCCCCGCGTCGGGCGCGTCGGCGTCCGCCCCGGGGGCGCCCTGCACCACGTCAAGCAGCGCGTAGTCGGCGAAACCGGCCAGCACGAAGTCCAGGTAGCCGACCGCGCCCTCCATCGGGTCCTCGCACTCCGCCGCCGCCTGCGCGGCCCGCCGCAGCTGGGTGGCCCGGAACCGCAGCACGGTCCCCTCCTGCTCGGACTGCTCGTGCAGGGTGACGTCCTCGAAGAACCAGGCCACGCCCAGCGGGACCGGCTCCTCCCCCAGCGGGGAGCCGAGCCGGACGAACTCGCTGCGCCAGCAGCGGCGGCGGCCCGGGTCGGCCCGCAGGGCGGCCCACAGCTTGACGCCGCTGAGCGCCTTCCCGGTGGCCAGGACGTGCTGCAGGGCGGCCTCCAGCTCCTGGACGCCGTCGCCGAGCACCTCCCCCAGCGGGTGGCCGAGCAGGGCGCCGCGGTCGCAGTCCAGCCAGCGGGCGGCGGAGTCGCCGACGGCGGCCGGGCGCAGGTCGGCGTCCACCAGCACCACCCCGGTCGGGGCCTCGTCCATCATCGCCTCGGCCAGGGCCAGCGAGCGTTCCAGCTCCACCTGGGCGCCGGCCTCGGAGAAGGCGAAGTACAGCCCGAGCGGACGGCCGTCGGGGGCGGTGACCTGGTGTGCCTGGGCCCGGACCAGTACCCGGCGGCCGTCCCTGGTGAGCAGCGCGAACTCATGCACCCGGGGCGGCGCGCCGGCGCTCGCGCCGAGCAGCTGGCTGCGCACCGCGACCGCGTCGGCCGGGCGCAGCGCCCAGCCCTCCAGGCCGTTCCGGCCCACCGACTCCTCGGCGGTCCAGCCGAGCATCCGGGTCGCCTCGCGGTTCCAGTGGGTCAGCACGCCGTCGCGGTCCATCGCCGCGAGCCCGACCTCCATGCCGTCCAGCAGGGCGGCCAGCAGCCGCGCGTCGGCGTCGGTCTGCCGCACTGCTGCGCCCCGCGTCGCGGGTCCTTGGGCGTTCACCTGCTGGCACCTCCCAACCGGGTCCTGCCCATTCAACTCGCCCGTCCCGCCGGCTACACCGGTTTCCGCCAAATGTCCCCCGACCGGGATGATTCACGCTATCGAGGACAGCCCCGCGAAAAGCCGTTGCCCACCCTCCAGTGGTCTGCTTACAGTGGCCGCACACTGAAAGGAGGTGATCCGAAAGTATGAGTACTTCCGGGACTCGTGAGGTGGCTGCTTCCTAGCAGCCCTTACCCGCTGAGCGTGTAAGGGCAGCGGGGCAATCCAGAGCAGTCACCCGGCCCCTGGGCCCGCCGGCCGTCCTCCGGCGCCCGTCCCCCCTTCGGGACGGGAGCAGGCCCAGGGGCCGTTCCCTTTCCCTCGTCCCCCTCCTCGCCCCCCTCGCGCAAAAGTTCGGCGCATACGTGTGCTGTGCAGCGGGGCTGGGCAGCGTCAGACTGACGCAGTCCGGCCGTTCCGGGCGACACAAGGGGGATGTCGATGATCCACAAGGACCCGCCCGGGCATCGTGAGCGAGATCTGCTCCCGGAGCCCTTCTGGACAGCCGACGATGCGTCACTTCAGGGGCAGGAACGGTCGATCCGGTGGTACCGGGGCCAGATCCTGATGCTGGTCCTGGCCGCGCTGGCCGGGACCGCGAACGTCAGGTCCGACCATCTGAACTGGCTGCAGGCCGTCTCCGCGGTGCTGTTCGCCGGGGCCGGCTACTTCTGGTGGCGGCTGGGCCGCGACAAGCCGCAGGCCCGCTGGTACGAGGGCCGCGCGGCGGCGGAGTCGGTGAAGACCCTGGCCTGGAAGTACGTGGTCCGGGCCTGGCCCTTCGCCGGCGAGCCCGACTCCCCGGTCGCCGACGAGGCCTTCCTGAAGCAGATGGACGAGGTCTTCGTCGCCTTCGAGGAGAGCGAGGTGATCCCGGTCGGCACCCGGCCCGCGATCACCGCCGAGATGCGCACCCTGCGGCAGCTCCCGCTGGCGCTGCGCCGCGACCTCTACCTGCAGGAGCGGATCAGGCCCCAGCGGACCTGGTACCACTCCCGGGCCGACCGCTGCGAGAGCGCGACCGCGACCTGGCAGCTGATCTCGACCGCCACGATCATCATCGCCGCCGCGGTCGCCGTGGCCCAGTTCCTCGGCCTGTTCGACCTGCACCTGCTCGGGGTGTGCACCACCGTCGTGGCCGCGGTCACCGCCTGGACCCAGCTCAAGCAGTTCCGTCCGCTGGCCTCCGCCTACCGGCTGGCGGCCTCCGAACTCGGGCTGATCGAGAACCAGTTGACCCACTTCGACCTGCAGGGACCGATGGCCGAGGAACTGTGGTCGCGGCTCTCCAGCGACGCCGAGGACGCGGTCTCGCGGGAGCACACCATCTGGCGTGCCCGCCGCGATCGACGGATCTGATGGCACCGCGCCAGGACCCGCCCCGCCGCCGTGAGGCCGACCTGCTGCCCGACCCGTTCTGGGCCGCCGACCGGGCCTCCCTGCGCGGCCAGGACTACGCGCTGCACTGGTACCGCTGGCAGCTCGGGCTGACCCTGCTGGCCGCGCTCTTCGGGGTGTTCCCCGCGCACAAGGTGGGCGGGTTCAACATCGTCCCGCTGCTCTCCGTCGCCTGCTTCCTCGGCGCCGGCGGCTTCGCCCTGGCGCTGCACCGCCGCGCACCGCAGGAGCAGTGGTACCAGGGGCGTTCGGCCGCCGAGTCGCTGAAGACCCTCACCTGGAAGTACGTGGTGCGGGCCCGCCCCTTCGAGGGCGCCGCCGAGGCGCCCCTGGCCGACAAGCGCTTCCTGGACGCGGTACGGGACATCCCGCACCCCGCCCCGGACGGCGCCGAGCCGGAGATCACCCGGAAGATGCGGGACGAGCGGCGCAAGCCGCTGCGCCAGCGCCACGAGCTGTACCTGACCGAGCGGGTGTACGCGCAGCGGACCTGGTACCTGTCGCGCGCCGACGAGTGCGACCACAAGTCCCATGTCTGGGGCCTGTGGATCGCGGTGATGTTCCTGGTCGGCATCGTGGTCGCGGTGCTGGAGGCCAGGTACTACCCGTCGCTGCGGGCCCTCGGGCTGTTCTCGGCGGGCGCGGCCACGGTGACCGCGTGGACCCAGCTCAAGCAGTTCCGGCCGCTGGCCTCCGCCTACCGGCTGGCCGCGGGCGAGCTCGACCGCACCGCCACCCGGCTGACCCGGCTCGACCTGACCGGAACGGACGCCGAGGAGTCCTGGTCCCGCCTGGCCGGGGAGGCCGAGGACGCCATCTCCCGCGAGCACATCGTCTGGCGCGCCCGCAGCCAGCACCGGGGCTGACGGGCCGTCACACCGGTTGCAGCTCGAGGTCGATGCCGCTGCGCCGCCAGCCTCGGACGTTCCGGGTCAGCGGGTGCTCGTCGCCGAGCTGCCGGGTCAGCTCCTCCACCACCCGGGCGCGCAGCGCCACGGCCTCTTCCCTGCGCCCGAGGTCGCGCAGGGTGACCGCCAGGCTGGCCTCGCAGACCAGGGCGTCCGGGTGCTGCGCACCGTAGCGCCCGACCAGCCCGGCCAGCGCCTCCCGCCCCAGCTCCTCGGCCCGGACCAGGTCCCCGCCGTCGGCGTGGCAGTCGGCCAGGTTGACCGTGGCCGCCAGGGTGAACGGGTGCTCGGGCCCGAGCACCCGCCGCATCGAGACCAGGGTGGCCTCCCCGAGCACCGTCGCCTCGGCGGTCGCCCCGCAGACGCGCTGGTAGAGCCCCAGGTTGTTGGCACAGGCCAGGGCGAAGGGGTGGGTGTCGCCCAGGGAGTCCCGGAAGCCCTGGTACACCTCCGAGGCCAACTCCCGGGCGGCTTGCGGGTCCCCGGTCGCCGAGCAGTCGGCGGCGAGGTTGAGGGCGCAGGCCAGGCTGTCCGGGGCGAGGGCGCCGTAGCGCTCCGCACAACGCTCGTAGGTGCTCGTGCTGAGCTGCCTGGCCTCGGCCGACCGCCCGACCCTCCGCAGGACCACCGCGCGGCTCTTGGCGTACCGGAGCAGGGGCAGGTCGGTCACCGGGGAGGCGGAGTAGTCCGCACTGACCTGGTCCAGAAGCTGCATGGAGGCACGGTAGTCACCGAGCGCCCACAGGTCCTCGGCCAGGGCCGCCATACTGGCGAGCGTGTCCGGGTGCTGCGGCCCGAGCACCGCTACCCGCTTGTCCAGAGTCTCCCGGTCGAGTTCCGCCGCTGCTTCGTAGTCGCCGTTGAGGCGGTGGTCGAGAGCCAGGCCGTGGGCCGCGAACATGGCCTGCGGGTATTCCTCCCCGAACAGGTCCCTGATGGTGGCGCAGGTCTGCCGGTCCAGCTCCAGGGCCTCCCGGAAACGGCCCAGCGCGCGTAGGTCGGTGCCGAGGCCGATCCCGGTCATCAGCGTGTACGGGTGCTCGGGTCCGTGCAGGGCCCGCTGCCGCTCCAGGGTGTCCAGGTCCAGGGCCATGGCCTCCTCGAACTGCCCCTGGCTGCGCACCACATTGGCGAGCTGGCAGCGCAGGAGAAGCGTCTGCCGGTCGTCACTCCCCCGCCTGTCGGTCCAGTCCCGGTCGAGTTGCCGGCCGAGGTCCTCGGCTGCCGGCAGCTCCCCCCGTCTCCAGAGGTAGCGCACTCGGTCGACCAGCAGTTGCCGGACCTCCGCCTCCTCGCAGTCCTGTGCCCGCGAGGCACGCAGGTGGGGCCAGATATTCTCGAACTCGGGCCAGTTCGACCAGTCGTCGACATCGCCGGGCGGGCGGGCTCCGGCGAGGACCAGGTGCACGTCGTGCATGGCCCGTTCCTGCTCCTCCGCCGTCATCTCCGCCTGGACCGCGGCCTGCACCATCCGGTGGACCTGGAAGGTCCCGGTAGTGGAGTCGACCTTCGCCAGGCCGTAACGGGTGATCGCACGGACCTCCCGGCCCAGCAGTGCGCGCTCCTGCAGGTCCTGGTCGAATTCCATCAGGCAGCGGGCCATCTGCTCGCCGTAGACCAGATCCAGCGAGATCGGTTCGGCCGAGAAGTAGGCGCACAGTCGGAGCAGCCGGTGGGCGGCCGGCGACTGCTCGCGGAGTCGGGCGATGGAGACGTTCCAGGTGGCACCGAACCGCAACGGGTATTCCGGCGTTTCCTGAGCGGCCGACAGCGCCTTGACCGCCTGCAGTCGAAGCTCGGCGACATAGCTGGCCACCGGAGTTCCGGTGGTCTCCAGCCAGGCCGCCGCGATCTCCACCGCCAGCGGCAGGTCTCCGACAGCCTCGGCGACCCTGTCGGCATCCACCGGGCTCAGGCCGGTGCGCCGGCGCCGCAGGTGGTCGATGCTCTCGCGGCGGGTGAAGACATCGACCGACAGCGGGTCGGCCCGGTCCGACCACGCCTGGTTGCGCGAGGTGATGAGCACATGGCCCGGACCGTCCGGTAGGAAGCGGGCTACCTCGTCGGCCCTGTCGGCGTTGTCGAAGACCAGTAGCCAGCGGCCGGTCCCCAGGTCCTTTCGCAGTGCTTCCCGGGCGGTCTCCGCCGCCTCGGCGACATTGTCGCCGAGGCGGCGGTCCAGTCTGTGGGCGAGCTCGGCAAGCGACTGCGCCACCTGCTCGGGCTTGCTCGCCTCGATCCACCAGACCAGGTCGTAGTCGGCCATGAAACGGTGCACGTACTCCAGTGCCAGCTGGGTCTTGCCGACCCCTCCGAGACCGTACAGCGCGGCGATGCCGCTCTCGCGGAGCCCGTCCCGCATGGCTCCCAGCATCGCCGACCGGCCGGTGAACGCGGGGTTCCTGAGCCTGACGTTCCAGATCTGCGGCCGGTTGCCGGGGTAGCGCGGCCCGTCCACTACCGGCCTCCGCTCCGCGTCCGGCCGTCGCAGGGCGCGCAGCAGTGCCTCCGCTGCCTGTTCCTCGGTCAGCCGGCGGAGGTCGACCGCACCGCTGAACTGCGCGGGGAGCCGGACCTCGCCGACCCGGACCGGGAGCAGCTCGCGTCGGGTGCCGCCCGGGTCGGTGCCGCCCGCGAACCCCCGCACTTCCGCCTCCGGGCTGCGGACATACGCCGCCGAGAGCAGCACCAGCGTGCGCGCCGCCCGCTCAGGACCGTCCTCGAGCCCCCTGCCCACCTCCTGCGGGAACACCCGGAGTCCGGCCCGTTCCAGCAGTGAGGTGATCCAGTCGGCCCACATCAGGTCCTCCGGTACGAAGGACAGTACGACGTCCTCGCGGACGACGGGCCGCCGCCGGGTGAAGGAGCCGGCGAAGTGCAGCCGCCGGTCCTCGGGCATCGGCGGCAGGCCGACCACCCGGCCGTCGGTCAGCGCCTCGGTCAGCCGCTCGAAGGAGGAGAGCAGGGACGTCGGCGTCCCCGGCTGGTCTCCGAAGGGGGCGAGCACCTCCTCGTAGGCGTAGTAGGCCCGGTAGGGGATCTCCACCGCCCCCCAGTACCGGGCGAGCCGCGCCTCGTCGAAGCCCTGCGGGAAGCCGTCGAAGCGCTGCCTGGCCAGCGCCCGGCCGGCGTCCGCCTTCTCCTTCTCGCCGTCGTCGACGCGCATCGGTACCGGCAGGATCCGAATGCCGCGGCCGGGGTAGTGCTCGCTGATGGTCCGGGCGATCTCGGACGCGCCCTCGATGCTCTGGTCACTGAGGGTGAAGCAGACCACGAGGTCGTCGGGCATCTCCACGGTGCAGATGTCGGCGATGTCGGAGAGGCCGGTGCGGCTGTCGATCAGGACGTAGTCGTAGTGCCTGCGCATGTCGGCGCGCAGCGCGGCGAAGAACCGGCCGCCGTCCAACCGCTCGTAGAAGTGGTCCCAGTTGATGGCGGCGACGGTGGCCGCGTAGTCGCTTCTGACCTGGCCGGCCGACAGGAAGTCCAGCGTGCCGTCGGCCGGGAAGTGCGGCCAGGCCAGGGACAGGGCGTGCTGCCGGACCCTGGTGAACTCCCGGTGCCAGCCGTCCGCGCGGGGCAGGTCGCGCAGCGCCTCGTCGCGGTAGTCCATGATCAGGTCGATCACGCCGGTGGTTCCGGCCAGCGCGTCCGGGTCGAGGAAGGGCCGGAAGAAGTGGCCCAGACCCGGCGCCTCCAGGTCCCAGTCGGCGGCGAGCACGCGGTAGCCGTTGGCGGCCAGGATCCAGGCGGTGTTGGCCAGCGCCATGGTGCGCCCGGTGCCGCCCTTGTAGGAGTAGAAGGTGATGATGCGGCCGTCCCGGCCCTCGGCCTGGCGCTCGGTCACAAGGGCCCCTCCAGTACGGACTGACGCACCGTCATAAAGTCCTCGAAGGACAGCGCCCGCAGCTTCCCGGAACCACCCTCCACTGCAGTGAACGTACAGGAGTCGGACCAGAGTTGGGGCGGCATACAGCAGTTGTGGAGCCTGCGCCTGACGCCGTGGGCCGGCCCGCTCATCCGGTCCGCGAGGTAGCGCTCCATCACCCAGCGCCGGGCCGCCGCGACCGCGGGGACGAGGGGGACCAGGTAGCAGTCCGCCGCTCCGACCCGCCCCTCGCCGAACGGGACCTCGCTGCGGACCCGCTCCCCCATCTCCTGGAAGTGGCTGTCGTCCAGGTCGACGGCGTCGAAGAGCTTCCAGCAGCGCAGCCGGTCCTTGGTGGAGACCAGGGCGGCGTGCATCCGCACCGGCGGGTTCGGCGGGTAGTACTCGGCGAGGTGGTACGGGGTGAACCGCCAACTGTCCACCCCGAGCAGCAGGCCCTGTGCCTGCAGCTCGTAGAGCCGGCCCACCGGGGAGTCCTCGCCGAGGTGGCACTCCAGCCGGTGGTCGGCGGTGATCTCCTCCGCCCTGGGGCCTATCGCCACGAAGGAGGTCTGCGGATGCGCGCTGCGCCGGGCCCCGGGGGTGGTCCTGACCGCTTCCGAGATCATCCCCACCGTCCGCCGCGAGCTGGGGGAACGGTCGATGTCGAAGGGCTGCATGGCGGCCCGGTAGGCGATCCTGAGGCTCCGTCGCCCCATGGCCGCGGTGTCCGCCAGGTACGCCGGCGAGCTGAGCGAGTTCTCCGGGGTGGCCGTGTAGACCACGAGCGTGCCCTGCGGTCCGAGGACCTCGCGGAGCGCCGCGACGACGGTCCGCGCGCCCCCGCGGACCTGGCCGATACTGCGGAGCGAGGACTGCGCAAAGAGCACCCCGCCCCGGCGGATGCCGATGCGACCGAGGTCGTCGACCAGTTGCTGCCTGCCTATCACCGTACGAAGGGCGTGCCCGGCGAAACGGTGTTCGAAACTACGGGGTCGAGCCAGGGCTCCACGGTGGCCGCCATCCCTTCGACGAAGCGGGTGCCGAGCCGGGTCAGCGAACCCGATCCGGCCAGGGTCGCGACCGCCCGGTCGGTGTGGTCCCGCCAGCGGGCGAACTCCGCCTCCGCGTGGTCCGCCGGGCGGCCGTCCTGCCGCAGCGACCGGCCCCGGGCCCGCCAGTACTCGGTGACCGCGACATGGGCGTAGGTGCCCTGGAACAGGCCCTCCAGCGGACGGAGGTCCTCCCGCCAGGGCGCGTGGAACAGGCGCTCGTCCGCCGGGTCGAAGAGGTCGTCGCGATCCAGCACCGCGCCCAGCTTCACATGCTGGAACTCATGGACGAGCAGCAGCGCCAGGGTGTCCGAGGCGTCCGGCCGGGCGATGCCGACGGCCCCGAAGGCGCTGCGCGCCGAGGAGCTGAGGCCGCGCCCCTCGGCGGGGCGGCGGAGCGGGGTGATCACCGAGAGCCCGGTGGCGATGCCTGCCGCGTAACCGGGCAGCAGGCGCTTGACCAGGTCCCAGGCCTCGGTCAGACCGCGGTCCCAGCAGGCCAGTTCGGCATCGCCCAGCCGCTCCGCCACCGGGTGCCCATGGGCGTCCCGGTACGGGTCGGTGTCCTCGAGCCGTACGGTCCAGTCGGGGCCGGCGGCCACCTCGCGCACCGGCTGCCAGCGCGGGTCCTGCCCGGTCCAGCGGATCCGGACCACCGCTCCGGCGTCGGTCACGGCGGTGAAGCCGTCCTCGGCCGCCCGGATCGCCACGGCCGTCGTCCCCGGCTCGACCAGCAGCCGGCCGATCCCCGGCAGCCGTACCGCGCCGTCCCGCACCGGGACCCGGACCGCGGGGTCGGCCCCGGCCCGCAGCGCCACCGCCGCCGCGAACTCGGCCAGGCCGCCGCCCTCGGGCTCCGGCCGGGCCGCCCAGGTCCGGGTGTACGGATGGGCCAGCACCTGGTCGAACGCCTCGGCCTCCGCGGCGTCGAAAGCTTCCAGGAGCTGCCCCAGCGCCGAGGCGCCGGAAGACAGTTCGGACTCGGCGGCACGGGCCAGCAGCAGCCGGTCGAGTTCCAGCTGCTGCCCGGCCAGCACCCGTACCGCCTCGGCGCCGCCGTAACCGGCCGCCAGCTCGCCGAGCTGGCGGTCCGCCAGGGCCGGGCCGACCTCCTCGCGGTCGGCGACCATGGTGATGAACTCCTTGAGGTCGCCGCAGAACACCGAGGGGTTGTCGAAGCCGGTGTCCGCCCGGTAGCGGTGGGCGAAGAGCCCGCCCCCGCAGGAGCTGACCACCGGGCAGGCCTGGCAGGTGGCGCTCAGACCGGCCAGGCCGAGCTGACGGTCGATCATGCCGGGGTGCCGGGCCGCCCGGTCGAAGTCGTCGTCGAAGACGTTGAAGCCGGTGCCGGCCGCACCGTCGAAGGCGGTGCGCAGCGAGTCGGCCTGCTCCAGGGTGCCGTCGGTCTCGATCACCACCAGGTCCGCGGGGTCCAGGCCGAGGTTCTCGGTCAGGCTGCTCTGCCCGCGCAGGGTCCTCAGCACCGAGTCGAAGGTGCGCACCGGGACCGGGCGCCCCTCGGCGTCCCAGCGCTCGTAGATGGCCCCGAGCCAGCGGGCGTACG
Source organism: Streptacidiphilus alkalitolerans (assembly GCF_042511045.1). Classification (NCBI taxonomy): domain Bacteria; kingdom Bacillati; phylum Actinomycetota; class Actinomycetes; order Kitasatosporales; family Streptomycetaceae; genus Streptacidiphilus; species Streptacidiphilus alkalitolerans. The sequence goes on from NZ_JBHEZX010000003.1 coordinate 414,989, forward strand.
GGGTGCTCCCGGGGCCGTCGGGCCGCAGCGGCGGGTACTCCCAGGTCGCGTGCGGGAGCAGGAAGTCCAGCCGCGGGGGGTCCAGCTCCATCAGCGCCCGGTACACCGCGAGCGGGTCGTTGCGCACGTCGATGGTGCAGAGCAGCCCGGCGTAGAGCCGCCGGTACTCGGGCTGCCGCAGCAGGGCGACGGCCTCGATGACCTTGTCGTAGCTGCTGCGCCCGTCGCCGTAGCGCCGGTGCAGGTCGTTCGCGGCCCTGTCCCCGTCCAGGGAGATGCCGACCTTGATGTCATGGGCCAGGAAGAGGTCGCAGAACTGCCGGTCGAGCAGCACGCCGTTGGTGTGGATCCGCAGATCGAGGGCGCAGGAGTCGGGCAGCCGGGATTCCAGCTGCCGCGCGGCGAACTCGATCGTCTTCGGGCCGGCGAGCAGCGGCTCCCCGCCGTGCAGCACCACGTGGACGGCGCCCAGGTGATGCGCCTCGGCGTGCTCGGCGATCCGCTCGGCGGTCCGCGCCAGTACCTCCTCGGGGGTGGCGCGCGGGCGTCCGCGCCACTGCGTGTCCCGGTGCTCGTAGATGTAGCAGTGGTCGCAGGCGAGGTCGCAGCGACTGTGGAGCTTGACGACGAACTGCCGGAAGGGCACCAACACGACATCCCTGGGATGGCGGAGAGTCAGGTCTGCACACCCATGATTGGCGATTCGGTCGGAACCCGCCAGGGGCCGAACACCCGGGGAGTGCTACTTCGGCCAAAGATGACGAAGACGGTCGAGCAGGTTTCGCCGCCCGACGACTCGTGTCCATACTGGAAGAACGGCCTCACAGTCGCTCGGGAGGGCCCGGTGACAGAGTATGCGACAAACCCAGTGCAGTGGGGCTCATGTGACGTATCATCACGTCCACGTCGCTAGTGCGACCCAGGGGGCTGGGGGCCGGCATGACATGCTGCCACATCGCACGGGCGTGCCCTCCTTGATCCAATCGGATGAACGAGGAGGGGGCGGGCTCGTGTTTCTGGGGTTAGTGCTGCAGTCTGACGACATGATGGGTGAACTCATGCGCCACGGGCACGGCCTCTGTGGCGTCCAGGAGGTCTGCGCCTGATGCCGCAGGACCTCGCGGAGACGCCGACCGCCGTCGCCGCCCACCCCGCCGCACCACCGGCACCGTCCGCACCACCCCCCACCCCGCCCGACGACGTCACCATGGTCAGCACCAGGGACGGCCGTCGGCTCAGCGTCAGCGAGTGGGGCAAGCGGGACGGCACCGCCGTCTTCGTGCTGCACGGCACCCCGGGCAGCAGGGTCGGTGTGGCGCCGCGGCCCAGCGTCCTCTACCGGCAGGGCATCCGGTTGGTGGCCTATGACCGCCCGGGGTACGGCTGGTCCGACCCGGTGCCGAAACGGCAGGTGGTCGACGCCGCCCAGGACGTGGAGGACATCGCCAAGGCCCTGGACATCGGCCGCTTCGCGGTGGTCGGCCGCTCCGGCGGCGGACCGCACGCGCTCGCCTGCGCCGCGGCCCTCGGCGACCGGGTCACCCGTGCCGCCGCGCTGGTGAGCCTGGCCCCCCGGATCGGCAGCGACGGCATGCAGGACGAGTGGTACACCGGCATGGGCCAGGGCAATACGGACGAGTACCGCCGCGCCGAACAGGGGTACGAGACTCTGGCCGAGAGCCTGCGGGACCGGGCGACGCAGATCCACCTGGATCCCGGCAAGCTGCTCGACCAACTGCTGTCCGAGGTCCAGGACTCGGACCTGCAGGTGATCGCCGACGCCGGAATCCGCCGGATACTCAAGGACAACTACAAGGAAGCGCTGCAGCAGCAGGGCGCCGGGTGGATCGACGACGCCTACTCCTTCGCCCACGACTGGGGCTTCCGGCTCGCCGAGGTCACCACCAAGGTCCTGCTCTGGCACGGCAGCGAGGACGTCTTCTCCCCCATCAGCCACTCGCTGTGGCTGCGGAAGATGCTCCCCGACTCCGAACTGCGAACGGAGTCGGGGGCGGCCCACTTCGACGCCATCGCACGCCTCCCCAACGTGCTGAGCTGGCTCACCAGGCCTGAAGCTCCAGAATGTGACTGATCCGGTCCCACCCCTCGGCACTGAGCGTGTCGGGGTGGGTGTCACCGAAGTTGCGGTCGTGGGCGAAGGCCTCGACCGCTTCGTCGTGCAGGCGCTGCGCCTCCCTGGTGCTGCCCCGGGCCTTGAGGGTCACCGCCAGGTTGGACCGGCAGGCGAGGGTGTCCGGGTGGTCGTCGCCCAGCTGCCGGCTCAGCCGGGCCAGGCAGGAGCGCTCACTGTTCTCGGCCGCCTCCAGTTCCTCCAGCTCGGCCCGGGCGTTGGCCCAGTTCACCTCGGCGCACAGGGTGAACGGATGGGCCTCGCCCAGTAGCGCGGCCAGCCGGGTGGTGGCGTTCTGGCCGAGCGCGGCGGCCCGCCTGCGGTCCTGCCGGCTGGCGTCCGGCGTCCGCAGGTAGACGGACACATTGTCGCTGCAGGCCAGCGAGTTGGGGTGGTCCTCGCCGAGCAGGTCCCGGTACCGGCGCCAGACGTCCTGGGTGCGCCGCAGCGCCTCCTCGGTACGGCCGAGGCTCCAGTCGTCGGCCGCCTTGTTGAGGGCGCACTGCCAGGTGTCGGGGCTCTCCTTGCCGTAGCGCTCCTCCAGCCGGGCCAGGGTGTCGTCGGTGAGCACCGCCGCCCGCTCGTACTGACCCAGCACCCGCAGGGAGACCGCGAGGCTCTTGGCGGCGCGCAGGGTGTCCGGGGCGTTGTCGCCCTGCAGCCGCCGGAACGCCTCGTGCAGCCGCTCCAGGTCCGCTGCCGCGTCCCGCAGTTCGCCGCCGTCCCGCTTGTCCCGGGCCAGGTAGAGCTGGGAGGCCAGGGTGCGGGCGTGGTCGGGGCCGAGGCCCTGCCGGCGCAGCCGCTCGGTGCGCTCGTCGTACTGCTGGGCGATCTTGGCCTCTCCCAGCAGGCGGTAGTCGATGGCCAGGTTGTGGGTGAGGTTGACCACCGCGCGGTCCTCCTCCAGGAACTGCTCGACCAGGCTGGCGTGGGTGAGCAGGTCGCGGTCCCTCGCCTCCTTGTAGCGGCCCAGCGCCCGGAGGTCGCCGGCCAGGCCGCGGGCGGTGGCCAGGGTGCTGAGGTCGTCCTCCCCGAAGAGCTCGGACTGCGTCTCCCAGGTCCGCTGGTCCAGCTCCAGCGCCTCCCGGTAGCGGCCGAGGTCGCGGAGGATGTTGGCCCTGATCGTGCGCAGGGCCAGGGTCTGCCGGTCGTCGTCGCCCAGGGTCGCGGTCCACAGCGCGTCCAGCCGCTCGCCCTCGGTCCTGGCCAGCAGGTAGTCGCCGTTGCGCCAGTGCAGCCGGACCAGGTCGATCATCAGCTGCCGGACCTCGGGGGAATCGGAGGTCTCGGCCCCGCTGGCCACCAGGTGCGGCCGGATGAGCTCGAAGTTCGGCCGGTTCTCCGGGTCCTCCACCTCCCCGTCCATCGGCCGGTACTCCGCCAGGACCAGCTGGACCTCCCGCTGGATCTCCTTCTGCTCCTCCTCGCTCATCTGCGCCCGCAGCAGCGCCTGGAGCACCCGGTGCACCTGCACCGTTCCGCGCCTGCCGTCCACCTTGGCCAGCGACAGGCTTCGGATGGCCCGGCTGATGCCGCCGAGGACCGACGCCCCGCCCTTGCGCACCCGGGGGTCCACCTTCGAGAGCGCGGCAAGCATGGACGGGTTGCGGTGCAGCAGCTTCTGCGAGAACGGCTCGGGGCCGAGGAAGACCGACATCTGCATCAGCCGCACCGCGGCCGGCCACTCGGACTCCAGGTTGTTCAGGGACACCGCGAAAGTGGTCTTGATCGGGGTCGGGTAGTCCGCGGTGAGCGGTACCTGGTCGAACATGTCGGCCGGGTGCTGCTGCAGCAGTTCCATGTAGGTGTCCACCGGCATCCCGCTGCGTCCCAGGTAGGCCGCGGCCTGCTCGACCGCGAGCGGCAGGTCGCCCAGCGCCTCGGCCAGCTGCCCGGCCTCGGCGTCGGTCATGCCGCGCACCCGGTGCTCCAGGTGGGAGATGCTCTCCTGCCGGGTGAAGACGTCCACCTCCAGCTCGGAGGCCTCCTGGGCCCAGACCTGGTTGCGGGAGGTGATGATGACGTGGCCCTCACCGCCCGGCAGGAACTCCCGCAGGGTCTCCGGGTCCTCGGCGTTGTCGAAGATCAGCAGCCAGCGGGAGACCAGCGTGCCGGCCGAGAGCCGCTCCTTGACCAGCTGCGCCGCGTCGGCCTCACCGAGGGTCCCGCGGATGTCGAGCCGTTCCGCGATCGCGGCCAGTTCGGTGGTGATCGAGGCGCTCTGCTCCGACGGCACCAGCCAGACCAGGTCGTAGTCCGCCATGAAGCGGTAGGCGTACTCGCGGGCGAGCTGGGACTTCCCCACCCCGCCGAGGCCGTGCAGCGCCTGGGTGCCGCTGGTCGGCTCGTGGGCGGACCGGCCGACCAGCGTCCGGCGCAGCTCGGCCAGTTCCTTGGACCGGCCGGTGAAGTCGAGGTTGCGGCTCTGCAGGGTGACGTACTCGGGACGGATGCCCGGGAAGCGGGGGGCGTCCGGCGCGTCCAGCGCCGACTTGGCCGCCTGGACCACGACGTCGTCGCCGTTGAAGTACTTGATCAGCTGCTCCGCCGCGGTGGCCGCGGTCAGCGCGGGGGAGGTCAGGTCGAGCGGGAAGCTGTGCCCGCTCGGGGCGCCCGGCGGGACCGTGCCCAGGCGGAGGCCGAGGGTGCGCGGCCGGGGCAGCGCCAGGTCGCTGGTGGACACCGGTCCCCAGATCTCACTGGCCCTGGCCGCCTGGATGAAACGGGTGGTGAGCAGCGGCACGTGGATCGAGGCCGCCGTGGTCTCGCCGTTCGCCGCCTCCCGGTCCGCGGGCGGGGCGTCGGCGTCGATCCTGGAGGCCTCGAAGCGGTAGCCGGCGGCCCGCAGCAGATAGCTGATCCACTCCATCCACATCTGGTCCTCGATGACGTACCAGAGCCGCAGCCGGACGTCCTCCTGGCCGCCGGCCGGCTTGCGGTCGAACTTGGCCACCGTGGCCAGCCGAAGCGGCTCGGCCATCGCCGGGAGCGTGGAGACGTCGCCCCGGGTCAGCTCGCGGGTGAGCCGCTCGCAGGCGCCGAGCACGGTGTTGGGGATGCCGGTCTGGTCCCCGAAGGTGGCCAGGATCTCCTCGTAGGCGTAGAACGGCCGGTAGGGGATCTCGATGGAGCCCCAGTACTGGTCGTCCTGGACCGTGTAGAGCTCCTTGGGCAGCCCCTCGAACTTGGTGCGCGCCTCCGTCCGGCCGCGCTCGGCCCGCTCCTTCTCGCCCTCGTCGATGCGCATGGGCACCGGCAGGATCCTGATCGGCTCCTTGTTGTGGCCGACCACCCCCCTGGCCTGGATGTGCCGCGCCACCCCGGCCGCGCCGCTGATGCTCTGGTCGCTCAGGGTGAAGCAGACCACCACGTCGTCGGGGAGCTGCTGGGTGCAGATGCTGGAGGTGTCGCTGAGCCCGGTGCGGCTGTCGATGAAGGTGTAGTCGTAGCTCCTGACCATCTCCTCGCGCAGGGCGTCGAGGAACACCCCGCCCTCGTAGCGCAGGTAGAACTGGTCCCAGTTGAGGCCGCCGAGAATGGTCGAGTAGTCCTGGTTCTGCCGGCCGGCCGAGATGAAGTCGATCTGGCCGCCGTTGGGGAAGTCCCAGTTCAGCTTGATCGCCTGCTGGCGCACCGCGGCATGGCCGCTCTGCCGGGCCTCGGCCGCCGAGGTGCCGTCCAGGGAGCGTTCCAGGTAGTCGTTCACCATGTTGACCACGCCGCCGGTCTTGGCCAGCACCTTCTCGCTGAGGAAGGGGTGGAAGAACCGGGACAGGCCCGGCGCCTCCAGGTCCCAGTCCACGGTGAGCACCCTCTTGCCGTTGGCGGCGAGGATCCAGGCGACATTGGCCATGGTCATGGTCCGGCCGGTGCCGCCCTTGTAGGAGTAGAAGGTGACCACCCGGCCCCGTCGGTCCTCCGACGCGCTCCCTGGACTACCGACGTTCATTGCTGACCTTTCGACTGGGGCGTGCGGAGGGCGTGGAGCTGGATGAAGGCGTTGCGCGCCTGGCGCAGGGCGATGGGCAGCAGTGCGGCGAAGGTGGCCGCGTCGGGGATGCCCCCGCGCAGGTGTTCGTAACCCGGAGTCGGCTGCCCCAGTGCGACATTGAGGGTGTCCCAGGTGAGCAGCCGGAGCTGCTCGATGTCCTGCTGCTCCCGGCGGGGGATCCCCTCCGGGCGGGGCACCCAGGGCACCATCACCGCCATCGGCCGGAGCCGCTGCCGGTTGTAGCCCAGCAGGCTGCGCAACCGCAGGTCGTTCCGCAGCGCCCAGCGGTCCAGCAGCAGCAGTTGCGGCACCAGCTCCGCGTCCTGGGAGGTGCCGGCGACCCTCCTGCTGGCCCGTTCGAAGTCCTCGACCGAGCGCACATGCACATTGCTGTCCCTGGCCACCGTGGCGGCGAGCTCGGCCAGCGGCCGGGCGCCCTCCTCCCGGTAGGGCTGCCAGAGTTCGGGGAGCTCGCTGTAGTCCTCCGGGTCGCAGCCCGGCGGCAGCGCCTCGTCGGTGGTCCTGGCCAGCACCAGGATGCGCAGGCTGCGCACGGCCGGATGGTCGGGCCAGGGCTGCGGTTCGCGCGACAGCGCGGACTCGGCGCCCGGGGCGAGGTCGATCTTCTCGACCGCGTGCGCTATCGCCTCGGCCACGCTCCGCACGCCGTCGTGGTACTGGGCCCGGCGCTGGGCCAGTTGGTGCCGCAGCCCGTTCTCGCCGAACTGCAGCCGTAGGTCCTGCTCGTCGATCGAGACCTCGTCCGGTGTGCCGGCCCAGAGCCGCTCCCACAGCACCGCGACCACGGCGGCGTCCGAACTCCCCTCCGGGGAGAGGCGTTTGTGGAAGGCGGTCCACTCGTTGTGGCACTCCGCGTCCAGGAAGTACTCCGGGGAGCAGAGCACCACCAGGCTCTTGCTGCGGGCCAGCGCCTCGGCCCGGCGGGCCCGGCGCACCGGCTCGCTCTCACCGGGCTCGTCCAGGTATCCCGCCGTCAGTCCACCGGACTTGGCCGGGCGTTCGCCCAGGGCCGCGTTGAGGTCGGCGTGGAACTCGGCCACCCAGGGGTCCGCCTGCGGGGCGCCCCGTGGATACGAGTAACTGAGGAAGTAGCTCGGGTACCCCCGCTCCCCCGCCAGTTCGGTCATCTCACCGACCTTCCCTCCGTCAGGCCTGGCCCGGCCCCGCCGCATGGGGCTGCTTGCTCCAGAAGGTGACACCGCTCCAGTCGGGATGGCGTGGGTGGAAGGCGCTCGGGGCGCTCTCCAGGTTCACCATTCTGCCGGGTTCCACCGTCGTGTGCACCAGTAGGTCGCTGACCCGCCGGGCGATCCTGTTGACCACCTGGTGGTACGAATCCCGCTTCCCCGCCTGCCTGCTGAGGGCGAGCAGGCCCTCCTTCGCATAGGCGCCGGGCATCCCCGCGTTGGTGTACTGGTAGCGCTGGACCAGGGCGTTCCCGCGGCTCGGCGGGAGCGGGGCCCAGAGCACCGGAAGGATGGCCGAGGTCTTCGGGGACAGCGGCGGACGCGCGTGCACCGCGCGCTGGCTGAAGACCCACCACTCCTTGCCGCACCACTCGCTGTCCAGGTAGGGGGCCGACACCAGGGCCACCAGGACATGCGCCTCGGCGAGCATCTGCGAGATGTACAGCCCCCAGTCGTCGCCGAGCGGTATCTCCCGGTCGGAGACGCCGGGGCCGGCCCTGGACTCCCGCCGGACGTGCTGCCCGATCTCGAAGTTGAGGTCCTGCACCAGGTCGCCGATCGGCGAGGCGTCGTCCTGGGAAGGGGCACCGGGGGGCCTGGCATAGCTGACGAAGAAGGACGGCCCGCCATCCTGTCGTTGATCCGATGCCGCGTCCTTGGTGCGTTCGGCCACCGCTGTCCTCCTGGGCACGCCACTGTCCGACGCTCCGTCAGGAGCGTTTCAGGACAACGGTATCGTGCAAAGTGAACAGCAAGTGCTCACTGGGCGGAAAGAGCGGGGCGAATTCGGGCAGACATGACCGGGCGAGTGATGATCACCCGCCCGGAATCAGGAATTCCGCAGATCAAACGTCAGATCGAGGATTGGAATGCGGCGATCTCGAGGTGCTCGGGCCCGTCGGTGCCGAGAGCCCGCTTGACCACGCGTGCGTCGAGGCGGTTGCGGGTATCGGCCAGTGACGGACGCGACGCGCCCGGGCGCGGAGCGGACTCACGGACTGAGGCCGCGGTGGCGGTGTTACTGGGAATGATCACAGAGACCAGCCTTCGGGTGGTGGAATCACGACTCCTGAAACGCCCCCGTCGTGCCCTTTTCGGCGACTCCCCTCCGTGGCCGTTCCAGCACGAAGCTCTCCAGGGCGCATAGATTCTGAATTAGCGTCACCCATACCCGCCGTCGCGGCAAGACCCCGTCAAGCGATGGCCAGTAACCGGCCGGGTTCTGGCCGAGATGCACCGCTCGGAACCTCGACGGGCTCAGGGCTGCAGCCGCCGGACGGTCCAGCCCCCGGCCCCGTCCTCGTACAGCAGCCGGTCGTGCAACCGGTTCTCCCGGCCCTGCCAGAACTCCACACTGGCCGGGGTGATCCGGTAGCCGCCCCAGAACGGCGGGACCGGCACGTCCTCGTCCTCCGGGTAGCGCGCGGCGAGGTCCGCGTAGCGCTGCTCGAGCTCGCCCCGGGAGCCGATCGGACGGGACTGCTCGCTGGCCCAGGCGCCCAGCTGCGAGCCGTGCGGCCGGCTGCGGAAGTAGGCGGCGGTCTCGTCCCGGCCCACCCGCGCGGCCAGGCCCCTGACGATCACCTGGCGGGCCAGCGGATGCCACGGGAAGAGCAGGGCGACCTGCGGATTGGCGTCCAGCTCGGCGCCCTTCCGCGACCCGTGGTTGGTGTAGAAGACAAAGCCGCGCCGGTCGTAGCCCTTCAGCAGCACGGTGCGCACGCTGGGCCGGCCCTCGGCGTCCGCCGTGGAGACCACCATCGCGTTGGGCTCGTCCAGGCCGGACTTCACCGCCTCGGCGAACCACTGGTCGAACTGCGCCATCGGCTCGTCGGCCAGCGCCGACTCGTCGAGCCCCTCGACGCGGTAGTGCCGCCGCATCGCGGCGAGGGAGGCGGGGGAGGCGGAAGCGGGTTCGGACTCGGGAGGCTGCACGCCCACATCATCCCGCATCCGGCACTCCGGTTGTTCTTTTGATCACTACAACATCTCGATATCAAGATATAAGGTGTCCGGTACGAAACCCGCCCCCGTGCGAGGTATCACCCTCGCGTGGTCTGGCGCACTGCACCCAGTGCCTGCCACCCTGACACTGCGTGCCACACGCCCATGACCTGCCACACGCACGACACCAGCGCGCAACCGCGCGTCACGTCCAGACAGCCGACGACTTGGCCACACCACAGTCACCGACGTCAGATTCAGAGGAGCCGCCTGATGTCCGATTTCGTACCCGGACTCGAGGGAGTCGTAGCGTTCGAGACGGAGATCGCCGAACCCGACAAGGAGGGCGGCTCGCTCCGCTACCGCGGTGTCGACATCGAGGAGCTGGTCGGCCACGTGTCCTTCGGGAACACCTGGGGCCTGCTCGTCGACGGCAAGTTCAACCCCGGACTGCCCGCCGCCGAGCCGTTCCCGCTGCCGATCCACTCCGGCGACATCCGCGTGGACGTGCAGTCCGCGCTCGCCATGCTCGCCCCGGCCTGGGGCCTCAAACCGCTGCTTGACATCAGCCCCGAGCAGGCCCGCGACGACCTCGCCCGGGCCGCCGTGATGGCCCTCTCCTACGTGGCGCAGTCCGCCCGCGGCCAGGGCCTGCCGATGGTCCCGCAGAGCGAGATCGACAAGGCCGAGACCATCGTCGAGCGCTTTATGATCCGCTGGCGCGGCGAGCCCGACCCCCGCCACGTCAAGGCCATCGACGCCTACTGGACCTCGGCCGCCGAGCACGGCATGAACGCCTCCACGTTCACCGCCCGGGTCATCGCCTCCACCGGCGCGGACGTCGCCGCCGCGCTGTCCGGCGCGGTCGGCGCCATGTCGGGCCCGCTGCACGGCGGGGCGCCGTCCCGGGTGCTGGGCATGATCGAGGAGATCGAGCGCACCGGCGACGCCGGCGCGTACGTCCGGAACGCCCTGGACAAGGGCGAGCGGCTGATGGGCTTCGGCCACCGGGTCTACCGCGCCGAGGACCCCCGCGCCCGCGTGCTGCGCCGCACCGCGATGGAGCTGGCCGCGCCGCGCTACGAGGTCGCCGAGGCGCTGGAGAAGGCCGCGCTGGAGGAGCTGCACGCCCGCCGCCCCGACCGGGTGCTGGCCACCAACGTGGAGTTCTGGGCCGCGATCATCCTGGACTTCGCCGAGGTCCCCGCGCACATGTTCACCTCGATGTTCACCTGCGCCCGCACCGCCGGGTGGAGCGCGCACATCCTGGAGCAGAAGCGCACCGGCCGCCTGGTCCGCCCGGCCGCCCGCTACATCGGCCCCAACACCCGCAGCCCGCACGAGGTCGAAGGCTTCGACGACATCGCGCGGTAACCTGCGCGCAAAGGGTCATTGGGACTACCTAGGGGCGCGGGGAACTGCGCAAACAGCAACCCGCGCCCACGGTGAACCCGCCCGTCACACCTTCGTGTCTCAAACGGCGGACCTCCCACGGCGCGTCCCCGCCGAGCCGGTAGGCTCGCCCCGTGGCTGAGATCCAGATCCCCGCTGACATCAGGCCCGTAGACGGCCGTTTCGGCGCAGGTCCCTCCAAGGTTCGCCCCGAGGCGCTCAGCGCCCTCGCCGCGACCGGTAGCTCGCTGCTCGGCACCTCCCACCGCCAGGCCCCGGTGAAGAACCAGGTCCGCCGCGTGCGCGAGGGTGTCAGCAGCCTCTTCTCGCTCCCCGAGGGCTACGAGGTGGTCCTCGGCAACGGCGGCTCCACCGCCTTCTGGGACATCGCCGCCTTCGGGCTGGTGCGGGAGAAGTCCCAGCACCTCAACTTCGGCGAGTTCTCGTCCAAGTTCGCCGCCTCCACCAAGGCCGCGCCCTGGCTCGCGGACCCGTCCGTGGTCAAGTCCGAGCCCGGCACCCACCCGCTGCCGGTCGCCGAGGCCGGCGTGGACGTCTACGCGCTGACCCACAACGAGACCTCCACCGGCGTGGCCATGCCGATCTCCCGGGTGGCCGGCGCCGACGAGGGCGCGCTGGTGCTGGTGGACGCGACCTCCGGCGCGGGCGGCCTGCCGGTCGACATCAGCGAGACCGATGTCTACTACTTCGCCCCGCAGAAGTCCTTCGCCTCCGACGGCGGCCTGTGGATCGGTGTCTTCTCCCCGGCCGCGCTGGCCCGCGCCGCCGAGATCGCCGCGTCCGGCCGCTACATCCCGCCGTTCTTCGACCTGCCGACGGCCATCGACAACTCGTCGAAGGACCAGACGTACAACACCCCGTCGCTGGCCACCCTGTTCCTGCTCGGCGAGCAGCTGGACTGGCTGAACGGCAACGGCGGCCTGGACTGGTCGGTGGCCCGCACCGCCGACTCCTCCTCCCGGCTCTACAGCTGGGCCGAGAAGTCCTCCTACGCGACCCCCTTCGTCACCAACCCGGCGGAGCGCTCGCAGGTCATCGGCACCATCGACTTCGACGACTCGATCAACGCCGACGCGGTCGCCAAGGCACTGCGTGCCAACGGCATCGTGGACACCGAGCCCTACCGCAAGCTGGGCCGCAACCAGCTGCGGGTGGCGATGTTCCCGTCCGTCGACCCGGCCGACGTCGAGGCGCTGACGGTCTGCATCGACTACGTGATCGACAAGCTCTGATCCACCCATGACCGAGGGGCCGTCCAGCACCGCTGGACGGCCCCTCGGTCATGGCTACCGCTAGCGCCGCGCCAGCGCGCCGATGACGACAACCAGCAGCAGCAGTACCAGCGCGCCGCTCACGATCCTGCTACGAGTCTTGGGGTCCACGGTCCGAGCGTACCTCCGCCGCCGCGGCGGCCCGCGTGGAGCCCCTCAGTACCAGGGCGGTGGCCAGCGGTTCGGGCGCCGCCGGGGCGTCCCCGGCGATCAGCGCCGCGAGCAGTTCCACCCCGGCCCGGCCGAGCCGCTCGCCCGGCAGGTCCACCGTGGTCAGCGCCGGGGACAGCAGCGCGGCGGCGAGGATGTTGTCGATGCCGACCACCGAGAGGTCCTCCGGGATCCGCAGTCCCAGCTCGGCCGCCGCGTGGTAGAGCCCGGCCGCGACCACGTCGTCGTCGCAGACCACCGCGCCGGGACGGTCCGTCCGGTCCAGCAGCTCCCGTCCGGCCGCCCGGCCCGCCTCCAGGCCGCCGTTGATCGACACACCGACCTCCAGTACCTCCAGGCCCCGCGCGGCCCGCTCGAACCCGGCCTGCCGGGAGCGGAAGGTGTACGCGGAGTCCGTCGACCGCAGATGGCCGAGCCGGACGTGCCCGAGCTCGCGCAGATGCCGCACCGCGGCGGCCATGCCTCCGGCCACGTCCAGTTCCAGGGTCCGGCGCAGGGGCAGGCCGGCCGGGGCGGGTTCCGCGTCCAGGAAGACCACGGGGACGGTGTCGGGCAGCTCGCCGAGCTGGCTGTCGTCGGGGGAGCACAGCAGCAGGCCGTCGAACTGGCCGGTGCCGTGCGCCCGGGCCAGGGTGCCCCGGTCCCAGCCGGAGCTGACCACCACCGCAAGCCCTGACTCGGTCGCGGCGCTCTGCGCCCCGTCCAGCACCCGGGCGAAGAACGGGCCGAGGATATTGGGCACGGCCAGGTGCAGCAGGCCGGTACGGCCCAGCCGGAGCTGCCGCCCGGCCGCCTGCGGCTGGTAGCCGAGCTGCTGGGCCACCGCCCTGACCCGCTCCCGGGTGGACGCGGAGACCCGGGCCCGGGTCAGGTCGTTCTCGGAGAACACCAGCGAGACCGTCGCCTGGGAGACCCCGGCGGCCCGCGCCACATCGCGCCCGGTCGGGCGGCCCGCGGTCACCACGTGGTCAGGCCGTGCCCTGCTCCGCGCGCACCGCGTCGTCGAGGGCGTCCTCGGCGGCGTTCTGCGCGGCGATGCGCTGCTTCATGCCGCCGCCGTTCTTGGCACGGCGCTGGTTGATGCCGGTGCTGATCTGCTCGGACACCTGGTCCCGCTGCTTGCTCAGCAGGACGTAGCTGAGCAGCCCCGACACCAGCAGCGAGATCATCAGCAGCAGCAGGACCCCGGCCCCGCCGGCCATCACCGGGAGGATCTTGAAGTGGGCCAGCATCAGGGCGACGAAGAAGCAGGCCCCGAACATGCTGACCCGCATGGAGGTGTAGCGGAGGGTGGCGTGTGACTTGCTGCTCACGGCGTCGGGCTCTCTTTTCCGAGCGGTTTCGGAGGACTCGTCCAGTACAGCACGGGGCGCGGGCAGATCTTCAGGAGGGGCCGGGTGGTGTCCGGGCTCAGCCCTCTCCGCGCAGCTCCAGCCACATGATCACGTCATCGCACTCCTCGCCGGGGGCCACCCGGATCGCGCCGGGGATCCGGCCGACCTCCTTGTAGCCGCTGCGGCCGTAGAAGGACTCCAGGCCGCGACCGCCGCGCAGGGTCAGCCGCAGCCCGGCCAGCTCCCAGCCGCGGGCCACCCGCTCGGCCTCGGCCAGCAACTGCCCGCCGTACCCGGCACCCTGGTACCGCGGGTGCACCATCACCCGCTTCAGCAGCCGCCAATGGGTCATCAGATCGTGCCGCTGGTCCTCGAAGAACAGGCAGGCGGCCAGTTCGCCGCTGCCCTCGACACGGGCGACCAGCAGCCGGTCCCCGCCGTCGGCCAGGCCGTCGAACTGCTTCTCGGCGGTCGGCCGCACCAGCTCCTCGGTGACCGGCGGGACGAAGCCCACCGCGCCGCCGGCGTTGCTGACATCGGTCCAGAGCGTGATCAGCTCGGCCCGGAGCCCCGGGGTGAGCTCCGGGTCCAGGGTGAAGAGGAGTGCCATCGTTCTTTCCGACTAGAAGCGCATCAGCTGCGGGGTCTCGCGGCGGTCGGCGACCGGTCCGTCGTACTCGCGGATGATCTCGTAGCGGGTGTTGCGCTCGACCGGGCGGAAGCCCGCGTCGCGGATCAGGTCGAGCAGGTTCTCCCGGCTGAGCTTGTTGGGCGTGCCGAAGCCGTCCGCGTCATGGGTGATCTTGTACTCGACCACCGAGCCGTCCATGTCGTCCGCGCCGTGGTTGAGCATCAGCTGCGCGCCGTCCAGGCCGTGCATCACCCAGAACACCTTGACGTGCGGGACGTTGTCGAACAGCAGCCGGGAGACCGCGAAGGTCTTGATCATGTCCGCGCCGGTGGCCATGGTCGTCCTGGCCTGCAGCCGGTTGCGGACGATGCCGTCCTTGGAGTCGTGGAAGTCGTGCTGGTAGCGCAGCGGGATGAAGACCTGGAAGCCGCCGGTCTCGTCCTGCAGCTCACGCAGCCGCAGCACGTGGTCGACCCGGTGCCTGGGCTCCTCGATGTGCCCGTAGAGCATGGTCGAGGGGGTCTTCAGGCCCTTGGAGTGGGCCAGCCGGTGGATCCGCGACCAGTCCTCCCAGTGGGTGTCGTGGTCGACGATGTGCTGCCGCACCTCCCAGTCGAAGATCTCGGCGCCGCCGCCGGTCAGCGACTCCAGGCCGGCGTCGATCAGCTCGTCCAGGATCTCGCTCGCGGAGAGGCCGGAGATCTTCTCGAACCAGTGGATCTCGGTGGCGGTGAAGCACTTCAGCGCGACGTTCGGCAGCGCCGCCTTCAACTCGCGCAGGCTGCGCGGGTAGTAGCGCCAAGGCAGGGTCGGGTGCAGCCCGTTGACGATGTGCAGCTCGGTGAGCTGGTCGTTCTCCATCGCCTTGGCCAGCCGCACGGCCTCCTCGATGCGCATGGTGTACGCGTCCTTCTCGCCCGGCTTGCGCTGGAACGAGCAGTAGGCGCAGGAGGCGGCGCAGACATTGGTCATATTGAGGTGGCGGTTGACGTTGAAGTGGACGACGTCGCCGTTCTTCTGCGTCCGCACGTGGTGGGCCAGGCCGCCCAGCCAGGCCAGGTCGTCGGTCTCGTAGAGGGCGATGCCGTCCTCGCGGGACAGCCGCTCCCCGGCGTAGACCTTCGCCTCGAGCTCCCGCTTCAGTCCTGCGTCCATCCGGCCCTCAGCCCTTTCCGCGCTAACCAGTAACCCCGATGAGCCTACGCCAGCAGTTCGGCAAGCATGGACGGGTCCACGTTCCCCCCGCTCACCACCGCGGCGACGCTCCGCCCCGGCGGCAGCTGCTCCGCGTGGTGCAGGTACGCGGCGGTGGTGACCGCGCCGGACGGTTCGGCGACCAGCCGCCCGCGCCGGGCCAGCACCGCCACCGTGGCGCGGATCTCGTCCTCGGTCACGGTGATGATGTCGTCCACGTACGCCTGGACGTGCTCCCAGGGCAGCAGGCCCAGCGAGTTGGTGCGCAGGCCGTCCGCGACGGTCCGGTGGGTCTTCTCGAACGGCCACACCTGGCGTTCGCCGGTGCGGAAGCTCTCCGCCGCGTCCCCGGCCAGCTCGGGTTCGACGCCGACCACCCGGACCCCGGGCATGGTCAGCTTCAGCGCCGCCGCCGTCCCGCTGATCAGGCCGCCGCCGCTGACCGGCACCAGCACCGTGCGCAGGTCCAGGTCCAGCGCGGTGGCGTCCTCGGCGATCTCCAGGCCGACCGTGCCCTGGCCGGCGATGATCCAGGGGTCGTCGTACGGCGGCACCCAGACGTAGCCGTGCCGCGCGGCCAGTTCGGCCGGGGTGGTGTCACGCTCGTGCATCCGCACCAGCACCACCTCGGCGCCGAAGGACCGGGTGTTCTCCACCTTCACCGCGGGTGAGGTGTCCGGCATCACGATGACGGCCTTGATCCCCATCTCCCGCGCCGCGTAGGCCACCGCCTGGGCGTGGTTGCCGCTGGACTGGGCCACCACCCCGCGGACCCGCTCCTCCGCGGTCAGCACCGCCAGCCGGTTGTAGGCGCCGCGGATCTTGAACGCGCCGGTCGGCTGCAGGCTCTCCGGTTTGAGGTGCAGCGAGTGGGCGTCGGTGTCCGCCCACGGGCAGGGCATCAGCGGGGTGCGCACCGCCACGCCGGCGATGCGCTTCTGCGCCGCGCGCAGTTCGTCCAGGGTCACCAGGGCCATCGGGGGGTCACGCCTTCCGCTCGCTCAGCGCGTCCGGGTCGGGCAGTTCGGTGGCCCGGTTCTCCCACTTGGTCGACAGCACGACCGTGGTCCTGGTCCGGGCCACGCCCTTGGTCCCGGACAGCCGCTTGACGATCGACTCCAGGCCGTCCACGTCGGGCATCCGGACCTTCAGCATGTAGGAGTCGTCGCCGGCGATGAACCAGCAGTCCTCCACCTCGCTGAGGCTCTGCAGCCGGTGGGCCACGTCGTCGTGGTCGGCGGCGTCCGAGAGCTGGAGCCCGATCAGCGCGGTGACGCCGAGGCCCAGCGAGGCCGGGTTGACCGTGGCCCGGTAGCCGGTGATGATCCCGCCCTGCTCCAGCCGGTTGATCCGGTCCGTGACGCTGGGTCCCGACAGGCCCACCAGCCGTCCCAGCTCCGCGTAGGAGGCGCGGCCGTTCTCGCGCAGAGCCTGGATGAGCTGTCTGTCCACCGCGTCCATCGTGGAAACCCGCGCCTTCCGATCGTTGGGCAATCAGCCGACATTATCCGGAATCGAAGACTCCTGACGGGTCGACCCTGACATCCCAACGACAATACCCCGCTCTAGTGAGCTAGCTCACGTGGGCCCGCCCGTCGCCGAGGCCGCCGGTCCAGCGGCGGTAGAGGTCGTGCGGCACGCCGGCCGCGTCCAGCACCCGTCCGGCCACGAAGTCCACCAGCTGCTGGGCGCTCCGGGTGCCCGCGTAGAAGCCGGGCGAGGCGGGCAGCACCACCGCGCCGGCGTCGTCCAGTGCCACCAGCTGACGCAGCGTCTGCCCGCTCAGCGGGGTCTCCCGGACGCACACCACCAGCGGGCGGCGCTCCTTGAGGGTGACGCTCGCGGCCCGCTGCAGCAGGTCCTTGGACAGCCCCAGCGCGATCCCGGCGACACTGGCGGTGCTGCAGGGCACCACCAGCATCCCCCTGGCCCGGTACGACCCGCTGGACGGCCCGGCCGCGAGGTCCCCGGCGGCCCAGTAGCGGACCCGGTCCAGCCCCTCCACCCGCGGTTTCCCAGTGTCCAGCGGCTGCTCCAGCCATTCGGCCAGGTCCTCGCCCCAGTGGCCGTCCCGGAACGGGATCCCGGTCTCGTCCAGCAGGGTCAGCCGTGCGGCCCGGCTGACCACCAGGTCCACGGCCTCCCCCGCCGCGAGCAGTCCCCGCAGCACCGCCGCCGCGTACGCCGTCCCCGACGCACCGGACACTCCGACCACCCACGGTTCTCGTTCCACCCTGCCGACCCTACCGGCGCGGGCTCCGGCGGCAGCCGACCGGTCCGGCCGGTCAGCCCGCGTCGGTGAGCAGCCGCAGCCCGGTGTGCCGGCCGAACGCGTCGAAGGTGGAGACCAGCAGGAAGAGCAGGGCGTCCAGCAGGTCCGGGCGCCCCTCGCCGACGAACAGCGGACGGAGGCCGACCGCCGAGATGAGCTGCTCCACGGCCGCCCGGTCGGCCTCGGTGGAGGTGTAGAAGAGGTCGCCCCTGACGCCGTCCCAGGTCGGCTCCTCGTACGTCTCCCAGGCCTGGGTGTTGAACGCCCGGGCGTAGCGCGCCCCCGGTGCCAGCTCGGCGACCTCGGCGGCGCTGTTGAGCACCGGGCCCGGGAAGCGGTTGGAGGCGTCCAGGACCAGCTTGCCGTCCAGCGCGGCGGTGTGGGTGCGCAGCAGTCCGGGGATCTCGCCGCCGGGCACGGCCAGCAGCACGATGTCGGCCCCGGCGATGGCCTCGGCCGGGGTGGCGATCTTGGCCGCGGTGTCACCGGCCGCCTTGGAGCTGCCGGGATCGCGCGAGCCGAAGACCACCTCCAGCTTGCCGCTGCGGGCGACCGCACGGCCGATGGTGCCGCCGATGTTGCCGGTGCCGATGACTGCGATGACGCTCATGGGTCTGCTCCTCCGTGGCTGTTGCGGACTCGTTATTCCGTCAGCATGACCCGGGAGAAAGGGCCTTGGACCCCTTTTCAGGCTCCGAGCCCGCGAAGCATGAGGTCGAGCAGGGCAAAGGCGAAGAGCGAGATTCCGACAAAACCGTTCACCTGGAAGAAGGCCCGGTTGAGCCGCGACAGGTCGCCCGGCTTGACGATGGAGTGCTCGTAGAGGAAGGCGCAGCAGACCACGACCAGGCCCATCCAGAACGCCCATCCGGCGTCCGTCAGCACCGCGTACCAGCCCAGCAGCAGGACGGTCACCACATGGGCGGCCCGGGCGCCGTAGAGGGCGCCGTCCACGCCGAAGCGGGCCGGGACCGAGCGGACCCCGTCGGCGCGGTCGGCGGCGACGTCCTGGCAGCCGAAGATCAGGTCGAAGCCGCCGATCCAGACGCCCACCGCCAGCCCCAGCACCAGGGCGTCCCAGGACCAGGCCCCGGTCACCGCCAGCCAGGCACCGATCGGGCCCATCGCCTGGGCCAGGCCCAGGATCGCGTGCGGGAAGTCGGTGAACCGCTTGCCGTAGGGGTAGACCACCATCGGGATCACCGCGACCGGCGCCAGCGCCAGGCAGAGCGGGTTGAGCAGCGCCGCCGCGGCCAGGAAGACGCAGAGCGCGACCGCGGAGCCGAGGTACGCGGTGCGCATCGACACCGCGCCGGTGACCAGCTCGCGCCCGGCGGTGCGCGGGTTCCGGGCGTCGATCTCCCGGTCGATGATCCGGTTGGCCGCCATGGCGAAGGTCCGCAGCCCGACCATGGCCAGGGTGACCAGCAGCAGCTGCACCCAGTGGATGCTCTGGTTGTCCAGGAACATCGCCGTCAGCGCGGCGATGTAGGCGAACGGCAGCGCGAAGACCGAGTGCTCGATCATCACCAGCCGCAGAAAGGCTTTGGTTTTGCCCGGTACCGGGACGACCGATGCCGTTGTCGCGCTCACAGCCCGTACTCCTTCCAGCGACGGGTGACCGTCGCGGCCGTCTGCGGGTCCGACTCGACCATCTCCGGCCAGCCCCCGTCCCTTGTGTACCCCTCCTCGGGCAGCTTACGGGTCGCGTCGATCCCGGCCTTGCCGCCCCAGAACTGCTGGTAGGAGGCGTGGTCCAGATGGTCCACGGGTCCTTCGACCACGCTCAGGTCGCGGCTGTAGTCGACATTGCCGAGCGCCCGCCAGGCCACCTCCTGGTAGTCGTGGACGTCACAGTCCTGGTCGACCACCACGATCAGCTTGGTCAGCGACATCATGTGCGCCCCCCAGATGGCGTGCATCACCTTCTGCGCGTGCTTGGGGTACTTCTTGTCGATCGACACGATCACGCAGTTGTGGAAGCCCCCGGCCTCGGGCAGGTCGTAGTCGACGATGTCCGGGACGATGATCTTCAGCAGCGGCAGGAAGAACCGCTCGGTGAACTTGCCCAGCGGCCCGTCCTCGGTCGGCGGGCGGCCGACCACGATGGACTGCAGCAGCGGACGCCTGCGCATGGTGACGCAGTCGACGGTCAGCGCCGGGAACGGCTCCTGCGGGGTGTAGAAGCCGGTGTGGTCGCCGAAGGGCCCCTCCGGCAGCAGCTTCCCCGGCTCCAGCCAGCCTTCGAGCACCACCTCGGCGTCCGCCGGGACCTGCAGCGGCACCGTCTTGCAGTCCACCATCCGCACCCGCTCACCGGCGACGAAGCCGGCGAACAGGTACTCGTCGATGTCCCCCGGCAGCGGCGCGGTGGCCGCGTAGGTCACGGCCGGCGGGCAGCCGAAGGCGATGGCGACCGGCAGCCGCTCGCCCCGCCGCTCGGCGACGGCGTAGTGGTTCCGGCTGTCCTTGTGGATCTGCCAGTGCATCCCGATGGTGCGCCGGTCGTGCCGCTGCAGCCGGTAGAGGCCGAGGTTGCGGATCCCGCTGTCCGGGTCCTTGGTGTGGGTCAGCCCCAGGTTGAAGAAGGAGCCGCCGTCCTGCGGCCAGGTGAACAGCGCGGGCAGCTGCTCCAGGTCCACCTGATCACCCGTCAGCACCACCTCCTGCACCGGGGCGTCCCCGGCCTTCACCTTCTTCGGCGGCACGTGCGCCATCCCGGCCAGCTTGCCGAAGGCGTCCCGTACGCCGGTGAAACCGTGCGGCAGTTCGGGCTTCAGCAGTCCGGCGATCTTCTCCGCGATCTCCTCGGGGCCCTTCAGCCCCAGCGCCTTGGAGAGCCGCCGCTCGGTGCCGAACACATTCATCGCCAGCGGCATCGAGGCGCCCCTGACGTTCTCGAAGAGCAGCGCCGGGCCCTTGGCCTTCTGCACCCGGTCGACGATCTCCCCGACTTCGAGGTACGGGTCCACCTCCGCCTTGATCCGCTTGAGGTCGCCCTCGCGCTCCAGCGCCCGGAGGAAGGACCGAAGATCGTCGTATGCCATAGGTGCCAGTATCGTCCACCGGCTACGCTGCCTCCGACGCGGCTCGGCGGCCACCTCCCGGCTACGTACAGAACGTACGCCGTACCCCCGCGTAGACCCGTCGTTCCGGCCGTTTACGGGTTCCATACGCACCCCGACACTGACCCTATGACCGCCGCCCCCACAGAGATATCCGCGTACGGCGACCACGTACTCGCCGTCGAGCCCACGGGCGCAGAGCCCATTCCCGACGATGCCAGACACGGCAGACCGCTCGGCCTGCTGTGGACCTGGACCTCCCCGAACATGGAGTTCGCCACCGTCTTCATCGGTGTGCTGGCCGTCGGCATCTTCGGCCTCGGCTTCTGGTCGGCCGTGCTCGCCATCGTCCTCGGCACCGCGCTCGGCGCCGTCGCCCACGCCTTCCTCGGCCTCAGCGGACCCCGCTTCGGCGTCCCGCAGATGGTCGCCGGACGCTCGGCCTTCGGCTACTGGGGCAACGCCCTCCCGGCCGGTCTCAACGCGCTGACCGCGGGCATCGGCTGGTTCGCCGTCAACAGCGTCAGCGCCTCCTACGCGCTGAACACCCTGCTCGGCTGGCCGGTGCTGCTCTGCCTGTTCATCGTGGTGATCCTGCAGGTCGGCATCGCCTACTTCGGCCACAACTTCATCCAGAGCGCCGAGAAGTACACCTTCCCGCTGCTGACCATCGTCTTCCTGATCGCCTCCGGGGTGATCCTCAGCAAGTCGGACATCGGCGCCGCGACCGGTGCGCACGCCTTCAACGGCGCCTTCCTGCTCACCGCCGGCGCGGCCTTCGGCTACGCGGCCGGCTGGACCCCGTACGGCTCCGACTACACCCGCTACCTGCCGCGCACCTCGGCCAAGTGGGCGGTGGGCCTGTGGCCCGCGCTGGGCGTCTTCCTCTCCTGCGTGCTGCTGGAGACCGTCGGCGCGGCCTCGGCCACCATCGTCGTGCCCAAGGACCTCAGCCTCACCGACGCCTTCACCCACGCCCTGCCGACCTGGCTGGCCGACCTCACCCTGCTCGCCATCGCGGTCGGCGGGATCGCGGCCAACGCGCTGAACATCTACTCCGGCTCGCTGTCCTTCGTGGCCATGGGCATCAAGCTCCCGGCCGCGGTCCGCCGGGCCACCGTGGCCCTGGTCTTCGGTGTGGCCGGCACCGCGGTCGCCTGGAGCGGGCTGAGCGACTCCGGCACCAAGTACGAGGACTTCCTGCTGGTCATCACCTACTGGATCGGCCCCTGGCTGGCCGTGGTCTTCATCGACCGCTTCCTGCGCCGCACCCAGTCGGACGCGGAGGTCGGCGCGCTGCTCGGCGACCGCTCCTTCAGCAACTGGGCCGCGCCGATCGCGATGGCGGCGGGCACCGGGATCGGGGTCTGGCTGTTCTCCAACCAGTCCGACTACACCGGCCTGGTGGCCAAGCACTTCCCCGGGATCGGCGACATCGCCTTCCTGGCCGGCTTCGTCATCGCCGGAGCGCTCTACCTGGCGCTGCGCCTGGTCCCGGGCCTCGGCCCGGTCGTCCCGGCCAAGGCCGACGCCCCGGCCCCGGCCGCGGAGCCCGCAGGGGCCTGACACCACCGGCGGGACCGGCCTCCGGCCGGGATGCGGCATCACGGTAACGGTCTACGGCTCCGCCGCGTGCGCCAGCGCGGCGGAGCCGTCGCAGCCGCGCGAGCGGCCCGGACCGGCCCCCGCTCCGACCCCGGCCGGGGCTACTCCCCCGCCCGCAGCAGCCGGTGCGCGCAGCAGGCCAGCAGGAGTTCGCCGTGGCACTCCGGATCCGCCACCGGCAGCCCCAACAGCGACTCGATCCGCTCCAGCCGCTGGTACAGCGACTGCCGTCCGACGTGCAGCAGCACCGCGGTCCTGGTCGGGCTGCAGCCGTTCCGCAGGTGCACCTCCAGCGTCCGGACCAGGTCGCTGGCGTGCGCGGCCTCCCACTCCAGCAGCGGTCCCAGCGCCCGGTTGACCAGGTGCGCCAGCCGGTCCCGGGACGCCGGGGTGAGGCCCTCGCCGACCAGCTGGCGCTCCAGCGCCAGCGCCCGGGAGGAGGTGACCTGGACCCCGCCGGCCACCGCGCAGCAGTCCGGCTCCGGCGCGGGGACGGTCAGCGCCAGCGCCAGGGTGGTCCTGGCCTCGCGCAGCGACTCGCCCCAGCGGCTCCAGGCCGCGTCCACCGGCGCGGCGGGTCCGAGCGCCACGGTCACCCCCTCGCCCACCGCGTCGCGCAGGGCCTGCAAGGCCGTGCGGACCACGTCCCCGTCCTTGGCCGGGACCGCGAACAGGGCCGCGACCGCGCCGCCGGGGACCGGGGCGCGCAGCAGCGGCGCGTCCAGCACCTCGGCGGCCCGGTCCAGCACCGCCAGCACGGCCAGTGGATCGGCCCCGGTCGCGGCGGCGCCGACCAGTCGGCGGGTCCGGTCCGGGCGGAAGTCCAGCGCCCGGGCCCGGGCCAGCACCTCGGACTGGCTCAGCGCGGTGCCCTCGGCCAGCGCCTGCAGCAGCGCGCCCGCGCGCCCGTCCCGGTCGGCGGCCGGGTGCGGGCGGTCGGCCAGCGACTGGGTGACGATGGCGGTGTTGGCGGCCTCGGCTATCCGGATGAACGGCACCACCGCGCGCAGCGCGACCAGCGGCAGTCCGCGCCGACGGCTCTCGTCCAGCAGTTCGTACGGCATCTCCATGAGCGACCGCCCGAGTTCCACCGCGATCCCGGCCACGCCGCGCTCGGCCAGTTCGCGGACGTAGTGGCGGCGCGCCCCGGCGTCCGCCCCGGCCAGCCCGAGGCCGGTGGTGAGCAGCAGTTCGCCGCCGGACAGCAGCGGTCCGATCTCGTAGATCTCGCTGGAGTGCACCCAGCGCACCGGCCGGTCCAAGCCGTTCTCCCCGCACAGGATCTCCGGCGCCGCGGCGCCGAGCACGTCGAAGGAGAGGATCTCGCGGAGCGTGAGCGCGGCCATGGAGACTCCTGGAGTGGATTCCGCAGGACAGGGTGTCGGCGTCGGGGTGGCCCGGAGCGTACTTTCCGCACGTTGCCGAGGTGTTTCCGGAACGGGACAGTGGTGCCATGACTGACACCGCAACACTGCTGGCTGTCGCCGTCGAGGAGGCCAGGCTGGGGCTAGCCGAGGGCGGCATCCCGATCGGCGCCGCGCTGTTCGGCCCGGACGGCGAGCTGCTCGGACGCGGCCACAACCGCCGGGTGCAGGACGGCGATCCCTCGACCCACGCGGAGACGGCGGCCTTCCGCGACGCGGGACGGCTGCGCGGCTACGGCCGCACCACCATGGTGACCACCCTCTCCCCCTGCTGGTACTGCTCCGGCCTGGTACGCCAGTTCGGCATCGGGCGGGTGGTGGTCGGCGAGGCCGAGACCTTCCACGGCGGCCACGACTGGCTCGCCGAGCACGGCGTGCAGATCGTGCTGCTGGACGACCCGGAATGCAAGACGCTGATGCGCGATTTCATCGCGGCCAAGCCCGAGCTGTGGTTCGAGGACATCGGCGAGTGACCGCAGAGACTGCAGAGAAGAGGCCCCCCATGTCCCCCCGCATCCCCGTGATCGACCTCGCCCCCTGGCTCTCCGACGACCCCGAGGCCCGGGCGCGGACCGCCGCCGCGGTGGACGCGGCGCTGAGCCAGGCCGGGTTCCTGCTGGTCACCGGCCACGGCGTGAGCCGCGAGGAGCGGGAGCAGGTGCGCGCCGCCGCCCGCGCCTTCTTCGCCCTGCCGACCGAGGTCAAGCAGCAGTACGGGGTGAGTGTCGGCGGGCGCGGCTGGCTGGCCAAGGGCGCCGAGGCCAACGGCTACTCGGAGGGCACCGAGACCCCGCCCGACCTCAAGGAGTCCTGGACCGTCGGCGCCGACCAGCCGATCGGCGACCCGGAGATCGACGCGTTCTGGTTCCAGCCGAACCGCTGGCCGGAGGCGGAGGCCCCGGCGCTGCGGAAGGCCGTCGAGGACTACCTGGCCCGGATGCGGGTGGTCGCGGACGAGGTGCTGCGGCTGCTGGGCACGGCGCTGGGCCAGGACCCGACGTTCTTCACCGACCACACCGCGCACCCCAGCTACACCCTGAACATCAACTGGTACCCGGGCACAGGCGTGGTCGGCGAGCCGCAGCCGGGCCAGTTCCGGATCGGCCCGCACACCGACTTCGGCACGGTCACCCTGCTGGACCGGCAGCAGGGCAAGGGCGGGCTGCAGGTGTACATCGCGCCGGAGGACGGCGGCATCGGCTGGGAGGACGCCCCGTACGACCCGGACGCGCTGACCGTCAACATCGGTGACCTGATGGCCCGTTGGACCGGCGACCGGTGGAAGTCGGGACGCCACCGGGTGCTGCCGCCGTCGCCGGAGGCGCCCGAGGAGGACCTGATGTCGCTGGTCTACTTCTACGAGTGCGACGTGCACACCACGGTGCAGCCGGTGGGCGGCCCGGTGGCGTACCCGCCGGTCGACTCCTCCGACTATCTGCGGGCCAAGCTTGAGGCCATCAGCGTGAGTTGACCGACCGTCAGAGCGCCCGCCGGGCCGGCCTCAGCTGTGCCCGAGCTCCTCGGCCGGGGCGTCGGCGGCCACCGAGCCGCCGTCCCGGTCGGGGTGCAGCGGGAAGTCCTCGTCCGCGAACTCGTCCAGCACCGGCGGGGTGGGCGGCACCGGGGCGGGCACCACCGCGGCCTCGGAGTGGCCGCCGCAGCCGTAGTCCAGGGCCACCACATGCCCGTCGGCCGGGCCGAACTCATTGGCGCAGATCCCGAAGGTCTGGCTGAGCGTCCCGGCCACCGGCACCAGGAAGCCGCAGCTGGAGCAGTTGGCCGGGGCGGCCTGGGCCATCGGGCTGTGCGCGCCGAAGTCCTTCTCCCAGCGGTCCGCCGCGAGGTGCAGCCCGAGCCGGGAGAGCACCCGGGTCCGGCCGAGGCCGAGCTCCAGGGCGACGGCGGCGATGGAGCCGCGGACGGTGGGCGCCGCCAGCGCCTCGGCCCGGGCGACGGCCTCGGCGCCGTTCTGCTCCTCCAGCGCCTCCCTGGCCGCGGCCAGCTCCGCGTCCACCAGGGCGGAGTTCGGGGCCGGCTCGTCCGCGCCGGACCAGCCCGGCTCCAGCCGCAGGTCGTCCTCGTCGGTCGGCAGCAGGTCGCCGGGGCCCATGTCGCCCGGGCGCAGCCGCTCGCTCCAGGGCACCCACTGCGGCGCGACCAGGGCGTCGGCCCCGGGCAGCAGCACCGTTTCGTCCAGCGTGACCAGCTTGCTCCGGGAGGCACGGGTGACCGTGACCGCCCAGCGCCAGCCCCGGTACGCCCATTCGCGGGTGGCGAAGTAGTGCGTGACGACACGCTCACCGTCTGCGTCCGTCCCGAGGTGCTCGCCGACCGCGTCCGCGCCGGCCATCTCCACCGCGGCGGCGCGGGCAAAGTCGACGGCATCGGCACAGAGCCGGTCGGGGGTACGGCTTCGCGTCGTCGCAGCACTCATCACAGGATCGATTCTCTCCCAAGCTTCATCCACGGAACGCCACAAGCACCGGGGGGCATGGCTCGGATGGCCTGCCGGGAGGCGTCGGGCGGTCCCTTATTCTGCGTGATTCCGCGGGCCGGTCAGGACGGGAGACCTGGGCCAGGAGCTGCCCGGACCGCCGCAGGAATTCACGCGAGGCACTACTGAGAAGTGTTGGCGCGGCACCCTCGTCGGAGAATGCCACTGAGTGCACGGTACCGCCCGCGCCGCCAACCGGGACAGTACCTCGCCACTTGTCACCCTGCGGCGTCGCCCGGCAACGCCCCAGCACGACCTGCCGAATCGCTGTCGGAAAGGCCAGCATGAGCGGCCCCGCGTCGGGCAGGATGGGCGATGTGGCCGACGACGCACCTCGGGGATCCGTTCCCGGAGGTCCCGACAGCCCCTCCCGGTCCGGGACCGGAACGGAGGGGCCGGGCACCGCTGGGCCCGGCGCCCCGACCGGCGCCACCAGCGCCCGCAGCGGCTCGCGGATCGGCGGCGCGCTGCACCGGGCGGCGTCGGCCTCCGCCCGCGGCACCGGCCACGCGGTGCACGCCACCGGGCGGCGGATCCGCCGGGCCACCTCCGCCGAGGGCGCGGGCGAGTCGGGCCTGGCCAAGCTGATCGAGCTGCACGCCGTCAGCTCGGCCGGGGACATGATGGTCACCGTCGCCCTGGCGTCGACCATCTTCTTCTCGGTGCCGACCGGCGAGGCCCGCGGCCGGGTGGCCCTCTACCTGCTGATCACCATGGCCCCGTTCGTGCTGCTGGCCCCGGTCATCGGCCCGCTGCTGGACCGGCTGCCCAGCGGGCGACGGGCCGCGATGGCGCTGTCGATGCTGGCCAGGGCCGCGGTCGCGTGGATGATGACCAGCTCCATCGCCGGCGGCGGGCTGCAGATCTACCCGGAGGCGCTGGGCGTGCTGGTGGCCTCCAAGGCGTACGGCGTGGTCCGCAGCGTGGTGGTGCCGAGGCTGGTCCCGGAGCGGGTCACCCTGGTGAAGGCGAACTCCCGGGTCACCCTGGCCGGCCTGCTGGCCACCGGGGTGGCCGGGGCGATCGGCGGAGGACTGCACCTGATCGGCCCGACCTGGCCGCTGCGCGGGGCGTTCCTGGTGTTCCTGGCCGGGGCGTTCCTGGCCTTCTCGCTGCCGCACCAGGTGGACTCGGCGGAGGGCGAGCAGCGCGCCGTGCTGCACGGCGACCCGGCGCCCCCGGTCTCGCTGAGCAAGGAGGCCCCGGCCGACCGGCCCGCCGACGCGCCCGCCGCAGCGTCCGCCGCCGCGCCGTCCGCCACCGCGGTGAAGCCTGCCCGGGTGGGCCTGCGCACCGTCGGCCCGGCCGTCATCCTGGCGCTGCGCGGCGAGGCGACCCTGCGCGGACTGTCCGGCTTCCTCACCTTCTTCCTGGCCTTCCTGCTGCGCGAGCACCCCTTCAGCGGGCTGCGGCCGACCGTGGCGCTGGGCTTCGTGGTGGCCGCGCTCGGCATCGGCAACACCCTGGGCACGGTGCTGGGCTCCTGGCTGCGGGCCCGCGGCCCTGAGATCCTGGTCACGCTGATGCTGACCGCCGCCACCGCTGCCGCCGTCGCCGCCACCCTGTTCTACGGACTGCTGACGGTCACCCTGCTCGCCGGTGTGGCCGGGCTCACCCAGTCACTGGGCAAGGTCGCCCTGGACGCGCTGATCCAGCGGGACGTCCCGGAGCTGGTGCGGACCTCGGCCTTCGCCCGCTCGGAGACGCTGATGCAGCTCAGCTGGGTGCTCGGCGGCGGCCTCGGCATCGTGCTGCCGCTGATCGGACGGGTCGGCACCGCCACCGCCGCGGGCATCCTGGCGGTCTCGCTGGCCTTCACCGTGCGCGGCCTGATCAGGCTGCCCCGGCTGGCCGCCCAACCCCACCTGGCGTAACGGCGGCCGGACGGCGGGCCCCCGACGTGGCGTGATCGCGGGCGGACGGTAGCCTCAGCACCATGAGTCTCAACCGCGCTGTCGCCGCCCTCGGAGCCGTCGCCGTCGTCGGCGCCCTCACGGTCGGCTTCTCCGTCGCCCACGCCAACAGCGTCGGCAAGCCCGTGCCCAAGGTCTATGTGACCTCGGGGTCGACCTGGGTGCCGATCTCCAACACCTGCTACAACGACGGCAAGGTGCTGACGTCCAAGCAGCTCGCGGCCTGCGTGGCGAAGGTCCAGAAGATCGGCGCGGCCGACACCGCCACCCCGGTCAAGGTGCACCCGAACACGACCTTCACCATCGGCGTGGACAAGCAGATCACCGACAAGGGCTGGAGTGCCAGCGGCACCGGCGCGCTGGTGGCGCAGACCACCAAGTACCAGGCGAACAACCTTCCGCTGAGCGGCGTCTTCGCCACCAACACGGACCAGTCCACCGGGGCCACCACCACGGCCGACAAGGGCACCGTGCTGATCGTCGAGCGCAAGAGCGCCACCAGCAACGACATCTACGGTGTCTGGATGGCCACCCTGAAGACCGTCTCCTGAGCCAGGTCCCGCGGCCGGGCCTGCCCCGGCTGCTGGTGGTCACCGCCGTCGCCCCCGAGGCGGCGGCGGTGCTGCGTGGCGTCCGAGCGGCGCTGCCGCACACCGGCCCGGTGGAGACGCCGCTGCCTGGCGGCCACCTGCTGCGGCGCTGCGGCCCGGTGGACGTGCTCGCCGCCGGGGTCGGCCCGGCCGCCGCGGCGGCAGGGACGGCCACCGCGCTGGCGCTGGCCGCACAGCCCTACCAGCTGGTGGTCTCCGCCGGGATCGCCGGCGGCTTCGCCCCGCTGGCCCCGCTGGGCTGCGCCCTGGTCGCCGAGGCCATCGTCGCCGCCGACCTGGGCGCGGACACCCCGGACGGCTTCGCCACCGTCACCGAGCTGGGCTTCGGCCGGGTCCGCCACGCCACCGCGCACTCCGCCCTCGTCGCCGCCGCGCTGCGCACCGCCGGACTGCCGACCGCCGTCGGCCCGGTCCTGACCGTCTCCACGGTGACCGGTACCGCGGCCCGCGCCGAGGAGCTGACGCTGCGCCACCCGGGCGCGGTCGGCGAGGCGATGGAGGGTTTCGGCGTCGCCGAGGCCGCGGCCGGCCACGGCACCCCGGTGCTGGAGCTGCGTGCCGTCTCCAATGCTGTGGGCCCGCGCGACCGCGCCGCCTGGCGGATCGGCGAGGCGTTCGCCGCGCTGGAACAGGTCTTCGCGCGGCTGCCGTACGACCGGCTCGGCTGACCGCACCGGCCGGAGCCTCCGGCACAGGGTTTAGGGTCGAAGGCATGACTGCCGCGGATGTGCTCAAGGTCGCCTACTCGCCCTGCCCCAACGACACCTTTGTGTTCCATGCCTGGGCGCACGGCCTGGTCCCGGCCCCGGTGGCGCCCGAGGTGACCTTCGCCGACATCGACATCACCAACGGCATGGCCGAGCGCGGCGAGCTGGACCTGCTGAAGATCTCCTTCGCCGCGCTGCCCTGGGTGCTGGACGAGTACACCCTGCTGCCCTGCGGCGGCGCGCTGGGACGCGGCTGCGGCCCGCTGGTGCTGACCGGCCCGGACGCGTCGGCGGACCCGGCCGAGCTGGCCGGGAAGACCGTCGCGGTGCCCAGCGAGCGCTCCACCGCGTATCTGCTGTTCCGGCTGTGGGCGGCCGAGGCCGTCCCCGGCGGGCTCGGGGAGATCGTGGTGCTGCCGTTCCACGAGATCATGCCGGCCGTCCGCGACGGCAAGGTGGACGCGGGCCTGGTCATCCACGAGGCCCGGTTCACCTACCAGCAGTACGGCCTGCGTTCGCTCGCCGACATGGGCGAGGCCTGGGAGGCCGCGACCGGCCTGCCGATCCCGCTCGGCGCGATCATCGCCCGCCGCGACCTGGGCCAGGACCGGCTGCGGCAGCTGGCCGAGGCGATCCGCGGCAGCGTGCGGCACGCCTGGGCGCACCCGGAGGACAGCCGCGACTACGTCCTGGCGCACGCCCAGGAGATGGACCCGGCCGTGGCCGACCAGCACATCGCGCTGTATGTGAACGAGTTCACCGCGGACCTCGGCGAGGCCGGCTACGCGGCGGTGCACGGCCTGCTCGACCGTGCCGCCGCGGCCGGCCTGGTCCCGGCGGTAGCCCCGGAAGCGCTGGCCTTCCCCTGACGGTCCGCCAGGTCGGGCGTCCGGGCCGGTCGTCCGGGTCAGACGTCCAGCTGGTCCGCGACCGCGCGGAGCAGGGTGGCGACCTGGTGGCCGGCCTGCTTCTCCGGGTAGCGCCCGCGCTGCAGCCCCGGCAGGATCCGCTCCAGCAGGGTGGTCAGATCCTGCACGATGGGCGCGAGGTCATCCGGTTTGCGGCGGTTCTGCGCGGCCAGCGACGGCAGGTCCTCCAGCACGGTGACCTTCTGGGCCTGGTCCCCGCGGTGGCCCGCGATCACCTCGAACTCGACCCGCTGGCCGGGCTTGAGTGCTTCGACCCCGACGGGCAGCGCCTTGGAGTGGACGAAGACGTCGCCGCCGTCGTCACTGGAGAGAAAGCCGAAGCCCTTCTCGCCGTTGAACCACTTGACCTTGCCCGTGGGCATACCGGAACCTCGTCGCTGCTGAGATGGGGTTGAAAGGGTGGAGCACAGAAGATGAAGGTGGCGCGTACAGATCAGTGCCGCGCCATTGTTCCAGGCTCAAGGCGGGTTGATCGACTGCTTTCCGCGGAGAGCCGCGCGCGGACACCGGAGGGTGCGGGTCGCCGACCGCGTTTCGAGAGCCTTGTCGCCCCTTGCTCTGCCGCAGTCATGACACACCCCCGATCCCTTCGCGGGGCTGCCTCCGGACGGTCTCGGCGCAATCCCCGTGCGTGACGTGCATACCCTTGGAGAGTGACTACTGAAACTCCGCGGCCCGGCGACGCTCTGGTCCGGGTCGGCGCGATCCTGTTCCTCATCGGCGCGGTGGCGACCGTCGCCACGGTGACCCCGCTGTTCCTGGGCCTGAGCCGGCTGCCGACACCCGCGTACTTCGTGAGCATGGTGATGCCGCTCGGCTTCGGCGTCGCCCTGGTCGGGCTGCTGCGCTCGGCCCGGGCCCAGCGGGTCAGCGCCGCAGGTACGAATCCAGCCACTCCGCGAACGCGGTGAGGTCCGGCAGGACCACGTCCGCGCCGGCCGCGGCCAGTTCCTCCGCGCTGTAGGGGCCGGTGGCGACGGCCAACGCCAGCGCGTCCGCGGTGCGGGCGCCCATGATGTCGCCGAGGTGGTCGCCGACGTAGACCGCGGCGCCCTCCTCGCGCAGCACCGTCCCCTTCTCCGGGCCGAAGACCGAGCCGTGCAGCGCGTCCGCGACCAGGTCCAGCGCGTCCAGGTTCAGCCGGGCGTTGGGGGTGTGCTTGCCGGTGACCACCACGGCCCGGCCGCCGTGCTTGCGGACCGCGGCGAGGGCGTCGTGCGCCCCGGGCAGGGCGAGGCAGTCGGCGACGCCGTGGTCGGCGTAGAGCGCGCGATAGCGGTTGGCCGCCTCGCGCACGCCCTCGGCCGGGAACCAGTGCGCCAGTTCCTGCTCGACCGGCGGGCCGAGCCGGCCAACCGCGAGGCCGCTGTCGATGAAGGTCCCGGTCTCGGCGGAGAGCAGGTCGTAGACCTTGCCGATGCCGGGCCTGGAGTCGATCAGGGTCATGTCCAGGTCGAATCCGATGGTGAACGCCGTACTTCCGATCATGTTGTTAACCCTACGGTGCCTCGGCAGGGGACATACTTCTTGAAAGGTGACATAACCCTCGTCGGAGGAACTCATGCCCCGTCAGCTTCCGCGTCGAAGCCTGCTGGTCGGCGGTGCCGGGGCGCTCGGCGGACTGCTCGCGGGCTGCGGCTCGGCGCCGCCGAGGACCAGCGGCGGCACCTCGAACAACGCGGCCACCTCCCCCGCCCCGGTCCCGGTGCACGATGTGCGGACGGCCGAGGGCCAGGTCAGCGTGCCGCAGTCACCGCAGCGGGTGGTGGTGCTCGACACCGCCGAACTGGACTCCGCGCTCACCCTCGGGGTCACCCCGGTCGGCGCGGCCAGGGGCGCCGCCGAGCCGGGCCTGCCCGGCTACTGGCCGGCCGCCCGGCTGGCCGGGATCAGCGAGGTCGGCCCGATCGGCGAGCCCGACCTCGACCTGGTCACCGGCCTGCGGCCGGATCTGATCCTCTCCAACCAGCCCTGCGACGGGGGCCGCTACGAGAGCCTGTCGGCGATCGCGCCGACGGTGCTCACCGCGAGCAGCGGCTACACCTGGAAGCAGAACTTCCAGACCCATGCCCAGGCCCTCAACCTGCGGGCCTCCGCCGATCTGGTCACCCAGGGCTATGCGCAGCAGCTGAGCTCCACCCTCGCCGCGCTGGGCGGCCGGCACCGGACCGGCGGCCTGCGGGTCAGCCTGCTGCGCTTCGTCGAGGGCGAGCCCCCGCGGCTCTACGCCAGGCAGAACTTCCTCGGTGTGCTGCTCGCCGACCTCGGCCTGGCCCGGCCGCCCGCCCAGTCGGGGCCGGTCTTCGACGTCCCGCTGGCCGGCACCGCGCGGCTCGCCGACGCGGACGGTTCGGTGCTGTTCTACGCCACCTACGGCGACCCGGCGAAGGCCGGGACCGCCCGTACCGTCGGCAGCGCGGACTGGCAGGCGCTGGAGGCGGTCAGGACCCAGCGGGCCTTCGCCGTGGACGACCAGCTCTGGTTCCAGGGGATCGGCTACACCGGCGCGAACCTGGTGCTGGCCCAGCTGCAGAAGTTCCTGACGGCCTGACAATTCCGGTACGCCTGTTGTGACCCAGGTCTTGTGACCCAGGTCACCCCGTTCCACCATGGCAGGATGCCGACCACAGCAGAGCAGGCGGGACAGACACCTTCGGACGTCAGGCGCAAGGCCGATATCGCCCAGGGATTCGACCTGGTCGCGGACACCTTCGGCGCGGGCAGCTCGGGCAGTTCGAGCAGCGGCGCGGGGAGCGGCTCGGGCGGCGGCTCCTTCTTCGAGAACGTGGGCAGACGGCTGGTACAGCTCGCCGGGCTGCGGGCGGGCGACCGGGTGCTCGACCTGGGCTGCGGGCGGGGCGCGGTGCTGCTCGCCGCCGCCGAGGCCGTGGGCGCCGACGGCTACGCCGCCGGGATCGACCTCTCCCCGGAGATGGTGCGGGCCACCGCCGCCGAGATCGCCCGGCGCCGACTGCGCAACGTCGCGGTACGGGTGGACGACGCGGAGGACCCGGGCTTCCCGGCCCGCTCCTTCGAGGCGGTGCTGGCGGGGCTGATGATGTTCATCACCCCGGACCCGGCCGCCGCGCTGGCCGCCGCCCACCGGGTGCTGGTCCCCGGCGGACGGTTCGCGATGACCACCTTCGCGCCGGAGGACGAGGCCTGGCAGCGTCCGCTGCTGGCCGCGCTGGCCGCGGCCGGCCGGCCCGCGGGCGCCGGTGAGTGGAGCCGCAACCAGGGCGGCAACGGCCTGCTGGCCACCCCCGAGCTGATCGCCGAACTGCTGCAGCGGGCCGGGTTCACCGAGGTCAGCACGGTGCAGGAGGAGCAGGTCAGCACCTACACCGAGCCGCAGCAGTGGTGGACCTCGCTCTGGTCCGGCGGCCGTCGCGCCGCCCTGCTCGAACACATCCCGGAGGACCGCCGCGAGGACGCCCGCAAGGCCGCCTTCGCGGAGCTGGACGCCCTCACCGTGGACGGCGTCCTCACCCGCCGCACCCCGATCCACTACACCACCGCGGTGAAGCCGTAGCGTCTGTCCGGCCGGTCTTCGCGGGTACCCACCGTCGCGGTGACAGGGTGCGGCTCCGCCGCGTGGCCCTGGCAGCTCCGCTGCGAAGGGCCCTGCACCGCACGGCGTGCGCCCATGCGGCGGAGCCGCATGTGTCGCAGCCGCGAAGGTTGGCCGGCAGGCGCTAGCGGCGCGAGATGCGCCAGGCGAGGAAGACCGTGGAGCAGCCCGCCGCCGCGCGGAGCCAGAAGGCGACGGTGGACCGCAGCAGGGCCTTGAACTGAGGGTCCGTCAGCGGATGCCCGGCAGGCTGCCCGTGGACATGCGCGTAGAACCAGGACGCGCAGGCCAGGGCAGCCAGCAGCGGCAGCCAGAGGCCGGCGAAGTGGGCCGCCCTGCGGCCGATCCGGCGGGCGGTGTAGGCCAGCAGCCAGCCGAGCAGGGCGACGTACCAGAGGCCGAGCACGGCCGCGGCGGCCAGCACCAGCGCGGCCAGCGACTCCACCAGCGGCAGCGGTCGCCGGAGTACGACAACCTGCTCCTCCTCGACCGTCTCGACCACCGGCGCCGGGCCGCCGAAGAGCCGGCGCAGCCGCGAGCGCGGCGGGGCCGCGGCGGCCTGCTTGACCGCGGCCTGGTCGGCGCCGCCCTCCTCCTCCGGCGGCAGCCGCTGCGCGGGCACCCGCCGGCGTTCGGCGGGGTCGACGTAGTCCGGGTCGAGGAAGTCGCGCTCATAGGTGGCCCGCCAGCCCGGCAGCTCACCGAGCGAGGCGCCGCCCAGCGGCGGCACCCCGCCGGCCCCCCGGTCCGGTCCGCCGAAGCCCCACACGCCGCCCTGGTCCCAGCCGTCCGCACCGCCGCCCCGCTGGCCGCCGCCGCTCCGGCCGGCGGCACCGCTCCGGCCGCCGGCGCCGCTGCCGAGCCCGCCGTCACCGCTGCCGCTGCCGCTGCCGTCGCGTTCGGCCTGCCGCGGCACCGAGGGGCCTTCGCGCCCGCGCTCACGCCCCTGCGGCACGCCGTCGCTGACCGCCTGCCGCACCACCTCGTCCGGGGTCCCGATCCCGGACAGGATCTTCTGCACCGCCGTGGCCTCCCCCCGGACCGATCCGGTGGTCGTACCGGCCGACGCCCCGCGCCGGGTGTCGATGGTCTCGCGCAGCCCGGAGACCAGGCGGGCCCGTTCGGCCGCGGTCAGCGACGTGGCCTGGGCCAGGTCGCCCACCCTGCTGAGGTAGTCGTAGACCACCTGGTCGCTCTCGATCCCCATAACGGCGATCACCCTCCCCAATACCCACCCCTGGGCCCAACCGCGAGAAGCCCGCGACCGAAAGCTTAGGGTGGCCTGATGGATGCCATCTCCGTACCCGCAGAACCGCTCTGGCACGCGCTTCCGCCGCAGCTGCGCCGAATGCGCCGGGCGCTGGTACTGGCGTTCGGACTGCTGGTGAGCGCGGTCGCGGCGGTGCTGACCGGTCTGCTGGCGGGGTGGGGCTGGGCGCTGTTCGCCCTGCTGCCGCTGGCGCTGACGGCGGCCGGCTGGCACGCGGTTGGCCGAAACTGGCGCAGCTGGCGCTTCGCCGAGCGCGAGGACGACCTGCTGATCACCCACGGGGTGCTGTGGCGGCGGCAGCTGGTGGTCCCCTACGGGCGGATGCAGGCGGTGGACGTGGAGGCCGGGCCGCTGGAGCGGGCCTTCGGAGTGGCCTCGGTCCAGCTGCACACCGCCACCGAGCACACCAGCGCCCGCATCCCCGGGCTGCTCCCGGCCGAGGCCGAGCGGCTGCGGGACACCCTGGCCGAGCGCGGCGAGTCCCGTCAGGCGGGGCTGTGAACCCGGCCCAGGTCCCGGCCCCGGCCCCGATCCCGGCAGCGGCGGCGGCCGGTCCGGCGGCGGGCGCGCCGGCCGGGCCGGACTACCGCCGGCTGCATCCGCTCACCCCGCTGCTGCGCGGCTGGGCCGTGGTCGCCGCCGTGCTCTACTTCCTGGCCCGCAACCTGCAGGACCTGGCCCGGCACCTCACCCCGGACCGGGCCGGCCTCGGCCTGCTGGTGCTGGTCCCGGTCGCGCTCGGCTACGGCTTCCTGTCCTGGCACTTCACCCGCTACCGGATCGAGGAGGAGCAGCTGCGGGTGGAGAGCGGGGTGCTGTTCCGCCGCACCCGACACCTGCGGCTCGACCGGGTGCAGAGCATCGACGTGGTCCGCCCGCTGCCGGCCCGGCTGACCGGTCTCGCGGTGCTGAAGTTCGACCTGGCCGGCGGCGAGAAGGACAAGTCCACCCTGGAGTACCTGTCGGTGCGTCAGGCCGCGCAGCTGCGCGCCGAACTGCTGGCCCGGGCGGCCGGGGTCGAGCCGACCGCGGGCGAGGCCCCCGAGCGGGTGCTGTTCCAGCTGGACACCGGGAAGCTGCTGGCGTCCATCGCCCTGTCGCTGGCGCCCTGGGCGACCCTGGGCTTCGCCGTGCTGCTGTCGGTCCCGCTGCTGGCCGCCGGGAGCTGGGCCGGGCTGGTCACCGCCGTGCCGATGCTGCTCGGGGTGTGGCACACCACCTTCAACCGCTTCGCCAAGTCCTTCGCCTTCACCCTGGCCGACTCCCCGGACGGGCTGCGGATCAGCGCCGGGCTGCTGGAGCACCGGCACCACACCGTCCCGCCGGGCCGGGTACAGGCGGTGCGGATCGAGGAGCCGCTGCTGTGGCGGCGGTTCGGCTGGGCCCGGGTGGAGATCAATGTCGCGGGCAAGAACAACTCGGCGGTGCTGCTGCCGGTGGGCCCGCGGGCCGAGGCGCTGGAGCTGCTGGAGCGGATCCTGCCCGGCGTGCGGTTGGACCAGGTAGTACTGACCCCGCCGCCGCGCC
The DNA here is from genome assembly GCF_042511045.1 of Streptacidiphilus alkalitolerans. Lineage (NCBI taxonomy): Bacteria > Bacillati > Actinomycetota > Actinomycetes > Kitasatosporales > Streptomycetaceae > Streptacidiphilus > Streptacidiphilus alkalitolerans. The sequence continues at coordinate 451,665 of NZ_JBHEZX010000003.1, forward strand.
GGGCCCGGCTGCTGGCGCCGCTGTTCTGGTCCCGCTCCGGCTGCGGTGCGGACGGACTGGTGTTCGTCAGCCGCAAGGGCCTGGTCCGGCGGCGCACCGAGCTGATACCGCACGCCAAGGTGCAGAGCCTGGCGCTCACCCAGAACCCGCTGACCTCCTGGCTGCGGCTGGCGAGCGTCCGGCTGCACTCCACCGAGGGGCCGGTGAAGGTGGTCGCCCGGCTGCGCGGCCTGGACCAGGCCGAGGAACTGCTCGCCGCCCAGGCCGAACGGTCCAGGATCGGCCGCCGCACCGACCTGCCGGCCCGCTGGATGTCCGGGAGGGCGGCAGCGGCCCCGGCCGGGCCCGAGGCCGCCCCGCCGTCCGCCTGAGCCCCGCGCCCGAACCCCTCGCCTGAGCCCCCCGCCCGAACCCTCTGCCCGAACCCTCCGCCTGAGCCCTCCACCCGAACCCCTCGCCGGGCAGTCCAGGTTTTCCGGCCGACCGGCTAGCCTGGGTCGGATGAGCAGCAGCCCGAGCAGCGCCACCCCCGCGCCACGCGCCACGCGCGCCGCCGCCCCGCGTGCCGCCGCGGCGCGGCGGCAGCCGCCCGCCGCGCCGCGCACCCTGGCCGAGGAGCTGCGGGCCCGGTCCGACGAGGGACTGGCCGAGCTGCTCCGGGCCCGTCCCGACCTGCTGCACCCGGTGCCCAGCGACCTGACCCAGCTGTCCACCCGGCTGTCCACCCGGGCCTCGGTGGTCCGGGCACTGGAGCGGCTGGACCAGTTCGCCCTGCAGACCGCCGAGGCCCTGGCCGTCGCCCCGGACATCTGCCCCCAGGACACCCTGCGCGACCTGCTCACCGGCACCGTCCCGGACCCGGACACCGATACCAGGGCCGTGGTCAAGGCCCTCCCCGGGGCGCTGGCCGTGCTCCGCGCGCAGGCGCTGGTCTGGGGCGGGGACGACCAGCTGCGGCTGGTCCGCACCGCCCGCGACGTACTGCAGCCGGTCAACGGCACCCCCGGCCCGACCGGCCTCGGGCCGACCTTCGCCGAGGCCGCGGCGATCGCCAAGCTCTCCCCCGGGCGGCTGCAGGAGATCCTCGCCGACGCCGGGCTGCCGGCCACCCACGACCCGGTCAGCGCCGTCGCCGCGCTGGCCGCGCTGTTCCAGGACCGCCCCCGCGCCACCGCCCTGCTCGCCGAGGCCCCGCCCGGGGTCAAGGACGTGCTGCGCCGGCTGATGTGGGGCCCGCCGTACGGGGCGTCCCCGCCGCGCGCGGTCCGCGCCGCCGATGCCCGCACCCCGGTCGAGTGGCTGCAGGCGCGTGGCATCCTGCTGCCCGCGGGCCGGGAGAACGTGGTGCTGCCGCGCGAGGTGGCGCTGCACCTGCGCGGGGGGCGTGCGCACAGCGCCGTCGAGCCCCGGCCGCCGGCCGTCACCGCGGCGACCGCGCACGACCCCGCGCAGGTGGACCGCGCCGCCGCGGCCCAGGCGTTCACCGCCGTCCGCACCGTCGAGGAGGTGCTCGACCTGTGGAGCACCGACGCCCCGGTGGTGCTGCGCACCGGCGGCCTCGGCGTTCGCGAGCTGCGCCGCACCGCGACCGCGCTCGACCTGCCGGAGCCGGAGACCGCGTTCTGGCTGGAACTCGCCTACGGCGCCGGACTGCTGGCCGCCGACGGCGCCACCGCCGAGCGCTGGGCGCCGACACCCCTGTTCGACGAGTGGCTCCGGCAGCCGGTCGGCGACCGCTGGCTGCTGCTGGTCCGCAGCTGGCTGGCGAACAGCCGGGTCGCCGCCCTGGTCGGCAGCAGGGACGCCAAGGACAAGGTGCTGGCGGCGCTCGGCAACGACCTTGACCGGCCGTCAGCCCCCGAGCTGCGGCACAGCGTGCTCGCCCTGGCCGCCGGGCTGCCCGCCGGGGCCGCCGCCGACCGCGCCTCCCTGCTGGCCCACCTGCGCTGGCGCAGCCCGCTGCGCGGCGGCTCGGTCCGGGACCGGCTGGTCGGCTGGACCCTGACCGAGGCCGAGCTGCTCGGCCTCACCGGCCGCGGCGCCCTCGCCGCGCACACCCGGCGGCTGCTGGACGGCGGCGACCCGCTGCCACTGCTGCAGCCGCTGCTGCCCGAGCCGCTGGACCACGTCATCCTGCAGCCCGACCTCACCGCCATCGCGCCGGGCCCGCTGCACACCCCGCTGGCGCAGACCCTGGCCGTCGCCGCGGACATCGAGTCCAAGGGCGGCGCGACCGTCTACCGCTTCACCCCGGACTCGGTCCGCCGCGCGCTGGACGCCGGGCGCAGCGCCGCCGAGCTGCACTCCTTCCTGGCCCGGCACTCCCGCACCCCGGTCCCGCAGCCGCTCAGCTATCTGATCGACGACGTGGCCCGGCGGCACGGGGTGCTCCGGGTCGGCGGCGCGTCCGCGTACCTGCGCTGCGACGACGACGCGCTGCTGGGCGAGCTGCTGGCCGACCGCAGGGCCGCCCAGCTGCGGCTGCGGCGGCTGGCCCCGACCGTGCTGGCGGCCCAGGCCGACCCCGGCACGCTGCTGACCACCCTGCGCGCGATGGGCTACGCGCCGGCGGCGGAGTCCCCGGACGGCGATGTGCTGATCTCCCGCCCGGACGCCCTGCGCACGCCCCCGCGCAGCGCCCCGGTCCCGGTCTCCGACGGGCCGCCCCCGGTCGGCGACGGCCTGCTGGGCGCGGCGGTGAAGGCGGTCAGGGCCGGCGACCGCGCGGCCACCGTCGCCCACCGCGACCCGGCCGCGGACCCGGCCGCCGCCGCCCCGTCCCGCACCGCCCGCGCCCTGCCCCGCACCAGCGCCGCCGACACCCTGGCCGCGCTGCAGGCCGCCACCATGACCGGCGAACCGGTCTGGATCGGCTACGTCAACGCCGACGGCGCGGCCAGCCAGCGCGTGGTCGAGCCGAAACAGGTCGGCGGCGGCTTCGTCACCGCCTACGACCACCTCCGCGAAGAGGTCCGCACCTTCAGCCTGCACCGCATCACCGGCGTAGCCGAACTGGCCGACTAAGAACGGTGCTTCGCAGCAAGCGAGTTGAGCCGGGTACCGGTGCGGTGGCAGGGACAGCCGCAGGTGTGCGTCTCGGGGGACGACGTGGGCAACTGGCGGGTGTACCGGCCAGTGCAGATTGCATGGAGCTGCGGAGCACTGTCGTCGTAGCAGGCCCCGGAGCGTCCGGCGCTCACCGGGGCTCCGCCTTCTCCAGGACGGCGGCGAGTCCCTCGGCCACCTGGGCAGAGCAACCACCCAGTTCCACGAACGGGACGTCACGCGCCGGGTGACTGCCACGCAGGGAAGGAATCGCAAGGCCGTGTATCGCCATGGCGGCCCGTAGCCGCTCGGCAGCGACGATGGCCAACCGGTACGGGTCATTCTCAATATCGGCCATGGACTGTCGCCCTCCTTGCGGGATGCACTGGAGGACTCAGCATCCGGGCACGGAGCCGGCCGAATCTAGGGTGTTTCCTGTTCCCGCAAGAAGCCCTCCCGAATGCTCTCCACCATGACCCGCATGGCGTCACCGGATAGCCCCTCACCTGCGAATCCGTCGAACTTCGATACATAGGTGGCGATGTCCCGAGGGTCGGTCACGATCAGCTCGGCGTGCACAGTCTCCACAGTCACGGACCGGTCATCGCGGATCACGAACGAGTGCCCAGGCACATCGGCGTGACACCCGGCGAGAGGCACCACCCGCACATCCACGTTAGGGAGCCTGGAAACGGAGATGAGGCGATCCAATTGCCCGGCCATCATCGGAGCCGGAACCAGTTCCCATCTGAGGACGGGTTCCGTGATGACGAACCGCAGGTCCTTCCCAGCGTCGTAGAGAACCCGCTGACGATCAAGGCGCCCGCTGACGGCCCGAGACAACTGCTCCTCGGTGAGGTCCTTCCGGGCGAACACGGCCCGCGCATACTCCGGCGTCTGCAAAAGTCCCGGGATCAGAGAAGGCTGAAAGAGCCTCATCAGACCCATGGTCGCGTCCAGCGCCCTGATCTGCTGCTGCTTCCGGTGAAACCCCAAGCGACGGTACAACCGCCAGGCAGTCGCCTCCGTGGCCTCTGCCCGGGCAGCAGCCATGTACTCAGCCTTCACCGCTTCCGAGACGCCTATGGCGGTAAGGATGCGCTCCACGTCGCCAACGGTCGGGGCGGTGTGACCGTTCTCGATCTTGCTCAGCTTGCTGGTGGACATGACAGCGCTACGGGCGACGGCCTTGGCCTCCTTCTCGGATGCCTGCCGAAGTGCCCGCAACGCTGCGCCGAGTTCAGATCTGTTCACTCGCCGAACGCTGCCCACCATTCGGTGAACGGCACGGCGTGAGCCAGGGCGGTGTCCCGGTACCGCTGGAACTCGGCCAGGCGCTCGTCATCCTCGTACCACTCCACACCGAGGTACTTCCCGAAGCCGTCATAGCTCATGGCAGCGACGGACTCATCATCGAATGCCCAGAAGTCGGGAGCTTCCGGGATCGGGTTCGGCTGGTCAGTGGTGTCCAGGATGAAGAACTCCTCACCGGCCGCCATGTTCCGGTGGTACCCCCACGCCAACTCGAATCGCAGGTAGTCAGTCAGCGGACGGGACACGATGTGCACCCGGTACAGGCGCTTGCCGGCTCCAGTGGCGTCGGCGACCGTAGTCACCCACCCGGCCGTCCTGTAGCCCTCCGGCTGCTCCTCCCCCGCCAGGAAGGCCCGGTAGGCGTCGACGCCGCCGGACTGGCCGTAGTCGTCCAGCGTCTCCAGCCGGAACGCTTCCCGCTTGAACTCGGCGAACATCGCACCGAGGTTCTTAGAGGACTCCGTCACTGATGGCCTTCCGGATCAGGTCAATGGGGATCTCGACCATGGCTTCGTGAGCGGGGATGTCTCGTCCGTGCTCGATGAGGTGCGTCCCTTGGAAGGCGTACGTCCCCCGATCGGTGAGGTACACGGACGGGCACTCGCCTTCGTCGCATCCAACTAGCTTCGTGAGTTTCACGACTCGCCCCTCGTTGGCTGGTGTCGCATTCGATGCTCCCGACTCGGCGCGGGGTGGTGCAAGTAGCTGGAGTTTCGGTTACTGGAAACTGATCATGGCGAGCCATCGCACCACGCGGACCGGCAAGGCCCGGGGCCGGACCGGTGGACGCCCGCCGTCAGCGCCGGCGACCGCGCGGCCACCGTCGCCCACCGCGACCCTGCCGCCGCCCCGTCCCGTACCGCCCGCGCACTGCCCCGCACCGGCGTCGCCGAACTGGCCGACTAGGGTCCAGGAGATTACCCGTGCCTGCTTCCGACGCCGGGCTGGCACACTGGAGGGTCTGCCCTGTGCTCGACCTCCGGAGGCTCCGCTCGTGAACGACGGCCCGCTCATCGTCCAGTCCGACAAGACCCTGCTCCTGGAGACCGGCCACCCCAAGGCCGGTGACTGCCGCCGGGCCATCGCCCCGTTCGCCGAGCTGGAGCGGGCCCCCGAGCATGTGCACACCTACCGGGTGACCCCGCTGGGCCTGTGGAACGCCCGTGCCGCCGGGCACGACGCCGAGCAGGTCGTCGACGCCCTGGTCACCTACTCGCGCTACCCGGTGCCGCACGCGCTGCTGGTGGACGTCGCCGACACCATGGCCCGCTACGGGCGGCTGACCCTGAGCAAGCACCCGGTGCACGGGCTGGTGCTGACCACCACCGACCGCCCGGTGCTGGAGGAGATCCTGCGCTCCAAGAAGGTGATCCCGCTGGTGGGGGCCCGGCTGGACGCCGACAGCGTGGCGGTGCACCCGTCCGAGCGCGGGCAGATCAAGCAGGTGCTGCTGAAGCTCGGCTGGCCGGCCGAGGACCTGGCCGGGTACGTGGACGGCGAGGCGCACCCGATCGAGCTGGACCAGACCGGCTGGCAGCTGCGCCCGTACCAGCAGCAGGCGGTGGAGGGCTTCTGGCACGGCGGCTCCGGTGTCGTGGTGCTGCCCTGCGGGGCCGGCAAGACCCTGGTCGGCGCGGCGGCGATGGCGACCGCCAAGGCGACCACGCTGATCCTGGTCACCAACACCGTCTCGGCCCGGCAGTGGAAGCACGAGCTGGTGAAGCGCACCTCGCTGACCGAGGAGGAGATCGGCGAGTACAGCGGCACCCGCAAGGAGATCCGCCCGGTCACCATCGCCACCTACCAGGTGATGACCACCAAGCGGAAGGGCGTCTACGCCCACCTGGAGCTGTTCGACTCCCGGGACTGGGGCCTGGTGGTCTACGACGAGGTGCACCTGCTGCCCGCGCCGATCTTCCGCTTCACCGCCGACCTGCAGGCCCGCCGCCGGCTCGGCCTGACCGCGACCCTGGTCCGCGAGGACGGCCGCGAGGGCGACGTGTTCTCGCTGATCGGTCCCAAGCGCTTCGACGCCCCGTGGAAGGAGATCGAGGCCCAGGGCTACATCGCCCCGGCCGACTGCTGCGAAGTCCGGGTCACCCTGACCGACACCGAGCGGCTCGCCTACGCCACCGCCGAGCCGGAGGAGCGCTACCGCTACTGCGCCACCACGGCCAGCAAGCGCAGGGTCACCAAGGCCCTGGTGGAGAAGCACCGGGGCATCCCGACCCTGGTCATCGGCCAGTACATCGACCAGCTGGACGAGCTGGGCCTGGAGCTGGACGCCCCAGTGATCAAGGGCGAGACCACCAACCCGCAGCGGGAGAAGCTCTTCGACGCCTTCCGGAACGGCGAGATCACCGTCCTGGTGGTGTCCAAGGTCGCCAACTTCTCCATCGACCTGCCGGAGGCGACCGTCGCCATCCAGGTGTCCGGGACCTTCGGCTCGCGCCAGGAGGAGGCGCAGCGGCTGGGCCGGGTGCTCCGCCCCAAGGCGGACGGGCACACCGCCCACTTCTACTCAGTGGTCGCCCGGGACACCATCGACCAGGACTTCGCCGCGCACCGGCAGCGCTTCCTGGCCGAACAGGGCTACGCCTACCGGATCGTGGACGCCGACGACATCCTCGCGGGCGAGGACGTCTGACCAGCCGTCATGTCCTGACCAAGCGTCACATCCTGACCGGGCGTCACGTCCTGACCGGTCGTCACGTTACGACCCGCCGTCACCCCGAGAAGGAGGTCACCGGGTCGACCTCCAGCACCGAGTGCCCGGAGCCGTCCTCCACCGGGAAGCTGCCCTCCGCCCAGGCCATGGTGTGGGAGTGGGTCTCGCCGGGCGGGGTGATCACCATGGAATCGACCCTGATGCCGCTGCCGCCGCCGGTGTTCACCGGGTAGGTGATGGTGATCAGGGCGCTGCCGCCGGGCTTGAGGGTGATCCGCTGCGAGGACTTCTTGCTGCGGGACACGGAGAGCGTGCCGGCGTTGGTCTTCAGGTCCACGCCGGGGAAGCCGTAGAGGGTGCAGCTGCTGCCGCCCCTGTTGGTGAGCTTGACCACCCGGGCCGCCTCGGTGTCGCCGACCGCCTGCGGGCCGTTGTCGGGACCGTCGGTGAAGCCCAGGTTCGCGGTGGTGCACCGGGCCGCACCGGCGGCGACCGGAGCCGGGCTCGCGGCGGGGGTGGAGACGCCCGCCGGGGCGGAGCCGGACCCGCCGGCCGGAGCGGTGCTCGCAACGGGCGCGGCACTCACCGCGGGTGCGGAACTCGCCGCGGGCGCCGAGCCGGAAGAGCCCGCCGCCACCGTGCCGCTCGCCGTCGCACTGCAGCCGCTCAACGCGACACCGGCCGCCAGTACGCACGAGGCCACTACAGCCATCCGTCGAACGCTCATCGGAATCCCCCACCAGACGCTGCGACCGCGATCTCTCCGCGATCTCCTGCTACGGAGTCTGATGGGTGATCAAATGGAAAGTCCACTGATGTCGCCGCTGGTGACAGAGCTGTTGCCATGTCCCAAACAGGTATCAGACGCGCTTGCCGGCCTCGACGCCGTCGGGGCCGAGCAGCACCACCCGCCAGGCGGTGTCCAGGAAGACGACCGTGCCGCGCAGCGCGGTGCGGACCGGGTGGTGGTTCTGCCGCTCGTCGTGGTGTGCGGCCTTGGTGCTGCCGAGCCGCTCGGCCTTGGGGTTCATCTGCACAGTAGCCATGACTCCACCGTAGGCATCCGGCCCCGCCGGGGCGTCGCCCCGGAGACCGAGCCGGCGCCTCCCGGGATGTCCTACCTGCGGGGTATCCGCGCTCCTCCTCGGCTCAGGGTTTTCCCCGAGGTCCGGGGCCGGCGAAAACCCGTTCGCGCTCGACCGGCCACCAGGTCTAGGATGCTCGGTCTGCCGCCTTCCCCTCCGCCCAGGAGCCGGGGAGTGCGCCGCCCGGCCGGTACCGGGCGGCTCTCAAACTCCATCGCACGATCTTTGAGACCGCTGCGCACCGCGGACACCCCCGGTGCCCACGCAGCCGGGAAGGCTTCCTCATGCCCGCGCACGCTTCCGCCGACCAGTCGTCGTCGCCCGATCCGTCGCCCGATCCGTTGCAGCGCGAACGCGCCCACCTCGCGGCCTCCAGGGCCGCCCTCCGCGCCATGCGCGCGGACGTCGAGTCGCTCGACCTGTCGGACGTCACCGGGAACTGGGTGAACGCCGCGATCCTGCAGCGCGAGATGTCCGACCGGATCAAGGCCCTGGCCGACCTGGCCCACACCCCGCTCTTCTTCGGCCGCCTGGACTACCTGCACGCCCCGGGCCTGGACGGCGCCGGGGACCGCCGCGACGAGCAGTTCTACATCGGCCGCAGGCACGTCCACGACGGCCACGGCGACCCGATGGTCATCGACTGGCGCGCCCCCGTCTCCCAGCCCTTCTACCGCGCCAGCCGCAAGGACCCGCTGGACGTCGGCCTGCGCCGCCGCTTCGGCTACACCGGCGGCGAGCTGACCGCCTACGAGGACGAGCACCTCACCGACCCGGCCGAGCTGGACACCGCCAGCGCCCTGCTGGCCGCCGAGATCGAGCGCCCCCGCGTCGGCCCGATGCGCGACATCGTCGCCACCATCCAGCCGGAGCAGGACGAGATCGTCCGGGCCGACATCCACGGCACGGTCTGCGTCCAGGGCGCTCCGGGCACCGGCAAGACCGCCGTCGGCCTGCACCGCGTCGCCTACCTGCTGTACGCGCACCGTGAGCGGCTGGCCCGCACCGGCACCCTGGTGATCGGGCCGAACCGCTCCTTCCTGCACTACATCGAGCAGGTGCTGCCCGCCCTGGGCGAGCTGGACGTGGCCCAGGCCACGGTCGAGGAGCTGGTCTCCCATGTCGCGGTCGCCGGCGCCGACCCGGCCGACACCGCCGTGGTCAAGGGCGACGCCCGGATGGCCGCGGTGCTGCAGCGCGCCGTCCGCTCCGGCATCCGGCTGCCGACCGAGCCCTGCGTGGTGGTCCGCGGCTCCCGCCGCTGGCGCGTCCCGGCCTACGAACTGGAGGAACTGGTCCAGGAACTGATGGACCGTGACATCCGCTACGGGGCCGCCCTGGCCGCCCTGCCGCAGCGGATCGCGCACGCCGTGCTGGTCAAGATGGAGAACGGCGGCGAGGCCCCGGACGACCGGGTCCAGGACGCGGTGGCCCGCAACCCCGCGGTGAAGGCGGCGGTCAAGGCGGCCTGGCCGGCGGTCGACCCGGCCAAGCTGGTGTTCCGGCTGCTCTCCGACCCGGAGTTCCTGGCCGCGTGCGCCGACGGCATCCTCACCCCGGACGAGCAGCGCACCGTGCTCTGGCCCAAGCCCCCGCGCAGCCTCCGCACCGCGCCCTGGTCGCTCGCCGACGCCGTGCTCATCGACGAGGCCAGGGACCTGGTGGAGCGGACCCACTCGCTCGGCCATGTGGTCCTGGACGAGGCCCAGGACCTCTCCCCGATGCAGTACCGCGCCGTCGGCCGCCGCTGCACCACCGGCTCCGCGACCGTGCTCGGCGACATCGCCCAGGGCACCACCCCGTGGGCCACCGCGAGCTGGGCCGAGGCGCTGGAGCACCTGGGCAAGCCGGGCTCCCGGGTCGAGGCGCTGACCAAGACCTTCCGGGTGCCGAGCGAGGTCATCGGCTACGCCTCCCGGCTGCTGCCGGGGATCGCCCCCGACCTGGCCCCGGCCGAGTCGGTCCGGGAGTCCCGGGGCGCGCTCACCGTCCGCCGGATCTCTCCCGCCGGCCCGTCCCCGGACGACTCCGCCGCGGACGATTCGGCCGCCCTGGACGCCGCCTCGGCGCTGACCCCGCCCGCGGCCCCGGCCGCGCTCACCGACGCCGTCGTCGCCGCCTGCCGGGAGACGCTGCGGCAGGAGGGCTCGGTCGGCCTGATCGCCGCCGACGCCCGGATCCCGCTGCTGGCCGCCGCGCTGGACGCGGCCGGCCTGCCGCACCTGGACCCCGGCACCGAGACCACCGCCGAGTCCCGGCTCACCCTGGTCCCGGCCACCCTCGCCAAGGGCCTGGAGTACGACTACGTGGTCCTGGACGAGCCCGCCGCCATCGTGGACGGCGAGCCCGACCGCCGGACCGGCCTGCGCCGGCTGTACGTCTGCCTGACCCGCCCGGTCTCAGGACTGACCGTGCTGCACTCCCGCGACCTGCCGGCCGCGCTGCGGGTGTAGGCCGGGCCTTCGGCGCCTACGCCGCCGCGTGGGCGTCGGCGTCGACCAGGCGGCGCCACTGCTGCACCAGGCCGGTGTCCACCGGCCCGTCCCAGCCCGCCTTGCGGACCATCCCGCCGACGTGGAAGCCGGCGATGCCCAGCGCCCGGAGCCCGGGGACCTGGTCGGCCTTGAGACCGCCGCCGACCAGGATCTGCGGCCGGTAGCCGGGCTCGCCGGACCGCGCGGACTCGGCCGCGAGCACGTCGATGCCGGCGGCCACGCCCGCGGCCGAACCGGCCGTCAGCACGGTGTCCAGGCCCGGCAGGCCGTCGATCGCGGCCCGCACCGAGGCCCGGTCCGCGGCGTTGTCCAGCGCCCGGTGGAAGGTCCAGCTGCAGCCGGGGATCGCGTCCAGGACGGTACGGACCGCCTCCAGGTCGACGGTGCCCTCGGGGGTGAGGAACCCGAACACGAACTCCTCCGCGCCCTCGGCCCGCAGCGCCTGCGCGGTGGCGGAGAGCTGGTCGAGGTCGCGCGGCCGGAAGCCGTCGCGGTCGCGCAGCATCACCCGGAGCGGGATGTGCACGGCGGCGCGGATCCGGGCGAACTCCTCCACCGACGGGGTGAGCCCGTCGGCGCCCATGTCGACGGCCAGCTCCAGGCGGTCGGCACCACCGGCAGCTGCTGCCACCGCATCCTGGGCGGACGTGGCGATAACCTCGAAGATTGGTCTAGACATATTGCTTAGCCTGCCATATCCGGCCGCTTCGCGGCGAGTCCTGAACAGCCCTTGATCGCGCAAACTTCTACGCCCTTCTGCCCCACAATGGCGTCATGCCAACGTCTCCGCATCCTGACGCCGAGCTTGCCGCCGCCCTGCTGGACCGCTGGACCGCCCTGCTCGAACGGGTCGTCACCCCCGGTTCCCCACCCCCGGCCGCCTTCGGCGACGAACTGCTGCGCCGCTGGTCAGAGCCCCAACGGCGGTACCACACGCTCACCCATCTGGCGGCCGTCCTGGACGCGGTCGACGAACTCGCCGAGCCGGGCGAGGACGCCGACGCGGTCCGCCTCGGCGCCTGGTTCCACGACGCCGTGTACGCGCCGGACCGGTCCGAGAACGAGGAGCGCAGCGCGAGGCTCGCGGAGCGGGTTCTGCCGGAAGCAGGGGTTCCGGCTGCGCTGGTGGCCGAGTCCGCCCGACTGGTCCGGCTGACGACCGGTCACGACCCCGCCCCGGGCGACCGCCACGGCGAGCTGCTGTGCGACGCGGACCTCGCCGTCCTGGGCCGCGACCCGGCGGCGTACGCGGCCTACGCCGCGGCGGTACGGGAGGAGTACGGGTTCGTGCCGGAGAAGGCGTTCCGGGCGGGGCGGGCGCAGATCCTCGAACAGCTGCTGGGGCTGCCGACGCTGTTCCGCACGGCGGCTGCGCGAGCGCGTTACGACGCTGCGGCCCGGAGCAACCTCGGGGCGGAACTGGACGCCCTGCGTTCGTAGTGGCTCTTGTTCGCGCAGTTCCCCGCGCCCCCAGGCGTGGGGGGCGCGGGGAACTGCGCGAACAGCAACCCCCTACAACGCCGCACCCTTCCTCCGCCGCAGCCCCGCAGAGGTGAGCCGGGCCACCACCTCCCGACTGGACACCTGCACCGCCCCGGCCGCCACCGCCGCCGCGTACAGCCGTTCGGGAACGTCGTAGTGGTCGCGCTCGAACCCCCGCTCGGGGATCTCCAGCCGCCGCGCGAACGCATGCAGTTCGTCGTAGGAGACGTCGCTGACCAGGTGCGACCAGAGCCGTCCGTGCCCGGGCCAGGTCGGGGGGTCGATCAGGATCATGCCTGGAGCGCTCCGACCGGGGCGATCACGATGCCCTCCTTCTCGCACACCCAGTGCGGGTCGGGCCCCAGCTCCGGGTCCACACTGAGCGCCTGCAGCTCGCCCTCGACCGCGCAGGACCCGCAGAGCGGCCAGCGGCCGTAGGCCTCCAGCAGGGCGTCCTGGATGTCCTGGGCGACCAGGCCGAGCAGGAACTCGGCGCCGGCCGGCCACTGTTCCACCCACCAGCGGCGCTGGGCCACCGCGTCCTCCAGCAGCGAGACGACGGTGGCGTCGGCGACGTCACGGGTCGCCAGGTCCCGCAGCACGCCCGCCCGGGCGGTGTGCAGCGCGGCTTCGATGCCTGGGTTCGAGCTTTCGGAGTCGTCCATCCCCCCATTGTCCCAAACCAGGCAAGCGCCCGGGACGCAACGAGGCGGCCCTCCCCGAAGGGAGAGCCGCCTCGTACGCGGGTACTGCCGAACTGCCGATCCGACCGGGAGGGTCAGGATCAGAAGTCCATGTCACCGCCCGGCATGCCGCCGCCCGCGGGGGCACCGGCCTTCTCGGGCTTGTCGGCGATGACCGCCTCGGTGGTGAGGAAGAGCGCGGCGATGGAGGCCGCGTTCTGCAGGGCGGAGCGGGTGACCTTGGCCGGGTCGATGATGCCGGCCGCGATCAGGTCCACGTACTCGCCGGTCGCGGCGTTCAGGCCGTGGCCGTAGGGCAGGTTGCGGACCTTCTCCACCACGACGCCGCCCTCGAGGCCGGCGTTGAAGGCGATCTGCTTGATCGGGGCCTCAAGGGCGACCTTGACGATGTTGGCACCGGTGGCCTCGTCGCCCTCCAGCTCCAGCTTCTCGAAGATCACCGAAGCCTGCAGCAGCGCAACGCCACCACCGGCGACGATGCCCTCCTCGACGGCCGCCTTCGCGTTGCGAACGGCGTCCTCGATGCGGTGCTTGCGCTCCTTGAGCTCGACCTCGGTCGCGGCGCCGGCCTTGATGACGGCCACGCCGCCCGCGAGCTTCGCCAGGCGCTCCTGGAGCTTCTCGCGGTCGTAGTCCGAGTCGCTGTTCTCGATCTCGGCGCGGATCTGGTTGACCCGGCCGGCGACCTGGTCGCTCTCGCCGCCACCGTCGACGATGGTGGTCTCGTCCTTGGTGATGACGACCTTGCGGGCGCGGCCGAGCAGCTCAAGACCGGCGTTCTCCAGCTTGAGGCCGACCTCCTCGGAGATGACCGTGCCACCGGTGAGGATGGCGATGTCGCCGAGCATGGCCTTGCGACGGTCACCGAAGCCCGGGGCCTTGACGGCGACGGACTTGAAGGTGCCGCGGATCTTGTTGACGACCAGGGTCGACAGGGCCTCGCCCTCGACGTCCTCGGCGATGATCAGCAGCGGCTTGCCGGACTGCATGACCTTCTCCAGGATCGGGAGCAGGTCCTTGACCCCGCCGATCTTGGAGTTGGCGATCAGGATGTAGGGGTCCTCGAACGAGGTCTCCATACGCTCCAGGTCGGTGGCGAAGTACGCCGAGATGAAGCCCTTGTCGAAGCGCATGCCCTCGGTGAGCTCGAGCTCCAGACCGAAGGTCTGCGACTCCTCGACGGTGATGACGCCTTCCTTGCCGACCTTGTCCATCGCCTCGGCGATGAGCTCGCCGATCTGGGGGTCAGCGGCGGAGATGGAGGCGGTGGAGGCGATCTGCTCCTTGGTCTCCACGTCCTTCGCCTGCTCGAGGAGCTGGGCGGAGACGGCCGCGACGGCCTTCTCGATGCCGCGCTTCAGCGCCATCGGGTTGGCACCCGCGGCGACGTTGCGCAGGCCCTCGCGCACGAGCGCCTGGGCCAGCACGGTGGCGGTGGTGGTGCCGTCGCCCGCGACGTCGTCCGTCTTCTTGGCGACCTCCTTGACGAGCTCGGCACCGATCTTCTCGTACGGGTCCTCGAGCTCGATCTCCTTGGCGATGGAGACACCGTCGTTGGTGATCGTGGGGGCGCCCCACTTCTTCTCCAGGACGACGTTGCGGCCCTTGGGGCCGAGCGTGACCTTGACAGCGTCGGCGAGCTGGTTCATCCCGCGCTCAAGGCCGCGACGAGCTTCCTCGTTAAACGCAATGATCTTGGCCATGGAAGTGGTCCTCCCGGACAGGGTGGCTGCGTGTGGACCGCGCTGGCGCCCGCGACGGACGGTCCCGGCCTACGACGGTCACTTCCCGTCGCGTCCGGAGCCTCACCTACCCGGCCCGTTGTCACTCTCTACCTCAGAGTGCTAACGCCAATGATTAGCACTCTCACCCCTTGAGTGCAAGCAGATGCCCTGGAACGGGGACTGGAAACGCCGGTAGGCCGCTACCCCAGGGGGGTATCGGCCTACCGGAAGGTCTGTCAGCGATCGCTCGATGGAGCGGTCACACCACGCGGACCATGTCCGCCTGCGGACCCTTCTGACCCTGCGAGATCTCGAATTCGACCCGCTGGCCCTCCTCGAGCGACCGGTACCCGTCCATCTGGATCGCGCTGTAGTGGACGAACACGTCCGCACCACCGTCGACCGCGATGAAGCCGTACCCCTTCTCCGCGTTGAACCACTTGACGGTGCCCTGAGCCATTCCGTACTCCCCTATTACTGGCCCTTTCACGGACCGCACTCCGCGGACCGGATCGCGCACCGACGCTTTGCGCAACACGCGACCGACGCTGAATGTATCCACTCAGACGCCCTCTGCAACAGGGCGCACGGCGGAGAATTCTCGGGGATATTAAGGGGCACTGCGGTGCTTATGTCAACAAAGCGAGGCAAAGTACTCCGGACATAGCGGACCTGATAGACAAATCGCTTCAGGATTTCTCGGCGGACCCTTGGGGCGCAGCAGCCCCCTGGGCTGCAGGTGATGACAGATACCGAAGGAGAAGAGGTTTGAATACCGCGCCGACCGCGCAGCCTGCATCAACCGGAAGCCACTGTACCCCTACCGGGGGAAAGCGAAAGCCGGGGCACCCGCCCGGTAGGGAAGGGCGCCCCGGCTTTCGTCATGCAGTGAAACTAATTCGTTCAGCCACCGGCGACGGCGGGAATGATCGAGACCGCTCCGCCGTCGGAGATCACCGTCTCAAGACCGTCCGCGAAGCGCACGTCGTCGTCGTTCACATACACATTGACGAAACGCCGCAGCTTGCCGCTGTCGTCGAGGATCCGGCCGCGGATGCCGGTGTGGTTGGCCTCCAGGTCCTCGATGACGGCGGCGAGGGTCGCGCCCTCGGCCTTCACCTCGGCGGCGCCGCCGGTGTAGGTGCGGAGGATCGTCGGGATGCGAACGGAGACGCTCATGCGAGGCCAGCCTCTCGGAAGGAGTCCAGGGTGGGGCGGATGGTGGCGGACAGGCCGGTGGTGGGTTCCACCGCGTCCAGGGTCTTCAGACCGTCTCCGGTGTTCAGGACCACGGTCTCGGCTGCCGGGTCGAGCAGGCCGTTCTTGATCAGCTTCTGCAGTACACCCACGGTAACCCCGCCCGCGGTCTCGGCGAAGATCCCCTCGGTCCGCGCCAGCAGCTTGATCGCGTCCACGACCTGCTCGTCGTTGACGTCCTCGACCGCCCCGCCGGTACGGCGGCAGATGTCCAGCACATAGGGGCCGTCGGCCGGGTTGCCGATCGCCAGCGACTTGGCGATGGTGTTCGGCTTCTGCGGGCGGATCACGTCGCGGCCGGTCTTGAAGGCGACCGAGACCGGCGAGCAGCCCTCGGCCTGGGCCCCGAAGATCTTGTAGGGCTTGTCCTCGACCAGGCCGAGCGCGATCAGCTCCTTCAGCCCCTTGTCGATCTTCGTCAGCTGCGAGCCGGAGGCGATCGGGATCACCAGCTGGTCCGGCAGCCGCCAGCCCAGCTGCTCGCAGATCTCGTACGCCAGGGTCTTCGAGCCCTCGCCGTAGTACGGGCGCAGGTTGACGTTGACGAAGCCCCAGCCCTCGCCGGCCGGGTCGCCGATCAGCTCCGAGCAGAAGCGGTTCACATCGTCGTAGTTGCCCTCGATGCCGACCAGCTCGCCGCCGTACACCGCGGCCATCACGATCTTGCCCTGCTCCAGGTCCTGCGGGATGAACACGCAGGAGCGCAGCCCGGTACGGGCCGCGGCGGCGCCCACCGCGCCGGCCAGGTTGCCGGTGGAGGAGCAGGAGAGGGTGGTGAAGCCGAAGGTGCGGGCGGCCTCGACCGCGATCGCGACGACCCGGTCCTTGAAGGAGTGGGTCGGGTTGCCGGAGTCGTCCTTGACGTACAGGCCGCCGGTGATCCCCAGCTCGCGGGCCAGGTTGTCGGCCTTGACCAGCTTGGTCCAGCCCGGGTTGATGTTCGGCCGGGTCGCCACGTCGGCCGGGACCGGCAGCAGCGGGGCGTAGCGCCAGATGTTCGCCGGGCCCGCCTCGATCTGCGCCCGCAGCGCCTCGGGGTCGCCGCTGGGCAGCTCGTAGGCCACCTCGAGGGGCCCGAAGCACTCGGTACAGGCGAAGTCGGGGGCGAGCGGGGTCCGCGCACCGCACTCCCTGCAGGACAGGGCGACGGCGGGACCGAAAGACTCGGGTGTGACAGTTGCAGCAGCCATGATGGCGAGGCCCTCTCTCCTCATCTTCCCCGCGGCGCGTTTCGCCGCAGGACGGAATTGGCACCTTCCCCACCAGGGCCTTGACGGCTGTAGCTGGCAGGAGGGTTGCCGGGACTTCAACGGGCCGTTCCCTCAGTCCCTCTGGATGAGCTCTATGGCGGACCGTTCGCTCCTGGTCCGCATTTGTGATGATGGCAGTGCGTCCGCCGTGCGGCGGGCGTCTGTCATCCCCAAGACTGTAACCGAAGCGACGTCGGCGATCACTGGGCGTCCGCGAGACGAGACGCGCATCACGGCTCGTGCCACACCAGAGGAGTCCTGTGCTTGACGAGGTCGCGGACTGGCTGCGCCACCGCTCCTGGGCGGCCGACGACCGCTCGCTGCCCGAACTGCTCGCCGCCAAGGAGGCGACCGGAAGCACCGTCAGCGTCGTGCTGCCCGCACTGGATGAGGAGGCCACGGTCGGCGGAATCGTCTCCGCCATCCGCCGCGACCTGATGGACGCCGTGCCGCTGGTGGACGAACTGGTCGTGGTCGACTCCGGCTCCAGCGACCGCACCGGGCAGGCCGCCGCCGCGGCCGGGGCCCGGGTGGTGCACCGCGACTCGATACTCCCCGAGCTGCCCGCGCTGCCCGGCAAGGGCGAGGTGCTGTGGCGCTCGCTCCTCGCGACCAGCGGCGACATCGTCTGCTTCATCGACGCCGACCTGCGCGAGTTCGACTCCGCCTTCGTCTCCGGCATCGTCGGGCCGCTGCTCACCGAACCCGAGGTGGCCTTCGTCAAGGCCATGTACGACCGGCCGCTGGAGACCGGCGACACGGTGATCCCGGCCGGCGGCGGCCGGGTCACCGAGCTGGTCGCCCGCCCGCTGCTGAACCTCTACTGGCCGCTGCTGGCCGGCTTCGTCCAGCCGCTCGGCGGCGAGTACGCGGCGCGGCGCTCACTGCTGGAACGGCTGCCCTTCGCCACCGGCTACGGCGTCGAGCTCGGCCTGCTGGTGGACGCGCTGGAACTGGCCGGCCTCGACGCCCTGGCCCAGGTGGACGTCGGCGTCCGGCACCACCGGCACCAGGACGCGCAGGCGCTCGGCCGGATGGCCGCCGCCATCCAGCTCACCGCGCTCGACCGGCTGGCCCGCAGCAACCGGATCAAGGCCGCGGACGACCTGGCCCGGCCCAGACTCACCCAGTTCACCCGCACCGCGGCGGGATTCACCCCCAGCACCGCCGACATCGCGGCCACCGACCGGCCACCCGTCGTCACGCTCACCGCGAACGACGTTTGACCCGGTCACGAGCAGGCAAGGCTGAGCATCATGGTCACAGCTAGTCCGGCATCGATTCTGCTCGCCTCCAACCGGGGCCCGATCTCGTTCACGGTCGAGGACGACGGCACCCTGACGCCACGCCGGGGCGGCGGCGGGCTGGTGTCGGGGCTCAGCGCCATCGGCGACGAGGTCGACTCGGTCTGGGTCTGCGCCGCGCTGTCGGAGGGCGACCGCGCCGCGACCCGGCAGGGCCTCGACGACCCGTCCGTGCGCATGCTGGACATCGACCCGGGCACCTTCGCCCGCGCCTACAACGGCATCGCCAACTCCACCCTCTGGTTCGTGCACCACCTCATCTACAACACGCCGACCACCCCGGTCTTCGGCAGCTCCTTCCGCCGCGAGTGGGCCTCCTACGAGGCGTACAACACGGCCTTCGCCGAGGCGCTGGCGGAGAACGCCGCGCCCGGCGCGACCGTGCTGGTCCAGGACTACCACCTGTCACTGACACCCCGGCTGCTCCGCGAACTGCGCCCCGACCTGCGGATCGGGCACTTCTCGCACACCCCCTGGGCCCCGCCGGACTACTACCGGCTGCTGCCCGACGACGTGGGCCGGGACGTCCTGGCCGGGATCCTCGGCGCGGACCGCGCCGGGTTCCTCACCCGGCGCTGGGCCGGGGCCTTCGCCGACTGCTGCGAGGCCGTGCTCGGCGCCGAGGTCGACCGGGACGCGCTGACCATCACCTACAAGGGCCGGACCACCCGGCTCGGCGTGCACCCGCTGGGCGCCGACGGCGACTTCCTGCGCGAGCGGTCGCACCGTCCGGACGTGGACTCCCGGCTGGCCACCCTGCGCGAGGCCGTCGGCGACCGGAAGACCGTGGTCCGGGTGGACCGGACCGAGCTGTCCAAGAACATCGTCCGCGGCCTGCACGCCTACCGGCACCTGCTGCGGACCCGGCCGGAATGGCTGGACCGGGTCGTCCACATCGCCTTCGCCTACCCCTCGCGGCACGACCTGCCGGAGTACCGCGAGTACACCGCCTCGGTGCTGCGGGTGGCCCAGGAGATCAACGACGAGTACGGCACCCCCACCTGGCAGCCGGTGATCCTGCACGTGGACGACGACTTCGCGCGGTCGCTGGCCGCGTACCGGCTCGCCGACGTCGCCCTGGTCAACCCGATCAGGGACGGGATGAACCTGGTCGCCAAGGAGGTCCCGGTGGTCACCGACCGGGGCTGCGCCCTGGTGCTGTCCCGCGAGGCCGGCGCCTACGAGGAACTGGGCGCCGACTCCGTGGTGGTCAACCCGTACGACATCATCGCCACCGCCGAGGCCCTGCACACCGCCCTGACCATGCCGGAGGACGAGCGCGCCGCGCGCTGCCTGCGGCTGGCCGAGGCGAGCACCGCGCTGCCCCCGTCGGCCTGGTTCCTGGAGCAGTACCAGGCTCTGACGGAGGATCAGCGGGGCTGAGCGGGAAGGCTACTTGCTGCAGGAGTAGTTGAAGCTTGCCGAGGCGCTGTGCGCGCCCGGCTCGGTGATCTCCACCGTCGCGGTGGCCTGCAGATTGCCGTTCCCCTGCACGGTCCAGCGCAGCGGCAGCGTCACCTCGTGCAGGCCCGACGGCACGGTCTTGGTCTGCATGCCGTCACTGCTGCCGTCGCTGCGGATCCAGCGGTAGTGGATCACCCCGGAACCGCCGTTGGTGTGCACCACGGCGTTGACCTCCTCGGTCCCGTCGCAGGTGAGCGCGGCGGGGCTGGCGGTGACCGCGACCGAGCCGATGCTCAGCGGGGTGCCGAAGCGGTTCCACAGCAGGAACGCGACGACGCCCAGCAGGACCAGACCGGCCAGCAGGAACCCGCCCAGCTTGCGCTTCTTCGGCTTGCCCTGCTCCGCGGCGGCGGCAGCGCCGGCCGGGCCCGCGCCCTGCCAGACGGCCATCGTCCGCGCCGTCTTGGGGTCGGGCACGCCGGGGCCGAACCTGATCAGGCTCTCCGCGGGCGGCTGCTCGTCGGGCGGCGGCGCCGGCGGCGAGAACACCGTCGGCGTCGCCTCGTACGCCGGCATCGGCGTCCCGTACCCGGAGCCCGGGCCGGCGCCGTACCCGCCCCCGAGCTGCACGGTCGAGGTGTCCGGCGGCGGCGGAGGCGCGGCATGCCGCTGCGGCGGCCTCAGCCGAAACGTGCCGGAGTCCGGCGGGACGGCATCGCGGGGTGTGTCCTCGGGGGTCATGTGATGATGCACCCTTCGCTGGTGTCGTCGGTCGGAGCCAAGGTGGTCGTGGGGCTCGTGAACTGAATGCCCATGACGCTGCCGCAGTAGCCGGCGAAGGAGAACGGGGTGAACTCGACCCTTATGTAACTGGTCTTCCCCGAGAGCGTCTTGGTCTCGGTGCTCAGCACCTTCTGCCCGCCCTCGCCCTCCCTGACCCACCAGTGGACCGTCACCGTGACCGGCCCGGTGCCGTCCGTCGTGAGATTGGCGACCGCTGTACCGACAAAGGTGTTGGGGTTGACGGAGAACGCGTCCACGACGAGCCCGGTGACATGGGTGACCGTCACCGTCTTGCTGGGTGTCGGCGTGGGCGACTTCGTCACGGGTTTGGTGGTCGGGGGCTTCGTCGCGGGTTTGGTGGTGGGGGCCTTGGTGGTGGGCTTGGTGGTGGTGCCCGTGCCACCCGTCGTGCCGCCTGCCGCTGCCGTCGGGGTCACCGTCGCGGTGGGGGTCGTCGACGGGGTGGGCGTCGGGGTGGGGGTGGGGGTCGGGGTCGGCACCGGGGTGGGGGAGCCGCTGGGGGTGAACGAGGTGATCGCGCTGGGTATCGGGTCGGCGACGGTCTTGGTGTGGGTGTGGCCACTGCCTATCGCGCCGGAGGCGTACCCCCCGCCGAGCAGCAGGCCCAGGACGACCGTGCCGGCCAGCCCGCCCACCAGCACCCGCTTGCGGATCAGCCGTCCCCCGCTCTTGGCGAGGCCGCCCGCCCCGCCCAGCACCGTGGTCGCCACCGCCGTGGACCCGTCCGCCGCGGCGCCCCCCGCGGAGGGGAACAGCAGCGGGAGCAGCGCCGCCAGCGCGGCGAGCTTGCGCTGGCCCTTCTCCTCCCAGTCCTCGCCGTAGGCGACCCCGGCGACCGACTCCAGCTCGGCGACGAACGCCGCCGCGCTGCTGGGCCGCTCGTCGGCGGTCTTCGCCAGGCCGTGCCGGATCAGCGGGCGGACCGCCTCGGGCGCGAGCTCGTCCGGGATCGGGGCGGTGGTGTGCTGCACCACCAGCTCGGCGAACTCGGTGCCCGGATACGGGCGCTTCCCGGTCAGGCACTCGAAGAAGGTGGCCGTCGCGGCGTAGACGTCCGCCGCCGGCGTGGCCGGGTCGCCGGCCCACTGCTCGGGGGCCATGTACGGCGGGGTGCCGGCGATGCCGACCGCGTCGCCGGTCTTCACGGCGATGCCGAAGTCCACCAGTTTCGACGAGCCGTCAGCCGCGACCAGCACGTTCTCCGGCTTGTAGTCGCGGTGCACCACGCCCATCGCGTGCGCTGCCGCCAGCCCGAGCAGCGAGCCCTTGAGGACGACCAGCGCCGCCTCCGGGCCGGTCGCCCCGGCCTGGCGCAGCAGCGCCCGCAGGGCTATGCCGTCCACCAGTTCCATGACGATGGCGGCGCCCTCGGGCCCCTCCACGTACTCCCAGAGCCGCACCACGTACGGCGTCTCCAGGTCGCCGAGCAGGCGCGCCTCCGCGCGGAACTCCTCGAGGAAGTCCGCGTCGGCGCGGAGCTCCTCCCCGAGGTACTTGATCGCGACCGCCGTACCGGTCTCGTCGTGCAGCGCCAGAACCACACGCCCGCTCGCACCCGAGCCGAGCTCCCGCGTGTGCCGGTATCCGGGAACAACCCATTCCATCGTCCTACTACCCCCTGTGTCATTGGGAAGGTAGCGCCTGGGAGGTCTCGGCGGGGTGCTTGAAATGTCACTGTTATCCGACAAGACACCCTTCGTTGACGGATTGTCAGTGTGCGTACCTTCTCAGGCTCCCAGCGCGTCGGCCAGTGCGTTGATCAGAGCCACCACGCCCTCGGGGCCGGGGACGATCAGGTCGGCGCGGTCGGCGAGGGCACGGACCGGGGGTTCGCCGGTCGTCGGGGCGCTGCAGACCAGCAGGGCGTCCAGCCCTGCCGAGGCCCGCAGCGCGTCCACCGCGTCGTAGGCGGCGAGGTCGCCGAGGTCGTCGCCGGCGAAGAGCACGGATCCGGCGTCGCGCTCGCGCAGGAACGCGGTGAGGGCGACGCCCTTGTCCATGCCGGGGGGCCGCAGTTCCAGCACCATCCGCCCCGGTTCCACGGCCAGCCCGTGCCGGGCGGCGGCGGCCCGCAGCGGGGCGTCCAGCGCGGCCAGGGCGACGTCGGGCTCGGCGGCGCGGCGGGTGTGCACGGCGAGGGCGCGGCCCTTGTCCTCCAGCCAGACCCCCTGCGGTGCGGTGGCGAGCAGCCCGGGCAGTTCGGCCCGCAGCGCGGCGACGCCGGGGTGCTCGGCGGGGGCGCCCAGTTCGCCGGTCGCGGCGTCCCAGCGTTCGAGCCCGTAGTGGCCGAGGACGGTGAGGTGCTCCAGGCCGGGCGCCCCGGCGAAGCCGGCGTACTCCACGGCGGTGGCCGCGGGGCGTCCGGTCACCACCACCACTGCGGCGAGCCGCGGGGCGAGCCTGGCCAGCGCGGGGACCACGCCGGGGTGCGCCCTGGCCTGCTCGGGGTCGGCCACGATGGGCGCGAGCGTCCCGTCGAAGTCGAACGCCGCGACGGCGCGGGCGGGGTTCTTCCGGATCGCGGAGAGACCGGCTTCGCCGGCGGGGGACGTCGGTTCGATCAGGGTCATGCAGCCGACCTTACGCAGTGGACGGTGGACAGCGCGGCGACCGCCGTCAGCGTCTGCCCCGCCGCGCCTCCCGCAACCGTCGCAGCCGGTTGACCAGGAGCGCGTCATGGGCCAGCGCGGCAGGCCGGTCCAGCAGGCCGTTCAGCAGCTGGTAGTAGCGGACCGGGGCCAGCCCCAGCTCCTCCCGTATCGCCGCCTCCTTCGCCCCCGGGGTACGCCACTGCCGCGCTTCCAGCGCGAGGACGGCGCGGTCCCGGTCCGTGAGTTCGTCCACCTGCCCTGCCCCTTCCGCCGCCCTGTCGTCCTGCCGTTCGAACACTCCCGTTAATCGCATGCTAGTGCGAGAGGGAGCGGCAAGGCAGCGCTCTACCCGCCCTCGGCCGCCCGCTTGCTGTTCTCAGCGTGAACCCGGCGGCTGTGCAAGGTGTCGGGGTGGTCCGCTCCCAGAACCCGGGCACGATCCGCAGCAACCCCCGCCATCAGTCGGGCAGCCTCAGCGAAATCCCCCGCCTCGCCGAGCGCCCAGGCGTGGCTGGCGCGGCTGGCCAGGGTGTCGGGGTGGTCGGGGCCCAGCACCCGCGCGTGATCCGCAGCAACCCCCGCCATCAACCGGGCAGCCTCAGCGAAATCCCCCGCCTCGCCGAGCACCCAGGCGTGGTTGTCGCGGCTGGCCAGGGTGTCGACGTGGTCCGCTCCCAGCACCCGCGCACGATCCGCAGCAACCCCCGCCATCAACCGGGCAGCCTCAGCGAAATCCCCCGCCACACCGAGCCCCCAGGCGTGATTGTGACGACTGTTCAAGGTGTCGGGGTGGTCGGGGCCCAGAATCCGGGCACGATCCGCAGCAACCCCCGCCGACAGCCCGACCGCCTCCGCCACCTCCCCCGCCACACCGAGCGCCCAGGCGTGATTGTGACGACTGTTCAAGGTGTCGGGGTGGTCGGGGCCCAGAATCCGGGCACGATCCGCAGCAACCCCCGCCGACAGCTCGACCGCCTCCGCCGCCTCCCCTGCCATACCGAGGCATCTGGCGTGCCAGTAGCGACTGGCCAGGGTGTCGGGGTGGTCGGGGCCCAGCACCCTGGTCCGGTCCGCGGCGACCTCCTCCCACAGCATCGCCGCGCTGCGGAAGCGCTCCTGCTGCGCGTGCCGTTCCGCGCGTCCGACCAGGACCTCGATCTCGGCCAAGTCCCGCGCCCGCTCGGTGCCGGCCGGCGACCGTGCGTCCACGCCGTTCGCCGGGAGGCCCACCGTGGGCGGGCCCGCCGCCGAGGGGGGCGTCGAGGGCAGCGCCGGGGCCGTGCCGGGGGCGGCGGTTGCCCGACCGTGGCCGGGGAAGATCGGGGCGCCGTTGGGCCGGCGCGGGCCGGCCACCGCGTCGAGCAGCGCCTCGCGGGCCTGGTCCTCCGGGAGGTCGAACAGGTCCCGGTACAGCAGCGACCGCAGGTCGTCGGGGACCAGCTCGTGCGGGAACTTCTCGATGCGGAAGGGCAGCAGCCGGTCCTTGCCGCGGTCCCGCACCGCCCGGACCGAGGTCCACTCGTCCCTGGTGAAGCGTCCCGGCTCGAAGTACGCCGGTGAGAACAGCGCCACCACCCGGGTCGCCCGCCGCAGCGCCTCCCCCATCTTCTCCACGAAGTTCTGGCCCACCGCCCAGTCCCACTCGGCCAGTTCCACCGTGTACCCGGCCTGCTCCAAGTGCCACGCCACCCACCGCGCCCACGCACCGTCAGGCCCCGCATAGCTGATGAAGAAGTCCCGCCCGTCCGCCACCGCACCGCCCCCGACCGACCCGCCTGTGAACACCCCAGTGTGCCCGGCACCCGTCCACCCGGCACACCACCCCGCACAACTGGGCGCCCCCGCCACGACACACTGCCAAGCCCGCAGCCGGGTACGACACACAGTGCTGCTGCCCCGCCGCCGTCCGCGGGGGTTAGCGTCGAGGCCATGACCAGCATGAGCAGTTTCGCCGTACACATCCCGGACGCGGAGTTGGAAGCCGACCCGCTCGACCCGGCGCAGATCCTGGCGGGGACGCCCGAGGTCTCCGGCGCGGTGCTCTGGGAGTCCGAGGACGGGAGTCAGATCCGCGGGATCTGGCAGATCACTCCGGGCACGGTCACCGACACCGAGGCCAATGAGCTGTTCGTCGTGGTCAGCGGCCGGGCCACGATCGCGGTCGAGGGCGGCGACACCTTCGACGTCGGCCCCGGCGACGCCTGCGTGCTGCGCGAGGGCGACCGCACCGTCTGGACCGTGCACGAGACGCTGCGCAAGGCGTACCACATCAGTCTCTGACCACATGCGAGAAGAGGGGCACCCCCGGCGGGGCGCCCCTCTCCCGGTCTCCGGGCTACTTGACCGAGCCGGCCGTCAGGCCGGACACGACCTTGCCCTCGATCAGCGCGAACAGGATGATCACCGGAATGGTGGCGATCACCGAGCTGGCGAAGAGATGCTGCCAGTCGGTCGAGTACTGGCCGATGTAGGTGGAGGTCTTGACCGTCAGCGGCTGGTGGTTGACCGAGGTGGTCAGCGTCAGCGCGACGATGAACTCGTTCCAGGCGGCGATGAAGGTGAAGATCAGCGCGGTGACCAGGCCGGGCATCGCCAGCGGGATGATCACCCGGAACATCGCGCCGATCCGGCTGCAGCCGTCGACGATCGCGGCTTCTTCGATCTCCTTGGGGATCGCGCTGAAGTAGGCGTTGAGGATCCACACCGCGAACGCCATGTTGAACCCGGCGTTCACCAGGATGAGCGACCAGACCGAGTCGATCAGGTTGAACTGCAGGAACTGCCGGTAGATGCCGACGATCATCGCGGTCGGTTGGAACATCTGGGTGATCAGCACCAGCAGCAGGAACAGGCCCTTGCCGCGGAAGTTGCGCCGGGCGGTGTAGTACGCGGCGGGCACCGCGACCAGCAGCACCAGCAGGGTGGCGCCGATGGAGATCTCCAGGCTGACCCCGAGGTTGGTGCCGAGGCCGGTGTCACCCTGTCCGGCGGACCAGACGTTGGTGAAGCTGGAGAAGCTGAAGTGGTGCGGGAAGAGGTCGCGGTCCTTCAGCTCGTTGGAGGGCCGAAGTGCCGTGATCACCATTTCCAGGTACGGCAGCAGGAAGACGATGCCGATGAGGTAGGCGCTGCCGGCGATCAGGACGGTACGCAGCCGCGGCGGCTTCCGCTTCCCGCCGCCGGCCTTGCCGGCCTTCGCGGGCGCGGGTGCGGTCAGTGTGGTCATCTGTCAGTCCTCCGCGGTGTTCCACTTGGACGCCCGCAGGAAGAGCAGGACGATCACGATGATGAAGCCGAAGTTGACGACCGACATCGCTGCCGCCTCGCCGATGTTCGACGCCTTCAGGGTGTACATGAAGATGGTGGTGGTCGCGGTCTCGTCGCCGGGGCCGCCGCCGGTCATCTCCCAGATGATCGGGAACGAGTTGAAGACGTTCATCACGTTGATGAGGATCGCCACCAGCAGCGCGGGGCGCAGCAGCGGCAGGGTGACCGACCGGTAGGTGCGGAACGGCGAGGCGCCGTCCAGCTTGGCGGCCTCGTACACCTCGGCCGGGATCGCCTGCAGGCCGGCCAGCAGCGCGTAGGTGGTGAACGGGACCGAGACGAAGACGCCGACCAGGATCACCCAGCCGAAGGCGTAGGTGGGGTTGCCGAGCCAGTCGGCGTTGCCGGCGTTGTAGCTCTTCAGCAGGCCCAGGTCGTGCAGCAGCACGTTGAACGCGCCGTTGCTGGGGTCGAGCATCCAGCGGAACACGATCGAGGTCATCACCACGGACGCGGCCCAGGGGGCGATCAGCGCCCAGCGCGCGACCCGGCGTCCGGGGAACTCCTTGTTGAACAGGTTGGCCATGCCGAGCGAGACCAGCAGGGTCAGCCCGACGACCAGGACCACCCAGAGGACGGTGCGGAACAGCACCCCGGGGAGGTCGGACTCGTCGAACAGCTTGGTGAAGTTGTCCCAGCCCGCCGAGCCCATGTCGCCGCCCAGGGAGCCGAAGTGCCTCCGGGAGGTCTGGAACATCGCGATGACCGGCCAGATCACCACGAACAGGATCAGGCCGGTGGCCGGCGCGATCCAGGGCAGCGGCTCAAGGGCCCGCCCCACCCGCCGCAGTGGGCCCAACCGGGAACCCGACGCCGCCGGCGCCGTGCCCGGACCGGGCGCCGCACCCGGCGCGTCGGCATGAGTCGTTTGGGTCATGGTCTTCTCCATCGGTGCGCGCCGGAGGCCGGCGCAGCGAAACCTACTCGCTGCGCCGGCCGTCAGCAGTGCGGATCAACTAGTTGCTGGTGGCGGACTTCTGAAGGTCGCCCAGAACAGTGGCCGGGCTGGTGCCCTGCGCAGCGGTGCCGATGTCCTTCTTGACCAGCGCGGAGAGGCTGTTCCAGTTGGTCTGGTTGGGGTAGACCACGGCGTTGGGGACGGTGGCCAGGAAGCCGGCCGCGACCGGGTTGCTCGCGGAGATCGCGGTCGACGCGGAGGTAGTGGCCGGGAGCAGGTTGTACTCGTTGTCGAACTGGATCTGGTACTTGTCGGAGTACGCGAAGTCCAGGAACTTCTTGATCTCGGCCGCGTGGCCGCCGGCCTTGAACGCGGTGATGTCGTCGTGGACGGCGAGCGACTTGGTCAGCGGGCCGGACTTGCCGGGCATCGTGGTGACGCCCCAGTCCGCGGCCGTCAGCTTGCCGGCCTTGGTGATGCCGCCGATGAGCGCGCCGGAGCCGCCGGCCATGCCGACCTGGCCGGCCGCGAAGTCGTCCCAGATGGTCTGGCGGTTGGTGGTGGCCGGGCTGGGCTGGGTGTCCCCGGCCTTGACCAGGCTGGTCAGGAAGTTGAAGGTCTCGATGTTGGCGGGCGAGTTGATCGCGTACTTGCCCGAGTCGTCGACGTAGCCGCCGCCGTTGCCCAGCATCCAGATGTAGGACTCGGCCTGCGCCTCCTCGGAGCCCAGCGGCAGGCCGTAGCCGATGGTGCCGTTGCCGAGCGCCTTGATCTTCGCGGCGTCGGCCTGCAGGTCGGCCCAGGTGGTCGGCGGGGCGGCGATCTTGGCGGCGGCGAAGAGCTTCTTGTTGTAGAACAGCGCGCGGGCGCTGGTGGTGAACGGGGCGCCGTAGGCGGTGCCGTTGGCGTCGTCCTCCTGCTTGGCGAACACCGGGATCAGGTTGCTGATGGTGCTGGCGGACATCACGTCGGTCAGCGGGTACAGCAGGCCGTTGGCGGCGAGCTCCTGGGGGGCGTCGCCCTCGAGGATGTCCGGGTACTGCTTGTTCTGGATCAGGGTCTGGACCTGGCTCCAGTTGTCCCAGGCGATCGTCTGCACCTTGACGGTGATCGTCGGGTTGGCCGCGTGGAAGGCGTCGGCGATGCCCTGCCAGTAGGTCTGCGAGCTGTCCGGGCCACCGGCGGTGCCGTAGTCGGCCGCGAGGAGCTTGATGGTGGTGCTGCCGCCGCCCGAGGAGGAGGCGGCGGGCTTGGAGGAGGAAGAGCTGCCGCAGGCAGTCAGGGCCATGACGCCCGCGACACCGATTGCAGAGAGGGCAAGCACACGACGCTTCACTAAGAACTACCGCCTTCGCAGATGCGAACCCGGTCCTGGCCGGGTCCGAATGTGAGTCCCAGGTCGGCAGCAACCACCGGATGGCGTAAGTGAACCCGCCCCACTCCGACTGGAAGACCTGCCGTCCCCGCTATGGGCGCCAGTCTGTCCGCGTCCCGCTCAAGAGGTCTACACCATTTACCGAATAGCTGGACTTCGTTGCACCCTGCGCAACGACTATTCGGACATATCGCTTGATTTTCCATCACCGGAACCCTGTTGACAGACGGCCAGGTGTCGAAAAGTAACGAGGAGAAAGGTTCTTGTGGTGAATTTTCTGGAACACCCTTGCGGAATCGAGGGGCCGGTGACCTGCGGTTCCACTTGGTCTAGACCACAGGGCCGCCCTATTTGGCATCACCGCAGCTCAGCGCACTGTCACGGTGCGTAGTCGAGTGGCGACAAATCTGCCCATTACCCCCGCCGAGCAGCCCTTCTGCCCCTGGACCAGACCAATCCGCAAACTGGACTAGACCTCTGCTCCCTCGTACAGGGAGACTGTCCCCCGTGAAGCACGTCATCGCACTCGATGTCGGCGGGACCGGCATGAAAGCCGCACTCGTCGCCCAGGACGGCGCCCTCCTGCATGTGGAGCGCCGTTCGACCGGCAGGGAGCACGGGACCGACGCGGTCGTCGCGGCGATCCTGGACTTCGCCGCGCACCTGCGCGACGAGGGCCTGCGCCGCTACGGCACGGCCGCCTCGGCGGCCGGCGTCGCCGTGCCCGGCACCATCGACGCGGAGCACGGCATCGCCGTGTTCTCCGCCAACCTGGGCTGGCGCGACCTGCCGATGCGGCAGCTGCTCAGCACCCGTCTCTCCGACCACGGGGAGGCACTGCCGGTCGCGCTCGGGCACGACGTCCGCACCGGGGCCCTGGCCGAGGCCAGGATCGGCGCGGGGCAGGGCGTCGACCGCTTCCTCTTCGTCGCCCTGGGCACCGGCATCGCCGGCGGCATCGGGATCGACGGGCGGATCGAGGCCGGGGCGCACGGCAACGCCGGCGAGATCGGGCACGTGATCGTCCGCCCCGGCGGACGGGACTGCGGCTGCGGAGCCCGCGGCTGCCTGGAGACCGTGGCCTCGGCCTCGGCCGTGTCCCGGGCCTGGGCCGAGGCCAGCGGAGACCCCGACGCCGACGGCGCCGACTGCGCCCGCGCGGTCGAGGCCGGGGACAAGCGGGCGATCGAGGTCTGGTCCGAGGCGGTCGCCGCTCTGGCCGACGGGATCGTCTTCGCCCAGAGCCTGCTCGACCCGCGGACAGTGATCATCGGTGGCGGCCTCGCCGAAGCCGGTGACACCCTGTTCACACCCCTGCGCGAAGCGGTCCAGGAACGGATCACGTTCCAGGTGCCGCCCGTGCTCGTACCGGCGATGCTCAAAGACACCGCCGGATGCCTGGGCGCAGGGCTGCTCGCCTGGGATCTGCTCTCACTGGAGGTGACCGCGTGAGCAACGCGGACCGCACTGTGCTGGCCGGGGCCAGGCTCGTCCTGCCCACCGGCGTCGTCGACAACGGACGGCTGACCGTCGAGAACGGCCGCATCGCCGAGGCCGTGGCGGCCGACGCCAGCACCACTCCCCCGGTCGGAGCAGCCCCGCCGCTCGACCTGAGCGGCTACACCGTCGTCCCCGGCTTCGTCGACATGCATGTGCACGGCGGCGGCGGCGCCTCCTACGCCTCCGGCGTCGCCGAGGAGGCCCTGGTCGCGGCCAGGACCCACCTGCGGCACGGCACCACCACGACCATCGCCAGCACCGTCACCGGGGAGATCGACGAGGTCTGCCGGCAGGCGTCGGTGCTCAGCGAGCTGGTCGAGGACGGGGTGCTGGCCGGGGTGCACTTCGAGGGCCCGTTCATCAGCATCAACCGCTGCGGCGCGCACCAGCCCGACCTGCTGCGCGACCCGGACCCGGCGCTGGTCCGCAAGCTGGTGGACGCCGCCCGCGGCACCGCCAGGATGGTCACCCTGGCCCCCGAGCTGGACGGCGGCATCGAGTCGATCCGGCTGCTCAAGGAGCTGGGCGTGATCGCGGCGATCGGCCACACCGACGCCCGCTACGACAAGGCCCTGGAGGGGATCGAGGCCGGCGCGACCGTGGCCACCCACCTCTTCAACGCCATGCCCGGCATCGCCCACCGCGCGCCGGGACCGATCGTGGCGCTGCTGGAGGACGAGCGGGTCACCGTCGAGCTGGTCGGCGACGGGGTGCACCTGCACCCGGCCGTGATCGACCTCGCCATCAAGGGCGCGGGCCTCGACCGGGTCGCGCTGATCACCGACGCCATGTCGGCGGCCGGCTTCGGCGACGGCCTCTACCCGCTGGGCCCGCTGCAGGTGCGGGTCGAGGACGGGGTGGCCCGGCTGGTCGAGGGCGGCTCCATCGCCGGCAGCACGCTCACCCTGGACGTGGCCTTCCGCCGCGCGGTGACCCTGAACGGCCTGTCCCTGGTCCGCGCCGCGCAGGTGCTGTCGCTGAACCCGGCGAAGCTGCTCGGCCTGGACGACAAGGTCGGCTCGATCGAGGCCGGCAAGGACGCGGACCTGGTGGTCCTGGACGACGCCCACCAGCTGGTCGCGGTGATGCGCAAGGGCGAGTGGATCGTCGGCGCCGAGGTGTTCCAGGTGCCCGCCTCGGTCTGACCGGGTGAACCGGCGCACGCGAACGGCCCGGTGACGGAGGATCATCCGTCACCGGGCCGCTGCTGTTCAGGCAGGCTCCCGCGCGCTACTTCCAGGCGCTGGGGCGGCTGCTGGAGTCCGTGGGCGGGGTCAGCGCCATCTGGTCCAGGTTGAAGTTGCAGGCCGCGGCGGCGGTGCAGCTCACCGCGATGGTGTTCTGGCCCTTCTGCAGCGTCACCCCGCTGTAGGAGCTGAACCAGGAGTCCCAACTGCCCTTGCTGCCGTAGTCCTTGAGCCCTATGGTGCGGGCCCCGGAGGTCTTCTGGTTGACCGTCACGGTGGCGCCGGAGTCCTTGCCGGTCGCGTTGGCGTAGCGGACCCAGAGGAAGTAGCTGCCGGCGGCGGGTGCGTTGACGGTCCAGGTGACCGTGGCGCCGGGGGTGGTCATCCCGTCGACGAAGCTGCCGCCCGCGCTCAGCGCGCCCTTGTGGTCGGTGTTGGTCTTGGCCCCGCCGGTCATCACCATCGTCCCGGCGTCCACCGGGTCGACGGTTCCGGTGGTCGGCGCGACCGAGGGGGTGTCCGAGGCCGAGGTCGCCGGGGGCGCCACCGCGGGCGCCGAGCTGCTGCTGCCGGCGCCGGCCTTGTTGGACTTGTCCGGTCCGCTGTTGAACGCCACCACGGCGATGATGACCACGACCGCGATGCCCACCGCGATCGCGCCGAACATCACCCCGCGGCTGCCGCCGCGTCCGCCGCTGCCGCCGGCCCGGGCCCCGGCCCGGCCGCCGCCCGGCGGCGGGGTCGGCGCGGCCGCGGGCGCGGCCTTGTACGGGGAGGACTGGTACGAGGGCTCGCCTGCGCGGTACTGCGCCGTCGGCTGGTCCTGGTGCGGCAGCCGGGGCTGCGCCTGGTAGCCGGGCGGGGCCTGCTGGGCCTGCTGCTGCGGCTGGCCGTACTGGGTCCGGCCGACCTGGGTCGCCTGGTGGTACGAGGTACGCGGGACGCCCGGCAGCGGGGCGGTCTCCGGCGTCTGCCCCGACGCGCCGTCCGCGCCGTCCCCCCGGTAGAGGTAGGCGAACGGGTCGTCGTCCTCGGGCACGCCGTGGTTCTCGGGCGACATCGAGATCTCAACTCCCCAGGGGTGGAAGACCGTCCGCTCCCGCACGGGCGGAGGAAGGTCAACGTACATGATCATTTGCCTGTGCCGCACCCGGTCGGACTCATCCGGCGGACACATCTATCCCCAGCACACTACCTGGCTCGGGCGACACTCAGGTACGTACGGCAGGAGCCCGCCAGGAACCGCCGGTCAGCCCGCCCTGCGGTGCGAACGGTTGCCGTTGCCGGGCGGACGGCCGCCGCCGGAGGCGCCGGCCCTGGCCCGCTTCTCCAGGTACATCCGCTCGTCGGCGGTGTGCAGCACCTCGTCGATGGACATTCCGCAGCCGGCCCAGCCGATGCCCAGGCTGACCCCGACCCGCACCGCGCGGCCGTCCACCCGCATCGGCGGGATGATCGCCGTCCGCAGCCGTCCGGCCAGGTCCTTGGCCTCGTCCCGGCCCACGCCGTCGGCCAGCACCACGAACTCGTCGCCGCCGAGCCGGGCCACCGTGTCCCCCTCGCGGACCACGTGCTGCAGCCGCCGGGCCACCTCGATCAGCACCGCGTCGCCCGCATTGTGGCCGAAACGGTCATTGATGGACTTGAAACCGTCCAGGTCGCAGAACAGCACCGCCAGGCCGCGCCCGCCGCGCCCCTCGGCGGCCGGGTCGTCCGGCAGCACCGCGTGGACGTGGTCGAAGCCGCCGTCGTAGGAGCCGCCGCCGTGCAGCGCCGGCTGGTAGCCGTGGGCGTCGCCGGCGAAGGTCCCCAGCGCCCCGGGGCCGCCGCCGGCCCCGGCGGTGACCGCCTGCCGCTCCTGGCCGCCCTGCGGGTGCTCGCAGAGCCGCAGCGTCAGCCTGGTCCGCAGCTCGGCCGCGTTCGGCAGCCCGGTCAGCGCGTCGTGGCTGGCCCGGTGCGCGAGCTGGAGCTCGTGCCGCTTGCGGTCCTCGATGTCCTCGATGTGGGTGAGCAGGAAGCGGGCCCCCTCCTCGGTGTCGGCGACCACCGAGTTCCGCAGGTAGACCCAGAGGTAGCCGCCGTCGCGGCGGGCCAGCCGCACCTCGGCCCGGCCGTTCTCGGCCGAGACCCGGCGCAGCAGCCCCTCGTCCTCGGGGTGCACCAGGTCCTCGAAGCTCTGCCGCTGCAGGGAGGTGCGGGGGCGGCCGAGCAGCCGGCAGAGGGCGTCGTTGACCCGGGTGAGCTTGCCGCGCTGGGCGCCGTGCAGTTCGGTGATCGCCATCCCACTGGGGGCATACTCGAACGCTTGTCTGAAACTCTCCTCGCTGGCGCGCAGGGTGTGCTGCTCGCGCTCCAGCCGGACCAGGGCCCGCTGCATCTCGGCCCGCAACCGGGCATTGCCGATGGCTATCCCGGCCTGCTGGCTGAACATCTCCAGCGACTCACGGGTCCACTGGCCGGGTCTGCGTCCGCTGCGCGGGCGGTCCACCGAGAGCACACCGAGCAGTTCGCCGCCGAGGCTGTACATCGGCGCGAGCAGGATGTCGTCGGGGTGCCAGGGGACCACGTGCGGGCCCGCGGCCGGGGAGAGCTCGGCGTGGCCGCTGCCGCCGTTCCAGCTCGGCAGGTCCGCGGAGCGGGCCCAGCTGCGCTCGTGCGGGACGAAGACCAGCGAGCCCCAGACCTCGCCGACGTTGAGCAGCCGGTTCCAGGACTCGCGGGAGCCGATCTGGCCGAGCAGCCCGTCGATGCCGTACTCGGCCTCACCCGCCGGTTCGCCGTTGTCGTCCCATGCGTTCTGTCCGGCCGGTGCACCCTGGCCGCCGGATCCGCCCGCGGTGCCGTGCTTGCCCTCGGTCCAGACCGCGGCCACGACCAGGTCGCCGTCCGGACGGACCAGGTTGACCACCGCGCTCTCGAAGCCGAGGCCGATGACCGCGCCCTCGACCACGGCCTGCAGCGTTCCGGCCAGGCTGCGCGCGGCGTTGAGGTCCGCCACGACCCGGTGCAGCGTGCGCAGGGTGGCGAGACGGACATAGGGCTCCGACTCGGGGTCCATCACGCACTCCCTCCGTGACAGCGGCTCCGTGACAGCGGCAGATCCGCGATTCCAGTCATGCCTATCGTCCGATTGCCAAACAAACTGAATCACAGGGAGCACACCAATAGGCACGCTGGGTCAGCAAATGGACGCCACTTGTGACCCAACTCACACAACTGATCAGCTCTGATAACCAGTTCATCCGGGGCAAACCCTGCCAATCCCCTCCCAAGGCGGGCTTGCCACCGCGGCCTCGGGCGCCAAGAACTGAAGTCATCATCGTGCCCTCCGCTCCGATGCGTTCACCCCTCGGGGCGAAAATTCGCGTTTCGGCCACAGATGGACCCCAGTTCCCACACTTCCCGACGCCAAGGCCCCGCCTACGACCAGCGATGTGGGCAGGTATACACCTGTGGCCCGATGCGGTCGGCCGCCGGGCGAAGATACCGTGCGTTACGTGTACAACGCCGCGCATCCCTCCGCCAGCAGTTCCAGCACCGGCCCGGCCGCCCCGACGGCGGTCCTCCAGGCGACCCCCGAGGAGTTCAGGGCGGCCCTCGGCCACCTGGCCTCCGGGGTGGTGCTGCTGACCGCCCACGACCCCGAGGACGGCCCCCGCGGCGAGGACATGGGGATGACCGCGACCGCGTTCCTCTCGGTCTCGCTGGACCCGCCGCTGGTGCTGGTCTCGGTCCGCGAGGACTCCCGGATGGAGGAGGCGCTGACCCGGATCGACCGCTGGGCGGTCTCCGTGCTCGGCGCCGACCAGCGCACCACGGCGGCGCGCTTCGCGATGAAGGGCCGGGTCAGCGACCGGCTGCTGTTCGCCGACCTGCCGCACCGGCGCGGCGAGGCGTCCGGGGCGCCGCTGGTGGACGGGGCGCTGGCGACCGTGGAGTGCCGCACCGAGCAGCGGATATCCGCCGGGGACCACGTGCTGCTGATCGGCCGGGTGCTCTCGGCCAGGGTGTCCGCCGACGACGGCGGCCCGCTGCTCTACTTCCGGGGCCAGTACCGGCAGTTGGGCTGAACCCGGACCGGTCGGTCGACTCGGCCGGACTTCCCGTCAGTCGAACTTCCCGGAGCGCCCGCGCTTCACGTCCGCCCGGCGCTTCTTGTCGGTCAGCCGCCGCTCCACCATGCCCCGGCTCGGCTTGGTCGCCCGCCGGGTCCGCGCCGGCGGGGCCACCGCCTCGCTCAGCAGGGCCCCCAGCCGCACCGCGGCGGCCTCCCGGTTGCGCCACTGCGAGCGGTGCTCGGAGGAGCGCACCACCAGCACTCCGCCGTCCACCAGGCGTCCGGAGAGCCGCTCCAGGGCGCGCTCCTTCCAGACCGGGGGCAGCACCGCGGAGGCGGCGATGTCGAACAGCAGCTCGACCTGGGTGTCGGAGGTGTTGACATGCTGGCCGCCCGGGCCGGACGAGCGAGAGAAACGCCACATCAGCTCGGCGTCGGGCACGACGACCGAGCCGCGGACGCGGACGGGAATGGACATGCCCCCATGATCCCCGCTCCGGGGGGCCGCCCGCCAGAGGATTTCGCAGGTGCCGCCGGGATTTCCCAGGTGCGGACGGATCGGCGGGCCGTGGGACCATCGTCCGGTGATCGACCTCGGCTACTCGCTGTCCAACCGCTTCCCCGACCCCCCGCAGACCGACTACCGCAGCGTCGGCGCCCGCCCGCTGCGGCACGACCTCTTCTGCGGGGACGTGCACCTGGAGGGCGACGGGGTCGACCTGTCCACAGCCTGGGGATGGGTGCCGGTGCTGGACTTCGCCTGGGCGCTCTGCGACATCGTCGAGGAGATCGACCAGGACCCGGCCGGCGCCCGCAGCTCCCGGCTGCAGCAGGCCGACCTGGACTTCACCGAGTCCGCCGACCTGCTGCGCTTCAGCCGCCGCTTCAACTGGGTGGAGATCCACGCCGAGTGGGTGGACGGGCCCCCGCTCACCGTCCGCCACCCGGACCTGCGCCGGGAGGCCAGGGACTTCCTGCAGGACCTGATCGCCGACCTCGGGGACCTGCACGAGGGCTTCGCCGACAACGCGACGGTGTGGGAGGTCCAGGCCCGCTTCCCGCGCATCGGGTAGCGCGGCACCGGCGCGGCCGGCGCGGGCCCGGCGCGCGAAAAGCCGGACATTCCGGGGAACCGTAAGAGGTACCTTCCGCGTTCTTACCGGCGAAGCGCCGGAGCGGCAGACTGATGGCCGCAAGAATGCGCCTACCCGAAAATGCGACGCAGGAACAGGAAGGGGCTCCACCATGCCGGTCAGCCTGTCCAAGGGCGGAAATGTCTCCCTCACCAAGGAGGCTCCCGGTCTCACGGCCATCATCGTGGGTCTGGGCTGGGATGTTCGCACCACCACCGGGACGGACTTCGACCTGGACGCCAGCGCCATCGTCCTGGACGCCGCGGGCCGAGTCCTCTCGGACAAGCACTTCGTGTTCTTCAACAACACCGCGACCCCGGACCAGACCGTGGTCCACACCGGCGACAACGTCACCGGCCAGGGCGACGGCGACGACGAGCAGATCAAGGTGAACCTGGCCGGTCTCCCCGCCGAGGCCGACAAGATCGTGTTCCCGGTCTCGATCTACGACGCCGACAACCGCAGCCAGAACTTCGGCCAGGTCCGCAACGCCTTCATCCGCGTGCTGAACCAGGCCGGCGAGGCCGAGATCGCCCGCTACGACCTCACCGAGGACGCGGCGACCGAGACCGCGATGATCTTCGGTGAGATCTACCGCAACGGCGCCGAGTGGAAGTTCCGCGCGACCGGCCAGGGTTACGCCTCGGGCCTGTCCGGCATCGCCGGCGACTTCGGCGTCAGCCTGTAGTCGGGCAGCAAAGCGGCGGGGCCGCCCCGGGGACGGATATCCCCCGGGGCGGCCCCTTTCGCGTGCGTCAGTCCGTGCTGCGCCCCATCAGCACGCCGAACTCGCTGCGCGACAGCTCATGGAAGCCCAGCCGGTCGTAGAAGGCCCGGGCGCCGGTGTTCGCGCTGCTCATGCCCAGGTGCACCCGCCGCACCCCGAGCGCCCGCAGCGCGGCCAGGAAGTGCTCGATCATGGCCCGCCCCGCGCCCTGGCCCTGGGCCTCGGGCAGCAGGTCGATGTGCAGGTGGGCCGGGTAGTCGGCGACGGCCTCGCTCCACATCCACTCCGGGTGCCGCAGTTCCCCGATCCGCTGCGCGTCCCGCTCGTTCCCGCCGCCCTCCGGATAGCGGTCGGCCACCGTAGGCAGCCAGCGCTCCCGGTACGCCGTCACAAAGGCCGGGGTGTCGGCCGTGCCGATGACATAGCCGATCGCCCGGTCCCCGCTGTCGGTCAGGACGAAGGCCAGCTGGGGTTCGAGGGCGAGGTAGGGCCCGGTGAAGATGTCCGGCAGGATCCGCGGGTCGGTGTAGAGACCGGTGGCGTCGCCGCCGTGGTTCCCGGTGCGGATGCAGATGTCGTACATGGCGTCGTGGTCGGCGGGGCGGTAGGGGCGAATCGTCGGCGGCATCCCGCCAGCCTGTCACAGCCGGCGGGATGCCAGGTCCCCCGTCCCCGACCGCTCCCCCGCGGCCCTACCAGGCCGTGGACACCCAGCTGGGGCTGAGTGCGAGGGCCTTCAGCTGAGCGAGGGTCAGCACCGGCTCGGAACGGTCCTTGGCGGTGTTGAAGGCGGAGGCGTTCAACTCGCTGACGACGATCCGCCGCCCGTCCTTGTGCAGCACCTGCACCGTCCACTGGACCGCGCCCGCGCCGCCCTTCTCCGAGGCGCCCTGGTCGACCACGATCCTGGTGCCGTCCGCCAGCACGGTCGCTCCGCCGAACACCTGGTCGACGGCGTCGCCGCTGGTGCCGAACCAGTCGGCGTTGATACCGATGGCACCCGCGCCGTGGCCGTCGTTGATCCGGCCGGAGGCGTAGCCGTCCTGGTTGTCACTGTCCATGGACAGGGTCAGCCCCTTCGGCAGCGCGGCCCGCAGGGTGGCGCCGATCCGGTCGGCCGAGAGGCTGTTGTGGGTCGGACCCGTCTGCACCGGCGGCGGTGGCGGCGCGGGCAGCTCCGAGGTGATCGTCGCCCAGAACGGGTCGGTCACCACGGCCTTGAGCTGCTTCACCGAGAGCACCGGCTCGGGCCGCGACACCGCCCCCTTCTCCTGGGCGGAGTTGGTCTCGTCGAGGGTGATCAGCGAACCGTTGGCGGTGGCCAGGTACGCCGTCCAGTCCTTCTCCTTGCTGCCGTAGTTGGGGTTCTCCAGCCCCTGCATCACGGTGAGCACGGTCCCGTTGGGGAGGGCCTTGCGGCTGCAGCTGATGTCCGGCCGGACGGTGTGGCTCGGGCAGGCGATGTACTGCTGCACCATCTGGTCGTTGACGGTCGTCGCCAGGCGCCGAACGGAGATCGAGACCGCGGACGGGCCCTTCCCGTCGTTGAGGACCAGCGAGGCGCTCGGGCCGTCGACGAAGGTGCGGTCGCCCTTCTGCCGGCTGGTGATCCCCTCGGCCTGGACCGCGGAGAAGTGGCCCTTGGGGAGCATCGACTCGAAGGCGGTCCGCATCTGCTGGGCGCTGAACACCGGCACCGCCGCGCCCCCGCTCGTGGCCGCGCCGGGTCTGGCCGGACTGCCCGGCAGGTGGGTCGGGGTGGCCGGGCCGGCCGCGGCGCCGACCGGCCGCGCGCCGGCGTCCAGCACGCCGGAGGCGAGGGTCCCGCCGACCCCGACCAGGGCGAGCGCGGTGACGCTGCCGACCACGCCGACGGTGCGGCGCCGGCGCCGGCGGCGCCCGTCGGTGATTCCGGCGTTGACCAGCTTGGTCGGATCGGTGTGGAAACTTCCCGCGGTGCTGCGGAGTGCGTCGGTCAGTTCGTCCTCAAAGGGCATGGCAGAGCCACCATTTCAGGTCAGTGGGCGATTCCCGGGGTTCGGGCGGGGGAAATGCGTACCGCTAGCGGTGCGCGAAGTCGTTCAGGCTGTCGCCGAGCACCAGCCGGAGCCGGGCCAGCGCACGTGAGCTCTGGGTCCGGACGGTTCCGGCCCGGAGCCGGAGCAGGGCCGCGGTCTCCTCCACGCTGTGGTCCTCCCAGTAGCGCAGGATCACCACCGCCCGGTCCCGGACCGACAGCTCGCCCAGGGCGTGCAGCAGGGTGATCCGCAGCGCGGTGTCGGTCTCCGGGGCGGTGACGTCCGGTACGTAGCCGGTGGGGCGCTCGTCGCTGCTGCGCCGCCGCCGGTGCGTGAGAAACGTCCTGACCAGCACGGTGTGGGCGTAGGCAGCCGGGTTGTCGGCCCCGGACACCTTGCGCCAGTGGAGGTAGACCCGTCCCAGCGTCTCCTGGACCAGGTCCTCGGCCAGATGGCTGTCGCCGCCGGTGAGCAGGCAGGCCGTCCGGTAGAGGTACGTACTTCGTGCGGTCGCGAACTCCAGGTAGTCGTCCACGTACTTCTGTTTCACTGGCCCCCGCTAAGTGTCCCGGCTCGTTCTGCTCTCTGCTCCCTATGACGCGGGACCGCCGGGCACACGTTACAGGGGCCCCGGAATTGCTTCCGGGGCCCCTGCGGGATGTGCTCAGCGTGGAGCCGGCAATCGGTCCAGAAAGACCTTGAAAGCCGTGGGCTCGATCTTCGTCACCCCGTTGAAGGGGTAGTTCATCTCCTTGATCAGCACCAGCGACCCGACCACCAGCGCGGTCAGCGACAGCACCATCAGCGCGTGGGCCAGGGTGTTGGACAGGCCGAAGAGATAGGTGAAGCCGATCGTCAGCACCGCGCCGAGGATCAGCGCACCCCAGAGGATCGGCGGGACCGAGTCCTCCACCTCGGTCAGCCGCTCCCTGCGCTCGGTGGCCAGGTCCTCCACATGGGTCACCGCGTGGTCGAAGAGCACCTGCTGGGCCGGGGTGGTCGGCTGGTAGGAGTTGACGGCGTTACGGATCGCATAGACCTCCTGGGTGGCTTGGGGACTGCTCTTGTGGTCCGCCATCAGCGGCCACTCGTCGTCCTCGACGGTGTGGGCGTAGGCGAGGGTGGCGTGCTCGATGGTCGCGCCCAGCGGCAGCGGCATCTCGCGGGAGATCCAGTAGACCCCGGCCAGGGCGTCGGCCTCCTTGAAGGTGGTCTGCCGGGCG
The DNA here is from genome assembly GCF_042511045.1 of Streptacidiphilus alkalitolerans. NCBI lineage: Bacteria > Bacillati > Actinomycetota > Actinomycetes > Kitasatosporales > Streptomycetaceae > Streptacidiphilus > Streptacidiphilus alkalitolerans. Next base: position 492,237 of record NZ_JBHEZX010000003.1, read on the forward strand.
GCGTCGACGTTCTCCCAGACGGAGATGACGACAAAGCCGAGCAGCACCGCGTAGAGCACTCCCACACCGGCGAAGATGAAGCCGGCCACATCGTTGCTGCCCTCCCTGGACGGGTGCGGGACGAACCGCTGCACCGCCCAGAGCAGGACACCGGCGAAGGCCAGCGAGCCGAAGAAGACCAGGAGGTCGGACCAGCTCAAACGGTCACGCTCCGTTCTGTGCGACGGTGGAGGTGGTGGTGGTGCCGGCTCAGTCCCGCGGGTGCGCGACCTCGACGTTCTCCAGCACCCCCAGCGCGTCCGGCACCAGCACCGCCGCCGAGTAGTACGTGCTGACCAGGTACTGGATCACTGCCTTCTCGTTGATCCCCATGAAGCGGACCGAGAGGCCGGGCTCGTACTCGTCCGGGATCCCGGTCTGGTGCAGCCCGACCACGCCCTGGTTGTCCTCACCCGTGCGCAGCACCAGGATCGAGGTGGTGTGGCCGCCGTTCACCGGGATCTTGTTGCACGGGAAGATCGGCACCCCGCGCCAGGACGGGATCCGGTGCCCGCCGACGTCCACCGCGTCCGGGTAGAGCCCCCGCTTGCTGCACTCGCGGCCGAACGCGGCGATCGCCCGCGGGTGGGCCAGGAAGAGGTTGGAGCCGCGTCGGCGGGAGAGCAGCTCGTCCAGGTCGTCGGGGGTGGGCGGGCCGCCGTGGGTGTGGATCCGCTGCTCGTGCTCGGCGTTGTGCAGCAGCCCGAACTCCGGGTTGTTGACCAGCTCGTGCTCCTGGCGCTCGCGCAGCGCCTCCACGGTGAGCTTGAGCTGCTGCTCGATCTGGTTCATCGGCTGGTTGTAGAGGTCGGCGACCCGGCTGTGGACCTGCAGCACGGTCTGCGCGACGCTCAACTCGTACTCGCGCGGCGCGAGTTCGTAGTCCACATAGGTGCCGGGCAGTTCCTCCTCGCCCTCGTGCCCGGAGGCCAGCTCGATGGCGGCCTGGCCGTGCCGGTCCTGCGACAGCTCCGCCTCGGCCAGGTAGAGCTCGACCTGGACCCGGAGCTCCGGGGAGCGGTCGACCAGGCCGGCGAAAGCCTCCTTGGGCAGCGAGAGCAGGGTGCCGGCGGTCGCGGCCTTGGCCGTGTAGGCCCAGGTGGTGCCGGCCCCGGTGAGCACCTCGGTGAGCGCCTCGTCACCGAAGTGGTCGCCGTTGGCGAGGGTGCCGAGCACCGCCTCGTGGTCGCCGAACTTGCCGTCGCCCAGCCTGCGGATCTTGCCGTGGGCGACCACCAGGACGTGGTCGACGGGTGCGCCGAGGGCGGCGATCACCTCACCGGCCTCGAACTCGCGCTGGCTGAAGCGCCCGGCCAGCTCGGTGAGCAGCTCCTGGTCGTCGAAGCCCCTCAGCACCGGCAGTTCGCCGAGTGTGGGCGGGACGATCCGGACCTCCGAGCCGGTCTGCGCGATACTGAGCCGCCCCCGGCCGGTCGCGTAGGTGAGCCTGCGGTTGACCCGGTAGGTACCGCCGGCGACCTGGACCCAGGGCAGCATCTTCAACAGCCACCGCGAGGTGATGCCCTGCATCTGCGGGGCGGTCTTGGTGGTGGTCGCGAGATTCTTCGCTGCCGCGGTGCCGAGAGCGGTCTGCTGGTCCGTCATCTGCTACTGCCTCCCCAGAACGTGTGACCTGCGGTTCCAGAGTGTCGGCTGGGGAGGCCGCCTTCCATTCCCTGAAAGAGTGCGCATGTTCGACACCCATTCGGGGCAGTCACAGCCGCTGTTCGCCTATGCACTCCGGCATATGACGCAGTGTCACCGGACGGTCAGCCGGCGTCACCCAGCGCATCCAGCAGGTACGGCCAGGCCGAGGAGCCCGGGTCGATCAGGCCGAAGTGCTCCATCCCCGGAAGCTCCACCAGCCGCACCGGATCGCCCGCCCGCTCGGCCAGGGCGGCGTACTCGCGGCTCATCGCCGCCGGGACCTCCTCGTCCTCGCTGCCGTGCAGCAGCGTCACCGGCACGCCCAGCGGCAGCAGCGCGCCCGGGTCGGCCAGGGCGTAGCGCTCGGGGACGGCGTCCACATTGCCGCCGAGGAGGCTCGCCGTCGCGCCCCGGCCCAGGTTCCAGACGTCGGAGAGGGCCAGCGAGGCGCACCCGGCCAGCGACACCACGGCGTCCGGGCGCCACTCGGTCCGCCAGGTCGAGCCCGGCGGGAGCCGGTGCCTGGCGGCGGCCCACAGCGCGAGGTGGCCGCCGGCCGAGTGGCCGACCAGGACGGTGCGCTTGGCGCGGATGCCGCGGGCGGCGGTGATCATGTGCAGCGACTCGGTGAGGATCGAGATGTCGTCGAAGGTCCCCGGCCAGCCGCCGCCGGGCGACCCCACCCGCCGGTACTCCGGCACCGCGACCGCGAAGCCGGCCCGGGCCAGGGCGTCCGCGAGCGGGGCGGTGTGCGCCCGGTCGTAGGCGGCCCGCCAGAAGCCGCCGTGGACCAGCACCACCAGGGTGCTCGCGGGGGCGCCGTCCTGCGGCAGCCGCAGGTCGACGATCTGCTCCGGGCCCGGCCCGTAACGGGCGGTGTAGTCCGGCGGCGGGGCCGGGGACCGCTCCTGCAGGGACTGGAGCAGGACGTCGTCGTCGCTCGCGCTCACCGGTGCTCCTCGCATCGTCTCGGGTCGTGTCGCATCGTCGGCAGTGCCGCGCCGGTCAGTACGGCTGCACCGGCCGCCACTGGACCGGGCTGGAAAGGATCATGGTGCTGGCGGGCTGCCCGTACTCCGACAGCCGGTCGATCAGCGCCTCGAACTCCGCCATCGAAGCTACCGCCACCATCAGCACGCAGCAGGCGTCTCCGGTCACCCGGTGCAGTTGCAGTACTTCCGGCCAGTCCGCGACCGCCGGATCACGCAGTACGCAGCGTGGACCGTAGCACTGCACCTGTACCAGCGCGCTCACCGGCCGACCGGCCCTGACCAGGTCGATCCGGGCGTGGTAGCCGGTCAGCACCCCCGCCGCCTCCAGCCGCCGCACCCGCTCGGCGACGGCCGGCGAGGACAGGTTGACCCGCCGCGACAGCTCGTTGAAGGAGAGCCTCGCGTCCTGCTGCAACTCGGCCAGCAACCGCCGGTCCACCGCGTCCACGGCCGTGCCTTTCGTTCGGAAACCCGGGGCAGTGATCTGCCTTCCCCATGGTAGGTACTGGGGCCCAAGTGGCACGCGGTGGCCATTCAGCGTGAGGTGGAAACGATCGAGAATGGCGGAACCGCAGCAGATCGTCCGGACAGGGACCCGACCGGGGACCCCGACCGGCGACCCGACCAGAGACCCGAGGAGGCATGCCATGGAGCCCAAGCTCGACTTCGGCGAGCCCACCACCCCGTACGCCGCCTACGCGGGCATCGACGCCCTGCACTCGCTGCAGCACCCGCGCAGCAAGGAGCCCGCCGAACGGACCTTCATCGTCGCCACCCAGGTCATGGAGCTGCTGTTCGCCCAGCTCCGCCAGGAGTGGGTCGCCGCCCAGCACGCGCTGCGCGCCGACGACCTGGTCGGCGCGACCGCGGCGCTGCGGCGCGGCCTCGGCGTCCAGGACGTGCTGGTCGGCTCCTGGGACCTGCTGACGACGATGACACCGGTCGAGTTCAGCGCCTTCCGCCCGTACCTCGGCGAGGCCAGCGGCTTCCAGTCCTTCAGCTACCTGCACCTGGAGTTCCTGCTCGGCAACAAGAACGAGCGGCTGCTCACGCTCTACGCGGGCCACCCCCGGGTCCACGACGAACTCGCGGAGACCCTGAACAGCCCCTCGCTGTACGAGGACGCCGAGGCGGTGCTGGCCCGGCGCGGTCTCGTCGGCCCCGAACCCTGGGTGACCGTCTACGGCGACCCCGCGTACGCCGACCTGGCGCTGCTCGGCGAACTGCTGCTGGACGTGGCGGAACGGGTCACCCGATGGCGGCAGCGGCACCTCAGCTCGGTGAAGCGGACGATGGGGGCGAAGCCCGGCACCGGTGGCTCCAGCGGCCTGAACTGGCTCCGCAAGGCCGCCGAGCAGGACGTCTTCCCCGAGCTGTGGAGCGCCCGCAATGCCCTCTGAGCCGCAGGCCGCCGCAGGGCGGGGTGCCGCCGAGCCGCAGGCCGCCGAGCCGCCGCCCGCCGTCGAGTCGCTGCTCACCGCACGGCTGACCGCCGAGGTCGAGGCGTTGGACGCCGCCGACCCGCTGCGCGCGTTCCGGGACCGCTTCACCCTCCCGGAGGGCGTGCTCTACCTGGACGGCAACTCCCTCGGCGCACTCCCCGCGCACACCCCCGAGCGGATCGCCCGGATGGTCGAGCAGGAGTGGGGTCGCGGCCTGATCCGCAGCTGGAACGAGGCCGGCTGGTACGACCTGCCGCGCGGCCTCGGCGACCGGATCGCGCCGTTGGTCGGCGCGGCGGCCGGGCAGACCGTGGTCTGCGACTCGACCTCGGTGAACCTCTTCAAGGTGCTGACGGCGGCGCTGCGGCTGCGCCCGGACCGCCGGGTCATCGTCTCCGAGCTGGGCAGCTTCCCGACCGACCTCTACCTCACCGAGGGCGCGGGGGTCGGCTACGACCGGCGGCTGCTGGACCGCGACGGGGACACCCTGGAGCAGCTGCTGGACCAGGACGTCGCCGTGGTCCTGCTCTCCCACGTCGACTACCGCACCGGGCGGCTCCAGGACATGGCCGCCGTCACCGAACTGGTGCACCGTCACGGCGCGCTGATGGTCTGGGACTTGTGCCACTCGGTGGGTGCGCTGCCGGTCCGACTCGACGCCTGCGAGGTCGACTTCGCCGTCGGCTGCAGCTACAAGTACCTGAACGGCGGCCCCGGCTCCCCCGCCTTCCTCTATGCCGCCGCCCGGCACCATGACGCCGCGTCGCAGCCGCTCACCGGCTGGTTCGGGCACGCCGACCCCTTCGCCTTCGAGCCCGGCTACCGCCCCGCCGACGGCATCGGACGCTTCCTCACCGGCACCCCGCCGCTGCTCAGTCTCGCCGGCCTGCAGGCCGCGCTGGACCTCTGGGACGAGGTGGACCTGACCGCGCTGCGGGCCAAGAGCCTCGCCCTCACCTCGCTGTTCCTGCGGCTCACCGAGCCGCTGGGGCTGCCCTCGCTCACCCCGCAGGACCCGGAGCAGCGCGGCAGCCAGGTCTCGCTGCGCCATCCGCAGGCGTACGCCGTCATGCAGGCACTGATCGAACGCGGGGTCATCGGCGACTTCCGCGCCCCTGACGTGCTGCGCTTCGGTTTCACCCCGCTCTATCTGAGCCACGCCGAGGTGAGGGACGCCGCGGAGGCGCTGCGCGAGGTGCTGGTCTCCGAGGTCTGGCGCGAGCCGCGCTTCGCCGCAGTGGCGGGAGCAGTGACCTGAAACAAGAGCAGTGCTCTGATGCGGGAACGGTGCTCTGACGCAAGGACAGTGCTCTGACTCAGGGCAGCGCTCTCGTACGAAAGCGGCGCTCTCGCGCGGAAGCACTGCTCCGAAACGGAAGCGATAGCCCGCGACAGCAGCATCGGCGATGGACACCCCTGTCGCCGCAGGCCCCCGCGCTGCCAGAATGGCCCGATGCGCACCCACGCCCCCGCCACCGCAGCCACGAGGCGCCGCACCGGCCTCACCCTCGCCCTGCTGTCCGCCTGCGCCTTCGGCGGTTCCGGGACCGCGGCCAAGCCGCTGATCGAGGCCGGCCTGACGGCGATGCAGGTGGTGTGGCTGCGGATCGCGCTCTCCGCGCTGGTGCTGCTGCCCGTCGCCATCCGGCACCGCGACCTGCCCCGGCGGCACCCCGGGCTGCTGATCGGCTTCGGCCTGGTCGGGGTGGCCTGCGTACAGGGCTGCTACTTCTACGCCATCTCCCGCATCCCGGTCGGGGTCGCGCTGCTGATCGAGTACCTCGGCCCGGCGCTGCTGCTCGGCTACGTCCGCTTCGTCCAGCACCGCCGGGTGACCCGGGCGGCGGCCGTCGGCGCAGTGGTGACCATGGCCGGTCTCGCCCTGGTGGTGCAGTTCTGGAACGGACTCGGCGGCCTGGACCCGATCGGGGTTGCCTCGGCGCTGGCCGCCGCCTGCGGGATGGTCGGCTACTTCATCCTGTCCGAGAAGTCCGGCCCGTCCGCGACGGGCGGCGAAGAGCCGGCCCGGCCGATCGACCCCATGGGCATGACCGCGTACGGGCTGATCATCGGGGCGATCGTGCTGCTGCCGATCGCGCGCCCCTGGGAGACGCACTGGCACCTGCTCGGCACGGACGTGTCCATGGGCGGGACGCCGGTCCCGGCACTGCTGCTGCTCGGCTGGGTGGTACTGATCGCCACCGTGCTCGCCTACCTCACCGGGGTCGCCTCGGTGAGCAGGCTCTCGGCGCCGGTCGCCGGGGTGGTGGCCTGCCTGGAGGCGGTCGTGGCGACGGTGCTGGCCTGGGTGCTGCTCGGCGAGCACCTGGTGCTGCCGCAGATCATCGGCGGCCTGCTGGTCCTGGCGGGAGCCTGCGTCGCACAGACCTCGACGCCGTCGGACACCGCCGCAGTCGACTTCGTCGCACCCGTCGGAGAGGCGCCCCACGGGGAGGCAGCCCCCTTGGATGCAGCCCACAGCGAAGCCACCCACGGCGGAGCCACCGCCGATGCGGCGCCCGTCAGTGCGGCCGTTTCTGCTCTGCCACCTGCTCGGCAGCCCACCGTGCCCACTCCTCCCGCATCGCACTGAACCTCAGCCCGAACTCCAGGGCCAGCCTGCCGTTGGTCGACAGCATGCCCTCGTCCCAGCTGATCGACTGCTCCAGCCGCTCCAGCGCGCTGTGCTCCCCGGCCGCGCGCTCGGCCATCGCCCGCAGGTAGTCCAGCGCCTGCTCGTCGCTCAGCACGCCCAGGAAGAACACCCGGAGCAGGGTGTCGCTGCGGCGCGGAGGCTCCGGCTGGGTGTCCAGCAGCCAGCGGCGCAGTTCCGCCAGGCCCTCGTCGGTGAGCGCGTACTCCTTGCGCCCGCGCGGGCCCTCGGCCGAGACCTTCAGCAGCCCCGTTCCGGCGAGGCGGGTGAGTTCGCCGTAGACCTGGCTCTGAGTGGCGGGCCAGACATTGGCCAGCGAGGTGTCGAACAGCTTCATCAGGTCGTAGCCGCTGGCCGGCTGGTCGACCAGAAGTCCGAGAAGTGCGTGGCGGAGGCTCATGACTCCCACTCTACCTTCCACTCTTGACAGGTCAAAGTGCGACCCTCTACTTTCGACCTATCAGAATTGGAACGTCGCTACGAGGGGAACGAACACCATGAGCTACCTCCGAGGCTTCATCCCGTGGATCGCCTTCGCCGCCCTCTCCACCGTGGGATGGCAGTGGGGAGCCCTGGCCGGACTCGTCATCGGCGTCCGACTGCTGATGCAGGACCGCAAGGCCGGCGTCGCCACCGACGCGCTGATCCTGCAGTTCAGCACCGTCGTCTACTTCGCCGCGCTGACGGCCTTCGCCTTCGCCGCCCCGCACTCCCCGGTCGAGCACTACGACGGCGCGGTCTCCTTCGCCTGGCTCGCCCTCACCGCTTGGGGCACCCTCGCCGCGACCCGCCCGTTCACCCTCGGCATCGCCAAGCAGCAGGCGCCGAAGGAGGTGTGGGGCAGCCCGGCGTTCCTGCGGATCAACGTCGTGCTCACCGCGGCCTGGGCCACCGCCTTCACCCTGACCGCCGCCGCGGTCGCCGCCTGCGACGCCGCCCACCTCGGCTCGCTCGCCACGACCGGCTGCCAGGTCGCCGGGTTCGTCGTCCCGGCCGTCTTCACCGCCCGCTATCCCAAGGCCGTCCAGGCCCGCCTCGCCGCGACCGCCACCCCCGTCACCGCCGCCCGCTGACCGCCGCCAGCCGACCGCCGCACCCTTCGCATCGCCACTGCGCAATCGGCCACACACCGTCGAGGAGCCCGTCATGAGCACCACCACCGCCCCGCACCTGCTCGGCAACTACGCCCCGGTCACCGACGAGATGACCGTCAGCGAACTCCAGATCACCGGTGCGATACCGCCCGAACTCAGCGGCTGGTACCTGCGCAACGGGCCCAACCCCAAGGAGGCCGCCTCCGCACACTGGTTCCTCGGCGACGGCATGGTCCACGGCGTCCGCCTCGACGGCGGCAGGGCCACCGCGTACCGCAACCGCTGGGTCCGTACCGCGACCTTCACCTCGGGCGCCGGGCTCTACGACGACCGGGGCACCCTGAACCTGGCCGCCGGCGTCGCCAACACCCACGTCGTCCGGCACGCGGGCCGCACCCTCGCCCTGGTCGAGTCCTCCTACCCGTACCAGCTGGACTGCCGCCCCGGGCACGAGCTGGAGACCCTCGGCGCCTACGACTTCGGCGGGCGGCTGCGCACCCCGATGACGGCCCACCCCAAGACCTGCCCCACCACCGGCGAGCTGCACTTCTTCGGCTACGGCGGCCTGGCCGCACCGTATCTGACGTACCACCGCGCCGACGCCAACGGTGAACTGACGGTCAGTCGGCCGGTGGACGTGCCGGCCCACACGATGATGCACGACTTCCAACTCACCTCCGGGCACGTGGTGTTCATGGACCTTCCGGTGGTCTTCGACCTGGAGCGGGCGATGGCCCGGGCCGGCATGCCCTACGCCTGGACCCCCGGCTACGGCGCCAGGCTCGGCGTCCTGAAGCGGGACGACCCGTACGGCGAGGTGCGCTGGTTCGACATCGACAACTGCTACGTCTTCCACACCCTCAACGCCCACGAGGACGGCAACAGCCTGGTCCTGCACGCCATGCGCTACGCCTCCCTCGCCGACGGGGCCAAGGTCGACGCCCCGGCCTCGCTCTGGCGCTGGACCCTGGACCTCGCCGCCGGAACCGTCCGCGAAGAGCAACTGGACGACCGCAACGCCGAGTTCCCCCGCATCGACGACCGCCTCGCTGGCCTCCCGTCCCGCTACGGCCACGCCACCGCGGCCGCCCGCCCGCTCGGCGCGATCGCCGCGCCGAGCGAGGGCCCGATCACCCCGCAGCCGCAGGCGGACGGCCTTCCGCACGAGCCGCAGTCCAGCGCCGTCCACCGCTACGACCTGTTGACCGGAACCAGCGCCAGCCATCACTTCACCGTCGGCCGCACCCCCGGCGAGGCGTCCTTCGTCCCCAAGGACAGCACCCCCGGCGGCCCCGGCTGGCTGATGACCTTCGTCCACGACGCCGGCACCGACCGCAGCGACCTGGTCATCCTCGACGCAGACGACCTGGCGTCGCCCCCCGTCGCCACGATCCACCTCCCCGGGCGAGTCCCCTTCGGCTTCCACGGCAACTGGCTCCCGGACGCCTAGACACCCGGAAGGGCGGGGTTCAGTGGCGCGGAGGCTGCCGGAGGGGCGGAGGCTGGATTGCCTCCGCCCCTGTGTCTGGCGGGGTGTCAGCCGCCGAGGATGCCGCCCTTGTGGAACTGGTCCACCTCGCCGTTGCTGCAGGAGTTCTTGTTGCCCCACACGCCTGCGACGCCGGTGGCGTTGGCGACCGCGCAGCGCAGGTCGACGTCGGCGAACGGGGCCCCGTTGTTGTTGATGACCCCGTCCTGGGAGCCGGCCAGGGTGTCGCCGAAGTGGTTGCCGTAGGTACCCTCGCCGGCGGTCGTGGACCCGCCGTCCATCTGGTAGGAGCCGATGGCCTGCTGAGCACTCTCGGTCGTGTCGCCCCCCGCGCAGTCCAGTGCCGACGCAGGGGCGGCCAGAGCCGTCGCCGCGGACAGGGCGAGGGCGGTACCGGCCAGAACCTTCTTGATCATTTCGCGCTCCGGTGGAGGTTTTTGTTTGCTGTGGAGGTGGGGCAGCGAGTGCGGGCGAACCGTTTCGCCGCATCCCGCGCAGGACCCGGGCGCCGTCAGTGCGCCCAGGCCGCGTCGCCCGAGGCCGCGCTCGCTCCTCGGCTGTGCATGTAGCCCAACGAGGCCCCTGCAGCGCCGTGACACCCTTTCACCCGGTTAGCTCACATGTCCGCTTGCCGACAGCACTTTCGATCCGCCATTCGGTGCATACCATGACACTTACGGACAAGAGGTTCGTTTGGCCTGGTGAAGAGCCCGCCCGACCAGGGACGGGCACCCGATCCACTCCCCCACGGAGAATCCCACCATGATCAAGAAGATCCTGGCCGGCACCGTCCTGGCCCTGTCCGCAACCGCGGCCACCGCCGCTCCGGCCATCGCCGCCCCCATGGACGCACAGACCCACGAGACCGCAGCCGGCGCCATCAGCGCCTACCGCATGGGCGGCGACACCACCGGCGCCGAGGGCACCTACGGCAACCACTTCGGCGACACCCTGGTCGGCTCCCAGGACGGCGTCATCAACAACAACGGCGCCCCCTTCGTCTTCGTCGACCTGCGCTGTGCCGTTCCCAACGCCACCGGCGTCGGCGCCACGTTCGGCAACAAGAACTCCTGCAACGAGGCCCCCGTCGACCAGTTCCAAAAGGGCGGCATCCTCGGCGGCTGACGACCGGCCCCGTACGGCGCGCCTGCGCACCGATCGACGGTGCGCAGGCGCATCCACGGATGCAGACATCCCCTTGCGGTGGCCATGACGCCTGCCGGTCTGCTCAGGTCCAAAGGAGGGCGGGGGTTCGGTCCGGGGGCTGAGGCGTCGGGGGCGGTCGCGGGGCAGGCTCGCTGGTATGAGCATCTCTGCGGGGCCCGTGCGCGGTCTGTTGGACGCCGTGCAGCGTGGCGACAATGACGGGTTCGCCGCGTTGTTCGGGGAGGACGGGGCGGTGGACGACTGGGGGCGGGTCTTCACCGGGCGGGACGAGGTGTACGGCTGGAGCGCACGTGAGTTCCTCGGGCTGGGCGGTCGGCTGACGCTTCGCCAGGCGACCACCGACGGAACCGTCCTGACGGTCGACATCACCACCCGGGGCGGCTACAACGGCCCCGCCACGCTGACCTTCACGCTCACCGACGACGGCACCCGCATCCGGCGGATGAGGATGACGGACTGAATCCCCGCGCAGGCGGTACAACAGGGGAAGCCGATCCTCGGCCGCACCCGTACGCGCGTACGCCCGCACCACCCCGGAGGCCCCGTGAGCACCAACGCCCTGCGCGACGCCTGGGCAACCCTCGTCCCCGACCGGCGGGACGACCCCGGGAACCGCCACGGCCCGCTGCCTCCGCTGCTGATCGCGCTGACCGTGGTCACCGGCCTGGTCGACGCGTTCAGCTACCTCGTCCTGGGCCGGGTGTTCGTCGCCAATATGACCGGCAATGTCGTCTTCATCGCCTTCGCCCTCGCCGGGTCCCACGACTTCTCACTCGCGGCCTCGCTGGTCGCACTGCTGGCCTTCGCCGTCGGCGCGCTGCTCGGCGGACGGCTCGGGGTGCGGTTCGCCGCCCACCGGGGGCGGCTGCTGCTGGCCGCCGTGGTCGCCGAGGCGGTGCTGGTCCTGGCCTCGTACCTGTACTGCCTGCTGGTCCCGCACGCCGAGACCGGCGGCTCCCGCTACCTGCTGGTGGTGCTGCTCGGCCTGGCCATGGGCGCGCAGAACGCGGCGGTCCGCCGCCTCGCCGTCCCGGACCTCACCACGACCGTGCTGACCCTCACCATCACCGGCATCGCCGCGGACAGCCGTGCGGCCGGCGGTGGCGACAGCAAGATCGGCCGCAGGCTGCTCTCGGCGCTCTCCATGTTCCTCGGCGCCTTCCTCGGCGGCCTGGCCGCCCTGCACGGACACGCCGCCCTGCCGCTGCTCCCGGCGGCGGTCCTGCTGGCGCTGGCCTGCGCCGCGCTGGCCACCCAGGCCCGCTCCACCCTCCCCTGGACCGGGAAGCCCTGACCGAACGCGCACCGGTTCCGCTCGGCGGCGTCCGCACGTGCGTTCGATCGACCACTCGTAGTGATCAATGTGTCCGATTCACTGTGTACGGACGGGTTCCGCGCGGCAGGCTGGCCCTGCGGTCGAGATCACCCGACCGCTTCCGAGGAGAGGGCACCACCATGGCAGGGAGCTTTGAGTTCAGCTACGAGACTCCGCAGATCTCCGAGGAGACCGACCACGTCACCTGGGAGTGGACCGCCACCAACACCGGTGCTGCCACGGTCACTCAGGTCACCCTGACGTCGAGCCTGTCACCGTACGCGCTGCAGTTCACGAAGTCCTCCGGTGACGGCGACAGCACAATCACAGGCAGCACGGTGAAGACCCGGTTCGCGACGGTCGCCCCCGGCGTCACGCTGCGCGGCACCCTGGAGGCGGACCTGCCGGCCGACCTGGACGGCCCGGTGCAGATCAGCGGCAGGGTCACCTGGAAGGACGCGGCCCAGGCCGAGACCGTCCCCACCGCCACCTGAACCGGGTTCCGACCCGGGCCTCGCCGGCCCCCGTTCGGATGCGACTACCTTGCCGACCCCGGCCCCGGCCCCGGCCCCGACCTCGGCCCCGGCTCAGTGCGGCCGGAGTCCGGCTCCGTCGCGGGCAGTTCCACCGTGACGCGGAGGCCGCCCTCGGAGCGCGGAGTGAGGGTCAGGGTTCCGTCGTGTGCGTGAGTGATGGTCTCGACGATCGCCAGGCCGAGGCCGACGCCCGCGTGGTCGGTACGGATGCGTTCGCTGCCGCGCTGGAACGGCTCGGTGAGCGTGGAGACCAGCTGCGGGGTGAGCCGCGCGCCGGTGTTCTCGACGGTGAGCACCACACCGTCCGGGCGGACTCCGGTGTGCACCCACACGCTGCCCTGTTCGGGCAGGTTGTGGACGATCGCGTTCTGCACGAGGTTCGTGGTCAGCTGCAGCAGGAGCGTGCGTGATCCCAGGGTGGGGGTGATGTCGCCGCTGGTCTCGATGGTGGTGCCGTGCTTTTCCGCCAGCGGCAGCAGCGTTTCGGTGGCTTCCTCCGCCAGCAGGGACAGGTCGACGTGCTCCGGGGTGAAGGACCACTGCTCGGCGCGGCTGAGCAGCAGCAGCGCCTCGGTGAGGTCGATCGCCCGGGTGTTGACGACGCGGAGGCGCTCGATGACTTCGCCGGTGTCCTGGGTCGGATCGGTGCGGGCCACGTCGAGAAGTGCCTTGGAGATCGCCAGCGGGGTGCGCAGTTCGTGCGAGGCGTTGGCTGCGAACCGCTGCTGTCCGGCGACGTGTACCTCGAGCCGTTCCAGCATCGCGTCGAAGGCGTCGGCGAGTTCACGGAACTCGTCCTTGCGGCCCGGTAGCCGGATCCGGTGGGAGAGCGACCTGGTCGTGGCCAGGCGGGTGGCCTCGGTGATGCGGGTCAGCGGGGCGAGCATCCGGCCGGCCAGGATCCACCCGCCCACCAGGCCGAACACCAGCAGGAATCCGAACACCGCGGCTGCCCTCGGCGCGAAGACCTGCAGGAGCTTGGACCGGATCGGAAAAACCCCGGCGGAGAGGGTGCCGCTGGTGCTGGGGACGCTGAGCATCGCACGGTCGGGGACGTAGCGCAGGAGGAACAGCCACACCGCCGCGAGCAGCAGGACACCGGCGACCATGAGGAATCCGGTGTAGCTGAGGGTGAGTTTGAGCCGAACGCTCATTCCAGGCGCTCGATCCGCTCGATCCGGTAGCCGACGCCCGGCACCGTGGCGATGACCCAGGGTTCGCCGAGGCGCTTGCGCAGCGCCGAGACAGTGATCCGCACAGCGTTGGTGAAGGGATCGGCGTTCTCGTCCCACGCGCGTTCCAGCAGTTCCTCGGCGCTGACCACACCGCCCTCGGCGGCGACGAGGACTTCGAGCACCGCGAACTGTTTCCGGGTCAGCGCGACATAGCGGCCGTAGCGGTAGACCTCGCGGCGGAACGGGTCCAGCCGCAGACCTGCGATCTCCCGCACGGGCGGCCTGTGGTGGGCGCGCCTGCGGTCGAGTGCCCGGAGCCGGAGCGCGAGCTCCTGGAGCTCGAAGGGTTTGGTGAGGTAGTCGTCGGCGCCGAGTTCGAACACCGAGGCCTTGTCGTCGAGCCGGTCGGCCGCGGTGAGCATCAGGATCGGCATGCCGCTGCCGGAGGCGACAACACGCTTGGCGATCTCGTCACCGGACGGTCCCGGGATGTCGCGGTCGAGGACGGCGATGTCGTAGCTGTTGCTGCTCAGCAGTTCCAGCGCGGTGTCGCCGTCGCCTGCGATGTCGGCCGCGATCGCTTCCAGGCGCAGGCTGTCGCGGATGGCCTCAGCCAGAAAGAGCTCGTCCTCGACGATCAACACACGCATGCTCTCGATGCTACGAGTCGGCACATATCGTCCGCGTATCAAAAACCCCATACGCGCCGACAACACCACCCCGCGTTGACTGACCGAATGAGCGGCAGTGAGCGAGGGCGGACGATGACCCAGGTGGACCCGGCAGAGACCGGGCAGGACGGCACCGGTACCTCGCACATCCACACCCACGCGCACACCCGCCTCCGCCGAGCGCTGGGCGCCCTGTCCCGGCCCGGCCCCTGGAAGCGCGGCCCGCTGCTCGTGGCCCTGGCGCTGCTGCTCGGGCTGCTCCTGCTGCTGCACGCGGAGATCCCGAACGGGCTAGGGAACCCCGGCAGCCTGGTGGAGACCTTCCTGCCGTGGTTCGGCCTGTGCGTCCCGGTGCTGCTGGTCGCGGCGCTGTGGCGGCGCTCCGCCGCCGCGGTGGTCGCGCTGCTGCTGCCGGTCACGGTGTGGCTGAACCTCTTCGGCGGCCTGCTCGGCGACAAGTCCCACCCGGGCGGCGACCTCACCGTCGCCGAGCAGAACGTCGACTCCGGCAACCGCGACCCGGCCGGCACCGCACGTGACCTGGCCGCCTCCGGCGCGGACCTGCTGGCCCTGGTGGAGCTGACCCCGCAGGCCACCGGCACCTACGAGAAGGGCCTGGCGAAGGCGTACCCGTACCGCACCGTGCTGGGCACGGTCGGGCTGTGGAGCAAGCTGCCGCTGTCGGACACCGAGCCGATCGACATCATGGACTACGGGCCGCTGGCGAGCACCAAACCGGCCAGTGAAAAGCTGGCCTCGAACCGGGCGCTGCGCACCACGGTGGCCACGGACCACGGGCCGCTGACGGTCTATGTGGCCCACTTGGGATCGGTACGGGTGATGCCCAGGGGAGGCTTCTGGACGGCCTCGCGGAACATCGGTGCGCAGGCGCTCGGCAAGGCGCTCACCAAGTCGATCGCCGCCGCTCCGAGCCGACCGGTGGTCCTGCTCGGCGACCTGAACGGCACCACCGACGACCGCGCCTTCACCGCCCTCACCTCGCAGCTGCGCTCGGCCCAGGCCGCAGCTGGTGACGGTTTCGGCTTCACCTGGCCGGCGGCCTTCCCGGTGGCGCGGATCGACCAGATCCTGGTCCGCGGCGTGCAGCCGGACAGTTCACGGGTGCTCCCGGCCAACGGCAGCGACCACCTGCCGGTGACGGCCGCGATCAGCTGGTGAACACCGCAGAAGCCGCCCACTCCCTGGGCCCCCTGTCGGATTCGAACCGACGACCTTCGCTCTACAAGACGAACAGAGATCATGGCGAAGCGTGACGCCTGATGTCGTGTAGCCCTGACATTGCAGGTCAGGGCTACACGATCAGGTTCGTGACCCGACTCCGGGGGCTTGCTGCCATCCCGTCCGCTCACGCATGGCACCCGAGACAGGCTGCCGTTCGACCGGCCCACCTCTCCGGTGCACGCATAGGGCGCTCGTGACATGGGGTCCTCAGCCGAATCGGAAACCAAAAAGTCCCCCAGCATCGCTTTCGTCCGTAAGTCGAGTCCCCAGAATGTAGGGCTCCGCATCGAAGGCGCCATCGCTTTGATCTTCAACACTCGCGAGGAAGTCGGAGTTGAGCGTCACGATGTACTGGAAGCCGTGCTGCTCAGCGAGTCTCGCGCCAATATTGAGGCAAGAAGCAACCTGTCGCCCATCGATCGCGTCGAAGAGATGGCTGTCATGGACCAGTATCCGCGGCGCCCTTCCAGCCTTGATCGCCGCAATCAAGCATACGATATCGATCATGAAAGTCTCAACACTTCGGACACCGATGCTTGCATCGCCAGAGACACATGGTTTGACACTGAAGATTCCCTTGGGTGTCAGTGACACCAAGAGCGACGCCTCGCGATCGGTGTAGATTTCTGCGCCTAGCTCGTTGAAGAGTGAGATCGACTCATCAAGCTTGTCGTCCCGCTCGTTCATCTCAGTTCGAACCGAAGAAATTAGTTCTGCAGTCCGAAGCTTGACAGTGTCATTAATCGTGCTGATTGAGTTTGCGCCTTCGAGTCGACGCTCTAGGTCCGCGATATTTGCTTCCTGCTTGGCGAGATCGCGCTGCATACTCATGAAGGTATCGAGCGCTACCGTCTCATCGAGGATCTGCATAACCTCGGACCTCAATCCATCCAACGTCCGACGTTTCGCGTCGATGTCATCAAGGCGAGACCGGACCGCGTCAAGTTCTTGTTCCAGAAACGAGCGCCTATTACGGACCACGGACTCATGAAACGCCGCTACTTCATCATAGCGCCTACCGACAATATCGGGGAGCACTATTCCAATCTCCGCATAAACACGCGCGAGCCTTGCGGCGACCTCATCGCCGTGGGAACTCGTCACTTCGTCTTGCAACGCTTCATCAAGCTCACGCGATCGACGTTGGAGCGCTAGGGCTTCGTCATTGAGCTTCTGAATCGCGGCACTCAACCTGTCGGCCTCATGCTGGTGGTGAGCATACTGTTCATCGACTTTGAAAGAGCGCATATCAGCCTGCATGCGGTCTCGCTGGCGGCGAGCTGTCGCCAGCTGCGCTCGAAGGGCAGGCTCATCAAGCGAGAGATGTGCAATCGCGCCCTCGCGAACCGCCTGACGGATAGCCTTTCCCTGCTTCGTAAGCCTGTCCAGGTCTCCAGCTTTGCCCAAGGTTTCCGGCGAAAGTCCCAGCATGAACCCGATCTTTACGCCGGACTCCCAATCTGCTTCGGATTGGTGACCTTTAATCGGATTCCCGAAGTACGTTCGAATCAGTTGGCCCCAAAGTTGACCAGCTGTGGGTCGAGTCGCTGCAGCAGGAATGTGGAACAAGTTTCTGCTCAGCAGCTCCCGCCATTCGTCAACATGGAGGTCTCCAGACCCTTCGATAACAGACCAGCCAGAGACGGAGACCCGTGTCGTCGGCGAAACGGGGCGTGTCACGGTGACTGGTTCCCAGCCACGTTCACCACTGGCGGGAAGCGAGAGAGTTGCCGTGAACTTATGATCTGCTAGCTCAGGTACCTTGAAATCTGATGGCAGGTCACCGGCGAGGATGTACCGCAGAATCTTTACGGAACTCGTCTTGCCAATGCTATTCCGACTGTCGCCTTGCTCCGACTCATCCGTACGATCTGCGACGAGGATGTTCAATCCATCGTGGAAGTTCAGGTTCTTGAACCTGGCATCGGATGAGGTAAGGCTGCTAAGAAACATGGGCACGCCTGATGTAGCCATCGTCCGAAACGTCCACAACTTTCATGGCATAGAGGGCCGTCAGCGCCAGCGAGAACCAGTCAAAGGTGATCCGATGCGGTCTATTCGCCGAAGTTTGACGAGAATTGTACCGATCCCAGAGAGCCGACACCGACATTGGATCGCGTAGGTCCTCAAGAAGCTCCGACCCGATCGACATAAGGGCTCGTTCGGACGAGACGCCCTTAGTGGGCAACAACATCGGGATCCCCCCCTCCAGTCGTACCTCCGCCTACAGGCGGCATCTCGAAGATGTGACATGAATCGAAGAAGTACGAGACCACAGCAAAAGCTGCATTAGCGCGCTTTCCATCCATTCGGAAATTAGCGCCGGCTACTGACACGTAGAGTCGCTCCAGGATCTCAGCAGGCTCGGCCGTGATTGACCTAACCTCCTGATAGATAGATCGGAACCTATCTCCCTGGGCGTCGTACAGACCGGGATCTGACGACTCTGAATACCAGCGGTCGATGCGGGGAGCCAAGAGTCGGCCTGAATTGAACTCAAGGCGGCTTGCGCCAGGCAGCGCATTGAAGTCCATTTTAGTCGGCGGGACCGGCAGTACACTTGCACCCGTATCGGAAGCCGAGTTAACGGTACCGAGGGCATCGAGAAGAGGAAGCAGATCGGCAAGTTCCACATTTTCAATCCCTGGAGCACCAGGGAAAATCTCATTGAGGACCATGGCGTCTAGGGTGCTCACCACTTCAGCCCAAAGGCCTTCAGGCCTGATCGCTCGAATTTTCAGCGGCCTCGCCGCAGTTTGTCCGTGGGCCTGCTGCAGCCTAGTGATCACTCTCAACGATTCAGGACCGAACGGCGCATTGGTCACAAATTTCCAAGTATGGAAAGTGTCCCATTCAGCCAGCCCTCGCACAAAGTCCGAGTTGATCTTACTTGCGAGTTCGCGTTCAGCGCTGAAACGCCCCGGCCTTTGTCCATAGCAGGCGTAAAAGATTGTTCCGGACTCGGCCAGGCCGTCACAGCCGCCATCTCCAAGCGAGCCGCTCGGAGCCGGATTGATGAAGTCGTCATGGAAGCGATCAAGCACTTTCGAAACGTAATCTTCGAATGCAGTGCCAGACGCAAAGCACGCCTGCTGGTGGCGGAAGTGATACCAATCGCGCCAGTTGGGCGTCAGCAGCACGTTTGCCTCCATCGTCGTCGACATCGACCCTCGGAGGTCGCCTCATCAAGGTTATCGCCCGTCGCGCTGCGTCGGCCCCCAGAATCGATGAGCCGAGCACTCCAGTGAACATGCACTTACTTGACCGGAGGAGATCGAGAGCCGTGAAGCCCCAGGTGGCATGATCCGGCCAGAGTGACCAGCCATAGCCCACGACGCTAGTCGACCCGGAACCCGGTTGGCTGTCGCCTGCGGTGTATCCGCTGCAAGACAGTCACAGCCAGTTCGCAGCGCACCCGGGGGTCAGGTCCATCGGTCGGCTTCCTCGCGGTGGTCAGCCCAGGCGTGGGCCGAGGCGGCCATGTGCTTCTGCCAGTTGCTTCCTTGGGGGGCTTGTTCGGCGATCTCGTCCCACATGTGGGCGTTGACGTGGGCGAACGCAGTGAGCGATTCGGCTGGGGCCGTGTCCCAGGTGCGGAGTTTCCCGGCCCAGGTTTCGGCGGAGGCTGGCGTGTGTCCGGCGTCGATCAGGCGGATCACCCAGATCGCGGGCTCGACCCAGGACGCTCCCCTAATCGGCCACGCCCAGTCGATGAAGTGCGCGCCGTAACCACAGATCAGCGTGTTCGCGGGATTTATGTCGGTGTGGAGCACAGTTTCACCGGTAAACAGGTGGGCCTGGTCGCTGTACCCCGCGCAGCGATTCACGCAGTCCAGCAACCGGATGTCGGGGCACAGGGTGGCAGCCAGCTCCTCCAGGACTGCGATGGTCAGCTCCAAGTCACTACTCACGTGGCCAAGCAACTGGTCGTCGACGGGTGGGAGGTCTACGAAGACGATCCCAAGACCGACGCCGGGGCCCGCACCATCGCCCAGGGCAAGAACACGGTCGCCCCATCGGGACCGGCAGCGAGCAGCACGCGAGGAGTGGGGCGCGGCCTGGGTCGAGGCCCGGGGGGGTGTTCACCCGCGAGGACCGCAGCTGGCTGCACCCCACCGCCGTCTCCGACCGCCTCCGCCAGCTGTACGAGACGATCGACCTCCCGCCGGTCCGCCTGCACGACCTGCGCCACGGCGCGGCGTCGATCGCGCATGCCGCCGGAGCGGACCTGCACGCCATCAAGGAGATGCTCGGCCACTTCTCGATCGCGGTCACCTCGGACACCTACACGACGCTGCTCCCCCAGGTGGACCGGGCCCTCGCCGAGGCCGCAGCGAGCCTCGTCCCCCGCGCGCAGAAGCTCGCCATCGTGCCGCCTCCGGGTGCGGAGTCCGCCGCCCAGCCGGTCAAAATCACGCCGTCCGCTCACGCAAACGACCCCGGACGAGGGGTCCGAGGCCGCCGATGAAGCCCCTAGAAGGCCAAAGCTGCAGGTCATCCGGGGTGGTGTGCTGGGCCCCCTGTCGGATTCGAACCGACGACCTTCGCTTTACAAGAGCGGTGCTCTGGCCAACTGAGCTAAGGGGGCACGGTGCCTGTCCGCAGCTTGCCACGGCAGGACCAGGGAGGAGTCTAGCGGGAGTGGGGCGGGTGCCGCGATCGGCTTCTCGGCCGCCTGGGGCGGTTCGGCCGGCGGGTACCGATTGATTTTGGTGCCCGGAAGGTACTGACAGGAGCGGGTTCGTGAAGGTAGCGTCACCAGGAGTTTACCGAAAGGTGGACTAGACCTCTGACGCACAGTGCCGCTCCGGCGGGTTGGCACGGCGGTGGCGCCGGGGGCCGCACCAGACCTGCACCATCCGCCTTTACTCGGATCGTCCGGCACGTTCCTGCCGGTGAAGGAGAGCAATAGCATGCCTACCGTGACTTTCGACAAGGCCACGCGCATCTACCCCGGCGGCACCAAGCCGGCCGTCGACGCCCTCGAGCTGGACATCGCCGACGGCGAGTTCCTCGTCCTGGTCGGTCCCTCCGGCTGCGGCAAGTCGACCAGCCTGCGGATGCTCGCGGGCCTGGAGGACGTGAACGGCGGCGCCATCCGCATCGGCGACCGCGACGTCACCCACCTCCCGCCCAAGGACCGGAACATCGCCATGGTGTTCCAGAACTACGCGCTGTACCCGCACATGACCGTCGCCGACAACATGGGCTTCGCCCTGAAGATCGCCGGCGTGAACAAGGCCGAGATCCGCAAGAAGGTCGAGGAGGCCGGCAAGATCCTCGACCTCACCGAGTACCTCGACCGCAAGCCGAAGGCGCTCTCCGGCGGTCAGCGCCAGCGTGTCGCGATGGGCCGCGCGATCGTCCGCGAGCCGCAGGTCTTCCTCATGGACGAGCCGCTGTCGAACCTGGACGCCAAGCTCCGTGTGCAGACCCGCACCCAGATCGCCTCGCTGCAGCGCCGCCTGGGCATCACCACCGTCTACGTCACCCACGACCAGGTCGAGGCCATGACCATGGGCGACCGGGTCGCGGTGCTGAAGGACGGCCTGCTCCAGCAGGTCGACTCCCCCCGCAACATGTACGACCGCCCGGCGAACCTGTTCGTGGCCGGCTTCATCGGCTCCCCCGCGATGAACCTGATCGAGGTCCCGCTCGCCGACGGCGGCGTGAAGTTCGGCAACTCGGTCATCCAGGTCTCCCGCGACGCCGTGGCCGAGGCCGCCAACGCCGGTGACACCACGGTCACCATCGGCGTCCGCCCCGAGCACCTGGACCTGGTCGGCGAGGGCACCGCGCTCACCAAGGACGGCGGCGACGGCCTGGCCGTCATCGTCAACGTGGTCGAGGAGCTCGGCGCCGACGGCTACGTCTACGGCACCGCGAACGTCGGCGGCGTGGACAAGGACCTGGTCGTCCGCGTCAGCGGCCGTGCCGTCCCGCAGAAGGGCGAGACGCTGCACGTCGTCCCGCGGGCCGGCGAGACCCACGTCTTCTCCACCTCGACCGGGGTCCGCCTCAGCGACTGACGGGTCGACAGATAAATCTACAAATAACCTTCCCTGGTGGGCATCGCGCCCACCGGGGAAGGTTTATTTATTGACAAAACCGACACGCCATCACTCATTTGAGTGACTGAATGTCGCCGAACCATTACTCATCGCTAGCATCACCAGCGTGAACCAGCTTGCGAGCCGACTCGGCAAAACCCTGGCCTTCGTCCTTCCCTTCGTTCTGGTGACGACAGGCACCCTCGCGGTGACCCGCGTCTCCTGGGCCCCAGCCGGCTCAGGAGAGAAGCAGGTCCTCGCCGCCTCCTCCCTCAATGTGGGCCGTGCACCGGCGAAGCAGGCACCGGCGAAGGCCGCGCCGCAGGACCTCCTGCGCGACCGCCTGCTGAGCACGCTGCGGACGGAGAACCCGGGCGCCGCCCTGGACGCGCTGGCGCTGGCCATGCAGCAGCAGCCCTCGCTGACCCGCTACTGCACCGGCATCGCCCGCGACCTCGGCCAGGCCGCGGTCCGCAAGTACCACGGCGACGTGAAGCGGGCCCAGTCCTTCGCCCGGCCGGTCTGCGACGGCTCCTTCGCGGTGGGGACGCTCACTCCGGCAGGCTGACCACCGCTCGGTGGAGGCGGCGTCTAGGGTTCTCCCATGACCGCTGACCTCATCCCCACCACGGAGCGCTCGCCGTTCTCCTCATCCCCGGTGACGCAAGCCGTGATCCTGGCCGGTGGACAGGGATCCAGGCTCCGTCCCTTCACCGACACACGCCCCAAGCCGATGATCGAGATCCCGGGCACCGGAATCCCGATCATCGGCCATCAGCTGCAGTGGCTGGCCGAGGAGGGGGTGACCGATGTCGTCATCTCCTGCGGCTATCTGGCCGAGGTGCTCGAGGACTGGCTCAAGGCCGCCGACCTGCCGTTGAACGTCAACACCGTGATTGAGACCGAGCCGCTCGGACGCGGCGGAGGGCTGAAGTTCGCCGCCCACTCGCTCCCGCGCAAGGACGAGCCCTGGTACGCCACCAACGGCGACATCTGGACCCGTTTCAAGCTCCAGGAGATGGCCGACTTCCACGCCGAGCGCGATGCCCACGCCACGCTCGCCCTGGCCCGGCCCCGCCTTCCCTGGGGCACGGTGAAGACCGACCAGTTCGGCAGCATCCTCGATTTCATCGAGTCCCCGCCCTCTCCTTACCTGATCAACGCCGGCGTGTATGTCTTCTCCGCCGCGTTCACGGGCATGCTGCCCGACCTCGGCGACCACGAGCGCAGCACCTTCCCCCGGCTCGCCCGCGAGCACCGCCTCTCCGGCTGGGAACTGCCCCAGGGCGTCTACTGGAGGGCCATCGACACCGCCAAGGACCTCTCCGAGGCCGCCAAGGAGCTCGCCGCCACCCGCGGCGAGTAGAAACCGCCCACCAGGCGCACAGCGGCCCACAGCGGACCTGCAGGGCCCGCAGCAACGCGATGTGGCCCGTACCGACCTTCTCGTCGGTACGGGCCACATCGCGTTGCGGGGGCAGGGGCAGGGCCGGTCAGGTCACCGGCTGCGCCTGGGTCCGGCCGCTCGACATCCCCAGCAGCGGCAGCGGGGGCGCCGCGCTGCCGAGCAGGCCGCCGATCACGCCGTTGCTGGGCGGGCCGCCCGCCGGCGGCGTGTGGTGGGCCGGCGGCTTGCTGCTCTTCGGCGCGCCGGACGTGGCCTTGCCGCCCGTCGGCCGGCTGCTGCCGCTGTGCGCGGTACCGGCGGTGTGGCCGGGTGCCGGGTGGTGGCTCGCCGACGCCTTGGGCGAGCTGGACGCGGAGGGCTTGGCGGGCTTGTGCTTGGCGGGGGCCGCCTTGGCGGGGGCCTTTCCGGTCGGCCAGATCGGGCTGGGGTACTCGGTCGGCACACCCGGGGTCGCCGGGTAGACCGTCTCGACCGGCTTGGTGCTGCGCACCGCCGCGCCGAAGGCCGAGCCCAGCAGCAGGGTGCCGCCGATCACCACGGTCGCCACCACGAAGCCCCGGCGCAGCACCCGCCGCCGCAGCGCGGACACCGCGGCGCGCTCGCCCAGCCGGCGCCACGCCTCGATGGCGAGCCGCCCGTCCAGCGAGAACAGCGGGGCCCCGGCCAGCAGCAGCGGGCTCCAGGCGGCCAGGTAGATGATCTCCGGCGCGTCGTAGGCGGGCAGGGTGCGCCAACTGACGGTCAGCAGCAGGGCCAGCGCCAGCGCCATGGCGGCGGCTGCCGCGAGCCGCTGCCACAGGCCGAGGACGGACAGCACGCCCACCACGATCTGGATGAAGGCCACCGCGAGCCCCGCGCCCACCGGGTGGGTCAGCGCGAACTGCAGCAGCGGCTGGGCCATCGGCCACGGGTGCAGCGACTGCAGCCAGTGCATCATCGAGCCGCGGGCGCCGCCGTCGAAGTAGACCGGGTCGCAGAGCTTGACGAATCCGGCGTAGATCGAGATGCCGCCCAGGAAGACCCGCAGCGGCAGCAGCACCAGCCCGAGGTCGACCCGTCGGCCGGGGTACCAGGCATGGCGAACCGGTTCTCCGGGATCGCGCTCCTCCAACTGGTACTCGGGCCCGGCGAAGCGGGGCTCGCGCCCGTCGACGTAGAGCGGCTCGTCGGCGAAGGGGTCGGCGTGGCCGCTTCCGGCCCGACCGCCCTGGCTGCCCTGACCGGCATGGCCCGCCTGGGCGCCGATCAGCGGGAGCAGCTGGGTCTCGCCCGCCGTGTCGGGGCCGCCGGACAGGCCGGACGACTGGTTCGGCAGTGCTCCGCCGCCCAGCCGCACGGCGTCGAGCAGCGGGGCCGCGCCGCCGGTCCAGGTGATCGGAGTGACCCGGGGAAGCCGGCGCGGCACCGCCGACGCGGCGTGCGCGCCCGCGCCGACGAGGGCGGGCAGCACCACCATCGGCTGGGTCTCGTCGGGCGTGAGACCCGGGTAGCGGGGCGCGGCGGGGGCGGCGGCGAAGGCAGGTGCGGCGGTCGCGGCGTCGATCAGCGGGCTGACCGAGCTGCCGAGTCGCACCCGGAAGCTCGCCGTGGTGCTGCTCAGCCGGGCCGGGTCGCTCGGTACCTTGACCGTGTAGAGCCCCGGTCCACCGTCGCTGTCCTCGGCGCCGCGTCCCCCCTGAGGGCGGTTGGGTGTTCTGGTGTCCACACCCCTCTAACCGGTTGGGAGGCCGTTTGGACACCCTCCGGGGTGAACTCCGCTCGGCCCAGGTTTCGGGCCGGCCCCGCAGCGACCGCTTTCCGGCACCGGCCCGAGCCCGCCGCGGGGCCCGGTACCGACCCTGCGAAGCGGACGGTTCAGCGCCGGCCGCGGAGCCGCGCCGCCTCGTAGAGCACGATGCCCGCGGCGACACCCGCGTTGAGCGACTCGGCAGCGCCCGGCATCGGGATCCGCACGGTCAGGTCACAGGTCTCGGAGACCAGCCGGGACAGGCCCTTGCCCTCCGAGCCGATCACGATGACCACGGGACCGGTCAGCGCCTCCAGGTCGCTGAGCTCGCCCTCGCCGTCGGCGGCCAGGCCGACCACGAAGCAGCCGGCCTTCTGGTACGCCTCCAGGGTCCGGGTCATATTGGTCATCCGGGCCACCGGCACCCGGGCCGCCGCGCCCGAGGAGGTCTTCCAGGCGCCCGCGGTCATCCCGGCGGCGCGCCGCTCGGGGATCACCACGCCGTGCCCGTCGAAGGCCGCCACCGAGCGGACGATCGCGCCGAGGTTCCGCGAGTCGGTGATCCCGTCCAGGGCCACGATCAGCGGGTCCTCGCGGTTCTTGGCGGCCCGCGCCAGCAGGTCGTCCGGGTGCGCGTACTCGTACGGCGGCACCTGGAGGATCAGGCCCTGGTGGTTGTGCCCCTCGGCGAGGTTGTCGAGCTGCATCCGCGGGGCTTCCATCAGCGGGACGCCGCGCTCGTTGGCGAGCTGCAGCGCCTCGCGCACCCGCTCGTCGTTGTCGATGAACTGCTGGACGTAGAGCGCCGAGGCGGGCACGCCGCCCTCCAGCGCCTCCACCACGGAGTTGCGGCCGTAGACCAGCTCGGAGCCGGCCTTGCCGCCGCGCCGGGCGCTGCCGCGGGACTTGTTGCCCGCGCCGGCCCGCTTGGTGGCGGCCTTGGCCATCCGGTTCTTCTTGTGCCCCTTGCGCTCGGACGCGGGCGGG
The DNA here is from genome assembly GCF_042511045.1 of Streptacidiphilus alkalitolerans. Taxonomy (NCBI): domain Bacteria; kingdom Bacillati; phylum Actinomycetota; class Actinomycetes; order Kitasatosporales; family Streptomycetaceae; genus Streptacidiphilus; species Streptacidiphilus alkalitolerans. The sequence continues at coordinate 517,870 of NZ_JBHEZX010000003.1, forward strand.
GTCGGGCCCTTGCCCTCGAGCGCCTTCCGGCTGTGGCCACCGGTTCCGACCGACGGGCCCTTCTTCGAGCCGGGGTTGCGGCGGTTCCTGCGCTGGCTGTTGCCGGCCATCAGTTCAGTCCTGCTTCCATGAAGTACAACAAAATGCTTACGGTTGGTTGAGCGTCCAGCGGGAGCCGTCGGCGCGGTCCTCGATGGCGAGGCCGGCCTGGGAGAGCCGGTCCCTGATGGCGTCGGAGGTCGCGTAGTCCTTGCGCTCGCGCGCGGCCTGCCGCTGCTCCAGCACCAGCTTGACCAGGGCGTCCACCACGCCGTGCAGGTCCTCGCCCTGCGCCGGACCCGCCCACAGGGCGTCCAGCGGGTCGAGGCCCAGCACACCGAGCATCGCACGGACCTCGGCCAGACGCGCTACCGCGTTCTCCTTGTCGTCCGCCGCGAGGGCCGCGTTGCCCTGCCGGACCGCGGTGTGGACGATGGCCAGCGCCTGCGGGACGCCGAAGTCGTCGTCCATCGCCTCGGCGAAGGCCGGGGGCACCTGCGGGGCCGGCTCGACCGTGCCGTGCAGCTCGGTGACCCGCTGCGCGAAGCCCTCGATCCGGTTGAACCCGACCTCGGCCTCGCGCAGGGCCTCCTCGCTGTACTCGATCATGGAGCGGTAGTGCGGGGTGCCCAGGTAGTAGCGCAGCACGATCGGCCGCCACTTCCGCACCATCTCGGAGACCAGCACCGAGTTGCCCAGCGACTTGCTCATCTTCTCGCCGCTGAGCGTGACCCAGGCGTTGTGCAGCCAGTAGGTGGCGAACTCGTCGCCGAAGGCCTTGGACTGCGCGATCTCGTTCTCGTGGTGCGGGAAGATCAGGTCGCGTCCGCCGCCGTGGATGTCGAAGGCCGGGCCCAGGTACTTGTGCGCCATGGCCGAGCACTCCAGGTGCCAGCCGGGACGGCCGCGCCCCCACGGGGTGTCCCAGCTCGGCTCGCCGGGCTTGACCGACTTCCACAGCGCGAAGTCGCGCTGGTCCCGCTTGCCGGTCTCGCCCTCGCCCTCGGGCTGGCGCAGGTTGTCCAGCTCCTGGTGCGAGAGCGACAGGTAGTCGGGGTAGGAGGTGACGCTGAAGTAGACGTTGCCGTCGACCTCGTAGGCGTGGCCGCGCCTGATCAGCTCCTGCATCATCTCGATCATCTCCGGGACGTGCCCGGTCGCCCGCGGCTCACCGGTCGGCGGCAGGCAGCCCAGCGCGCTGTAACCGTCGTTGAAGGCACGCTCGTTGGCGTAGCCGATCTGCCACCAGGGCAGGCCGGTCTCCCGCGACTTGGCGATGATCTTGTCGTCGATGTCGGTGACGTTCCGCACGAAGGCGACGTCGTAGCCCCGGTAGGCGAACCACCGGCGCATGATGTCGAAGTTCAGCCCCGAGCGGATGTGCCCGATGTGCGGGGGCGCCTGCACGGTCGCGCCGCACAGGTAGATCGAGACACAGCCCGGCACGATCGGGACGAAGTCGCGTACCTGGCTGGCGCTGGTGTCGTACAGGCGAATGCTCACACCGTCAAGCGTAGTGGGAACGACGGGGTGCCCTGTGCCCAACCGGGCACAGGGTCTCGATACATTCACGCCGACGCAATGATCGGCAGCGGTTCCGGGACGGTCAGAGACCCCGCTCGACGATCCGACGCGGGGTCACCCGGACCACGGTGCGCACCGCCTCCGGCGGCTCGGCCGGGTACTCCTTGCCGTTGTACTTCCAGGACAGCTCGTTGATCAACTCCCGGCCGCCCTCGGTGTCCAGCGTCGCCGTGCCGCGCACCTCGACGTAGGCGAAGGGGTTGTCGGCCGGGTTGAGCAGCAGCGTCACCCGCGGGTCCTTCAGCAGATTGAGGTGCTTGCGGCGGCCCTCGAGGGTCGAGACCAGGATGTCGCCCCCGTCGGTCTTCGCCCACACCACCGACAACTGGGGCGAGCCGTCCGGCTGGACGGTCGCGACGGTGACGTAGTTCTTGCCGTCGAAGAGCGCCTTGGCCTGATCGGAGAGCTGGTCTGGCATTGCCCGGTCCTTCCTGCGGGTGAATCCGTCTGTCGCAGGCACAACCACAGCTCCCGCAGGAGTGTTCCCAGGGCTCCCCTGAAAGAGTGAGGGGCCGTCAGCGAGCAGGCCCGGGCTCGGGCTGAGCGGACGTCAGTAGACGAGCGCGGTCGCCAGCCCGACCAGTCCCTCCTCGCGTCCGGTGAACCCCAGCGCGTCGGAGGTCGCGGCGGAGACCGAGACCGGCGCGCCCAGCGCCTCGGACAGCACCCGCTGCGCCTCCTCGCGCCGCTTGCCGATCTTCGGGCGGATGCCGATGACCTGCACCGCGACATTGCCGATCTCAAACCCGGCCGCCCGGACGATCCGGCCGGCCTCGGCCAGCAGCCGGACCCCGGAGGCCCCGGACCACTCCGGCCGGCCGACGCCGAAGTGCGCCCCGAGGTCGCCCAGGCCGGCGGCCGAGAACAGCGCGTTGCAGGCGGCGTGGGCGACCACGTCGCCGTCCGAGTGGCCGTCCAGGCCGACCTCGTAGCCCTCCCAGCGCAGCCCGGCGACCCAGAGCTCGCGCCCCGCCGCGAAGGCGTGGATGTCCGCGCCGATGCCGGTACGCGGCAGCCGCGGCACCGCCCGCTCGGCGGGCTTTGATTCAGCGGGCACCGGTTCAGAACTCATCGAGCGACCTCCTCCGGGCCAGTACCGCCTCGGCCAGCACCAGGTCCAGCGGCCTGGTCACCTTGAACGCCTCCTCGTGCCCGGGCACCACCACCACGCTGCCGCCGTAGCGCTCGACCAGGCCGGCGTCGTCGGTCGCGTCCACCCCGTCAAGCAGCGCCTTCTCGTGCACCCGGAGCAGCACCTCGCGGCGGAAGCCCTGCGGGGTCTGCACCGCGCGCAGGGTGCTGCGGTCGGGCGTGCCGACCACCGGTTCGGGGCGGCCGGGCGCGGCGGCGGGGCCGACCTGCTTGACCGTGTCGGCCAGCGGCACGGCCGGGACCACCGCCTCGGCCCCGTCCGCGACGGCGCGGGCGACCGCGTCCACCACGTCCACCGGGACCAGCGGCCGGGCCGCGTCGTGCACCAGCACCACGTCCACCGTCGCCGGGACGGCGGCGAGGCCGAGCCGGACCGACTCCTGCCGGGTGTCGCCGCCGGGAACCACCGCGATGGCGGTGCCGTCGTGGCCGTCCAGGCCGTACTGGTCCAGCAGCGCCCGTACCCGGGCCGTGCCGTCGACGGGCGCGACCACGACCACCAGGGTCACGGCACGGGAGCGCGCGAGCGCCCGGACGGCGTGCACCAGCAGGGGCACGCCCCCGAGTTCACGCAGGGCCTTGGGGGCACCGGGGCCCAGTCGTTCGCCCCGCCCTGCGGCGGGGACCACTGCTGCGGCGTTCAGGGTTTTGTTCCTTCGGGGATGTGGGTATGGCCAAGGCGTGCCCGGCCGAGCGCCTTCCGTGGAGCTCGACCTGCTCGGCCCGGCACCGGAACAGTACCGGGACGGTCCCGGCTACGACTTCCCGGAACGCGGCGTTCCGGACAGCACCCGTTCCGACAGCACCTGTTCCAGACGCGACTCAGCGCCCGCCGTCGGAAACGGCGAGCGCTGGATCGTTGTGTACGCAGGCGTGGGGCCGGCGGCTCAGGAGGCGAGGACCTCGTCGAGCAGCGTTTCGGCCTTGTCCTCGTTGGTGTTCTCAGCGAGTGCCAGCTCGCTGACCAGAATCTGCCTGGCCTTGGCCAGCATCCGCTTCTCACCAGCGGACAGCCCGCGCTCGCGCTCACGTCGCCAAAGGTCGCGCACAACCTCCGCGACCTTGATAACGTCACCCGAAGCAAGCTTTTCCAGGTTCGCCTTGTAGCGGCGGGACCAGTTGGTGGGCTCTTCGGTGTACGGTGCCCGCAGCACCTCGAAAACCCGGTCCAACCCATCCTGGCCGACCACATCGCGGACGCCTACGAACTCTGCGTTCTCCGCAGGCACGCGAAGCGTCAGGTCACCCTGCTGCACCTTCAGCACCAGGTAGGTCTTGTCCACACCCTTGATCTGGCGAATTTCGATTGCCTCGATCAGCGCGGCCCCGTGATGGGGGTAGACCACGGTGTCGCCAACCTTGAACGTCATGTGACAGGTACCCCTTCCGTGGCTTTCCAGAATAACACGGTTGCGGCCATATCCGAAGGGCGTTTTCGCAGGTCAGAGCCGTTCTCAGGGCTTGACAACCACCCCTGTTGCGTGCTGCGACCCCAGTTCGAGACAGGCTTCCCGCAGGTCGGAGTGCCTGCGCACGAACCGACGGGCTCCGCGAAAGCAGATGTCGATCTTACGTAAAAGGCGTAACTCAACCGTTATCTGATCTTCCCCCGGCCGGGTCGCGGAACCCTGCGCGGAAGCTGTGGATCACGCCGCGGGATGCGCGCGGCGTGCATGCGGGAAGCGATCAGGACGCGACACGGGGCCACCCCGTGCGGAGCCGATTCCGGGGCTCGGTAATCTGATCGCGGCCAGCCCGCCACATCTGTCGCACAACTGAGGAGAAGTCACCGCCGTGAGCCGCAGTCTTCGTCGCGGCGCAGTCGCCGCCGTCATCATCGCGACCGCTCCCATCCTCGCCGCCTGTTCCGCGGGGGACAGCGCGGCGACCCTCCAGGTGAAGCCCGACAACGCTGCCACCTCCATCCCGCTCGCCGACGGCACCGCGCTCAAGCTGAACGGCATCACCGTGGTGACCGACGCCACAGGGAAGGCCCCGGCCAGCGTCGTCGTGAACATCGCCAACGGCGGCCCGACCGCGGACACCCTGACCGGTGTCACCGTGGACGGCGTCCCGGCCGTGCTCAGCGGCAGCCCGACCATCCCGTCGCTCGGCTCGCTGGCGCTCGGCGCCCCCGGGCAGGCCTCGGCGACCGTGCCGACGCTCACCGCCACGCCGGGCCAGAACACCGCCGTGTCCTTCACCTTCACCACGGCCGGGTCGGCCCAGGTGCAGGCGCTGGTCACCACCGGCACCGGCGAGTACGCCTCCTACGCGCCCTCGCCGTCGCCCACCCCGACGCCCACGCCGGTGGCCACCGCCACCGCCACGGCGACCTCCACGGCGACCGCGACCGCCACGTCCACCAAGAAGCCCTGACCCGAACGGGTACGACTGTGCCCCCGAAAGGGTCATCCTTTCGGGGGCACTGTCCGGTGCTCCGCGGCGCGTCCTGCGGCGCGGTCTACGGCTCGAACTTGTAGCCGAGGCCGCGGACGGTGACCAGGTAGCGCGGCGCGCCGGGGTCCGGCTCGATCTTGGCGCGCAGCCGCTTCACGTGGACGTCCAGGGTCTTGGTGTCACCGACGTAGTCGGCGCCCCAGACCCGGTCTATCAGCTGCATCCGGGTGAGCACCCGGCCGGCGTTGCGGAGCAGCATCTCCAGCAGGTCGAACTCCTTGAGCGGGAGGTCGACCTTGGCGCCGTCCACGGTCACCACATGCCGGTCCACGTCCATCCGGACCGGGCCCGCCTCCAGCGCGCCGGGGCCGCCGACGGTGGTCTCCGGCTCGCCGCGGCGCCGCAGCACCGCGCGGATCCGGGCCACCAGCTCGCGGGTAGAGTAGGGCTTGGTGACGTAGTCGTCCGCCCCTATCTCCAGACCGACCACCTTGTCGATCTCGCTGTCCTTGGCAGTCACCATGATCACCGGGACGCTCGACTTCGCTCTGAGCTGGCGGCAGACCTCGGTGCCGGGCAGGCCCGGCAGCATCAGGTCGAGCAGCACCAGGTCGGCGCCGTTGCGCTCGAACTGGTCCAGCGCGTCTGGGCCGGTGGCGGCGATGGCCACCTCGAAGCCCTCCTTGCGGAGCATGTAGGAGAGGGCATCGCTGAAGGACTCTTCGTCCTCGACGACAAGCACACGGGTCACGGCTGGACCTCCGGGGCAGGCAGATGGGCAGGCAGGTGGGCGGGGACGGCACCGGGGTCGGCGTCGCCGTCGTGGTCGCTGTCGGTCTCGTGGTCGCCGGCGGTCTCGTACTCGCCGTCGGTGTCGCTGTCGGCGGGATCCGCGAACGGGGTGCGGTCGCGGGCCGAGTCGCCCCTGGGCGTCGTGGGCAGACGCAGGGTGAAGGTGGAGCCCTGGCCCTCGACGCTCCACACCGAGACCGTGCCGCCGTGCGAGGCGGCGACGTGCTTGACGATGGAGAGCCCGAGGCCGGTGCCGCCGGTGGCCCTGGAGCGGGCCGGGTCGACCCGGTAGAAGCGCTCGAAGATCCGCTCGCGGTCCCGCTCGGAGATGCCGGTGCCCTGGTCGGTCACCGATATCTCCACGGTCTCCACCTTGGACCCCGGCACCTTGCGGGCGGCGATGGCGACCCTGGTGCGGGCCGGGCTGTAGTTGACGGCGTTCTCGACCAGATTGCCGAGGGCCGCGGCCAGCTGGCCGCGGTTGCCGTGCAGCCGGAGGCCGGCGATGCCGCCGGCGGCCATGGTGATCTGCTTGGCCGCGGCCTGGTGCCGGCAGCGGTCCATCGCCTCGGCGACCAGCTCGTCCACCGCGACCGGCTCGGCGTCGGTGAGCCGCTCGTCGTCCTGGACCCGGGAGAGTTCGATGATCTCCTGGACCAGGCTGGTGAGCCGGGTGGCCTCGATCAGCATCCGGCCGGCGAAGCGGCGGACCGCCTCGGGGTCGTCGCTGGCGTCCTGGACCGCTTCGGAGAGCAGGGACAGGGCGCCGACCGGGGTCTTCAGCTCGTGCGACACATTCGCGACGAAGTCGCGGCGGACCGCCTCGATCCGGCGGGCCTCGGTCAGGTCCTCGACCAGCACCAGGACCAGCCGGGAGCCGAGCGGGGCGACCCGTACCGACACCGCCAGCGGGTCGCCGTTCAGCTTGCCGCCGCCCCGGGGGATGTCCAGGTCGGCCTGGCGTATCTCCCCGTCGCGGCGGGTCAGCCGGGCCATCGCCAGCATCTCGTCGACGGCGATCGCCCCGCCCCTGACCAGGCCCAGCGCATACGCGGCGGAGCTGGCCTTGATGACCTGGTCGCTGTCGTCGAGCACCACCGCGCAGGAGCGCAGCACCGACAGCACGGTGTCCACTCCCGGCGGCAGCTCGGGTTCGGGCTGCACGTCGATCCGTTTCACGGACTTCTTTCGGTCCTTCTCGCTCCAGCGGAAGGACAGTGCGGCGGTGAGGCCGACTCCGAGCCCGGCAAGCGCGCTCGCTGCGGCTTCAGCCACGTTCACGTCCATGCGTTCAGCGTAAGCGCACAGTGATGACCTGCTGTAACCCCTGGACAAGGGCATCAGCCTGCGGTCGCCGAGAATTCACCTCGGCGTCGGCGGTGGTTCACTCCTTCTGGCCTGGAGGGACGTCCGGACAGCCCATGGTGGGGTTATACGTTCGGATTAGTAGCCAGACCAGTCAGCAGGAGGAGCGGGACGATGCGCGACGCGTACCACGAGGAACTCGATTCGATCGGCGACGGCCTGGTCGAGATGGCCCGGCTGGCAGGCTCCGCGATCGGACGGGCGACCACGGCACTGCTCGACGCGGACCTCGCTCTCGCCGAGAGCGTCATCGCCGCCGACGAGAAGATCGACGATCTGCACCACGACCTGGAGAACCGGGCCATCGCCCTGCTGGCCCGGCAGCAGCCGGTGGCCACCGACCTGCGCATCGTGGTCACCTCGCTGCGGATGAGCGCGGACCTGGAGCGGGCCGGCGACCTGGCCCGCCACGTGGCGAAGCTGGCCCGGCTGCGCTACCCCGAGTCCGCGGTCCCGGCGGACCTGCACCCGATCGTGCTGGAGATGGGCCAGTTGGCGCAGCGCCTGGTCACCAAGGCCGGCCTGGTGATCTCCTCCAAGGACGTGGACGCCGCGCTGGAGCTGGAGCGGGACGACGACGAGATCGACGAGCTGCACCGCCAGCTGTTCTCGCACCTGCTGGACGACCGCTGGCAGCACGGCATCGAGACCGCCGTGGACGTGACCCTCTGCGGGCGCTACTACGAGCGCTTCGCGGACCACGCGGTGTCGGTGGCGAAGCGCGTGGTCTTCCTGGTGACCGGCGAGCACGCGGACGACTTCGTCGCCGACCCCAAGTAACCCGGGCAACCCGAGCAGCCGAGGAACACGGGGGCGCGTGAGCGGGCGTGCGGGAGACTCCGTACGCCCGTTGACGCTCTGTGAACGGGCGGCTTCACTGAGGCATAGGAACCACAGTCCGACGAAGGGTCCACCTATGGCTCAGGCTCCGAACCCGCCCACCGCGAGCGCCACCGACCAGGCCGATCCCACCGCCCAGCAGACCCTGCGGATCCCGCTGCCCATGCTGGCGGCCTGCGGCTGCGGTTCGGGCTGCGGCTGCGGCTGCCAGTCCGGCTCGCCCTGCCAGTGCGGCGGCAAGCACTGACCGCCGCCGGCTGAGCGAAAGGGCCCCTCGACCAGTGCCGGTCGAGGGGCCTCTCGGTGTGCTGGGTGCGCGTACCGCTACTTCTTCTTGCCCTGGTTGGCCACGGCCTCGGCCGCGATCTTCGCGGCCTCCGGGTCCAGGTAGCGGCCGCCCTTGGTGAGCGGCTTGAAGTCGGCGTCCAGCTCGTAGAGCAGCGGGATGCCGGTGGGGATGTTGAGCGCGGCGATGTCCGCGTCGGAGATGCCGTCGAGGTGCTTGACCAGGGCGCGCAGCGAGTTGCCGTGCGCGGTGACCAGGACCGTGCGCCCGTCGGCGAGGTCCGGCACGATCGCGTCGTACCAGTAGGGCAGCATCCGCTCGACGACGTCCTTGAGGCACTCGGTCTGCGGCCGGACGTCGGCGGGGAGCTGGGCGTAGCGGGAGTCGTGCGCCTGCGAGTACTCGGCGTCGGCGGCGAGTACGGGCGGCGGGGTGTCGTACGAGCGGCGCCAGAGCATGAACTGCTCCTCGCCGAACTCGGCCAGGGTCTGTGCCTTGTCCTTGCCCTGGAGCGCACCGTAGTGACGCTCGTTCAGGCGCCAGGAGCGGCGCACCGGGATCCAGTGGCGGTCGGCCCGGTCGAGGGCGATCTGCGCGGTGCGGATGGCGCGCCGCAGCAGGGAGGTGTGCAGGACGTCCGGAAGGAAGCCCTCGGCGGCAAGCAGTTCGCCGCCGCGCACGGCCTCCTTCTCGCCCTTCTCGTTGAGGTCGACGTCGACCCAGCCGGTGAAGAGGTTCTTCTCGTTCCACTGGCTCTCGCCGTGGCGGAGCAGGACAAGACGGTAGGGAGCTTCAGCCATGGCGAGAAGCCTAGTCGAGATGGCCGACCGGGAAACCCGGTGGCGGCGGCGGTGAGACAGTGAGTAATCTCCGGGATGCGTTAGTGACACTTACACCTGCCGCTCAGGAGCCCTGCCATGCCTCCGTACCCCCTGCCTCGTCCGGGCCTCGCCGAGCGGCTGGGGACCTCCTTCCGCGAGACGGTGGGCGGGCTGCCCGCGGCGTTCTGGTGGCTCTGGCTGAGCACGCTGGTCAACCGGCTCGGCGGGTTCGTGGTCACCTTCCTCGCCCTCTACCTGACCCTGGACCGGCACTTCAGCCCGGCCTTCGCCGGCCTGGTCGCCTCGCTGTACGGGCTCGGCGGCAGCGTCGCCTCGGTGGCCGGCGGTGTGCTGGCGGACCGGATCGGACGGCGTCCCACCCTGCTCGCGGCGTCGGTCGGCACGGCGGTGGCCACCCTGGCGCTGGGTCTGGTCCACCCGGCCTGGGCCATCGCCGCAGCCGCCGCGGTGGTCGGCTTCACCAGCAACGCCGGACGGCCGGCCGTCTCCGCGATCATGGCGGACCTGGTGCCCCCGGCCGACCGGGTGCGGGCCTACTCGCTCAACTACTGGGCCATCAACATCGGCTTCGCCTTCTCCGCGGCGGCGGCCGGGCTGATCGCGGCGCACGGCTATCTGCTGCTGTTCGTCGGCGACGCGGCCACGACGCTGCTGTGCGCGGTCGTGGTCTTCGCCCGGGTGCCGGAGACCAGGCCGGAGAGCGGGCCGGCCTCCGGCGGGCCGGAGCGCACGCCCAGGGCGCGGGGCACGGCCCCGGCGGGCGGCGGTCCCGGCGCGCCCCGGGTCGGGCTCGGCGCGGTGCTGCGCAACCCGGTCTTCATGGCCTTCGTCGGCCTCACCTTCCTGACCGGCTGCGTGGACGGCCAGGGCAGCATCGCGCTGCCGATCGTGATGGGCCGCAACGGCTTCTCCCCCACCGACTACGGCCTGGTGGTCAGCCTCAACGGGGTGCTGATCGTGCTGCTGCAGATCCCGCTGACCCGGCTGGTCGAGGGACGGAACCGGGCCGCCATGCTGGGCGCGGCCTCGCTGCTGACCGGCTGCGGCTTCGGCCTCACCGCGTTCGCCGGGGCCGCCTGGTTCTACGCCCTCACCGTGACGGTGTGGACCGCAGGGGAGATGCTGCGGGTCCCGGCCGGAATGGCGATCGTCGCGGAGCTCTCCCCGGTCCACGCCCGAGGGCGGTACCAGGGCGTCTACTCGCTCGCCTGGACCGGCGCCTCGTTCATCGCCCCGCTGATGGCGGGTCTGCTGCTGACCGCGGGGGGCGGCGACGCGGTCTGGCTCACCTGCACCGTGCTCGGCGCGGTCACCGCCGCCGGATTCGTCCGGCTGCTGCGCGGGCGCACACCGGAGCTGGTCAGGACGCATGTGGCAACGGCGGCTCCGGTTCCGGTAAATGCAGATGCCACGACGGTCGCGGCCTCGTAGGGTGCCAGGCATGGGACAGCACGGCGCGGAAAGCGAACAGGACCGGATCGAGATCCGGGTGGTCGAGGAGAGCGGGCTCACGGACTGGGGGAAGGCCGTCCAGACCGGATTCATGTCCCCCATGGGCGACGGGGACCTCGAGCTGCGCAAGGCGTACTTCGACCCCGGTCGGACCCTGGGCGCCTACCACCGGGGCCGCTGCGTGGGCACCTTCCGCAGCATGGACCGCGAGCTGACCGTCCCCGGCGGGGCCACCGTGGCCGCCGACGCGATCACCAATGTCACCGTCGCCGCCACCCACCGGCGGCGCGGGCTGCTCACCCGGATGATGACCCAGGACCTGGCCGCCGCCGCCGAGCGCGGCGACAGCGTCGCCATCCTGATCGCCGCCGAGTACCGGATCTACGGCCGCTACGGCTTCGGCCCGGCCACCCAGCACAAGGGCTACACCGTCGACAAGCTCCGGGCCGGCGAGGTCCGGGTCCCGGCCGAGGCCGAGGGTGGCAGCTTCGAGCTGCTGTCGATGGAGGAGTGGGCCAAGGTCGGCCCCGAGCTGCACGACCGCTTCCGCCGCACCCAGCCCGGGGCGATCAACCGTCCCCCGGTGGTCTGGCGGACGCGCACCGGGGAGCTCCAGGGCTCGGACAAGTCCTGGAAGGAGCCGCTGGTCGTGCTGCACCGGGACGCCTCGGGCCGGCCGGCCGGGATGCTCTCCTACACGGTCGCCGACGAGTGGCCCAACATGATCACCAAGGGTGCGCTCAAGGTCCGCGACCACATCGCCGTCGACCGGGGCGCCGCCGCCGCGCTGTGGCGCTACGCGCTGAACGTGGACTGGATCGACCGGGTCGAGATCAGCAACATCGCCCCAGACGACCCGCTGCCGCTGCTGCTCGACGACCCGCGCGCCTGCGCCGACGGCGGCGACAGCAGCGCCGACTACATGTGGCTGCGCGTGCTGGACGCCCCCGCGGCCTTCGGCGCCCGCAGCTACGCCGCTCCCGGCCGGGTGGTGCTGCAGGTCAGCGACCAACTCGGCTACGTGGACGGGCGCTGGGCGCTGGAAGCTGCGGCGGACGGAACCGGCGCCCTCACCCGGGTCGAGGACACCGACGCGGCCGAGGAGGCCGATCTGGCCATGGACGTACGCGAGTTGGGGACGCTCTACCTGAGCAGCGACTCGGTGACCCGGCTGCACGCCGCCGGCCTGGTACGCGAACTGCGGGAGGGCGGGGCGGCCCGTGCGGACGCGCTGCTGCGCACCGACTTCCGCCCCTGGTGCCCGGACGGCTTCTGACCTCCACAAGGCACCTGCTCGCCGGGCGGAGCGGTCAGGTGCCCGGCGGGTCGGATCGGTGTGTGAGGTAGGCGGCGAGGGCGATGGCGGCGGCCAGGGCGAGGCCGTTGGCGCCGACCAGGTGGAGGAAGGCACTAGCGGAGTAGTCGTCCGCGGAGTTGTGCGGGCCGAGGCCCGTGGAAGTGCCGAGGCTGGTGGGGGTGGCGAGGAGCAGCACCAGTGACGGGGGAACCAGGACGACGGCCTTGAGGGCCGCCCCGGTCAGCAGGAACTCGGTGCGGCGCAGCAGCAGGGTGCCCAGCGGCTGGAGGAGCAGCGCGAACGGCAACCAGCCGAAGAGGAGCGACGCGTAGCCGCCGAGGAACGGTGCGAGGCGATACAGCAGCACCGGCAGCAGCAGCAACTGCCACCAGCTGGCCGCACGGGCCAGGGCCACCATCCCGGGGCGGGCCCTGGCCCCGCGCTGGTGGCAGACGCCGATCACCGAGAGCCCGAACAGCGCGAACGCCACCGCGACCAGGACGAATACGAGCGGCCTGGCCTGCAGCCAGGTGTCCAGGAGCAGGAGGTACAGGGCCAGCAGGTACAACAAGGGCGAGCACAGCACGGCACCCAGAACGATCACGATCAGCGCCCATGGCGCCAGCCGCAGCAGGTCCCGGGCGGTGGCCTTGCCCTGCTGCACTCGTTGAAGGGGTGGGCTGACGGTGTGCGGCGTTTCCATGGGTCCCCCTGAGCCGGTGTCGGCGCAGGGGCGACCAAAGGTCAGCCGTCCTTGCGCCGCTTGCGTTTGGTGGTGGTGGTGGTGGAGGTGGTGGAGGTGGTGCCGGCGGGCTTCGCCAGCGCGGTACTGCTGCCGATCGTCGGCAGGACGAACTCCTGGATCATGTCGACCGCGTCGCGGACCAGGGGGCGGAAGACCCGGTAGCGGGAGAGGGCGACCAGCTTGGCGACGAACGGCGCACAGCGCTTGACGAAGGCGCGGGTTCGCTCGGTGTCCTCGGTGCGGTCGAAGACCCAGTACAGGACGATCACCATCAGGTGCAGCCAGAGCAGGTCCGGCAGCAGTTCCCCCAACTCGGGGTCGAGCTTGGGCCCGAGGTCGGACCCGTCGATGACCTCGCGGAAGATCTGCACCGCGGTCTCCCGCGCCGGGTGGGACTCGTTGGAGAACGGGCTGAGCGCGCTGTTCGGGTCGGCCGCCGTCCGGAAGAACTGGGCGGCGAACTCGTGGTAGTCGGCGGAGCAGTCCACCCAGGAGTCCAGCGCGATCTGCAGCCGCTCCGTGAAGTCCGTCTTCCCCGCCATCCGGGCCCGGGCGTCGAGCGCGTGCTCGTGCGTCATCCGGTCGTAGAACCCCTGGATCAGGAATTCCTTGCCTTCGTAGTAGTGGTAGGCGTTTCCGACAGAGACACCCGCCTCAGCGGCAATGGCCCGCATCGTGGTCTTGTCGTACCCGCGCTCCTGGAACAACCGCATCGCGGTCTCCAGGATCAGCGCTCTGGTCCGCTCCCCCTTGGGGAGCAGCTCGGGTGCGGGTGTCTCGGGCGGCGGCGTCGGCACAGCGTCGTTCACCCTTCTCAGGCTAGTCGCCGCCGGCGCTGCAGTGGCCCTCGCAGGGGGCCGGGCCCTGTGCGGCGGGCTGCGGCGGTCGCGTCGGGACCGGCAGGACCCGCTGCGAGGACGGCTCCCACTGCTTGCCGTTCCAGCTCCACGGCCCGGCGGCTGCGGAGGGCTCGGCGGGTGACCCGCCCGTTCGACCGGCTCTCCCCGGTGCAGTCGGTCGACCCGGGGCCTGGGAACCGGCGCGCCACTTCGCGGCGGTGAGGACCATGCCCCTGGCGAGCTGGGCCCCGCTCGGTGTGGCGAAGCGGTGCGACATCGGCCGGTAGGCATGCAGGGCCCACAGGCACACCACCCAGGCGGCGGCGCCCTCGTAGACCTGGCCGGAGTCGCCGATCACCGTGATCTCACGGAGCGTCCGATCGTGGTCGAGCGCCGGGTAGCACTGCCGCGCCTGCGGCGAACCGGCCGGCACGAAGTCCAGCGGGACGAGCTTCCGCTGCCGCTCCAGCCAGCCGCGGACGTGGCGGCAGAGCGGGCAGCCCTGGTCGTAGAGGACGGTGAGGCGGCGGACCGGGGCATCGCTGGGGCCACGGTCGGCGCGGTCTGCTCCTGCTGCTGCTTCGGTGTTCATCGCTGGTCGCCCGTCCTGGTCAGGGTCGCCGTCGCGGCCGGGTCAGACCCGCTGCGGGGCGGCGGGCGGGGTCCAGCCCTGCGGCGGGACCGGCGGGCGCTGCTCACTGTCCATCAGACCGCGGCGGCGGATCCGGTTGAGGACGTAGACGTTCATCAGGTGGAGCACTCCGAGGACCAGCAGGACCGTGCCGACCTTGTAGGACAGCGCGGTGAAGATGCCGCGCACGTCCACCACGTCGGTGTCGCCGCCGCGCAGCCAGAGCGCCACGAAGCCCAGGTTGACCAGGTAGAAGCCGACCACCAGCAGGTGGTTCACGGCGTCGGCGAGCTTCTCGTTGCCGTGGAAGACGTCGGCCAGGAAGACGTGGCCGCTGCGGCTGAGCGTCTGGGCCACCCAGACGGTGAGCCCGATGCTGAGGACCAGGTAGATGACGTAGGTGACGACCGTGTCGTCCATGCTCCACCCCTTGTGGGAATTTTTTGAACGCGTTCAATTCCTGCGTTGGTCAGGACTCTAGCCCTGTTATTGAACATGTTCAAGTGTGGATTTCCCGGCCCTCGGCAGCGGTCACTCCTCGCCGGAGAACCGGCCCCAGGCCGACTGCCGGGTGATGCCCAGCGCGGCGCCGATCCGAGCCCAGGAGACACCCCGCTCGCGCAGCCGGTTCACCTGGACCTGCAGGCTGGCGTCCACCTGGGCGCCCACCGCGGCGATCCGCGGCAGGCGCTCCAGGATGTGCTCGTCGGGCATGTCCTCCCAGGCCGGGACCTCGGGGCTCGCCCCGGAGCCCCCCTCCGAGCCTCCCTCGGGGGCGCCCGCCGCGCCGAGGATGTCGTTGCAGAGCCGCACGCAGGCGTCGCAGATGTAGACCCCGGGGCCGGAGATCAGCTTGTCCACGTCGGCCTCGGCCTTGACGCAGAAGGAGCAGTGGATCCCCCGTGCGGCAGTAGTGGCGGTCGTCGCCATGTCGTCCTCCCGAACCCAAGCCCGTCAGGCTGGCCCTGACAGGTCCTTGGGATGGACGATAGGCTGTCAGGGAGAACCTGACAAGGGTTCCGGTCAGGGTTTGCGGGACTCAGGGTTTGCGGGACTCAAGGTTTGCGGGACTCAGGGTTTGCGGGACTCAGGGTTTGCGGGCCAGGAAGTAGCCCTGCGGGCCCCGCTCGCTCTGGTCGGGCTCGCGGATCAGCCGGGCCTCGACCAGGAACCCGGCCCCGGCCGCGAGCTCGGCGACCTGGTCCGGGGGCGTCCAGTAGACGTCGAGCGACAGCTCGTGGCCGTAGGCCCGGGTCAGGTGCCGGCGCTCGTCCCCGGCCTTGAAGGCGAGCAGGAGTCGGCCGCCGGGAGCCGTCACCCGGTGGAACTCCGCGAACACCAGCGGCAGCAGCTCCGGCGGGGTGTGGACGGTCGAGTACCAGGCGACGACGCCGCCGAGAGCGCCGTCCGGCAGGTCCAGGGCGGTCATCGAGCCCACCTCGAACCGCAGGCCGGGGTGGGTCCGGCGGGCCACCGCGACCATCTCCGGCGACAGGTCGACGCCGAAGGCGGTCAGACCGAGGCCGTGCAGATGGGCGGTCACCCGGCCCGGGCCGCAGCCCAGATCGGCCACCGGTCCGGTGTCGGAGGTCCGCACCAGTTCGGCGAACAGGGCGAGCATCGCCCGGTCGAACGGCTTGGTGTCCAGTTCGTCGCCGAGGAGCTTCGCGTAGTCGGCGGCGACGAGGTCGTACGCCGTCCGGGTGCTGTGCAGATAGGTCGCTTCGGTCACCAGCGGGGCTTCGGTCATAAGCCGGGACGGTAGCGCGGCGCCGGGCCGCGGTGCGCCGGGCCGCCGTCAGCCGCCGACATAGGCCGCCAGGTGCTCGCCGGTCAGGGTGGAACGGGCGGCGACCAGGTCGGCGGGGGTGCCCTCGAAGACGATGCGTCCGCCGTCGTGGCCGGCGCCCGGGCCGAGGTCGATGATCCAGTCGGCGTGCGCCATCACCGCCTGGTGGTGCTCGACCACGATGACCGACTTGCCGGAGTCCACCAGCCGGTCCAGCAGGCCAAGCAACTGCTCGACATCAGCCAGGTGCAGGCCGGTGGTCGGCTCGTCCAGGATGTAGACCCCGCCCTTCTCGGCCAGGTGCGTGGCCAGCTTGAGCCGCTGCCGCTCGCCGCCGGACAGGGTGGTGAGCGGCTGGCCCAGGCTGAGGTAGCCGAGCCCGACGTCGGCCAGCCGGACCAGGATCGCGTGCGCCGCCGGGGTGCGGGCCTCACCCGCGCCGAAGAACTCCTCGGCCTCGGTCACCGACATCGCGAGCACCTCGCTGATGTCCCGGCCGCCGAAGCGGTACTCCAGCACCGAGGCCTCGAACCGCTTGCCCTCGCACTCCTCGCAGACGGTGGCCACCCCGGCCATCATCGCCAGGTCGGTGTAGATGACGCCGGCCCCGTTGCAGGTGGGGCAGGCGCCCTCGGAGTTGGCGCTGAACAGGGCCGGCTTCACCCCGTTGGCCTTCGCGAACGCCTTGCGGATCGGGTCGAGCAGGCCGGTGTACGTCGCCGGGTTGCTGCGCCGGGAGCCCTTGATGGCACCCTGATCGATCGTCACCACACCGTCCCGGCCTGCGACCGAGCCGTGGATCAGGGAGCTCTTGCCCGAGCCGGCCACCCCGGTGACGACGGCCAGCACCCCGAGCGGAATGTCGACATCGACGTCGCGCAGGTTGTGCGTGCTCGCGCCGCGGACCTCGAGCGAGCCGGTGGACGTGCGCACCTTCTCCTTGAGCGAGGCCCGGTCGTCGAGGTGGCGGCCGGTGACGGTGCCGGCGGTCCGCAGCCCCTCGACCGTGCCCTCGAAGCAGACCGTGCCGCCCGCCGTACCGGCGCCGGGGCCCAGGTCGACCACATGGTCGGCGATGGCGATGGTCTCCGGCTTGTGCTCCACGACCAGCACCGTGTTGCCCTTGTCGCGCAGTTGCAGCAGCAGCTCGTTCATCCGCTGGATGTCGTGCGGGTGCAGGCCGATGGTGGGCTCGTCGAAGACATAGGTGGTGTCGGTGAGCGAGGAGCCGAGGTGGCGGATCATCTTGACCCGCTGTGCCTCGCCGCCGGACAGCGTGCCGGACGGCCGGTCCAGCGCGAGGTAGCCGAGGCCGATCTCCACGAACGAGTCCAGGGTCTGCAGCAGCGCGGCGAGCAGCGGTGCCACGGAAGGCTCCTCGATGCCGCGGACCCAGGCGGCCAGATCGCTGATCTGCATCGCGCAGGCGTCGGCGATGCTGATCCGCTTGATCTTCGACGAGCGGGCCCCCTCGCTGAGCCGGGTGCCGTCGCACTCGGGGCAGGTGGTGAAGGTGACCGCCCGCTCGACGAACGCCCGGATGTGCGGCTGCAGCGCCTCCTTGTCCTTGGACAGGAACGACTTCTGGATCTTGGGGATCAGCCCCTCGTAGGTGAGGTTCACCCCCTCGACCTTCACCTTGATCGGCTCCCGGTAGAGGAAGTCGTGCATCTCCTTCTTGGTGTACTTGCGGATCGGCTTGTCCGGGTCGAGCAGGCCCGACTCGGCGTACACCCGGACGGTCCAGAAGCTGTCCGACTTCCAGCCGGGGATGGTGAACGCGCCCTCGGCGAGCGACTTGGAGTCGTCGTAGAGCTGGGTCAGGTCGATGTCGGAGACCGTGCCCCGGCCCTCGCAGCGCGGACACATCCCGCCGGTACGGTTGAAGGTCGCCTTCACCGCCTTGGTGTTACCGCGCTCGACCGTGATGGCGCCGCTCGCCCGGACCGAGGGGACGTTGAAGGCGTACGCCCCGGGCGGGCCGATGTGCGGCTTGCCGAGCCGGCTGAAGAGGATGCGCAGCATCGCGTTGGCGTCGGTGGCGGTGCCGACGGTGGAGCGGGGGTCGGCGCCCAGCCGCTGCTGGTCGACCAGGATCGCGGTGGTCAGCCCCTCCAGGACGTCGACCTCCGGGCGGTTCAGCGTCGGCATGAAGCCCTGTACGAAGGCGCTGTAGGTCTCGTTGATCAGCCGCTGCGACTCCGCGGCGATCGTGCCGAACACCAGCGAGCTCTTGCCCGAGCCGGAGACCCCGGTGAACACCGTCAGCCTGCGCTTCGGGATCTCGATGCTGACGTCCTTGAGGTTGTTCACCCGGGCGCCGTGCACGCGGATCAGGCCGTGGCTGTCGGCAACGTGCGGCGCGGACGCGGATGCAGGCACGGGCGTGAGCGCGGGTGACTGCGGGTCCGTTCTCGGGGCCTTGCTCATGGTGTCTCCGTCCGTCCGGGTGCGCGGGCCGTCAGCACAGTACTCATCAGTCCTGGAGCAGGCCGAGGACGTTGCCGTCGAGGTCGGTGACCGTGGCCACCAGACGGCCGCCGCCGACGTCGTGCGCCGGCTCCTTCACGGTCGCACCCGCGGTCGTCACCTCGGCCAGCTTCGCCTCGATGTCCGGCACGTGCCAGTAGGCCACCGCCGTGGTCATCCCCTGCGGCCCACCGGCCGGCACCAGCCCGATGTGCTGGCCCGCGGCCTCGAAGCCGACGTAGTAGGCCGAGTCGACCTGCGGTGCCACGCCGAGCAGGGCGGCGTACACCTCCTTGGCCTTCGCCAGGTCGGAAACGGGGTGCAGCACGGTCTTGATGCCCTGGGTGGAAGAGCTGCTCATGATCACTCCTGAGGTTGTCCGGTCGTTGTCGTCCGTGGAATTCACGCTAGCCGCGGTCTGCGGCAGGTGCTTCTCGATTCCTGACCGGTGAATCCGGTGGCCCCGCCTACCTAGCGGCGCCGGCCGCCGTCGCACCGGACGCGGACGGGCTGGACCAGGCCTGGACCGAGTCGCTCTGGGACTGCGAGGACGCGGCCCGGCTGCTGGGGATCGCCCACGCGCCGGACATCCCGGAGGCCCTGGTGCAGATCGCCGTCCTGCGCGACGACCCAATGGAGGACGCGGAGGTCAGAGCCGCAGCCGAAGCCCGTCTGGCGGCGGCCCGGCCTTCCTGTTCGCGGCCGTCCTGTTCGCGGCCGTCCGGCGTGCCGGAGGATCCCTTGCCGGACAATGCTTGAAAGAATTTCGGGCGGTGGTGTCGGATCGGGGCGGAGGCGTTCGTAGTAGGGGTGAGAGGTCGCCCGCGAGGGGCGTCCCCGAAGCACAGGAGATGAGCGAGATGCAGTACCTGGTTTCCGTGATCACTGACTCGACCGACCTCGCCACCCCGGAGGAGGACGCGGCGATCGACGTGTTCAACAGCCGGCTCCAAGCCGAAGGCCACTGGGTCTTCGCCGGCGGCCTCGGCGGGCCCGACACGGCCACGGTGATCGACAACCGCGCCGCGGAGCCGCTGTTCAGCGACGGGCCCTTCGTGGAGTCGAAGGAGTTCATCATCGGCTTCTGGATCATCGAGGCTCCCGACCTCGACGTCGCGCTCAAGCTGGCGGCGGCAGGGTCGAAGGCCTGCAACCGGAAGACCGAGGTGCGGCCGTTCCTGTGAACAGGGTCGATGCCGGAGAAGCCGGCGCCAGGAAGATCGACGCCCGAGCAGTCGACGCCCGAGCGGCGGTCACCCGGGCCCACCGAGAGGAGTGGGCCCGGGTGGTCGCCGCCCTGGCCAGGCGTTTCGGTGACCTCGACGTGGCCGAGGAGGCGGCGGCCGAGGCGTTCGCGACCGCCGTCGAGCGGTGGCCGGCCGACGGCGTACCGCCCAACCCCGGCGGCTGGCTGACCACCACCGCCAACCGCAAGGCCATCGACCGGATCCGGCGCGAGAACAAGCGCGGCGACAAGCAGAAGGAGGCTCGGATGCTGCACGACGACGACCCGCCCGGCACGTCCGAGCCTCCCGGCGCCATCGACGACGAGCGGCTCCGGCTGATCTTCACCTGCTGCCACCCGGCGCTGGCGCTGGAGACCCGGGTGGCGCTGACGCTGCGTCTGGTCGGCGGTCTGACCGTGGCCGAGATCGCCCGCGCCTTCCTGGTGCAGGAGAGTGCCATGGGGCAGCGGATCACCCGGGCGAAGGCCAAGATCAAAGCCGCTCGCATCCCCTACCGGGTGCCGTCCGCGGAGGACCTCCCGGCCCGCGTCTCCGGCGTACTGGCCGTGCTCTACCTGGTCTTCAACGAGGGCTACCTGGCGACCGGCCCCGACACCGATCCGGTGCGCCACGACCTGACGGCTGCGGCGATCCGGCTCACCCGCCTGATCCGCGCCCTCCTGCCGGAGGACGGCGAGGTGGCCGGGCTGCTGGCGCTGATGCTGCTCATCGAGGCCCGCCGTACCGCCCGGGTCTCACCCAGCGGTGAACTGATCGCCCTCGACGAGCAGGACCGCGGCGCCTGGGACACCGCGCTGATCGCCGAGGGCCACCAACTGGTACGCGAACGCCTGGCCACGGGTGCGGCTCCGGACCGCTACCAGGTCCTGGCCGCGATCAACGCCGTGCACACCTCCGCCCGCGACATCCGCGACACCGACTGGTCGCAGATCGTCGCCCTCTACGACCAGCTCGTCCGGCTCGACCCCTCACCGATCGTCGCCCTCAACCGGGCCATCGCCGTCGCCGAACTCGACGGCCCGCAGGTGGCCCTGGCGGCCGTCGACCGCCTGGAGGACAAGCTGCTCGACTACCACGCCTACCACGCCACCCGCGCCGAGCTGCTGCGCCGACTGGGCCACAGCCAACAGTCGCGCGCGGCCTACGACCGGGCCATCGCCCTGGCCGGCAACACCGCCGAAACCGCCCACCTGACCCACCGCCGCGACCAGTTGGGACAACCGCCTTCCGGGGCAGGCTCGTTCTGAGCTGCCTCACCGACGTTCGATCGCGGCGACCGCCGCCTCCAGCAGGTCCCAGCCGTTGACCTCGACCGCCGCCTGCTCCCCCGGTTGCCACCCGCGGGCCAAGGCCGCGTCGAGCAGAGACCGGACGGCGACCGGCTCATGCAGGTTCAGGGAGCAGCCTCGGACGAACCCCACGTCCCCGGAGCCCAGGGGAGCACCGCCCGGGACGTACCGGCCCGGCCCCTCGGCGAAGACGATGCGCAGCGAGCCGCCGGTGCCGGCCGGCTGCGGGAACAGCGTGAGGGTCTGCCGGCAGTCAGCGGAGCGACCGCCGCCAAGTACGTGGTGGCTGTGGCGGAGCGTCCACAGGTATGTGCACCCGTCGGTCACCAGCTGGCGGGGCTTCCTCGGATGGCGGGGCACGGAGACGAGGATATCGGCCGGGCCAACCTTCGGGACCTGTGCCGTAACGAGGGCGAGCCCCCGCCGTGAGTGCGCGCGGCTCTGCGCGGCCGTGGTGTGCGGGGTGGTGGCTGGGCAGGCTACCTTGCTCGGGTGACTCTCCTCGATGATGTGGCCGAGCGTGACGGCTGGCGGTGCTGGGTGTGCGACGAGCCGGTCGACCCCGACATGTCCGTGAACGACCCGCGGGGCCCCAGCGTCGACAGCCGGACCGCCGACCGTAAGGCCAAGGTCGCCGAACGGCTCGCGCACCGCGGGTGCAACACCCGCAAGGGCGCGGTCAAGGTGGTCATCGCCTGGCCGGACCGCCTGTACGTGGTGGAACCCGCGCCGCTGATCACCGTCGCCGGGAGGCTCGAGCGCAAGGGTGGCCGCGAGATGGTCGGCCGCTGTCCGACCAGGAAGGACGCCCAGGAGGCGGCGGACTGGCTGGTCGACCGCTTCTCCCGCCTGGTGCCGGAGCTGCCGGTGACCGCCGCCATCGAGGCAGGCGGCGGCCAGTTCCTCGTCATCCTGACCACCGGCCGCCGCTGACCGGATCGGTCCGTCTGGTCCGTCCGGCCCTGCCGATCAGGTTTCGGCCACGATCGACCCGTGGTCGGTCACCCTCGCGATGAGCGGGCCGATCTCCTCGTCCGGGCGCGGATCGTCCTCCCAGATCCCCAGCTGTGCCAGCGGGAACGGCTGCGCCAGGCAGCGCTCCGAGGGCCCGAGGTCGGGTGGCCCAGCAAACGACCCGTGAGAGATCTCCGCGACGAACGTGCGATACGGCTCCGGCACGACGATGCCGTTCTCCGCCTCGAACGAGTGCACCGCGTCCCAGCCGAGCGCCGACTCGCCGTCGTCGTCCCTGTCGCTGTCGTTGTCGCTGTCGGGTGTGGGTTTGTTATTCGGTGCCTGAGGCCTTGGTGAACTGGGTCACCAGCGAGACGAACCGGTCGGGGTCCTGGACGAGCATCGCGTGGCCGGCGCTGGGGAACAGGACCAGCTTGGCGTGCTTGGCCCGCTGGGTGATGATGCGCGCGTTTCCGGGCGGGGTGATCTTGTCGAGGGAGCCGTTGGTGATCAGCATCGGGATGGTGCTGTCGGGCAGCTTGTCCCAGGTGCCCTCGAAGGATTCGTACGCCTGTCCGGCCTGGTACTGGCGCAGCAGCGTCTCGTTGCCGACCTTCTCCGGCGCGATCAGGCCGAGTTGCCCGATGTATGCGGTCCGCGCGGCGGTGGCGTCGGCGGGGAAGAGCAGGTCCAGCATCTGCGGCCCGGTGGTCGTGGGGCTGTTGAGCTCCTTGGCCACAGCGGGCGGGGTGTTGATGGCCTGGCTGCCGCCGAGGTCGCCACCGGTGCTCACGAGCGCGCTGATCGCACCCGGGTGGAGCGCGGCGACGGTCAGGCCGATCTCGCCGCCCATCGACCAGCCCAGCAGCGTGGGGTGTCGCAGGCCCAGCGCCTTGATCAGAGCGACGGTGTCGTCCGCCATGAGCGGGATGGTGTCGGGGACCTGGGTGTCGTCGCTCGTGTAGCCGACGCCGCGGTTGTCGAAGATCGTGACGTGGTAGTGCCGGCCGAGCCGGCTCAGCAGGTCGACCGTCCAGTCGCTCATGGTGCCGGTGTCGCCCATGACCATGAGGAGGTCGGGGCCGGAGCCGAACTGGCGGTAGCCGACCGTGATGCCGTCGACCGGGATCCGGCGCACCGGCCCGAGGAACGCGCCCGGCCCGCTCGGAGCGGAGTTCGGAACGGTGGTGGACGCCGCCGTGGTGGCGGTCATGGCCGTGGCCTTCGTACTCGGCCTGCTGCTCGAAGCGCTGGTCGCGTGTCCGCCGCCGGGCGAACAGGCGACCGCTCCCAGGGTCACCGTGGCAACAACCACGGCCACGGCCAGCCGAAGCGGGGTGCGGGTACGCGGTGTGCGGGGCGATGCGGACATGAGGGGCCTCCGTGCTGGTCATGTGCGGGTGGGGTGCTGAGCAGGACGGGCCGTGGGTTCGGTGCGCGGGTCGGGCGCCGTGCCACGGGCCGTTCCGCAGGTCAGGCGCCATGCCGAGGACCGTTCCGCGGCCCGTGCCGCGGCCCGTGCCGCGGCTCAGACGTAGGCGGCCGGGCGGTGGGTCGGCTTGTTCGCGTCGCGGTCCACCCGTGCCTGCAGCAGTTGGCCGCGGATGACGATCGTGCCCAGGCGGACGACGACCTCGCCGACCGCCATCAGCAGCAGGGCGACGACCCAGGCCTGGCCGCTGGTGATGTTGTGCGCGGCGGAGAAGCTGGTCAGGTGCGCGGCGCCGGAGGGATGCGTGGACCACACCGCGAAGCCCAGGCGGAAGCCCATGCTGATGATCCACAGTGCGGCCGCACCGCCGGAGGCCTTGATCAGCACGTGCCCGCCGACCTGCCCGCCGACCTGCCGGACGCGGGTAAGCAGGCCGCCGGCGAGGCCGAAGACGACCCCGGTGGCCGCGAAGACCACGGCCAACAGCACGTCGTTGCCGGCGGTCGGGATGTTGGTCAGGTAGTTGCTGGCGGCCCAGGCGATCATGCCGAGCGGTAGCAGGATGGTGCGGGTGGTCAGCCGCTCCTCGCGCATCTGGCGAAGAACGATGAGCAGGAGCGCGATGTCGATGAGCCAGTCGGTCGTTGTCATGTTTAAGAGCATCCGCCGACGCGCCCCGAACTCCTTCAACCCACAGTTGCAACCCGGGTTGAACCCCGCACCACCACCGGTTGCGTCCTTGGCCAGGCAGCCGAGTGAGCCGGCCAGCAGCGCAGGCATGTGGGCACAGTGGGGCCGCGGTAAAGGCGTGGACCTCGCCCTGGCGGCCGGAACGGACCGCCGCAGGTCGCGCGGATCACGGCAGGGGCTCCGTCGTAGCAAATCCGGTGTCTACTGCGGCAGTTGCGAACGCGTCTCCGCGATCGAGCATCCGCCCGGATGTGGTTCTGCCATGGGGACTGCGAGGAGGGGACAGCGAGTGCCCGACACAGGTCAGACCTGGCGCCAGGCTGTTGCCTGGGTCATGCCCGCAGATCTTCCGTCACGGGCAGGCACTCGGCGAGCAGGTCGACGACGTCGCGCCAAGCTCGCTGCGCGTGCTGTGGGTGGTAGCCGACGCCGGGGACCGTGGGGTGGTCGACCGGCGGGTGGTGGAAGGCGTGCAGAGCGCCGCCGTAGACCGTAAGGCGCCAGTCGACGCCTGCGGCCTGCATCTCGGCGGTGAACGCGTTCCGTTGTGCGGGCGGCATGATCGGGTCTTCCGACCCGACGCCGGCCCACACCGGGCAGCGAATGCGCGCTGCCTCGCCCGGTCGGCCCGTGGTAGTCGCGTTGACTGTCCCGATCGCGCGCAGGTCGACGCCCCCGCGCCCGAGTTCCAGCCCGACAGCGCCTCCGGTGCCGTAGCCGATGGCGGCGACCCGGTCGGGGTCGGCCCGCGGTTCGGTGCGCAACACGTCGAGTGCCGCGTGGCCGATGCCCCGCATGCGGTCGGGATCAGCGAGCAGTGGCATGCAACGGGCCAGCATCTCCTCGGGGTCGCCCAAATAACGCCCGCCGTGAAGGTCGAAGGCCAACGCTACGTATCCCAGTTCGGCGAGAGCATCGGCTCGGTGGCGCTCGACGTCGCTGAGCCCCATGCCCTCCGGACCGAGCAGCACTGCGGGCCTGCGGTCGACACCGGCCGGGAGCGCGAGGTGCCCGATCATCATCAGACCGTCGGCCGGGTACTCGACCGTACGCGTCGTAATCGTCGTCATGAGACTGGACTCTAGTGATCGTCGAGCCCGGTCCGGCCGGTGTTCCGCCGCCGGCAGAACAGTGCGACCTGTACGAATACCAGCGCTCAGACTGGCCCCACCGAGCAGGCGTGATGCTCCCCTTCGGTCTCGGTGGTTGGCACCGTTTGGTCATCGCTGTTGGCACCTGCTCGGTTTGTTGGCCGACTTGCTACCAGCACTGAGCCGATTGCATGGGCTGCCCGGCTGAGTAGGTGCTGAGATTCGGTGGTGCCGGCGATCAGCCGCCGTGGAGCCCCCACTCGTCAAGGCCGCCGTACACGTGGGCTTCAAGGCATTCCGGAGCGTCCATGCCGGCGGCCTCACCTCGGTAGAGGGCGATGAGCGAGTCCTTGCCGCGCCACCACGTGTCTGTCACGCCCTGCACTTCAGGCACCGGCTCAAAGCCGACGAGGTCCAACGACTCGACGGCCTTCCCCTTGATCCTTGTCACGGTCTTGGCCCAACGACGAGCATGGGCGGCGAGCGCCAAGGACTCCACCCATCCGTCTGTGCTGGCATGCAATGCTGTCCAGCGGTTGGCATCGATCCCGAATGCACCGTCGGAGCCGATCATGAATCCGTAGGCCATGGACACCCGACAGCTTCCCGCCGAAAACGACCAGCCCTCAGCGGCCGAGCCTTCGGGACAATCGGCGCCCAGAATGTGCGGACCGCCCTCGTAGAACGGGGCAGGCGGCAGCGCGAGACCGCCCCAACGGTCCTGGAAGGCCGCGGCCCGGTCGACCTCCATAACCGGGACCCCGTGCTCGATCCACCTCTCTCGGTGCTGCCCGGGGCCCTGCCGAGGAACACGAACGCCGTCCACCTCGACGAATCTTCTGGCCCGGTCGGTCAGGCCGGCAGGCGCGACCGCAATGGGCGATACGGGAGTAGCGGCTGTCATGGTGCCGGAGCCTAGTGGCGGGGTTCAGTTGCGCTTGGGGGTCAGTCGTCGCGACCAGGTGTCATCTATTGCGCCCAGCCACAGCGACATGGGACACAGTTGCAAGCGGTGTGCTTGCAATAGTTAGCACGATGGGTGCAGAGTAGGGGCATGGCCTCACTGAACGTCGGCTCGCTCGGCGAGTACATCCGTGAGCAGAGGCGGCATGCGCAGTACTCGCTGCGGCAGCTGGCTGATGCGGCGGGGGTGTCCAACCCGTACCTCAGTCAGATCGAGCGCGGGTTGCGCAAGCCGAGTGCGGAGATCCTGCAGCAGATCGCCAAGGCGCTGCGGATCTCGGCGGAGACGCTGTACGTGCAGGCGGGGATCCTCGACGAGCGCGAGGAGGTCGGCCTGGAGTTCCGGGCCGCGATCTTCGCGGACTCACTGATCAACGAGCGGCAGAAGCAGGTGCTGCTCGCCGTCTACGACTCCTTCCTCAAGGAGAACGCGAACGCGCAGGCGGACGCGGACCCCGAGGCGGGGGCGGAGACCCGTGCCGGCAGGACCCAGGAAGATCCCGACTAGAAGATCCCGACTAGGGGAGGAACTCCCAATGCCCATCACCGATGATCTGCGCAAGACCCTTTCGGACCCCACCCCGCTGTACGCCCTCGCCGGCGCCGGCGACCTTGCGGTGGAGAAGCTCCGCGAGGTGCCCGAGAAGGCTGCGACGCTGGCCGGCACCGACCGCACGGTCGTGCAGGAGCGGGCGACCGCGCGGCTGAAGGAGGCCCAGGTCAGGCTGACCGAGGCGCAGGCCAAGGTCAGCGAGACCGTGTCCGGCCTGCCGAGCGACTTCAAGTCGCTGCAGGAGCGGGCCCAGGACTTCGCCCTGCAGTCGGTCGGCCGCGCCGCCGAGCTGGCCGTGAAGGCCCGCGAGGTGTACGACGAGCTGGCCGAGCGCGGCAAGGTCGTCGTCGACCGCCAGCGCAAGGACACCGCGGACGAGCTGGTCGGCATCGCCGGCAAGGCCGAGTCCAAGGCGGACGCCTTCGCGGCCGAGGTCGACCGGGTCGCCGACGAGGCCGCCACCAAGGCGACCGACGTCGCCGCCGCGGTCGAGCCGGAGGCCCCGGCCGCCGCGCCGAAGCCCGCCGCGAAGCGGACGACGCCGCGGAAGAACACCACGAAGCAGTAAGCAGTAGCTGCAGTCGGCAAGCGCGAGCAGGAGAGGGACGCACCGGGCACGCTCGGCGCGTCCCTTTCGTTCTCTCTCCGGGGAGCGGCCCCGTGGGACACTCCACATCCGGACAGGATTCTGCGGGTCGACGAGGGAGAAGTGATGGTCGAGCAGCTGGCAGTGAGCGGGGCCCTGGTGGACGGGTTCAGCAAGGGGCTGTACTGGCTGACGATCGCCCTGCTGCTGTTCAAGGCCGTCGCCTTCATCGACGCGGCCATTCGCCGTCCGGCGGCGTACCAGGCGGTGGACAAGCAGACCAAGACCTTCTGGCTGCTGGTCCTCGCCTTCGCGGTCGCGGTGGACTTCCTGCCGATCCCGTACATGGCGCAGATGCTCAGCCTGATCGGCCTGGTCGCGGCGATCGTCTACATGGTGGACGTCCGTCCGCGGGTGCGGGCGATCACGCCGCGCCGCTCCGGGAAGCTGGGCGGCAAGATGGGCGGGTTCGGGAAGATCGGACGCTCGAAGAAGGACAACGAGCGCAACCACATGGGCCCGTACGGCCCCTGGTGATCAGTCAAGAACGGTCAGGGCAGCGGCGGTCGCGCTCCCGCCGCGGGTGAGCAGCAGGACGGCGACGTCGTCGGCGAGCGCGCCGCCGTTGAGGTCCTCGACCTCGGACATCGCCGTGTCGATCAGCAGTTCGTCGCGCAGGCCGCTGTCCTGGTGGTCGCCGATCATGGCGATCAGCCCCTCCTGGCCGAGGCGGCGGGTGCCGGCCCCTATCCGGCCCTCGATCAGGCCGTCGGTGTAGAGCATCAGGCTCCACTCCTCGCCCAGCCGGACCTTGCGCGGCGGCCACTGCTCCTCGCCCGCGTCCGGTTCCAGCGGCAGCAGCCCCAGCGCCGGGCCGCCGAAGTCGTACGGCAGCATCTCGGGGCGGCTGCCCTCCTGGAGCAGCAGCGGGGCCGGGTGTCCGGCCAGGTGAAGTTCGGCGTACTCGCTGTCGGGTTCGATCGCGAGCATGCACAGGGTGGCGAAGATCTCCTCGCTGCGGCGTTCGTGCTCCAGCACCCGCTGCAGGGTGCCGAGCAGGGCCTCGCCGTGCAGCCCGGCGAAGACCAGGGTGCGCCAGGCGATCCGCAGGGCCACGCCGAGCGCGGCCTCGTCCGGGCCGTGGCCGCAGACGTCGCCGATCACCACGTGCACGGTGCCGTCGGCGGTGCGGACGGCGTCGTAGAAGTCGCCGCCGAGCAGGGCGCGGCGGCGTCCGGGCCGGTAGCGGGCGTGGAAGGCGAGGCCGGAGCCGTCCAGCAGCGGGGTGGGCAGCAGGTGGCGCTGCAGCCGGGCGTTCTCCTGGCCGCGCAGCTCGGCCTCGACCAGGCGGCGCTGGGACTCGTCGGCGCGCTTGCGCTCGACGGCGTAGCGCACGGCGCGGGTCAGCAGCCGGGCGTCGATCTCCTGCTTGACCAGGAAGTCCTGGGCGCCGGCCGCGACGGCGGCGGCGCCGAGGTGGACGTCCACCGTCCCGGTGACGGCGAGGACCGCGGTGCGGGGCCAGCGGCGGAGCAGCCGGCGCAAGCCCTCCAGGCCGCCGCCGTCCGGGAGTTCGAGGTCGAGCAGGATGCAGGCGGTGTCGGCGTCGATCATCGTGGCGGCCCGGTCGAGGGTCCGCGCCCAGCGCAGCCGGACCTCCGCGCCGACCTCGGCGAGCAGGTTGCGGAACACCTCCGCGTCCTCGGGGCTGTCGTCGATGAGCAGGACGGAGAGGGGGGCCGCCGGGGTGGCGGAGGACGGCCGCGGGCGCGGGTGCGGTATCGGGGCAGCGGCACTGGACGTGCTTGGCTGCGGTTCGTGCGCGCGTTCAGTCGCGGGCATCAGCGGTACCTCCCTCTCCCTGACGGTGCAACGGTTGGGCGACGGTTGCAGTGCCCATCAGACACCATGATCCTGGGGCATCCCCGTGACCCTAACGTGATCTGCACAGCCCCTCCGCACCCCGGGTCACCCCGATGGCCGCCTCCCCCACGACGGCCGTGGCCTGCGAGGCTGGCGGTGACGGCAGTGAAGCCACCGGGTTTCCGGGGCCGCGGCAGCCCCGGTGCGACCGGGGAGGAAAGGGGATCGTGATGGAGATCACGCTGGTGCAGGGGGACATCACCGAACAGCGGGTGGACGCGGTGGTGAACGCGGCCAACTCCTCGCTGCTGGGCGGCGGCGGAGTCGACGGCGCCATCCACCGCAAGGGCGGCCCGGAGATCCTGGCGGCCTGCCGGGCGCTGCGGGCCTCGCACTACGGCAAGGGGCTGAGGACGGGTCAGGCGGTGGCGACGACGGCCGGCCGGCTGCCGGCGACCTGGGTGATCCACACCGTCGGGCCGCGGTACACCCCCGTCGATCCCGAGCGGGCGGAGCGGGCCGAACTGCTCGCCTCCTGCTACCGCGAGTCGCTGCGGGTGGCGGACGAGCTGGGGGTACGGACGCTGGCGCTGCCCGCGGTGTCGACCGGGATCTACGGCTGGCCGCTGGAGGACGCCGCGCGGATCGCGCTGGAGACGGTGCGGGAAACAGTGCTGGAGACGGTGCGGGGAACGGTGAACGGTGTGCAGGAGGCGCGGTTCGTGCTGTTCGGGGCCGATGCCTATCAGGCGTTCGATTCCGTACGCCGAGAGTGGGGCGAGGGACGGGGGCTGGGCCATGGGTCCATGGTGGACTGAGGGAGGGCCGCAACGCCACGAAATTCGATAACTTGTTCGAACTATGTTTGTTCGTACCGCTTACCGACCACTTGCTGACGGATTACCTGGTGTTACCTGGCGCGACGGCCTCCCAACGCACCGTCAGCTCGCCGAGCCGCCACCGGTCCCGGCCGCCCACCAGCGGCCAGTCCGCGGCCACCGCACGGGCGGTGGCGATCCAGCGCTGCCGGGCGCCGAAGTCGGCGTAGGGTGCCGCCGCGGCCCAGGCCCGGTCCAGGTCGCGGAGGAAGGCGTGCACCGGTTCCCCCGGCACATTGCGGTGGATCAGCGCCTTGGGCAGCCGCTCCGCCAGGTCGGACGGCCGTTCGAGTCCGCCGAGTCGGGCGGCGAAGGTCACCGTGCGCGGGCCGCCCCGGTCCAGGGCCACCCAGACCTGCCGTCGGCCGATCTCGTCGCAGGTGCCCTCGACCAGCAGGCCGTCCGGGGCCAGCCGCCCCCTGAGCAGCGCCCAGGCGTCCGCGACCTGGTCCTCGTCGTACTGGCGCAGCACGTTCGCGGCCCGGATGAGCAGCGGCCGGCCCGAGTCGAGCGGGACCTCGAAGCCGCCGCGGCGGAAGGTGAGCGCGGGCGGACGGGCGTGCCGCTGGGCCGCCGCGACCCGCTCCGGCTCGATCTCGATGCCGACCACCCGTACGTCGGCGCGTACCGCCGCCAGCCGGCCGTGCAGTTCCACGGCGGTCCACGGGGCGGCCCCGTAGCCGAGGTCGACGGCCACCGGCGCCGGGTCGGCGCGGCGGAGGGCGGGGGCCAGCTCGGCGGCAATCCAGCGATCCATACGACGCAGACGATTGGGATTGGTGGTACCACGGGTCACCGCGCCCACCGGTCGACCCGGCCTGGCTCCTGCGCGCGCACCCATGGCAGGCAGCGTATTCCAGCTCGGGGAATCAGCCGTGCCTCGTTTCTGTTGCTGACTCTGTTGACGGGTCGCCGAGCGGCCGGAGCGGGACTGAGAGGACGAACGGTGACCCAGCGCCCTGGCCGTGTGGCGATGCTGAGCGTGCACACCTCCCCGCTGCACCAGCCGGGGACCGGTGACGCCGGCGGAATGAACGTCTACATCGTCGAGCTCTCCAAGCGCCTCGCCGCCCAGGGTGTGGAGGTGGAGATCTTCACCAGGGCCACCTCGTCCGGGCTGCCGCCGACGGTGGAGCTCGCGCCCGGCGTCCTGGTCCGGCATGTCACGGCGGGGCCGTTCGAGGGGCTGCTCAAGGAGGACCTGCCCGCGCAGCTGTGCGCCTTCACCCACGGCGTGCTGCGGGCCGAGGCCGGCTTCCGTCCCGGCTACTACGACCTGGTCCACTCGCACTACTGGCTGTCCGGGCAGGTCGGCTGGCTCGCCGCCGAGCGCTGGGGCGTGCCGCTGGTGCACACCATGCACACCATGGCCAAGGTCAAGAACGCCGCGCTGGCCTTCGGCGACACCCCCGAGCCGCCCGCCCGGGTGATCGGCGAGACCCAGGTCGTGGAGGCCGCGGACCGGCTGATAGCCAACACCGCGGACGAGGCCGAGGAGCTCGCCGTGCACTACGGCGCGCACCAGGACCAGCTCTCGGTGGTCCACCCCGGGGTCAACCTGGAGGTGTTCCGCCCGGCGACGGCGACCCCGGTCGGGGCGGTCGGGGACGCGCTGAGCCATAGCGGCGCCGGCGATCGCGAGAGCGCGCGCACGAGGATCCGGGCCGGGCTCGGACTTCCGGCGGACGCCACGGTCCTGCTCTTCGCCGGACGGATACAACCCCTCAAGGCCCCGGACGTGCTGCTCCGCGCCGTGGCCGTGATGCTGCTGCAGGACCCCTCGCTGCGCGACCGGCTGGTCGTCCCGATCGTCGGCGGTCCCAGCGGAAGCGGGATGGCACGACCGGAGAGCCTGCACAAGCTCGCCGCCCAGCTCGGCATCTCCGATGTGGTCCGGTTCCACCCGCCGGTCGGACAGGCCGAGCTCGCCGACTGGTACCGCGCCGCCACGGCGCTGGTGATGCCGTCCTACAGCGAGTCCTTCGGCCTGGTCGCCCTGGAGGCCCAGGCCTGCGGCACCCCCGTGGTGGCCGCCTCCGTCGGCGGGCTGCCGGTGGCCGTCCGCGACGGCAGGACCGGCTTCCTGGTCGACGGGCACGAGCCCGGCGACTGGGCCAGGACGCTGCGCCGCTTCATCGACGACCCCGCGCTCGGCGCCCGGATGGGCGCCGCGGCCGCCGCCCACGCCGCCTGCTTCGGCTGGTCGAACGCCGCCGCCGGGACGGTGGAGGTGTACACCGGCGCGATGGAGCGGATGGCGGACCGGACCGACCGGGCGATGGGTACCGCGCGGTAACGTCGGAGGCATGGACTCACCCCGCACCGTGACCCGTGCCCAGGCCCTCGACGTGCTCCGGTCGGCGCTGGACGACGCCGGCGTGGACTGGGAGCAGCCCGCCGGCGACCCTTTCACCTGTGTGGCGACCCTGCCGGGCACCCGGAAGCTGTCCACCACCTGCTCGCTGCGGGTCGGCGAGCACACCCTGAGCATCAACGCCTTCGTGGTCCGGCACCCCGACGAGAACCACGAGGCGTTCTACCGCTGGCTGCTGGAGCGCAACACCCGGCTGTACGGCCTCGCCTACGCGATCGACCGCCTCGGCGACGTCTACCTGGCCGGGCGGCTGCCGCTGGCGGCGGTGACGGCGGAGGAGGTGGACCGGCTGCTGGGCTCGGTCCTCAGCAACGCGGACGAGCCCTTCAACACCCTGCTGGAACTGGGCTTCGCCGAGGCGATCCGGCGCGAGTGGGAGTGGCGCACCAAGCGCGGCGAGTCCACCCGGAACCTGGACGCGTTCACCCGGCTGACCGGAGCCGCGGACGGCGAAGCCCCCGGCCGCTAGTTGTCAGAACGCCGCGCGGACCGCTCCCACCACCCGGCCGCCGCCGTACAGCGGCGCGGAGGCGATCCGGGAGAGGGTGTCGCTGTCCGCGGCCACGCCCATCCGCTCCAGGACGGCGGCGAGGACCGGGCCGACCGCGCGGTAGCCGCCGTCCTCCAGCTTGAAGGCGACGGCGCGGCCGTCGGCCAGGGCCACCGCCTGGACCGCCTCGGCGCCCATCTTGGCCATCGACCCGGGCACGCCGCGCATCAGCCAGGTGTCGATCCGGCGGGTGCCGGCCACGTACTCGGGGTGGGCCCGCATGGCGTCGGCGACCCGCCGCTCCGGGCTGCCGGGGTCGGCGAGGACGATGGCCCGGAAGGCGCGGGCCAGCCCGACCAGGCTGGTCGCCAGCAGCGGCGCGCCGCAGCCGTCGGTGCCGACCGCGGGGACGGTCTCGCCGGTGAGCCGCTGGAAGGTGCTGAGCAGCTGCTGCTGCAGCGGGTGCCCGGGGTTCAGGTAGCTCGTGGTGTCCCAGCCCCGCGCGACGCAGGCGGCCAGCATCGCGGCGTGCTTGCCGGAGCAGTCCATCAGGATCGGCTCGGGGTGTCCGCCGGAGCGGATCCAGGCCTCGGACTCGACCTGGTCCAGCGGCAGCGACGGCGGGGTCTGCAGGGCGTCCGTGGTCAGTCCGGCGCCGGCCAGGATCTTGCGCACACCGTCGAGGTGGAACGATTCGGCGGAGTGGCTGGCCGCGGTCAGCGCCAGCAGCTCGCCGTCCAGGTCCAGGCCGGTGCGGAGGATGGCCGCCGCCTGCATCGGCTTGTTGCTGGACCGGGGGAAGACCGGGACCCCGGGCTCGCCCAGGCTGAGCGCGGAGTCGACCGATCCGTCGGCGGCCAGCACCACCAGGGAGCCGCGGTGGCGGCCCTCCACGAATCCGGAGCGGACCACCTCGGCGAGGACCGCCGGGCCGGCTATCGGGGAGGTTCCCTGGGTGGTCATGGTGGTTCAGCCTCCGGAGAGCAGATCGTCGACGCGCGCTTCCCCCTCACGGTACCTGCGGGTGATCTCCGCGCTGCAACCGTCGACCGTCCGCTGCAGGCCCTGGCGGCGCAGCGAGAGCATCCGCTCGTGGGCGGTGAGCCTGATGCAGGCCGCCTGCAGCGCGGAATCCGACTGGGAGCGGAGGTCGGCGAGGGCCACGTCGTCCATCAGTTCGTCGGCGAGGGCCTGGTACTCCTCGCTGCGCGGGGTGTGCAGGGTGACGTGCCGGGCGGAGTTGCGGACCTCCGAGGGCAGGTCGGTGAGGATCTCGGCGAGCTGCTCCAGAAGGGTGTCGCTGACCAGCGTCCGCCCGCTGCGGCGGGTCAGCTCGGCGCGGAGGATGTCGACCCGGCCGTGCAGCACCCGGCGGAGGTAGGAGAGGTCGGCCTCGTCCTCGGTGGCCCGGCGGCGCAGCTCGCGCAGCGCGTCCAGGCCGAGCGCGCCGAGGGCGGTGGGGTCGGGGGCCGAGGGCTGCACCGGAACCGCCGGACGCTCGGCCGTGCACTGTTCGGTCATCCGGTGCTCCCTCTGGTCGTGCCTGTCGCCCACCACGCTTGCCGTCCCGGGGTTGTGTCCCACATTCGACGCCGACGCCTGTTCCGTTCCGCGACGGGCTCTCAGGCCGCATCGTGCCACCCGCTGCCTTCCCCGCGCAGGCGAGCTGCACCCAATCGGACCCAATCCGACCCCTGGCGAATTGGGGTAGCTCATACGACCGGCGCATATTCCCAGCGCACAGCCATTGGCCGGGTTCGCCAGGGGCGCGCGACGATCACCCTCACGCCCCCAAGCGCACGCCTGGGCGGAGGCCCGCGGGCACGCGCGGACGGAGCCGCCGCGGCGGTCGGCGAGAATGAGCCCATGCGTGCTGTGGCTCAGGTAGTGACCGAAGCGAAAGTGACCGTCGACGGCGAGGTGGTGGGCTCCATCCTCGGCCCCGGGCTCTGCGTCCTGGTCGGGGTGACCCATGACGACACCCCGGAGCAGGCGGCGCTGCTGGCCCGCAAGCTGTGGTCGCTGCGGGTGCTGGAAGGTGAGAAGTCCTGCTCGGACCTGGCCGCACCGCTGCTGGTGATCAGTCAGTTCACCCTCTACGGCGACGCCCGCAAGGGCCGCCGCCCCACCTGGAACGCCGCCGCGCCGGGCCCGGTCGCCGAGCCGCTGGTGGACGAGGTGGTGGCCCAACTGCGGGCGCTCGGCGCGACCGTGGAGACCGGCCGCTTCGGCGCGGACATGAAGGTCTCGCTGGTGAACGACGGCCCGTTCACGGTGCTGCTGGAGTTCTGAGCGGCCGTTCTGAGCGGCCGTTCTGAGCGACCGTCAGGCCTACTGCGGGACGACGACCTCCTGGGTCGCCGGGACGGTGCCGGCCAGCAGGGCCGCCTCGGTCGAGGTGTTCCGCTTGACCAGCGCCAGCGCGATCGGGCCCAGCTCGTGGTGCCGCACCGACGAGGTGACGAAGCCCACCGGGCGTCCGTCCGGGCCGTCACCGGCGATGCGGACCTCGGCGCCGTGCGGGGGCAGCACCTCCATGCTGCCGTCCAGGTGCAGGAAGACCAGCCGGCGCGGGGGCCGGCCCAGGTTGTTCACCCGGGCGACCGTCTCCTGACCCCGGTAGCAGCCCTTCTGCAGGTGGACCGCGGTCTCCAGCCAGCCCAGCTCGTGCGGGATGGTGCGGTGGTCGGTCTCGAAGCCCAGCCGGGGCCGGTGGCCCTCGATCCGCAGCGCCTCGTAGGCCCAGAGCCCGGCCGGAGCGCCGTATCCGGCGGTGACGGCGCCCAGCTCGGCCCGCGGCAGGAACAGGTCGCGCCCGTACGGCAGCTCGCGGACCGCGACGGCGGCCTCGGCAGAAACCGTTGAGCCGGCCGGGAGGTGGACCACGGCGTAGTCGGCGGTGGCGTCGGTGACCTCGACCTGGTTGAAGAACTTCATCTTCTCCAGGTACGCCACCAGCTCCCCGGTGGTCCCCGGCTCGACGTGGATCCAGGTCGTCGCCCCGTCGTCCACCAGGTAGAGCGCGTGCTCGATGTGGCCGTGCGGGGAGAGGATCAGCGCCTCGGTGGCCTGCTGCGGCGGCAGCTCGCTGACGTGCTGGGTCAGCAGCAGGTGCAGCCAGCTCAGCCGGTCGGGGCCGCTGACGGTGACCACGCCCCGGTGCGACAGGTCGACGAAGCCCCGGCCCGCGGCCAGCTCCCGCTGCTCCCGGAACAGCTCGCCGTAGTGGGCGGCGACCGGGGCGTCGATCCCGTCCCCGGCCACCGCGCCGCGGAGGGAGAGCAGA
Source organism: Streptacidiphilus alkalitolerans (assembly GCF_042511045.1). Classification (NCBI taxonomy): domain Bacteria; kingdom Bacillati; phylum Actinomycetota; class Actinomycetes; order Kitasatosporales; family Streptomycetaceae; genus Streptacidiphilus; species Streptacidiphilus alkalitolerans. Next base: position 554,088 of record NZ_JBHEZX010000003.1, read on the forward strand.
GGGCTTGCGGTCGCGGTCAGGGTCACGTGGCGTCCTTGTCCGAGCAGTCGGCGCACCGGCCGAAGATGGCGAAGTGCTTCACATCAGTCTCGAAACCATGGGTGGCCCGCAGGGATTCCACGAACGGGGCGGCGATCCCCACATCGGTCTCGGTGACCTTGTCGCAGTCGCGGCAGACCAGGTGCATGTGCTGGTGCCGGTCGGCCAGGTGGTAGGTGGGCGCGCCGTGGCCGAGGTGGGCGTGCGAGACCAGCTTGAGCTCCTCCAGCAGGTCCAGCGTGCGGTAGACCGTGGAGATGTTCACCCCGGTCGCGGTGCGGCGGACCTCGGTGAGGATGTCGTCCGGGGTGGCGTGCCCCAGCACGTCCACCGCCTGGAGCACCAGCTGGCGCTGCGGCGTCAGCCGGTAGCCGCGCGCCCTCAGATCGGTCTGCCACTCGGTACCGCTCAACGCGCCGCCCCTCTGCATGCGAAAATCCCGCACCCCCCAGTGTAAGAGGGCGCGGGACCGGTGCCCGTGCCTCAGCGGAAGAAGGCGATGCCGTCGTCCGGAAGGTCGTTGATGTCCTGGATCAGCTGGGCCGGGCTGAGCACCTTCTTCAGCTGCCCGGACATGTACGGGCGCAGCGGGACCTCGGGGGCCGACTTCTCGCCCACCCACATCAGCTCGCCGTTGACCAGCCCGTACAGCCGCTTGCCGCCGCTGTACGGGGGCGCGCCCTCGATCCGGGCGACCGCGTCGGTGGCCAGCTCGATCTGCGGCTTGCCGTCGGCCAGCTCGCCGTACCAGATCTCGACGGTGCCGTCGTCGCGGACCGAGGAGACCTCGATCTCGCGGGCGCCGGTGTTGCCGTGCGGGTTGCCGGTGACCCGCCAGAAGCCGGACTCGCTCTCCAGCGGACGCAGCTTCTCGCCCTCGGCGTCCAGCACCCAGCTGCGCGAGCGGAACTCCACGAAGGCGCGGCCGTCGTGCCGGAAGACGATCTCCTGGCCGAAGTTGCACTTCTCCGAGCCCGGGAAGTCATGCACCCCCGCGCCCTCCCAGGTGCCGAGCAGGAAGGCCAGCGAGATGACGTCCTTGTGCAGGCCGGACGGGATCTCGATCATCTCAGCGCTGTCCCTGGTAGAGCTTCTTCACCGAGTAGTAGGCGAACCAGCTGACGGCGAGGGCCATGACGATCAGCAGACCGATGAAGAAGTACTCAAGGCTGGACACGCGCGGGCTCCTCGGGGAGGGGAAAGGACCGGAACCGAGTCTAGTCTGCGACCGGTGACCGCTCACGGTGAGGCCCGCCACTGCGCCGGGCTGTCAGCTGCCTAGGCTGACGGTATGTCGAAGAAGCTGGTCATCAAGGTCACAGCGGGGGCCGACGCGCCGGAGCGCTGCTCACAGGCGTTCACCGTGGCGGCGATCGCGGTCGCGAGCGGGGTCGAGGTGTCGCTCTGGCTCACCGGGGAGTCCGCCTGGTTCGCGCTGCCGGGCCGCGCCGCGGAGTTCGAGCTCCCGCACGCCGCCCCGCTGCCGGAGCTGCTGGACGCGCTGCTCGCCGGGGGCACGGTCACCCTGTGCACCCAGTGCGCGGCGCGGCGCGGGATCACCCAGGCGGACGTGCTGGACGGGGTGCGGATCGCCGGGGCGCAGGTGTTCGTCAGCGAGATCATGGCCGACGGGGTGCAGGCGCTCGTCTACTGACGCCCGCAGGGAAGGAATAACGAAGCCCCGCGCCGGCCTGGGCGGCCGGGCGGGGCTTCGTACGGTCCTGCGGGCGCCGTCGGCTCAGACGGCGATGGCGACCTCGGCCACCGAGCCCTGCTGGGCGGCGACGACACGGTCCACCGTCGCGCCGGGCACGAGGGCGCGGAGCGTCCAGGTGCCGGGGGCGGCGAAGAAGCGGAACTGGCCGGTCGCCGAGGTGGGCACCTCGGCGGTGAACTCGCCGCCCTCGTCCAGCAGACGGACGTAGCCGTTGACCGGCTCGCCGTCGCGGGTCACCGAGCCCTGGATGATGGTCTCGCTCGCCACGTCAACTCCTGCCAGATCGGGGCCGCCGGCCTTCGCACCACACATGTGCGGTCTCCTTCGGGTCGGGCTGCCCTGGGTTCGGTACAGCCGGGATGTTCTCTTGGGACGGAAAGGTCAGTTGGAGCCGAGCTCGATCGGCACGCCGACCAGGCTGCCGTACTCGGTCCAGGAGCCGTCGTAGTTCTTGACGTTGGTCTGGCCGAGCAGCTGGTGCAGCACGAACCAGGTGAGCGCGGAGCGCTCGCCGATGCGGCAGTAGGCGATGGTGTCCTGGGACAGGTCCACGCCCTCCTCCTGGTAGAGGGCCGTCAGCTCCTCGTCCGACTTGAAGGTGCCGTCGTCGTTGGCGTTCTTGGACCACGGGATGTTGCGGGCGCTCGGCACGTGGCCGGGACGCTGCGACTGCTCCTGCGGAAGGTGCGCCGGGGCGAGCAGCCGGCCGGAGAACTCGTCGGGCGAGCGGACGTCGACCAGGTTCTTGGCACCGATCGCGGCGACCACGTCGTCACGGAAGGCGCGGATGGACGAGTCCTGGGCCTTGGCCTTGTACTCGGTCGCGGCCCGGTTCGGGACGTCGGCGCCGTCGACCAGGTCGCGGGAGTCGAGCTCCCACTTCTTGCGGCCGCCGTCGAGCAGGCGGACGTCCTGGTGGCCGTACAGCTTGAAGTACCAGAAGGCGTAGGAGGCGAACCAGTTGTTGTTGCCGCCGTAGAGGACGACGGTGTCGTCGTTGGCGATGCCCTTGGCGGACAGCAGCGCCTCGAAGCCGGCCTGGTCCACGAAGTCGCGGCGCACCGGGTCCTGGAGGTCCTTCTTCCAGTCGATCCGGGAGGCGTTGCGGATGTGGTTCTTGTCGTAGGCGGCGGTGTCCTCGTCGACCTCGACGACGACGACCTTCGGGTCGTCCAGGTGGTCCTGGACCCAGTCGGCGCTTACCAGGACGTCACTGCGGCTCATGCGGGATTCTCCATCCGGGGCAGTTGCGGAAGGCGTGCCGCGCAGAATTGTGTCCGGAGGGGAGTCCGGATCGTGGGACGCGCGGCAGTGGTCTGCGAGATGTGTATGCGAGGGGGGCGGGCTACGACGAGCCCAGCGGCCTGCGGGCGGGAAAACGCCCTGTCAGCGCATTCGACAGAGGCAGGCAGATACACGGCACAGGTCTACCGCCCGCCGCTTGGTGAGATCCGCCTGTCGCTTCATGGTGACGATGCTAGGGAACGAAAACGGCGCTGTCATTGATGTCTTGAATAGTGAGACAAAATGGTCCACATATTGACATGGAGGTCATCCGGGCCCTCCGGGAGTGGCGCCGGAGCGGGAGCAGGGGGCCCGCCGGAGTGACCGAAAGCCGATCTGCGAGACGGACGTGGACAGTGCGTCTCGCAGATCGGGACGGGGGTGGCCGCCGGTCAGTTGCTGAGGGAGACGTTCGTCCCCGAGACGGTGACGGCGATGCCGTCCGGGCCCGCCTGCACGGTGTTCAGCTTCAGGCCCGAGGGCAGCCCCGCGATCTGCAGCTTGGGCTGCAGGAAGGACGAGACCAGGTCGCCGATCCCGGGCGCCAGGCCGTTGATCCCGCTGAGGTTGCTCAGGCTGATGTCGGTGCCGTTCACCACGCTCACATCGGCGGTGCCGGACACGTTCTGCGCCCCGAGCACCGGCACGTCGATCCTGCCGGACACCTTCACCTTGCCCGGGGCGCCGCCGTAGGCCACGGTCACCTGGTTGGGCAGCGCCTTGGACAGGTCCGGGTACGAGATCAGCGCACTGCCGGTGCCGCTGTCCGCGATGATCCCGCTGTAGTTGCCGGTGACCCTGACTCCCTTGCCGTCGATGGCGAAGTTCTGCAGCCGGACGTCCGGGCCGCCCTTGCCGTCGTTCACCGTCAGCTCCGGCGAGGTCACCTTCACCTCGTCGAACTTCGAACTCGCCAGCTGGGTCAGGAAGGGGAACCCGCCGATGCTGACGCTGGGCTTCTGCGGCAGGTTGCGGGCCGACTGGATCTTCGTGGCCGCCTCGCTCTCCGCGAAGTGCAGGGCGACCCGGTCGGCTGCCACGAACAGTCCGAACAGGACCAGCAGGACGATGAGCAGACGACGTGCGGCGCGCATGGGGTTCCCCTCCGACGGGTGACGGTTCCTCGCGGTAGCTGGGACTCCGGCGGAGGCCCGGCGGTTCTCCTGCCCGCCGGGCCGGTGTTCAGCGGGCGAGCAGGTGACCCACCAGGAAGGCCGCCGGCGCGGCGCAGGCCAGCGGCAGCACCACCCCCGCGGTGAGGTGCACGAAGCGGGACGGGAAGTCGTACGCCGCGACCCGGCGTCCGACCAGCGCGCAGCAGCCCGCGGCCAGCCCCAGCAGCAGACCGCCGCCGAGGCCGATACCGGTGAACGCGCCGAGCAGCCCCCCCGCGATCAGCCCGGCCACCGCGCCCGCCGCGAAGTCCAGCTTCGCCTGGAGCATCGGCAGGGCGGACACGGCCGTCGCCACCCCCGCCGAGAGCGCGCCGGCCACCACGACGGCACCGGAGGACCAGCCGCCGTGGCCGATCGACCCCGCCGCGAGGAAGCAGCCCGCCAGGACGGTCATCACCGTCGCCGAGGCGCTGACGGTCAGGGCGTAGAAGCGCTCGTCCGGGTTGCTCGGTCGGAAGATCTGCAGGATCAGCACCAGCAGGAAGAACCCGCCGAGGGTCCCCGCCAGCACAGCCGGCGCGGTGCCGCCGGAGGCGGCCAGGGCGGCGGCATCGGCGGTGAACCCGCCCAGCGCGGCCAGCGCGATGCCCTGCCGGGCCGGCCACATCCCGTTCAGCCGGAACCACCCGGCCGCGGTGACCGCCTGCAGCAGCAGCACCGGGACGACCAGGCCGAAGCGCCCCAGCATCGCGGCGAGCGCGAGCAGCACGGCCAGGGCGAGGGTCGCCGCGGCGGGCTGGATGCCGGGATCGATGATCGGCGAGCCGCTGCGCGCCGCGGGCGCCGTGGCCGCAGGGGCGGGGGCGAACGCGGGGGTCTCGTAGCCGGCCGCGCTGGGGCCGGTGGGCTGGGCGGCGGCGAAGGCCTCGCGGAGCGAGCCGCCGGGAGGCTGCAGGTCCAGCGGGGACGGCGGCGGGGGCGCGAAGGACCCGGCCGGGCCGGTGGGCTGCGCGGCGGCGAAGGTCTCCCGCAGCGAGGAGGGGACGCCGTAGGCGAGCGGGGCGTCGGACCAGCCGGTGGCCCCCGGCGCCAACGGCTCGGGCTGCGGATACGGCTGCGCCTGTGCTTGCGGGTGCGGGTGCGGGTGCCCCTGGTACGGCGGAGGCTCGGCGTAGCCCGGGGGGACTGGAGGCAGCAACGCGGTCGGCTCCGCATCCACCCACCCGGCCGGAGCCTGCGGGAACGCCTGCGGCTGAGCGGTTTGCGGCTGCTGGAACTGCTGCGGCGGCGCAGCCTGCGGCTGCCAGGTGGTGGGTGGGGCCTGGGGCGGAGCCTGGGACGCGGGTTGCTGGGTCCAGTGGTCGGGCCAGGAGGGATCGGCGAAGCCGCCCTGCTGCTCGAACACCTGGGGCGGAAGCGGGACCTCGGTGGTGGCGTACTTCTCGTGGATCTGGCTGAAATGGGAGCTCGGCGGCGGCTGCGCCTCGTCCCACCCCGGCGAGGGGGCCTGCGGGGGGACCGGGGGAAGCAGCGCGGTGGGCTCGGCGTCGACCCAGGCCGGGGCCGGGGCCTGCTGCGGTGCGTTGTACGGGTCTTCCGCAGGAAAGATCGGGGAACCCGAGTAGTTGTCGGACATGTTCCGGCTCATCCTCCCGCGAACGGCGGCAGGACCTCGACGGTGCCGCCCTCGGCGAGTTCCACCGTCGCATGGTCGCGGGTGCCGACCGGCGCGCCGTCCACCAGGAACGAGCACAGGCTGAGCACCTGGGCGAACTTCGGCCGGTCGGCGTGCAGCTGCCGCGCGGCGTCCAGCGCCTCGGCGAGCGTCGCCGCGCGGTACGGCTCCTCGGCCGTCCCGGCCTCGGCCTTCGCCGCCGCCCAGTAGCGGATCACGCCCTGGCGCACCCGCGCTGTCTCTGTTTCCGTGGAACCTCGCATCGGGCCATCATGGCCTCCCCGACGCCGGTTCGTCACCGCGCCCTGGTCAGCCACTCGCCCACACGTTCGATCAAACCATCGTCGGCGGCGTTCTCGGCGTGGCCGAACCCCTCCTCGATCCACAGCTCGGCCGCGCCGTTCGGGGCCGCCGCCCGGTACAGCGAACGCGGGTGGTCCAGCGGGAAGTAGGGGTCGCTGTCCCCGTGCACCACCAGCAGCGGAACAACGCCGAGCAGCGCCGCCGCCTCCACCGGCGGCACCGGCACGTCCACCCACTCCTGCGGGTCGATCCTGGTCCGCAGCCCCAGGCGGCCGACCACCCGTCCGAGCGGTCGCATCACCACCCAGTGCAGCCGCCGCATCGGCACCGTGCCCCGGTAGTACCAGCGGGCCGGGGCGCTGACCGCCGCCACCGCGTCGACGCCCCCGTACAGCGCGGCGTGGCGGACGGCGACGGCGCCGCCCATGGAGAAGCCCAGGGTGACGATCCGCCGGTAGCCGAGCGAGCGGGCCCAGCCGACCGCCGCCTCCAGGTCGTGCACCTCGCGGTCGCCCACCGTGGAGCGGCCCTCGGAGCGGCCGTGGCCGCGGAAGGAGAAGGTCACCACCCCCGGCCGCCCGTCGCCGGCCGTCAGCACCCGGGCCGCCCGGCGCACCGCGGGGCGCTCGACCGCGCCGGTGAAACCGTGTGCGACCACCACCGCGACGGTCGATCCGGAGCGGTCGGCGGGGCGGTGTTCGGCGTGGATCCTGACTCCGTCCGAGGTGAGCAACAGCGCCTCGGCGGGCGCACTCCACGGACGTGCGCCCCCTCTGTTCCTGGTCAGACCCTTCGCGGCGGCGTCCATGTGGGCTATTCTCCTACTCCAAGGGATCCGGGCAGAGTCGCCCCCGGGTCCTTTTGCGCTTTGGAACGACCGGCACCACCACCAGTACGGTCCGCACAGCGTTGTGCAGCCGGCTGGACCAACGGGAGTCGCCGACCCCTCCGTCCCACCCGGAAAGGGGACTAACCGGGTATGAGTTCTCTGCTGCTGCTGACCAACGCCCTCCAGCCGTCCGCCGAAGTTCTTCCGGCGCTCGGACTGCTGCTCCACAACGTGCGAGTCGCCCCCGCCGAGGGCTCCGCCCTGGTGGACACCCCCAGCGCCGACGTGATCCTGGTCGACGGACGCCGGGACCTCCCGCACATCCGCAGCCTCTGCCAGCTGCTGCGCTCGACCGGCCCCGGTGCGCCGGTGGTCCTGATCGTCACCGAGGGCGGCCTCGCGGCCGTCACCGCCGAGTGGGGCATCGACGACGTCCTGCTGGACACGGCGGGCCCGGCCGAGGTCGAGGCCCGGATCCGGCTCGCCACCGGCCGGATGCAGGTGGTCCAGGACGACAGTCCGATGGAGATCCGCAACGGCGACCTCTCGGTCGACGAGGCGACCTACAGCGCCAAGCTCAAGGGCCGGGTGCTGGACCTGACCTTCAAGGAGTTCGAGCTGATCAAGTACCTCGCGCAGCACCCGGGCCGGGTCTTCACCCGGGCCCAGCTGCTGCAGGAGGTCTGGGGCTACGACTACTTCGGCGGCACCCGGACGGTGGACGTGCACGTCCGCCGGCTGCGCGCCAAGCTCGGCCCCGAGCACGAACAGCTGATCGGCACCGTGCGCAACGTCGGCTACCGCTTCGTGGTCCCGGAGAAGGGCGACAAGGGCGTACTGCCCAGGCCCGCCGAGGCCGGCACCGAGGCCGAGGCCCCGGTGGGCGCCGAGGCTCCGGCCGAGGCGAACGTCGAGGTCTGAGGCCCGGGCGCGCGGCAGGAACCCGGGGGCTTCCGGGTTCCTGCCGTGCGCCCGTCCCCGGTTCTGGACAGGTGCACCACACATCGTCTGTGCGCGTAGACTGCGGCCGTGCCCAAGGTGACCCGCGACGATGTGGCCAGGCTGGCAGGGACCTCGACCGCGGTCGTCAGCTACGTCATCAACAATGGCCCCCGCCCGGTCGCCCCGGCGACCCGCGAACGCGTACTCGCGGCGATAGCCCAGCTCGGCTACCGCCCCAACAGCGTCGCCCAGGCGATGGCGAGCCGCCGTACCAATCTCATCGGCATGGTCGTGCCCGATGCCCGCCAGCCGTTCTTCGCCGAGCTCTCGCACGCGGTGGAACGGGTGGCCTCCGAGCGCGGCAAGATCGTGCTGATAGGGAACTCCGACTACGTCGGCGACCGGGAGATGCACTATGTGCGGGCCTTCCTGGGGATGCGGGTGGCCGGACTGATCCTGATCAGCCGCAGTGCCTCGCAGCAGGCCGCGCACGAGTTCGCGGCCCAGGACGACTCCCGCCTGGTGCTGCTGCACCTGCGTCCGGAGACCGCCGAGGACGTCGCGGTGGTCACCGACGACATCGGCGGCTCGGAGCGGGCCGTCACCCATCTGCTGGAGCACGGGCACCCCTATGTGGCCTGCATCGGCGGCCCGGTCGAGGTGGCCGCGGCCGGCGACCCGGTGATCGACCACATCGAGGGCTGGCGCCGGGCGATGGCCGCGGCCGGCCTGTCCACCGAGGGCCGGCTGATCGACGCCCCCTTCGACCGCTACGGGGCGTACAACGTCGCGGTGGAGCTGCTGCGCTCCCCCGACCGCCCCCCGGCGATCTTCTGCTCCACCGACGACCAGGCGATCGGCATCCTCAGGGCCGCCCGCGAGGTCGGCGTACGGGTGCCCGAGGACCTGGCCGTGGCCGGGTTCGACGACATCCCCGAGGCCGCGTTCTGCGACCCGCCGCTGACCACCGTCGCCTCGGACCGGGACGCGATGGCCCGGGCCGCGGTGGACCTGGTGCTGGACGACTCGCTGCTGGTGCCCGGATCCGACACCCCCAGGGTGCGGCGGTTCCCGAACCGCCTGGTCGTCCGGCGTTCCTGCGGCTGCCCCGCAGAAGGGTCAAAGCCGCTGTAGAGCGGTCGCTCATCTGCGGCGCGGGAGTCCGAAGATTCTTTCGTCGGGCTATGAGCTGGCTCTCAGTGGGCTCTCATCTTGCGGGCGGACCTTGGTCACATGAGCGAGACGCACCGGAATCCTGCAGGCGCCCCCGAGCCGGGCGCGTACCCCTACCCCTCCGGAGAGGGCACGGGCGCCGAACCCACGACGCCGCTGCCGCCCATCCCCGGCCACGCGCCGACGGTGCACCACGCCGCCGAGCCCGCGCCGAAGAAGCCCAGCCGACTGCGCCGCCCGATGGCGCTGGTCGCCGCCGTGGCCCTGGTCTCCGCGCTGGCCGGCGGGGTCGCCGGCGGCGTGATCAGCGCCGACCGCACCAAGACCGGCGACTACAGCACCGCCGCCGTGGTCACCTCCGACTCCAAGAGCACCAGCAACACCGCCGCCATCGCCGCCGCGGTCTCGCCCGCCACCGTGCAGATCACGGTGACCTCGGGCAACAGCGAGGACATCGGCACCGGCATCGTGCTCACCTCGACCGGGCAGATCCTCACCAACTACCACGTGATCTCCTCCGCGGTGTCCGACAGCAGCGCCAGCATCAAGATCACCTTCAGCGACGGCAAGACCGCGACCGGCAGCATCGTCGGCACCGACGCCGGACTGGACGTCTCGGTGATCAAGGCCGACAACGTCAGCGGGCTGAAGACCGCCTCGCTCGGCGACTCCGGCCAGGTCGCGATAGGCGACTCGGTCGTCGCCATCGGCAACCCCGACGGCCTCACCGGCACGGTCACCTCCGGCATCGTCAGCGCGCTGAACCGCAAGGTCACCGTGGACGTCAGCGAGAGCACCGTGCAGCAGAACGGCGGCTACGGCTTCCCGAGCTGGCAGGGCGAGCAGGGCGGCAGCGGCCTCGGCGGCTCCTCGGGCGGCTCGTCCGGCACCCAGACCGCGACCTACAGCGCGATCCAGACCGACGCCTCGCTCAACCCCGGCAACTCCGGCGGCCCGCTGCTGAACAGCTCCGGGCAGGTGATCGGGATCAACGCCTCGATGTACAACTCGTCCTCCTCCGGCGGCTCCAGCAGCAGCCAGGCGGGCAGCGTCGGACTCGGCTTCGCCATCCCGATCAACGCGGTGAAGGCGGTCCTGCCGCAGCTGCAGGCCGGGCAGAACATCACCGGCTGACCCCGGGAACGACCCTGAGGACGCGCCCTTCGGACCTGCCGAAGGGCGCGTCGTTGCCGGAGAATCGCGGAGGGATGCCATCGTGGCGTCCGTCCGCCACCGAGAAGAGCCGAGGACCATCCAGATGACTGCCGCAGCAGGCCAGCCAGGCACCAACGAGCCCAGCGGCGCCGAGGAGGCGCTGGCACGCGTCCTCGTCGTGGACGACGAGCCCGCGCTGCGCGACGCCCTGGAGAGCAGCCTCGCCTTCGAGGGCTACGAGGTGAGCACCGCCTCCGACGGCCTGGAGGCGCTGGACGCGATCGCCGCGAACGCCCCGGACCTGGTGCTGCTCGACATCATGATGCCGCGGCTCGACGGACTCACCACGGTCCGCCGGCTGCGGGCCCGGGGGGACTCCGTCCCGGTGCTGATGCTCACCGCGCGGGACGCCGTCGGCGACCGGGTCACCGGGCTCGACGTGGGCGCCGACGACTACCTCGCCAAGCCGTTCGAACTGGACGAGCTGCTGGCCCGGGTCCGGGCGCTGCTGCGGCGCAGCACGATCGTGGCGGCGGCCGGGCTCGGCGGCACCGCCGAGGACGAGGTCCTCGCGTTCGAGGACCTGCGGATGAACACCACGACCCGCGAGGTCACCCGCGGCGGGCGGCCGGTCGAGCTGACCCGCACCGAGTACATGCTGCTGGAGATGTTCCTGGCGCACCCGCGCCAGGTGCTGACCCGGGAGCAGATCCTCAAGGCGGTCTGGGGCTTCGACTTCGAGCCGTCCTCGAACTCGCTCGACGTGTACGTGATGTACCTGCGCCGCAAGACCGAGGCCGGAGGCCAGCCGCGCCTGGTCCACACCGTCCGCGGCGTCGGCTACGCGCTCCGCGCGGGAGTCGGCACGTGAGCGAGGAGGCTCCCGCCGAGGTCCAGCCGCAACGGTCCAGCGGCTGGTTCAGCCGGATGTCGCTGCGCGGACGCCTGTCGATGCTCACCGCCGCGGCGGTCGCGGTGGCAATCGCCGTGTGCGCTCTCTCCTGCTGGTTCATCGTGCGCAACCAGGTCTACTCCCAGGCACGCACCACCCTGTCGAACGCCGTGGTGGGGCCGCGCTTTCCCACCTGCACGGCTTCCGCCGCCGGTTCCGCCGCGATCAACAACGCCAACCCCGCCAACAGCTCCGCGTTCGGGCCGACCAAGGGCCGCGGCCAGACCAGTTTCCTCCTCGCGCAGGTGCTCGTTCCCTCCCAGCCGGGCCAGAACGTGTGCCTTCCGTCCACCAGCACCGTCGGCATCAACATCGACCCCAATGACCTCACTACTCCCCAGGGCCAGTCCTTTTTCCGCAATGGCACCGACACCAGCGGAAAGCCCGTCATGGTCCGGGTGACCGACGTGGTGCTCGAGGACGGCAACACACCGGCAGTTCTCCTGGTGGCATACCCGATGAGTGAGACTCAGAAGTCGCTCCAGACACTGCTGCTGGTCCTCGGCGGCATCGCGATCGCCGGAGCTCTGGGCGCGGCCGGGATCGGCCTGCTGGTCGCCCGGGCAGCCCTCAAGCCGGTGGACCGGCTGACCGCTGCGGTCGAGGAGATCGCCCGTACCCAGGAACCCGGGACCACCATCGAGGTGTCCGGGACGGACGAGATCGCACGGCTCAGCACGTCGTTCAACTCGATGAGCACCGCTCTTGCGAGTTCCCGGGACCGGCAGTCGCAGCTGATCGCCGATGCCGGGCACGAGCTCCGTACCCCGCTGACCTCGCTCCGGACGAACGTCGACCTGCTGGTGCGCAGCGAGGAGACCGGACGGGCGCTGCCGGAGGCGACCCGGACCCGGATGATGGGCAATATGAAGGCCCAGATGGTGGAGCTCTCCACCCTCATCGTGGACCTGCTGGAGCTGTCCAGGCCGTCCCGTCCCAAGGGCTCCAAGCCCTTGGAGGTGCTGCCGCTGCACGACATCGTGTCCCGCGCGCTGGACCGGGCCCGGCTCCGCGGCCCGGGGCTGACCTTCGCGGTCGACCTACGGCCCTGGTACGTGCGGGCCGACGCGCACGCGATGGAGCGGGCGGTGATCAACCTGCTGGACAACGCGGTGAAGTTCAGCCCGCCCGGCGGCGCCATCGACGTTCGGCTGCGCTTCGGGACTCTCACGGTCCGGGACCGGGGTCCCGGCATCCCGGCCGAGGACCTGCCGCATGTGTTCGACCGGTTCTGGCGCTCGCCCTCGGCCCGGCAGATGCCGGGTTCCGGGCTGGGCCTGGCGATCGTGGCGCAGACCGTCCGCGAGGCCGGCGGCGAGGTCAGCCTGGCCGCGGCGGAGCCGGGGCCGGACGGGGCGACCGGCGGCGCGCTGGCGACGGTGCAGCTGCCGGGCGCGCCCACTCCCCCGCCGCCGACCCCGCCCGCGGTGGCGCCGACCGAGACCGTGTCCAACATCTGAAACAAATCGTCCCAGCTGGTGGATAAGGCGCATGATGGCCGCATCGTCCTTCCGGATCGTGCGGGGAGTCAGTCATGGGCAGCGGCCAGTCAGCGTCGGGCACGGACGGCGGCAACAGGCGCTGGCTGATGCTCGCGCTCGGCACCGCCGCGCAGACCAGCTCCTTCGCGTTCGTCTACGGGCTGCCCTATCTGATCCCGGTGCTGCGCCGCAGCGAGGGCCTGGACCTGGCCCGGGCCGGGATCCTGGTCGCCTGCCCGACCGTGGGCCTGCTGCTGGCCCTGTACGCCTGGGGCGCGGCCACCGACCGCTACGGCGAGCGGGTGGTGCTGGGCTCCGGCCTGGCCCTGTCCACGCTGGCCCTCACCGGCGCCCTGCTGGTCCACGGCCTGGTGCTGCTGGGTCTGATGTTCGCGCTGGCCGGCGCGGCCGGGGCCTCGGTCTCGGCGGCCAGCGGACGGGTGGTGCTGGGCTGGTTCGCGCCGGAGCAGCGCGGCCTGGCGATGGGTATCCGGCAGACGTCGACCCCGCTGGGGATGCTGGTGGCGGCGGTCTCGATGCCTCCGCTGGCGGCGGCGTACGGGCTGCGCGGGGCGCTGGTGTTCGTGACCGCGCTGAGCGCGGTGATGGCGGTCCTGGTGGCCGCGCTGGTGGTGGACCCGCCCCGGCCGCCCGCGGTGGGCCCGGGCGGCTCCAGGCCGCCCTCCCCGTACCGGCACGCGGCGACGCTGTGGCGGATCCACGGCTCGGCCGCGCTGATGGTCTGGCCGCAGTTCACCGTGGGCGCCTTCGGGCTGGTCTTCCTGACCGACGTCCGGCACTGGTCGCCGGTCGCGGCCGGGCAGCTGATGGCGGTCGGCCAGGGCCTGGCCGCGGCCTGCCGGATCGGTGCGGGCAGCTGGTCGGACGCGGTCGGCAGCCGGCTGCGGCCGATGCGGGTGCTGGCGGTCGCGGTCGGCGCGCTGTCACTGCTGCTGGCCGGATTCGCCGAGTGGTGGCCCGCCGCGACGGCCGTGGTGGTGCTGATAGCCCTGTGCGGGCTGTCGGCGAGCACCAACGGCCTCTCCTTCACCTCCGTCGCCGAGCTGGCGGGGCCGCACTGGGCCGGGCGCGCCCTGGGCGTGCAGAACATCGGCCAGAACCTCACCGCCTCGCTGGCCCCGCCGGTGGTCGGCGCGATCATCACCTCGGCGGGCTACGGCGCGGCGTTCGCCTGCGCGGCCGGATGCGCGCTCGCGGCGATCGCCGTCGTCCCGGTGAACGCCGCTCAGGTGGGTCTCTGAGCACAGCGGAAAACCGCTGTCGGGCCAGTGCGTCAAGGCGGTAGAACTACGGCTGTGCATAGGACTCCGGAGTTCCCCGACCTGCTGCGGCTGATCGACGAACGTGCGACCGCCTTCCGCGCCGTGATCGCCTCGGCGCCCAGCCTCGACGCGCGGGTGCCGACCTGCCCCGAGTGGACGCTGTTCGATCTGGCGCAGCACCTGGGCCAGGGCCGTCGCTTCCGGGCCGCCATCGTCGCCGCGGGACCTGCCGACGCTCCCCCGGCCGAGGCCGTCGCCGAGCGCACCGCGCCGGCTCCCCGGGAGCGCGAGGAGCTGCTGGCCTGGTTGGCCGCGACGACGCAGCAGCTGCTGGACACGCTGCTGGCGGCCGATCCGGAGGGCGGTTGCTGGACCGGATGGGGCCCCACCCAGTTGACGGACACCTGCGGTTCCGTCGCCCGGCACCAGGTCCAGGAGATCGCGGTGCACACGTACGACGCCCAGGTCGCCGTGGGCGCCCCGCAGCCGCTGCCGACCGAGGTGGCACTCGACGGTGTCGAGGAGAACCTGTTCATCAGCAGCTTCACGACGAGCGCCTGGCCGCACAAGCCCACCGCCTTCGACCTGCACGCCGCCGAGGGCCGCTCCTGGCGCCTCACCGTCGACGGCGACGGTGCCCGGACCACCCGGCTGCCCGCTGCCGGCCAGGACCCGGACGCGGCCGGCCTCTCCCTCCACGGCACGGCCAGTGATCTGGTCCTCTACCTGTACAAGCGCATTCCGGTGGACTCCCTGCGGCTCGACGGGGACCCGGAGCTGCTGGACCTGCTCCTCGCCTGGGAACCGGAGGACTGGGCCTGACGGCACGCCACCGCGCGCCTTCACACGTATGGTCGGTGCCATGGATGCAGTCATGGTGGTGGGGTCGGTGGACGGCGCGCAGCGGGCCGCCGTGGGGGCGCTGCTGGAGGCGGCAGCGGCGGCGGACGGGAAGGCGGCGGTGTCGGAGCAGGGCCGGCTGGCGCTGCGCGGCCCCCGCGAGGGGGTCCAGCACCTGCTCCAGTACGACGGGCCCGACCTGGTCGGGTACGGGCAGCTGGACGGCGCCGGGACGGCCGAGCTGGTGGTGGACCCGGCCCGGCGCGGCGAGGGCTACGGCCGGGCGCTGGCCGGAGCGGTGGTGGCGACCGGGGCCCGGCAGGTGTGGGCGCACGGCGGCCATCCGGCGGCCCGGCACCTGGCCGAGGCGCTGGGCATGGAGCTGGTGCGCGAGCTGCGGCAGATGCGCCGCCCGCTGCCGGTCGAGGAGGTGGCGGCGCCCCTGCCGCCCGGGGTGACCCTGCGCACCTTCGTCACCGGCGCCGACGAGGACGCCTGGCTGGCGCTGAACGCCGCCGCCTTCGCCCACCACCCGGAGCAGGGCGGCTGGACCAGGAAGGACCTGGACGACCGGATCGGCGAGCCCTGGTTCGACCCGAGCGGCTTCTTCCTGGCCGAACGGGACGGCAGGCTGGTCGGCTTCCACTGGACCAAGGTGGAGGACGGCCTCGGAGAGGTCTATGTGGTCGGGGTGAGCCCGTCCGAGCAGGGCAGCGGCCTCGGCCGGGCGCTGACCGCGGTCGGGCTGCGCCACCTGGGCGGCGAGCGCGGCCTGCCGGCCGTACTGCTGTACGTGGATGCCGATAACCCCGCGGCGGTCCGGGTATATGAACGACTGGGCTTCACGGTGCACGAAGTGGACCTGATGTACCGGGTCGCCGCCACCGGCTGACCTGCCGCGCTGAGGCGTCCGCCTCAGCTTTCCTACAGGCCACCCTGTATTTACCTTGAGTTCAGACGCCGTTGCAAAGATCGCGAAATGCAACCCGCAGGGACCATGACACAAGAAGACCCCCTGCAGGAGGAGCCGCCCGCCATGACCGCCGCACCCGTCCCCGGATCCGCCCCGGCACCCGCGCCCGCCCCGGTGCCCGTGCCCGCCAACGTCACCGTACTGCTGCCCGACACCCGGGAGCAGGACTCGGCCGAGGAGGAGCTGCCGCAGGGCCGCTTCCTGGACCGCGAGCGCAGCTGGCTGGCCTTCAACGAGCGGGTGCTCGAACTGGCCGAGGACCCGGAGACCCCGCTGCTCGAGCGGGTCAAGTTCCTGGCGATCTTCGGCAGCAACCTGGACGAGTTCTTCATGGTCCGGGTGGCCGGGCTGAAGCGCCGGATCGCCACCGGCGTGGCCCAGCGCTCCGCCGCCGGCCTGCAGCCGCGCGAGGTGCTGGACCAGATATGGACCCGCTCGCGCGAGCTGATGGCCCGCCACGCCGCCTGCTTCCACGCCGACCTGCTGCCCGAGCTGGCCGCCGAGGGCATCGAACTGGTGCGCTGGTCCGAGCTGAGCGACAAGGAGCAGGGCCGGCTGCTGACGCTCTTCCGGCAGAAGATCTTCCCGGTGCTGACCCCGCTGGCGGTCGACCCGGCGCACCCCTTCCCGTACATCTCCGGTCTCTCGCTGAACCTGGCCGTGGTGGTCCGCAACCCGTCCAGTGGCCACAAGCACTTCGCCAGGGTCAAGGTGCCGCAGTCGCTGAGCCGCTTCCTGGAGGCGTCCCCGGCCCGCTACGTCCCGCTGGAGGACGTGATGGGCGCGCACCTGGAGGAGCTGTTCCCCGGCATGGAGGTGCTGGAGCACCACTCCTTCCGGGTGACCCGCAACGAGGACCTCGAGGTCGAGGAGGACGACACCGAGAACATCCTCAAGGCGCTGGAGAAGGAGCTGATGCGGCGCCGCTTCGGCCCGCCGGTCCGGCTGGAGGTCGAGGAGTCGATCGACCCCTATGTGCTCGACCTGCTGATCCGCGAGCTGAAGATCACCGAGGCCGAGGTCTACCCGCTGCCGGGACCGCTGGACCTGACCGGCCTGTTCGCCATCGCCGGCCTGGACCGCCCGGAGCTGAAGTACCCGGCCTTCGTGGCCAGCACCGCGCGCGGGCTCTCCGACGTGGAGTCGGCCTCGCAGCCGGACATCTTCGCCGCCGTCCGCGAGCGCGACGTGCTGCTGCACCACCCCTACGACAGCTTCTCCACCTCGGTCACCGCGTTCCTGGAGCAGGCCGCCAGTGACCCGGACGTCCTGGCGATCAAGCAGACCCTCTACCGGACCTCGGGCGACTCCCCGATCGTGGACGCCCTGATCGAGGCCGCCGAGTCCGGCAAGCAGGTGCTGGTCCTGGTCGAGATCAAGGCGCGCTTCGACGAGCAGGCCAACATCAAGTGGGCCGGCAAGCTCGAGGAGGCCGGCTGCCACGTGGTGTACGGGCTGGTCGGGCTGAAGACGCACAGCAAGCTGTCGCTGGTGGTCCGGCAGGAGGGCGACACGCTGCGCCGCTACGCCCACGTCGGCACCGGCAACTACCACCCCAAGACCGCGCGGATGTACGAGGACCTGGGCGTGCTGACCGCCGACCCGCAGGTCGGCGCGGACCTCTCGGACCTGTTCAACCGGCTCTCCGGCTACTCCCGCCGGGAGTCCTACCGCCGGCTGCTGGTCGCCCCGCGCTCGCTGCGGCAGGGCCTGCTCACCCGGATCCACGAGGAGATCGCGCACCACCGGGCCGGCCGCCCGGCCCGGATCCAGTTCAAGGTCAACTCCATCGTGGACGAGGCCGTCATCGACGCCCTCTACCGGGCCTCCCAGGCGGGCGTCCCGGTCGACATCTGGGTCCGCGGCATCTGCGCCGTCCGCCCCGGCGTCCCCGGGCTGTCCGAGAACATCAGGGTCCGCAGCATCCTCGGCCGCTTCCTGGAGCACTCCCGGATCTTCGTCTTCGGCAACGGCGGCGACCCCGAGGTGTGGATCGGCAGCGCCGACATGATGCACCGCAACCTGGACCGGCGGATCGAGGCGCTGCTCAAGGTCACCGACCCGGGCCACCGCACCGAGCTGGCCGGCCTGCTGGAGCTCGGCACCGCCGACGACACCGCCTCCTGGCACCTCGGCCCCGACGGGACCTGGACCAGACACTCGCACGAGGAGGACGGCAGACCCCTGCGCAATGTGCAGGAGCTGCTGATCGAGTCGCGGCGCCGCAAGCGCAGCACCGGTGGCTGGGGCCAGAGTGGCTCGACCGCCTAGCAGGACCACCGGCCGCGGTGCCAGCACCTCGGCCGCCGCCAACAACGACAACGGGGAATTACGCACCATGACCGACGCACCCCTCGCCACGCAGGCTCCGCCGGGCGGCGACGGGCTGCTCGATGACGGCAGGAGCGCCGCCGAGGCGCTCGCCGCGCACCTGGCGGCCGAGGCCGGCAGCTTCCTCCGCGAGCTGCCCTCGGTCGACCTGCACACCCTGCGCCGGGTCGGCGCGGCCCTGCACACCTTCGACGCGCTGCTCGACCCCGGCTGGTCCCAGGACCTGCGTGAGGAGCTGAGCCGGCTCGGCGGTCTGCTCGGCCAGGAGCGGGCCTACGCGCGCAGGCTCGCCCGGCTGCTCGGCAGCCTGGACTCGCTCACCTGCACGGACGCCGCCGTGGCGGCGGCCGACGCCGGCGGCCCCGTCCGTACCGCGGGGCCGGTGCCGCAGCCGCGCCAGGCCGAAGGGCTGCTGGCCCGGCACCCCGGGGCGCCCAAGGCGCGGGCGCTGCTGGACCGGCAGCTCACCCTCGGCCGCTCCCGGGCCCACACCACCGCACTGCAGGAACTCGGCTCGGCCCGGTTCCACGCGCTCGCCGACCGGATGACCCTGCTGGTCACCGACCTGCCGCTGCGCCCCGGCGCGGCCCCGGCCCCGGCCGCGGCGCTGCTCGCCTGCGCCGGCGCGGAGGCGGAGGCCCTGGTCACGGCGGTGGACGCGCTGCCGCTGGAACGGGCGGCCGTCGCCTACAGCGGCGACATGCTGCACGACCCCGGTGACGACCAGCGCTGGCAGCAGGTCCGGGTGCTGGTGCTGCGCACCCAGTACGCGCTGGAGGTGTGCGCGCCGCTCGCGGGCGGACGGGCCGCCGCCCCGGCCGCGGCCCTGGCCGAGCTCGCCCGCACCCTGGCCCGGCACCGTGACGCGGCCGAGGCCGCGGAGGCCGCCGCGCTGGCCGCGCTGACCCCGCGGATAACCCCCGCCACCGCCTACGTCCTGGGCGTGGTCCATGCTGATCAACGTCTGGAGGTGGAAGCCGCGCGCCACACCTTCAGCAGCACCTGGCCCGACCTCGACCGTTCCGGATGGCTGACCGACGCATGGCTGAAGAATCGCTGAAGCAGGGCACGAAGGACCTGATCCGGGCGGCGGGGGTGGTGCTGTGGCGGCGGGGGCGTTCCGGCGGGCCCGAGCTGGCGCTGATCCACCGGCCCAAGTGGTGCGACTGGACCTTCCCCAAGGGCAAGCTGGAGGTCGGCGAGCGGCACCGGGACGCCGCCCGGCGGGAGGCGCTGGAGGAGACCGGCCTGCTGGTCGAGCTGGGCGCCAAGCTGCCGACGCAGCGCTACGAGGTCAGGGGGCGGCCCAAGCGGGTGCGCTACTGGGCCGCGGTCCGGGTCGGCGGCAGCTTCGCGCCCAACCGCGAGGTGGACCGGCTGGTCTGGCTGCCGGCCGCGCAGGCCCGCGCGCGGCTGAGCTACGGACACGACCAGGAACTGGTCGACGCCCTGCTCGACCGCCTCGCCGCCGAGGACGACTAAACCGTCGCCGAATGTGGCTGTCTTAACCACGCTGTGTTGCCGTCGTGGCGAAACCGTTACTACCGCACTGCGTATCCCGGCGTCCGTCCGAGGTTCACCTTCCGTTCATTCGCGCTGGCCCATCGCTTCACCTCCCCCGCCTAACGTCCTGTTTATCGACGGCCGCAGGGCCCTCGGACCACAGCGAAGCCCCAGGTCAGCGGTGCCCCTCACGGGAGCCCCGAGCTTGCGGGCCCCCAGAAAGGGACACCAAGTGAAGCTCCAGCGGAACGGCCGCACCAAGGCCCTCGCCATCGGCGCCGTGGCGGTCGTCAGCTCGCTGACGCTCGCGGCGTGCGGCTCCGACAACAACACCCCGGCGGCCAGCACCACCACCTCGGCCGCGTCCGGCACCAGCGCCAGCGCCGCCGGTGCCGACTGCGGCAGCGGCCAGCTGCTGGGCGCGGGTTCGACCGCCCAGGCCAACGCGGTCACCCAGTGGGTCAAGGACTTCCAGGCCAAGTGCCCCGGCGTGACGGTCAACTACAACGCCAACGGCTCCGGCGCGGGCATCACCAGCTTCGAGTCCGGCAAGGTCGCCTTCGCCGGCTCCGACGCCGCCCTGAAGCCCGCCGACATCACGGCCACCCAGGCCGCCTGCCCCGGCGGCCAGGGCATCGACCTGCCGATGATCGGCGGCCCCATCGCCATCGGTTACAACCTCCCCGGCGTGACCGGCCTGATCCTGGACGCCCCCACCCTGGCGAAGATCTTCAACGGCAAGATCACCAAGTGGAACGACCCGGCCATCAAGGCGCTCAACCCGACCGCCACGCTGCCCGGCCTGGCGATCCAGACCTTCCACCGCGTGGACGGTTCGGGTACCACCGCCAACTTCACCGCCTACCTGGCGGCCACCGCGGCCTCCGACTTCCCCTACGCGGCCAACAAGCTGTGGCCGGCCAAGTCGGGCCAGTCCGCGAACGGCTCGGCCGGTCTCGCCGCCCAGGTGAAGAAGGTCGCCGGCTCGATCTCCTACTTCGAGCTGTCGTACGCCACCTCCGGCAACATCTCCACCGCGAAGATCGCGACCGGCGCCACCGCCCCGGTCGACGCCACCGCCGCCAACGCCTCGGCCGCCGCGGCCGACGCCCCGGTCGTGGGCACCGGCGCCGACCTGGCGATCAAGCTCAACTACGCCACCAAGGCCGACAACGCCTACCCGATCATCCTGGTGACCTACGAGATCGCCTGCGACAAGGGCAACAAGGCCGCCACGCTGCCCGCCCTCAAGGCCTTCCTCAACTACACGGTCAGCGACGCCGGCCAGCAGTCGGTCGCCTCGCTCGGCTACTTCCCGCTGCCGGCCGCCCTGGCTGCCAAGGTCAAGGCCGGCATCGCCGCCCTCGCCTAGTCACTGCCCCACGCAGTCACTGCCGCCAGTCGGCTCAGCACGACGCGGTCCGGTCCTGCCCTCGGGGGAGGGCAGGACCGGACCGCGTCACCCCCTTCCCCCAGCCAGTCCGGTGCACCGCCGCCAGGCGACGTCCGTCCGACGCCGCCATCAGACCGGAGAACTCATGGACATACCCGACACGGCGCCTCCCCAGGACGTGCCACCTTCCGAGGACCTCCTCGACTCCCCTGCTGTCGCGCCCGAGGCGCCGCGGCGGGGCACTGCCGCGTCCAAGCTCAGTGGGAAGGGATCGTCCCGTCTCGGCGACCTGTTCTTCGCGGGCTCCTCGCGCGGATCCGGCATCCTGCTGCTGGTGATCATGGCCGCCATCGCGGTCTTCCTCACCATCCGCGCGGTGATCGCCATCCACGCGGACACCGGCAACTTCCTCACCACCTTCGACTGGAACGCGCAGCTCGGCACCCCGCCCAGCTTCGGCATCGCGCTGCTCGCCTTCGGCACCGTGGTCAGCGCCCTGATCGCGATGCTGCTCGCGGTGCCGGTGTCGATCGGCGTGGCGCTGTTCATCTCGCACTACGCGCCGCGCCGGATGGCCCAGGTGCTTGGCTACGTGGTGGACCTGCTGGCCGCCGTCCCCAGCATCGTCTACGGCCTGTGGGGCGCGCTGTTCCTGGTGCCGCACATGCTGGGCGTGAACGCCTGGCTGAACACCTACTTCGGCTGGACCTACCTCTTCGGCGAGGGCGACCAGGTCGGCGTGCAGCCGCGCAGCCTCTTCACCGTGGGCGTGCTGCTGGCCATCATGATCCTGCCGATCGTCACCGCGGTGACCCGTGAGATCTTCCTCCAGGTCCCCCGGATGTACGAGGAGGCCGCGCTGGCGCTGGGCGCCACCCGCTGGGAGGTCATCCGCACCTCGGTCCTGCCGTTCGCCCGCTCCGGCATCGTCAGCGCCTCGATGCTCGGCCTCGGCCGCGCGCTGGGCGAGACCATGGCCGTGGCCACCGTGCTCTCCTCCAACCTGGTGTTCAGCCTGCACCTCACCGCCCCCGGCGGCAGCACCATCGCGCAGAACATCGCCACCCAGTTCGGCGAGGCCCAGGGTGTCGGCCGCGACGCGCTGATCGCTTCCGGCCTGGTGCTCTTCCTGATCACCCTGCTGGTCAACGGTGGTGCTCGACTGATCATCGCCCGTCGCAAGGAATACTCGGGGGCGAACGCCTGATGAGCAGCACCACCACCTCGCGCCCCGCCCCGCTGTCGGGCTCGCTGGTCGAGCGCCGGCTGCCGCGCTGGGCCCCCGCCGCGACCGTCCTCGGCGCCGCCGTGCTCGCCGTGGCCCTGGGCCTCGGCTTCGACATCAGCAGCAAGCTGCAGTGGGCGCTGATGGCCGCGATCTTCTTCGTCGGCGGCCAGTACCTGCTGGCGCGCCAGGTCGAGGGACCGCGCCAGGCCAAGAACGGCCTGGTCAGCAGCCTGGTCTGGGTGGCCTTCCTGCTGGCACTGCTGCCGCTGGTCGGCCTGCTGTACTACACCATCTCCAAGGGCATCAGCGTCATCAATGTCGACTTCCTGACCCACTCGATGAACGGGATCGCCTCCAACCAGACCGGCGGCGGGCTCTACCACGCCCTGATCGCCACCCTGGAGCAGGTCGGCATCGCCACCCTGTTCGCCGCCCCGGTCGGCATCCTCACCGCCGTCTACCTGGTCGAGTACGGAGCGGGACGCCCGCTGGCCAAGGCGGTCAGCTTCTTCGTCGACGTGATGACCGGCGTGCCCTCGATCGTGGCCGGCCTGTTCATCCTGACCTTCTGGATCGTGGTCCTGAACCAGAGCTACACCGGGTTCGCCGGCAGCCTGGCGCTGATGATCCTGATGCTGCCGGTCGTGGTCCGCTCCACCGAGGAGATGCTCAAGCTCGTCCCCAACGAACTGCGCGAGGCCAGCCTCGCCCTGGGCGTGCCGAAGTGGCTGACCATCATCCGGATCGTGCTGCCGACCGCCATCGGCGGCATCACCACCGGCGTCATGCTGGCCATCGCCCGCATCATCGGCGAGACCGCGCCGATGCTGATGCTGGTGTTCGGCACCGACCTGATCAACACCAACCCCTTCAAGGATCCGCAGTCCTCCCTGCCGCTGTACGTGTACCAGCAGTACGGCAACGGGACCGACGCCTCCGAAGCCCGTGCCTGGGGTGGAGCGCTGGTACTGATCGCGCTGGTCATGCTGCTGAACCTGGTCGCCCGCGGGATCGCCCGCTGGAAGGCCCCCAAGGCTTCGCGCTGACGCGCACTGGTCACCCACAGACTTTCACGACAGGAAACAGACATCATGGCCAAGCGCATCGACGTCAGCGGGCTGAACGCCTTCTACGGAAACTTCAGGGCGGTCGAGGACATCTCGATGACCGTCGAACCCCGCTCGGTGACGGCCTTCATCGGCCCCTCCGGCTGCGGCAAGTCCACCTTCCTCCGCACCCTCAACCGAATGCACGAGGTCGTCCCCGGCGCCCGGGTCGAGGGCAAGGTCCTGCTGGACAACGAGGACCTCTACGGCAACGGCGTCGACCCGGTGGCCGTGCGCCGCACGGTCGGCATGGTCTTCCAGCGCCCCAACCCGTTCCCCACCATGTCCATCAAGGAGAACGTGGCGGCGGGCCTCAAGCTCAACGGGGTGCGCAACAAGAAGCTGGTCGACGAGGCCGTGGAGCGCTCGCTGATCGGCGCCAACCTCTGGAACGAGGTCAAGGACCGGCTCGACCGTCCCGGCGCCGGCCTCTCCGGCGGCCAGCAGCAGCGGCTCTGCATCGCCCGCGCCATCGCGGTCGAGCCCCAGGTGCTGCTGATGGACGAGCCCTGCTCCGCCCTCGACCCGATCTCCACCCTCGCCATCGAGGACCTGATCGGGACCCTGAAGGAGCAGTTCACCATCGTCATCGTGACCCACAACATGCAGCAGGCGGCCCGGGTCAGCGACCGCACCGCGTTCTTCAACCTCTCGGCAGTCGGCCAGCCGGGCCGGCTGATCGAGATCGACTCCACCGAGAAGATCTTCTCCAACCCGTCGGTCCAGGCCACCGAGGACTACATCTCCGGCCGCTTCGGCTGAGCCGGCGTCAGGCCTGTCCGGCCTGTCCGGCCGCACGAACTACTCCGCGGCGCTGCTAGGCGGTGCCGCCGCGGAGTACCAGGAAGGGCCCGCCCCCGGTCTCGTACCGGGGCGGGCCCTTCGCCAGTCCTGCTTCTCCTCCGCTGTCTGCCGACGGGGCGTCAGCCGATGATCGCCCAGCTGATCCAGTAGACGATCGCGGCCACCAGGCCGGCCGCGGGCATGGTCAGGAACCAGCCGATGACGATGTTCTTGGCCACCCCCCAGCGGACCGCGCGCACCCGCTTGGTCGCGCCGACACCCATGATCGCCGAGGTGATGATGTGCGTGGTGGACACCGGCACCTTGTAGGCGTACGCGGTGACATAGAGGATCGTCGCGCCCACCGACTCGGCCGCGAAGCCCTGCGGCGGGTCCAGCTCGATGATCTTGCGGCCCAGGGTGCGCATGATCCGCCAGCCGCCGGCCCAGGTGCCGAGGGAGAGCGCCAGGGCGGTGCTCGCCTTCACCCAGACCGGGATGTCCGAACCGGTGTAGTGGTGCGAGATGGTCAGCGCCATCACCACGATGCCCATGGTCTTCTGCGAGTCCTGCAGGCCGTGGCCCAGCGCCATCGCCGCCGCGGAGACGGTCTGCGCCATCCGGAAGTTGCGCTTGGCCCGGTGCGGGTTGGCCCGGCGGAAGATCCACATGATGGCCAGCATCACCGCGAAGCCGAGCAGCAGCCCGACCACCGGCGAGGTGATCATCGGGATGACCACCTTCTCCCAGACCCCGGACCAGTACACCCTGGTCCCGCCCACCAGCGCCGCGCCCACCATCCCGCCGAAGAGCGCATGGGTGGAGGAGGACGGCAGGCCGAAGTACCAGGTCAGCAGGTTCCAGGCGATCGCGCCGATCAGCGCCGCCCAGAGGATGACCATCCCCTTGGTGCCCTGCGGGGTGGCGATGATGCCCTTGCTGACGGTCTGGGCGACCCCGACCCCGAGGAAGGCCCCGGCCAGGTTCATCACCGCCGCCATCATCAGTGCGACCTTGGGGGTCAGCGCCCTGGTCGACACCGAGGTGGCGATGGCATTGGCCGAGTCATGGAACCCGTTGGTGTAGGCGAAGCCGAACGCCACGCCCACGACGAGGATCACTCCGAGCATGTTCACTCAGCACCGCCCTGCCGGACGGGAGCACAGACCTGCGCCACCGCGTGGTGACGTGCGGGTACGGGGGGTCGCTCCCCGGGGAACTGGAGCACGTGGTTCAGGACTCCTTGACGGCAATGGTCTCCACGGTGTTCGCCACATGCTCGAACGCGTCGGCTGCCTCTTCGAGGACGTCCACGATCTGCTTGAGCTTGAGCACCTCCAGAGCCTCGTAGCTGCCGCCGAACAGATGGGCCAGCAGCTTGCGGTGGATCTGGTCGGCCTGGTTCTCCAGCCGGTTGACCTCGATCCAGTACTCCGCGAGGTTGTCCATGGTCCGCAGGCCGGGCATGGCGGCGGCGGTCAGCTCGGCCGCCCGCGCCAGCACCTCGATCTGCTGCTCGACCCCCTTGGGCAGCGCCTCGATCTCATAGAGGACGACCAGGTCGACGGCCTCCTCCATGTAGTCCATGACGTCGTCGAGTGAGGAGGCCAGGTTGTAGATGTCCTCGCGGTCGAAGGGGGTGATGAAGGAGGAGTTCAGCTGGTGGAAGATCCCGTGCGTGATGTCGTCGCCCGCGTGCTCGGCGGCGCGCATCCGCTCGGCGAGCTCGGGTCGCGCTGCGACATCCGCGCCGAGAAGTTCCAGCAGGAGCTTGGAGCCGGTGACAAGGTTGTCCGCCGAGGCGGCGAACATGTCATAGAAGCTCGTCTCCCGGGGGGTCAGACGAATACGCACAGAGGTCTCCGAAGTACAGGGTCCGGTCGAGGCGATGCTAAGCGCTGCGTGTGGTCGGTGCGCCCACCGGGGTGGCAGCGGCGGCACCCGTGCCTTGGTAGTCATCCTCGCCTACAGATCATTACCGTGCCGCCCGGAGGTTGTGCACCATCAGTGTGACGGAAGGTCGGCCGGGATGCCGCCCCTCTGCGCACTGATGTTCACGGCGCCTTCACGACTGTGGCAGCCCGGCGGGCCCGCAGAAGGGACATACCGTCCGGACGCGCCCTACGATGGGCCGGTGGAGGCAGAAGAGACAGGCCCGAAAGCCCCGAAAGTCCCGGAGGCCGCGTCCGGGGGACCGCACGGTCCGCACGGGTACAGCGCGACCCGCGACGCGCACATCAAGCGGCTGCGCCGGATCGAGGGTCAGATCCGCGGGCTGCAGCGCATGGTGGAGGAGGACGTCTACTGCATCGACATCCTCACCCAGGTCTCCGCGGGCACCAAGGCGCTCCAGTCCTTCGCGCTGAGCCTGCTGGAGGAGCACCTGCGGCACTGCGTCGCGGAGGCGGTGACCAACGGCGGCCCCGAGGGGGACGACAAGGTGGCCGAGGCCACAGCGGCGATCGCCCGCCTGCTCAGGACGTAGTGCCGCTCAGGACGTAGCTGCTCAGGAGGGGGAGCTGTCGCGCTGGGCCGGAATGTGGACCTCCTCGGCCTCGGCCGACTCGCCGGGAGGGCGGACCTGGAGCACCTGGTCGATCCGGTCGGCCGACAAGCGGTCGAACGGGGTGGCCGCCGCCGCGATGATCAGATCACCGTAGAGGTCGATCTCTGCGAGGGCCACCGGGTCGTGCGCGGCCACACGAACCACCTCCTCGTCAGGCCCCGGACAGCCGGGCGCGGCCCGGCCAACTCCGCTGGTGTCGTTGGGTAGTCGACTCTTTACAGAGTAGGGAGCGCGCAGGGGCGTGCGCATGGCACGTCTGGGTCATTTACCAGACCCCCCGTTCGGGGCAGGCGCTCCCCCGCGCCCCCCGTTTTCCGGCCGTCCACCCCACGGTTCATTTCGCGGTCTGGGCCCCGTACACGTCCGCGGCGGGCGGCAGGGCGACCGTGACCGGGGCGCCGAAGCCGGAGAAGGCATTGCTGGAGGTGACCACGACCTGGTCCTTCGCCGCGGTGGAGTTGGCCACCTTGCTGAAGGTGAAGGTCTCCACGATCCGGTGGATCCGGCCGTGCTGGTCCAGCCAGACCTCGTAGGGGACCTGCTTGACGGTGAAGGTCCGCCCGGCCAGGGCGAGGCCGGCCGCGGCCCCGCCGCCGGTGGCGCTCGCCGCCTTGGCCAGGTCGAGGGTGCCCTTGTAGTGCTTGAGCAGCACACCGTCGACCGTCTGCGAGCCGAGCAGCACCGCCGTGGCCGCACCGCGCAGGGCGTTCGCCGCGGTGGCCGGATCCGTCGCCCCGCTGCTGACCAGGTTGCCGTCGGCGAGCTGCTGCACGTCCACCTTGACCCACTTGCCGGCCGGGACCTTGGCGCCGCTGTTCTGCATGTAGACCACGCCGGGGCTGACCACCTCGACCAGCCGTCCCTTGGTGGGCCCGCCGGGCGGGACGGTGACCTCCACCCGGCCCAGCCGGGTGGTGTAGTCGTAGACCGCGGTGCCGTGCAGGGTCTGCTTCTTGGTCTGCGACGCGGTCTGCAGGCTGGTCACGTCCTGGACCGACCCGGTGCGCCCGGTGATGTCGGCGGCGTCGCGCACGGCCGTGAGCGGGTCGGCGGCGAGGACGTCCGAGGAACTGCCCTTCAGCGCGGAGGCCGTGCCGGTGGCCCCGCCGCTGCTGCTCGCACAGCCGGCCAGCAGACCGGCCGCCGCGGCGGCGGCCAGGACGACGCGGACATGCTGACGATTCACCACAACCACACAACTCCCTCGGGACACACGCCGTACCGGGCCTCCCCCGGTCAACGAGCGCGGGTGGCGGAGGTTACGGCATCCGGGGCATCCGACCACGCACGGTGAGACCGCCGGGGCGGTCGGCGGGGTGGTCACCGGGGTGGTTCCGTCCACAGTCATCCGGGTTACGGTGATGCACGTGGAAAGTGATCCGACGGACTCCCCGGCCCAGGGCCAGGGAACCGGTACCGCCCCCGGATCCGTACCCGTTTCCCTGCCCGTGTCCCCGCCCGCGGCCGGGCATCTGGCGACCGTCGTGGAGAAGGGCTCGTTCAGCACCGCGTCCTGCGGCTGCGGCTGGTCCGCCCCGGCCCGGCGCTCCCGGGACAAGGCCCGCAAGGACGCCGCACAGCACACCGCCCAGCAGGCCGAGGACCAGGCCGGGTAGCGGACCGGTCGGCGAACCCCACGGGTGGCGGGCGAACCGGCGGGTACTGTTCCGCCGTCCCTAGTCTGTGGAGCGGGCCACCGCGTCCTCCTGACAGGAGAGCCAGAGCATGGACGAAGCAAGCACCTCACGCCGGACCGTGCTCAGGGCCGGCCTGCTCGGCGCGGCGGGGGCGGCGGGACTGACCGCCTGCTCCCCGAAGCAGCCCGCCGCCGGCGGGTCCGCCGCCGAGGCGGCGACCGGCAGCGGCCCCGGCGCCGCGACCTCACGTACCGCCGCCGCCTCCGCCTCCAGCGCGCCGACCCCGCCCAAGGCGGCGGACTGGGCCGCGCTCGGCAAGGACCTCGACGGACTGCTGATCCGCCCCGGCGACAGCCGCTACTCCTCGGCCCGCAGGCTGTTCCAGCCCCAGTACGACAAGCTCGCGCCGAGCGGCGTGGTCTACGTCGACGGCGCGCACGACGTGGCGACCTGCCTGGCCTTCGCCCGCCGGCACAACGTCCCGGTGACCGCCCGCAGCGGCGGGCACAGCTACGGCGGCTGGTCCTCCGGCAGCGGCCTGGTGCTGGACGTGAGCCGGCTCGCCACCGTGAGCGCCGCCGGCGGCGGGGCCACCGTCGGCGCGGGAGCACGGCTGATCGACGTCTACACCGGGCTCGCCGGACACGGGGTGACCGTGCCCGCAGGCTCCTG
Organism: Streptacidiphilus alkalitolerans; assembly: GCF_042511045.1. NCBI lineage: Bacteria > Bacillati > Actinomycetota > Actinomycetes > Kitasatosporales > Streptomycetaceae > Streptacidiphilus > Streptacidiphilus alkalitolerans. The sequence goes on from NZ_JBHEZX010000003.1 coordinate 583,068, forward strand.
CCCCACCGTCGGAGTGACCGGCCTCGCTCTCGGCGGCGGGGTCGGGGTGACCGGTCGGGCGTACGGTCTGACCTGCGACAACCTCACCGGCGCGGAGATCGTCACGGCCGACGGGAAGACCCGCAGGGTCAGCTCGGGCAGCGACCCCGACCTGTTCTGGGCGCTGCGCGGCGGAGGCGGCGGCAACTTCGGCGTGGTCACCTCGCTCTCCTTCCGCACCCACCCGGCGGCGGAGTGCTCCTACGCCTTCCTCAGCTGGCCCTGGTCCAAGGCGGCGGCGGTGATCCGGGCCTGGCAGGCCTGGGCCCCCAGCGCGCCGGACAACCTCTGGGCCGATCTGCACCTGCTGGTCTGGGCGGACGGCCGCACCCAGCTCGGCACCACCGTCAACTACCTGGGCCCGGCGCACGAGCTGTCCACCCAGGTCGACCGGCTGGCCGTGGCCCCGGCCGGCTACACCGTGCACACCCGCTCGTACCTGGAGACCATGCAGGTCATGGGCGGTGTGCTGGGCTGGACCGAGGCCGCCGCGCACCTGCCGGGCAGCCTGCCGGGACAGCGGCCCTCCGGGAAGATCACCCGCGAGTCGTACGGGGCGAAGTCGGACGTCTTCACCCGCCCGCTCAGCGCGGCGGGCGCCGCGGCCCTGGTCGCGGCGATCGAACGCTATCCGCGGACCGGGCCGCAGGGCGGCAGCGCGGGCGTCGCCTTCGACGCCCTCGGCGGCGCGATCAACCGGGTACGGGCAGGAGACACCGCCTTTGTGCACCGCGACGGCCTGTTCCTGGCCCAGTACACCGCCAACTACCCGGCGGGCGTGGTCGGCGGCAGCGGAGCGGACCGCTCCTGGTCCTGGCTCAACGGCGTCTGGACCTCCATGCGCCCCTACTCCAGCGGACAGGCCTACCAGAACTACATCGACCCGCGGCTCAGCGGCTGGGAGCAGGCGTACTACGGCGCGAACGCGGCCCGGCTGCGGACGGTGAAGCGCAGCTACGACCCGACCGGGCTGTTCCACTTCCCCCAGTCCGTCCCCCGGGCCTGACGGTCCGCCAGGCTCCGCCGGAGAGGCGCTACGCGGCGAGGTCGCCCCGGGTCGGGGTCCCGGTGCCCGGGTGGTCCGGATGGTCCGTCACCGCGGCGGCCGGCACCGCGCCGCGCCCCGAGCGCCCCCGGCGCTGGGCCAGCACGATCGGGGCGAGCGAGCCGCGGGCCAGCGAGTGGGTGAGCGGCACCAGCACCGCCATCGCGATCGGGGCCAGCAGCAGCGTCGCGGCCGTGCCCAGGGCGAAGCCGCCGATCACGTCGGTGGGGTAGTGGACGCCCATGAAGACCCGGAGGAAGCCCTCGAACCCGGCCAGCGCCATGGCCAGCAGGCCGTACTTCCGGTTGACCAGCAGGACGCCGACCGCCACCGCCATGGTGAAGGTCGCGTGGTCGCTGGCGAAGGAGCCGTTGGCCTGGTGGTTCGTCAGAAGGTCGAGCCGGCCCGGGTGGGCGACGAAGGGCCGCGGCCGCTGCACCATCGCCCGGACCGGGACGTTGAGCACCAGCGCCACCCCGGCCGCGATTCCGGCCCAGAGCACACCGGCGACCGCGACCGGCGCGTCCGGACGGCGCCGGGCCCCGAGCCAGGCCAGCGCCAGCAGCAGCACGGAGAGCAGCGGCACCCCGTACTCGCCGAGGAAGCTCAACAGGCTGTCCACGCCCGAGGGGAGGTGGCGGGCCAGGCCGTTGACATGTGAGACGACAGTCCAGTCGATGGACCCGTCACCCTCAATCGGCAGCGCCGTCACACCACACCTCCGCCATCTCTCCGCCCACGCCCGAGCTGCTCATGGTCGAGTCCGGCCGCCGGGGCTCTGCTGCGGCAAGGCCAAGTGTCCTCCCCCGCCATCAGGCACAACGGCACGAATCGCCCAAAGTGTTCCGTGGGCGACGGAAGTTATGCGAACGTGACGCTACGCTCACCGGTCCGCCACAAGACCGCGTCCGGCGCGTGATCTTGAGGGCCCGTCTCGTGCTGTTGTCCACCGACTGGACAGGATCGGCGGCCACCGGCCGGGGGCGTCCGCCGAGGGGGCGGCGTCAGCCGGACACCGGCGCTCCGCCGTTGGCGATGCCGTTGCCGGGCTGCAGCACGGGCAGCGCCTTGGCGCCGTCCGCGGTCACCCGGGTCGCGCCGAAGTAGTCGCCCTCGGAGTCGAGCGAGTCGTAGCGGATCACCGCGCCGGTGTGCGGCGCGTTGATCATCATGCCGCCGCCGACATAGATGCCGACATGGTGGATCTGCGTCGGGTCGTGCGGATCGTGCGAGAAGAACACCAGGTCGCCGGGCTGGAGCTGACTGCGGCTCGGATGCGGCCCGGCGTACCACTGGTCGGCGGCGACCCGGGGCAGCGTGATCCCGACACTGGCGAACGCCTGCTGGGTCAGCCCCGAGCAGTCGAAGCGGTAGCCCTGGGACGCGAGGCCCTCACCGCCCCAGAGATAAGGGGTGCCGAGCTTCTGCTGCGCGTAGTAGATCGCCCCGGCCGCCTGCGCCGAGAAGCTGATGACCGTGGTGCCGGTGAAGGACTGGGCCAGCTTGGTGATCGAGCTGACGTAGTTCTGGGTCTCCTTGTAGGGGGGGACGCCGCCCGCCTTGATGACCGCGTAGGGGCCCGCGTTGTAGGCGGCGAGCATATTGGCGGTGTGGTTGCCGGGAACGCTCTTGGTGTCCTTGGCGAGCTGGCAGTCGTACGAGGCGGCGGAGGGGATGGCGTCCGCCGGGTTCCAGACATCGGGTGCATGGGTATGAGTGGGGTCGATGCCGTAGATCGCCCAGGTCGCCGGCATGAACTGGGCCATGCCCTGAGCGCCGACCGGACTGACCGCCTTTGGATTGAACCCGCTCTCCTGGTACATCTGCGCCGCGAGCAGAGGGGGCGTCAGCTCCGGGCAGAGAGTGCCCCATTTCTGGATCAGCGGGGCATAGGAGGCGGGGACGGTGCCGGGCGCGAGCTGGACGGCGTCCTGTGCCTGGGCCTGGTCGAGCGAACCCGAGGCCGAGTAGGTGCCGATGACCAGAAACAGCAGTATCCCGGTGGCGGCCATGCTGCCGCCGCCGAACAGGGCCCAGGCCCGACGGAGCGTCATGAAACCTGCCCAGGGTGGAGACTGGGGCGCAGCAGCGGAGAATGGATGCGCATGTGCCACCGTCCCATGCCTCGGGTGCCTGCAGATACCCCCACAGAGTCTGGACCAGGGCGTTGCTCAGCGCAATCACTGGTGATACACACAGTAAGCGATACGCTCATCCGAGCGGTTGCTGGGCCCATGGGGCCCAATGCTGGCACCTGTGGCACACAACTCAACGACGATCCTCTGGAAAGTGGCCAAGTCGACTTCGGTTCTGGCCAACAATAGGGCCGAGCCCTACACCACGGCCGGGCGTGGGGCTTTGAATGATGATCAGGTAGGTGATTGCTATGTATCTCAGTGCGGGCAAAGGTGACATCAACACCATCATCGGAGGGATCGCCCCGAACTGGGGGCCCTTCGCCAGCCTCGGCGGTGAAGCCAAGACGATGGTGGAGGTCGTCATGGCGGTAGCCATCCTGGGCTGCCTCGCCATCGCCATCTGGGGCGCGGCGAAGCAGCGGATCGGCGCGACGGCACTGCGGGACACGTTCAGCGCGGAGCAGGGGAAGGGACTGATCGTCGCCGGTTTGACCGGCGTGTTCATCATCGGATCACTCGGTACGTTGTTCACCATTGTGTATGGGATGGCGATCTGATCATTCGCCGGATCGGCATCCCGTTCGAACAACGCGTACCGGATCGGTCATGCCCTCCCCACGGGCGGCCGTCCGGGTGACACCCTGTCATGAGCGTTCCTTCATGCCTGTCCTGTACCGCCGCTCCGTCCCGAACCGCCGTCCTGTGCAGTACCGCCGTCCTGTCCTGTCCGCCTGCCTACCCTCGTCCCAAGGGGGCCGCTGTGTCCGTGCCCGACGACCAGCCGCATACGCGTACCCGGTATCCGACCGGCGAGCAGCCGCCGGAGCCGGCGGCACGCCGACCGCTGCGGACGCTGGCGGCGGTGCTGGTGGTGGTCGTGGTGCTGGTGGGGGCAGTGGCCGTACTCAACCGCACCAGCGGATCGCCCACGGGGACGCCCGCGGGGTCGGGGACCTCCGGCGACGGCGCGGGCAGCGGAAGCGGGACCGGTGACGGAACCGGGAAGTCGACAGCGGCGACGGGGACCACGCCGGTGACGACCACTCAGAACGGTATCGCCGTGGGCTTCCCGCACACGGGAGAGGGCGCGCAGTCCGCCGCAGTGAACTACGCCGTCGCCCTCGGCTCCGCCGAAATGTACTCGACCGCCACCCGAAAAACCATCGTCACCACAGTCGCCGACCCGTCGGCGGCAAGCCGACTTCTGGGGCGTTTCGATCCGTCGTACACCGCCCTTGGGAAGAGGCTCGGACTTGACGACGGCAAGGCCCGGAGCGGACTCGTCTTCATCTCCCGGACCGTCCCGGTCGGCACCAAGGCGGACGGATACAGCGCGGACCGAGCAACCGTCGAAGTCTGGACAACGGGCCTCATCGGCCTCTCGGGCCAGAGCTCCACAGCACCCGTCACTGAGTATTGGCAGACGAGCACGATCCAGCTCCACTGGACCAGCAACGATTGGAAAGTCGTCGACGTCTCCACCAAGGACGGGCCGACCCCAGTGAGCGGAAGCCAGGTCGCTTCGTCCGCCCAGGACATCGCGGGAGCCGTCACCCAGTTCGGAGGATTCCGCTATGCACGTTGACCTCCGCAGAGTGACAACCCTTGCGGGAGCCATGGCAGTGATCCAAGTGATCGCCCTCAACCTGGCAAGCTACGCCGTGGCAGCCCCCACACCGACACCTAGTCCTACTAGTTGTGACGGGCTGATCGGCTTCAGCAAGTCCATCTGCGAGCAGGGAAACGGAGGCAACGTCACCACGCCGTTGACTTCGTCGTTGGATCCGTTGCAGTCGTTGGCCAATGGGTGTGCGACCGCTGCCGCGTGGGTGGTGCGGAAGCTCTCCGACGGCATCAACTCGACCACCAACGTCGACTTCACCAACCCCTCGTTCCTGAAGCAGTACGCCGTGGTCTTCGGCGCGTCCACGTTCCTGACGCTGATCCTGTGGCTCCTCGCCGTCGCCAAGCGCGCCGCCCGCGGCGCCCCGCTGCAGCAGGCCATCGGCGAGGCCATCGGCTTCCTCTGGCTGACCGTCATCGCCTCCGCCTTCACCCCGCTGATCCTGTACACCGTCGTCAGCGCCACGGACGGGATCACCGAGGCCATCGCCGCGGGCACCAAAACGGACACCACCAACTACCTGGGCACCTTCGCCGACACCCTCACCAACGGCAATCTCGGCGGCGGCCCGATCATCCAGGTCCTGGTCTCACTGCTGGCGATCCTCGCCGCCGCGGTCCTCTGGCTGGAGATGCTGATCCGCGCCGCGATGCTGTACGTCGGCGCGCTGCTCGGCACGGCCGTCTACGCGGGACTGGTGGACAAGCAGATGTGGAAGCACGTCCGCCGCTGGGCCGCGCTGATGGTCGCGGTGGACCTGATCAAACCGGTGATCGTGATCATCCTCGGCCTGGCCGGCGCGATCGCCTCGAACGCCGGCGCCAATGACGCCTTCTCGACCGTCCTCGCCGGCCTGGCGATCCTCACCCTGTCCATCTTCGCCAGCACCGCGATCTACCGCTTCATCCCCGGTTTCGGCGACGACATGGCGGCGATGCGGCAGGCCCGCGCCTCGGCCGTGAGCGCGGGCTCGGCCGTGGTGAACGGTCCGGCGAACTTCATGAAGCAGGGCATCAACACCCACGCCGGACGCGAGTCCGAGCAGGGCGGCGGCGGCAACAGCGGTGGCAACACCGGCGGCGCCGGCGGCGGCAGTGTGACGCCCGGGATCGCCGCGCACGGCTCCCGTACGGGGGCCACCGCGCCTCCGCAGCAGGGCGGCGGCAGCGGCGGCGGGCACGGCGGCAACAGCGGCAGCGGCAACAGGGCCCCCGCGGGCACCGGTACCAGTAACAAGGGGGCTCGGCAGTAGTGACCACCCAACCCGTCGGTGGTTACCGGCGCACATACCTGCTCGGCAAGGCGAAGCCCAATGCCGTGGTGGGCAAGAACCGGGAGACCGGCGAGGTGTTCCTGATCATCTTCGGGGCGTTCCTGGGGATGATGTGGGGCCTGGTCGTCCCGATCCTGCCGCTGCGGATCCTCGGGCTGCTCGCCTTCCCGCTGCTGGCCTTCGCCGTCGTCTATCTGCCGTACCGCAAGCGGACGATCTACAAGTGGGCCGAGATCAACCGCACCTACCGGCGGACGGTCCGCGGCTCCAACGCCACGTACCACTCGTACGCCCCGGAGGCCGGCACCCGGCTGGACGGGCGCGAGGTCGAGGTCGGGCCGCCGCCGGGGATCGGGCGGATCCGCTGGCTGGCCGCGCCGTTCGGACCTGACGAGGTGTCGGTGCTGCTGCACCTGACCCGGCGCACCGTCACCGCCGCGATCGAGATCGAGGGCCCGGGCGTCGGCCTGCGCGACTCGGAGGACCAGGAGACCCTGGTCGAGCGCTTCGGCACGCTGCTGAAGCACGTCGCCAACGGCGACGGCTTCGTGACCCGGATCCAGATGCTGGCCCGCACCCTCCCGGCCGACCCGGACGCGCACGCCAAGGACGTCGCCCGGCGCGGCGACCCGGACTCGCCGCAGTGGCTGAAGGACTCCTACGACCAGCTGCAGTCGATGGTGTCCACCTCCTCCGAGCAGCACCGCGCCTACCTGGTCGCCTGCATGCCGTACACCCGCGAACTGGCCTCCGAGGCGCATGCCATAGGGCGTACCGCGCAGACCCGGGCCCGCGGCGACGAGGGCCTGGCCGCGGTGATGGCCCGTGAGCTGACGGACATCTGCGCCCGGCTGGCCGAGGCGGACATCCGGGTGCGGCAGCCGCTGGGGCAGGCCCGGCTGGCCTCGCTGCTGCACTCCATGTACGACCCGGACCACCAGATCGACCACATCCAGGCGATGTCCCGGCGCAATGCCTGGCCGGCCGAGCTGGACGCCACCCACGCCAACTTCCTGCAGGCGAAGACCCGCGAGTCGGAGACCCGCGAGCCCTGGTGCCACGCCACCGCCTGGGTCAAGGAGTGGCCGCTGACCCCGGTCGGCGTCAACTTCCTGGCGCCGCTGCTGGTGCACACCCCGGATGTGATCCGCACGGTCGCGGTGACCATGGACCTGGAGCCGACGGACGTCGCCATCGAGCGGATGCTGACCGAGAAGACCAACGACGACGCGGACGCCAGCCGCGCCGCCAAGATGAACCGCACGGTGGACCCGCGCGACTCGGCCCACAGCGGCCGGGTCGACCAGCGCGGCGCGGACCTCGCTTCGGGCGCGGCCGGCGTCAACCTGGTCGGCTACATCACCGTCAGCTCCCGCTCGCCGGAGGCGCTGGCCCGTGACAAGCGGACCATCCGCGCCTCGGCCGGCAAGAGCTACCTCAAGCTGGAGTGGTGCGACCGCGAGCACCACCGGGCGTTCGTGAACACGCTTCCCTTCGCCACCGGCATCCGCCGCTAACCCACCGCCCCTGGAGGTACCGCATGGCAGCAGCACCCGTGGGCGGCCTGTCCGACGCCTTCACCAGCTTCCTGTTCGGCAAGACCGAGACCACCCGGCTGCCGGTCCGCACGTCCAGCGGGCAGGCCCAGGCGGTCTACCTGCCGACGGCCGCACCCGGCCTGGGCGACTCCGGTGTGATCATCGGACGCGAGGTCTACAGCGGCAAGGGGTACGTCTACGACCCGTTCCAGCTGTACGGACAGCAGCTGCCGGCCCCGCACTGGCTGGTGCTCGGCGAGTCCGGCAACGGCAAGTCGGCGCTGGAGAAGACGTATGTGCTGCGGCAGCTGCGTTTTCGCGACCGGCAGGTGGTGGTGCTGGACGCGCAGGGCGAGGACGGCGTCGGCGAGTGGAACCTGATCGCCAGGGCGCTGGGGATAATGCCGGTCCGGCTGGACCCGCAGGCCGCCCTCAACGGCGGGGTGAAGCTCAACCCGCTCGACCCGGCGATCACCCTGACCGGGCAGCTGGCGCTACTGCGCACCATCATCGAGGTGGCGATGGGCCGCGGCCTGGACGAGCGGGCCGGCTTCGCGCTCAAGGCCGCGCACGCGCATGTGATCGCCACCAGGACCGAGCGCCAGCCGATCCTCGGCGACATCATCGACACCCTGCGCAACCCCAACACCGACTCGGTGGACGCGCTGGGCGTCTCGCTGGACGACATCCAGGTCTGGGGCCTGGACGTGGCCCTGGTGCTGGACCGGCTGGTGGACGGCGACCTGCGCGGCATGTTCGACGGCCCGACCACCACCGACATCGACCTGGACGCGCCGCTGATCGTCTTCGACCTGTCCCACATCGACCGCAACTCCATCGCCATGCCGATCCTGATGGCGATCGTCGGCGTCTGGCTGGAGCACACCTGGCTGCGTCCCGACCGGAAGAAGCGGATCTTCCTGGTCGAGGAGGCCTGGCACATCATCAACTCGCCGTTCGTGGCCCAGCTGTTCCAGCGGCTGCTGAAGTTCGGACGGCGGCTCGGGCTCTCCTTCGTCGCGGTGGTGCACCACCTCTCCGACGTGGTGGACGGGGCGGCCTCCAAGGAGGCCTCGGCGATCCTGAAGATGGCCTCCACCAGGACCATCTACATGCAGAAGGCGGACGAGGCCCGCGCCACCGGACGGGTGCTGGGGCTGCCGCGCTGGGCGGTGGAGATCATCCCGACCCTGTCGCCCGGCATCGCGGTCTGGGACGTCAACGGCAATGTGCAGGTGGTGAAACACCTGATCACCGAGCATGAGCGACCACTGGTGTTCACCGACCGGGCGATGACCGAGGACGCGATCATCGAGCGTACCCGGGCGTCGAAACAGCTCGCGGACGACCCGGCAGCGTGAGCCGCGGCAGCGTACGCCGCGGGAGAGGGGCGGGACCATGTCGTCGATGAACGGACGGCAGTGGCCGCCCGGACCACGGGTGCCGTCCGGGCCCGGGCCGTCGGGACCTTCGGGACCGTCCGGGCCCGGGCCGTCGGGACCTTCGGGACCGTCCGGGCCCTCGGGCCCGTACCGGACCCCCGGGCAGGTGCGGGGCGGGATACCGGACGGCGCGATCGTCGGGCTGCTGGCCACACTGCTCGGGGCGACCGCCCTGTTCTGGCTCTCGACGGCGCTCGGCGCGCTGCTGACGCACGGTCGGCTGCCGCATCCGATGCCCTTCACCGGCACCCCGCAGGCGATCCGCAGCCTGGCGACGGCGCCGAACAGCATCCCTGCGGCCTGGCCGAACACGCCGGCGGCCCAACTGCCGTCGGCGACGGCGTTCTGGGTCACCTTCTTCGTCCTGCTGGCGCTGCTGATCACGCTGGCCCTGACGATACTGACCGCGTGGATGCGGCTACAGGCCGCACGGCGGCAGCACGGGGCGGCGGACCAGCGGAAGGAGCCACCACCGCTGTGGGAACCGCCGGCTGCGGCTGCGGCGGCCGTGGCACCAGCGGCGGCGGTGGGCCCGTCGGCGGCTGCTTCCACGGCGGCTGCTTCGGCTGCGGCAGTTGCGACTGCGGCAGTTGCGACTGCGGCAGTTGCGACTGCGGCACCTTCGGTGGGACCGGACGCCGGGCCCGTCCCCGCGGCTGTGCCTCGCCCCGAGCCGACACCCGTGCCGACACCAGTGCCGACACGAGAGCCGGCTCAGGTGCCGCCGCAGGCAACGGCGCAGACCGCGCCGCCGGTGCCGCAGAGCCCGCCCCGGCCTCCCGGTCCGTTCGCCTTCCCGGCGGGGACCACCGCGCTGCTGGTGCCGGATCCCCTGTCCGCCGCCGCCAAGCGCGAGCTGCTGCGGCGGGCTGTGGAGACCGCCACCGGACCGGTCCTGGTCGTCACCGACGACCTCGCGCTCTGGGAGGCCAGGCCGCCGCACCGGGACGCCCGGCTGTTCGACCCGCTGCGGCTGGTGGCCGAGGTCCCCGACGCCGAGACCAGGGTCCGCTGGGCTCCGCACGACCGCTGCGACGACCCGGCCACCGCCACCTCCCGCGCCCGCGCGCTGCTCGCGCCCACCACCCGCGGCGGCGCGGCCGAGGCGGCGTCGCAGGCCGAACGGAACGTCAGGGACACTGCGCAGACGCTGCTCCGCTGCTGGCTGCACGCCGCGGCCCTGGACGGACGGCCGTTCCGGCACGTCCAGCGCTGGGCCTCGGGCAGCAACCGGGGCGAGGCGCTGACGATCCTCCGCTCCGCCGATCCGCACCGGGCCGCCGACGGCTGGGACGGCGAACTGCAGGCGCTGCTGACGCACTCCTCGGATCTGCGGGACTCGGCGATCGAGCGGATCCTCGACGCCCTCGACGTGCTCTCCGAACTCCAGGTGCAGCAGGCGTGCACACCGTCCTCGGCCGCCGACGGGCTCGACCTGGAGTCGCTGCTGCGCCACCGGGGAACCCTCTACCTGCTGGGACGCGCCACCGAGACCCGGGTCGGCCGCTCCGGCGGGGCACCGACCCAGCGCAGCGCGATGCCGCTGCTCACCGCCCTGGCCGAGGACGTGTTCGAACGGGCCCGGAAGACCGCCGCCAAGACCTCCGCCGGACGCCTGGACCCTCCGCTGCTGTGCGTGCTCGACAACGTGGCCGCCGTCGCGCCGTTCCCGGGCCTGCCCGAGCTGTTGGCACGCGGCGGCCCGCTGGGCCTCGGCGGCGTCGCGGTGCTCCGCTCCCCCGAGCAGGCCCGCTCGCGCTGGGGCGAGCGCGCCGTCCACAGCCTGTGGACAAAGGCCGACGCCCGCGCCGTCCTCGGGCCGCTGGGAAGCACCGCACTGGAGGCGCTGCTCGGCGCCCTGCAGACCGCCGCGCCCGAGGCCGAAGCGGCGGTCGCCGGGGGCGCACTGAGCGCAGGCGAACTGCTGCTGCTCGCCGCCCGCAGGCCCGCCCAGCGCTACTCCCCCGGGGGGACTCCTCTCGGGGCTCCTGGGGGGAGTGCGACGGCCGCGAGCGCTCCCGTACCCTCGGGAGGCCAGACAGCGCCGCAGTAGCGGTGGCGGGGGCCGGGGTAGAGGACAGCGGCAGCGATGAGCGGCAACACGGGGTGGGGCGGAGCGGGCACGCCGGGCGGTCAAGGGCCTGGTCAGGGGCCTGGTCAGGGGTCTGGTGGCTACGGGCCGGGCTGGTACGGACCCGGGGGTTACGGCCCAGGCGGGCCGGGCCCGGGGGGCTACCGTCCCGGTGGGCCCGGTCCGGGCGGGCCGGGTCCGGGCGGGTACGGGCCCGGTGGGTACAGCCCGTGGGGGTACATACCCCCGGTGCCCAAGCCGGGCGTCATACCGCTGCAGCCGCTGGGCGTCGGCGAGATCATCAGCGGGGTCTTCGGCACCCTGAAGCGGTACTTCAAGCCCGTCTACGTCCCGCTGCTCGTCATCGCCGGTGTCTCGGCGGTGCTGATGGGCGTCCTCATCGGCGTGGCCTACGCCCCGATGCGCAGCATCCTCAACAGCGCCAACGACTCTCCCGACTACACCCCGAGCCACGGCCAGGTCGTCGAGATGTTCGTCTACGGCGGCCTCGCGCTGCTACTGACCGTGCTCACCTTCTTCGCCTGCTACGTGGTCAGCTCGACCGTCTCCACCGCGGTGCTGCGCCACGCCGTGCTGGGCGAGCAGGTGACGGTACGTCAGGTATGGGACGAGGCCCGGCCCTACCTGTGGCGGGTGACCCAGGAGAACCTGCTGCTCTGGGCCGCGACCACGCTGGGCATGTGCCTGCTGTTCGGACTCGCGGCGGGTGTCGGCATCGCCACCGGCAGCCGTGCGGCCTTCGGCCTGCTGGCCCTGCTACTGATCCCGGCGTTCGGCCTCGCGGTCTACGCCCAGGTACGGCTGGTGCTGGTGGTCCCGGTCCTGGTGCTGGAGAACGAGCGACCGATCTCGGGCCTCCGGCGAGCCTGGCGGCTCAACGAGGGCGCCTGGTGGCGCAGCTTCGGGATCCCCTACCTGGTCAGCATAATCGGGTCGTTCGCCAGCCAGATCATCGTCATCCCCTGCGGCGTCATCGGCGCGTTCATCATGATCGGCACCGTACCGGCCGACGACAGGGGGCCCGACCCCAGCCTGCCGGTCGCCTCGTTCCTGATGTTCTACCTGGTCATGCTGGCAGGGGTCGCGCTCAGCAGCCTGCTGACCGTACCGCTGGCACCGCTGACCAACGGCCTGCTCTACATGGACCGCCGGATCCGCCGAGAGAGCCTGGACGTCGCCCTGGCCGCGCAGGCCGGGGTCGACCTGCACCACGGCCGCGGCCCGCAGCCCTACGCCGCCGCTCCGGCTCCGGGTTCGGCTCCGGGTCCGGTCCCGACGCCGGCTCCGGCTCCGGCTCCGGCTCCGGCTCCGGCTCCGGCTCCGGCCGACGAGGCACCTCCGGCAGCCGACGACAGCACCGCCGCCGATACCAGTGGGACTCCCGACGAGCCGCGCCCGTAATTCCGGCGCGGCCAGGTCCGGGTTCTCCTAGGCTCGGCCCATGCCCGCAGAGAACGATCAAGAAGTGCTGCTGACCGGCGGCGGCGTGAACCGGGTCACCCGGCTCGGCGACACCGTCCGCCGCCCGGTCGGACCCTGGACACCCACCGTGCACCGCCTGCTCGACCACCTCGCCGCCAGGGGATTCGCCGGGGCTCCCCGCGCACACGGGCTCACCGAGGACGGCACCAGGGAGGTCCTGGACTTCGTCCCGGGCGAGGTCGGCCACTACCCGCTGCCGCCGTACGCCCGCTCCGACGACTCACTCCGGACGGTCGGCCGGCTGCTGCGGGCGCTCCACGACGCCGACGCCGACTTCCCGCGCCGGCCGGAGGACGTCTGGCTGCTGCCGCCGCGGGAACCGGCCGAGGTCATCTGCCACGGCGACGCGGCCACGTACAACTGCGTGTTCAGGGACGGCCTTCCGGCGGCGTTCATCGACTTCGACACCGCCCACCCGGGGCCCCGGGTCTGGGACGTCGCCTACACCGCGTACCGCTTCGTCCCGCTGCACGCCCCCGGCAGCGACGAGGGCACCCTGCCGCCGGCGGAGCAGGGCCGTCGACTGCGGCTGCTCGCCGAGGCCTACGGGCTGACGGCGGACGAGCGGGCGGCGCTGGCCCACACCGTCGTGGACCGGCTGCACGCCCTGGTCGACTTCATGACCGAGCGGGCCGCCGCAGGCGACCCCGCCTTCGCCCGGCATCTCGCCGACGGACACCACCGGCTCTACCTCGCCGACGCCGAGTACACCGCGGCACACGCTGTCGACTGGACCGCTGAGCTGGGCAAATGACACAGCTTCATGGTTCCCGCATGACAAATGTACTGGCGAAGACGGGAGCGGCGGCCCTGACAGCCGACCCGCCCGCTACGCGAAGCTGATGCGTGTCGGCAGGGTGCCGGCACACAGTCCCAGGGGGCGGCACCATGAGCATCACCACCGTGTTCGACAAGCAGACCACCACCGCCGCCACGGTCGGGGAGCCGCCGGTTGCCGGGGTTGGCGAGGTCGCCGGGGTCGCCGGGGCCGACCTGCGGCAGATGAAGCCGCTGCCGGCCTGGTTCTTCGCCTTCGAGGGGGTCTTCGGCGGGGCCTACGACATCCTCAAGGCCAACCCCGACGCCTGGACGGTGCTGATCGGCCTCGCCCTGGTGAACATCACCATCAGCCTGACGGTGCTGGGCAAGCGCCGCAAACTGGTGCGGGCCATGCTGAAGAACAGCCGGACCCGCTTCATCGCGATCGGGCTGATCGCCCTGCGCCTGGCCGTCCACCTGGTGCTCGGTGCGTTGGGCGCGGCAGTGGAGACGACCACCGGCCACCTGTTGCTCGCCTTCGCGATGACCGGGATCACCGTCGCCCTGCTGTGGTTCGACCAGCGGGTCACCTTCCGCGCCCTCGGCATCCCGCTGAGCCGCTGAGCCGCTGAGCACTGGGTGTCGCTGAGCGTCAGTGCCCCGCGCTCCTGCTCCGCAGGCTGCTCTTCTTGGCCCGATTTCCACAGGTCTCCATCGAGCACCAACGACGGTTCCCCGGACGCGAGTTGTCACTGAACAGTGCACTGCAGGACTCGTCGGCACACTCCCTGACCCGGTTCACCGCCGATGAGGTGACCAGGTCGATGGCATCCCGTGCCACCAGCGAGAGTGTGGCTGATACGACGTCAGAGGCCGTCCACAGCAAGGCTCCTGACGCATCAACACGTGGAATCGGGGTCGGATTCTTCGCCGCCCGGTTCACCAGCTCCCGCACCAGGAAGCTGGACGAGGCCACCCCGCCGACGCTGTGGCCGATCGTGACCAGCTCGTACACGGCCTCCCGAAGACTGTGCGCATCCCGCACCTGCGCCGGGTCGTCGGACACCGGCTGCGAGTCCGGCGGATCACAGGGGCCGCAGGGACCGCACTGGACCACCCAGGCCAACAGGGCTGCGGAGTCCGGCAGTTCCTCGATCGCATCGAGCGTCCCGCGGTAGCGGAGGGTGCGCAGGAAGTCCAGGCACAGCCGCCCCGCACCCGTCCGAAAGCGAGGCGCGGCGGCGACGACGGGGGCAGTGGCGGCGGTCATGGCGGACACCCTACTGCGCGAACCGGTTTAGCTGGTAGCGTCAAGGAACCAGTTTAACTGGTTCCTATGTGGAGGGACATCACCATGCCCGTGCCGGTCACCGCCAGCAGCCCTGCGGACACCCGTCCGACAGCCTCGGGGCCACCACGTCGACTGGTGCTGCTCCTCGCCGTCGCCTGCGGTCTGACCGTCGCCAACCTCTACTACGCGCAACCGCTGCTAAGCAGTCTCCGCCAGGTCTTCCACGTCGACGAGGCCACGGCGGGCGGGCTGGTCACCGCCACCCAGATCGGCTACGCGCTCGGGCTGCTGCTCCTGGTGCCCCTGGGCGACCGGGTGGAGAACCGGCGCCTCGCCACCCTGCTGCTCGGCATCACCGCCGGCGCCCTGGTCCTGGCCGGTCTCGCCCCCGGCTTCGGCCTGCTGCTGACGGCCTCGCTGCTGTTCTCGACCACCGTGGTCGTGGTGCAGATCCTGGTCCCCTTCGCCGCCGACCTCGCCCCCGACCACAGCAGGGGACGCATCGTCGGCCAGGTGATGAGCGGACTCCTCGCCGGGATCCTGCTCTCCCGCACCCTCGGCAGCCTGCTCGCCGACGCCACCAGCTGGCGCGTCGTCTACCTGGTCTCGGCCGGGATGATGGCCCTGCTCGCCCTCACCCTGCGCACCGCGCTGCCGCAACGCCACCCGACCAGCACGCTCCGCTACCGCGAACTGCTGCGATCCACCCTGCAGTTGGCACGCAAGCACGCTCCGCTGCGGCGCCGGGCGCTCTACCAGGCCACGATGTTCGGGGCGTTCAGCGCCTTCTGGACCACCGTCTCCTATGTGCTCACCAGCGCCCCGTTCCACTACGGCCAGGTCGGCGTCGGCCTGTTCGCCCTGGTCGGTGCGGGCGGCGTGGCAATCGCCCCGCTGGCCGGACGCTGGGCCGACCACGGCCTGGTCCGTCCGATGACGGCGGTAGCGCTGGCGGCCACCGCGTCCGCCTTCGCACTGGCCGGCTTCGGCCGGCACAGCATCTTCGCCCTGGGTGGTGCGGCCGTGCTGCTCGACATGGGCGTGCAGACCACGCTCATCCTGGGGCAGCACGTCATCTTCCAGCTGGACCCGGCCTCCCGCGCCCGGCTCAACAGCGTCTACATGGCCACCTTCTTCCTCGGCGGCGCCCTCGGCTCCGAACTCGCCTCGCTGGCCTACCGCTCCCACGGCTGGACCGCAGTCGCCGTCCTCGGCGCGGGGCTGCCGTTGCTGGGCCTGGCGTACTGGGGCACGGAACGGCGCTCGCACTAACGGCTTTGGTTCACTTTGGCGCAGGGTTCACTACCCCGCCCGACGAGTCACGGTCGGGCTCACTTCCGGGGCGGGAGCAGCCCAGCCGCTGGCCATGCGAGCCCGGGACGGCCCGGGCCATTCCGCGATGCGGATCGGGGACGGGCATGGGCCTCGGCGGCGCTCGGCCGGGAGCGGAACCAAGCCTCAGGGTCGTTCCACCGCAGGGGGCTGGGCACTCAGCGATACCCCGGGCCGGGTCGAACCTCAGCGGCGTTGCCTGGCACCGGACTTCAGCCCCGCGCCGCCGAGTGCCGAGCCTCAGCGGTCCTCTGCCGGGGAGCGGTCCTCCGCCGGCGGGGAGGGGCGCTCGCCCCCGGGGCGGCGTTCGGACGGGGCCCAGCGGAGGACGGCTGCTGCGGCGAGCAGGGTCGCCAGAGCGAGGGAGACCCAGAGCGCCCCGGACCCCTGGGCCAGCAGCGCCGTGAGCAGGGCCGGGGAGGCCGCCAGGCCGATCCCGCTGGAGAGTTGGAACCGCGAGAGCGCTGCTCCGATTCGATCCGGAGCAGTGCTCGCAACGATGAGCGCTGTCGCACTGCCCGTGTACATGATCTCCCCGGCGGTGTAGAGCACGGACACCGCCGCGACCCCGGCCGCCGCGCCCCAACCACCGAGCGAACCCGCTGCCCAGAAGCCCAGGTAGGACACCGCGAGCACCAGGCCGGACATCGCCAGTGACGACCGCCGGGCGAAACGGGACATCCACATCACCACGGCAATCTGGGTGGCCACCACCAGCACCGTATTGCCCACGAAGATCCCCGCCGACCAAGCGGGCGCCACATGCAGCCGGACCACCAGAAAGGCAGGGAGTGCGACCTCAAGAACGTTGAAGCAGAAGGCGTAGGGGAGGTTGGCGACGTCCAACACCTTGAGTCCGCCGCCTCCCCTCACCCTGCTGACACCACGTCGGATCGGCTGCTGCGCCCGTACCCGCATCGGGAGCACCAGCGCCGCCGCCACCAGGTATCCCAGCGCGGTCACTCCGGCCAGCGTCCGCAGCGCACCGGTGCCACCCGCCGTACTCACCGTCGCGATCAGGGCACCCGCGCCCATGCCGGCGTTGCGGAGCGAACGCCCCGCCGCCAGCGCGGCATCCCGGTAGCGGGGTTCGGCGAGAGTGGTGACCACCGCGGCGTGCGCGGGCGGCCAACACTGGTTGCCGATGCCCAGGAACAGTGCGGCCACGATGAATCCCCACAGCGGCGACCCACCGAGCAGCGGCGCGGCCAGCAGGACCAAGACCCCCAGCACCCGGACCAGCATCGCTGCGGCCACCGCCGCCGTCCGGGCACCACGGTCGATCCACCGTCCGGCGAACGGCAGCACGGACAGGCCGGCCAGCATCCCCACCGACATCGCCGTCCCGGACCGCACCACCCCCAGGTGGCAGACCTGGATCCCGTAGAGCAGGAGGAAAGGTCGAAGCAGGCCCGACCCGAGGGAGTCCACAGCGAGCGCGACGGCATAACGCGGGCCGCCGGAAGCACGCACGAGCACACCCAGCGCAGGGCGTTCGGACGGTGGGGACGGGGACGGCGTCGGCGACGAGGACGAGGGGGCGGCCAACTGCCGCATGATGGTCATGCCGCCACCGTGATCCCGTCCCCCGGCAACGGTCACGCGGATTGATCACAACCGTCAATCGTGAGCCGCCAATCCACCGTGAGCTGCAACGATGGCGGCATGAGCCAACCGTCGACTATCACCGGAGTCCCGGCGGAGCAGATGCCCTACGCCGCGTCCCCGCTCGCCGAACTCACCGCGATCCTGCATGTTTCGCCGAATGCCTGAGGGCCGGCCCGCCACGGGCTCGCCCAGCCACTGCACTCAGTCTCACACTCGCTCAGTCTGGACCAGGCACGGCAGCGGATCATCATGGACAAGCTCCAGGACAACAGCACCAGTGCGGGCGGCAACTGGGGCACCTTTCATCCCGCGACGACGAGCGGCGTGAAGTGGCTCGCCTCTTGGGCATCCCTCGCGGCTGTGATCTGGTGCGCCGCCGACCTGATCGGTGTCTTCGAGGGGTTGAAGAACGCCGTCGAAGCCAGCGGACGGCTCGTCTTCTTCCTCGGGGCGCCAACAGCTTGGCTCCGCGCTCGACAGACCCGATTCAGGCGCCGGGACGCCAACTCTTCCGCGGACCGGGCGGCCACCGCACGTGGACTCGGGACCATGAGCGAGCGAAGACCGCAGCAGACCCGGCGAGGTACCGGGTGTCCGCCAGTGGGTGGGGCGGCTTGGGTGTGTGGCTTGGGCTCCCGGGTCGTTGTCGGGTGACGGGGGTGTGCCTGGCCGGGGTTGCTCGGCTCCGCCTCGCGGCCAACAACACGGCCGGGAGCCGGTGGCGGTGCATCGTTTCTCGCCGGCGGGAAGGGGGGCGTCGGACCCCGGCCCGGTGCGGGCTCCCTGTAGTTGGCTTCTTTGCGCCGCAGGCGCGAGACGGGTCCTCAACTGTGGCAACGGTGAAGGCCGACCCCGCGGGTGTTCGGTGGTGAACGCAGTGAAGCCCCCTGACAAGATGTCAGGGGGCTTCACTGGAATGGTTGTTCGGCGGCGTCCTACTCTCCCACAGGGTCCCCCCTGCAGTACCATCGGCGCTGTGAGGCTTAGCTTC